>JBEKRX010000027.1:0-71519 GCA_049518415.1 Verrucomicrobiota bacterium
TATTTGGTAATCGTTGCGGTTTAGGCATCCGCCGATGAAATACCATTCGGAGGGCGATGTCCCGAAAAATCGTTCAAGGTCGCGCCCTGCCGGATTGAGCTTCCGGGCTTGATGCAGCCCTGGCGCGGTGAAGAGTTGCTCTCCGCCCTGGAGGACCCTGGCCGCATTGCTGACCATCAGGCGATAATGGTCAAGGCCGCCAAACACCAGGCCGCCAACGGGCGCACTCACACGCATCACGCTCTCGCCGCTGCCTGCCGCCGGGGGACTGGTTACCTGCCCAAAGTTGCTCTCGCTGCCCCATTCAAACCAGGCCGTGCTTGGCAGACCTTGGGCCGTCGCCATCCCCTTCAAAGTCGCGGTGCGCCCGGTTCGCGCGTGCATTTATAGTCCACGTCCCCATTGACCGGCAGGAGGGCTGTCTCATCCACGCCTTTGAGGCCGTTGAGGTGGAGGACGATTTTGGCCGGTTTGCTGCCTTTGAGTTGGGCCATTCGCAGGCGGGCGCTGCGGCCATCTTCGGACATGCGGACCTCCAGGCGGAGCGGGCCAAAGGGCGTCAGGACGCCGTTGAGGCGGGTGACCATGCCCGGGCCGGCCCACTCGGGCGGGAGGCCTTCCAGCAGGTGCAGTTCGTCGCCGCGGTCCAGTTCCAGGAGGTGGGTGCTGAGGCGGATGAATTCGGCGCTGGCCCAATTGTGCGGCATGTCGCCCACTTCGTCGTTGCCCTGGCCCAGCGGTTTCTGCTCTTCGCGCCAGACGCGCGTGGGGCAGGCGTGCTGCGCAAAGGCATAGAGCATGTCGGCGGCTTCGCGGCCATGGCCTTGCCAGAGCAGCGCGTGGCCGTAAAACGAAGCGAAGTAGGTCCAGAGGCCTTGCTTCATCCAGCCGGTATCGAAGACCATGCCCTCGACTTTGGTTGCCCCGAGCATGGCTAACTGGCTCTCGACCAGGGGGTCATTCTGCGGGAAGACCTGGCCCGGGTAGACGGCGTGGCAGAAGGCCCATTGGCCGCGCGCGGGCACGTGGTGGTCGAGGTTGCCCATCATGGTCGGGACGTAGGCATGGCCGAACTGGTCTTGGAGCAGGTCCCGCGCGGCGGCTTGGCGATAGAGGCTGTAGAAGTCGTCGAACTCCTGCTGCCAGGCCGTGGCGCTGGGCGCGTCACCCAGCCAGCGCGCCGCCGCGATGGCTGCCTTGAGACCTGCCAGGCACCAATACGTGTTCGAGTATTCCGGCTGGTCGGCCCCGCCGATGCCGCCGTCGATGAAGCCCGGCGGGAGCAGGCGGTAGTCGAGGGCCTTGGGGTCCTCGGCGGCGCGCGCCCGCAGGTTTTGTATCGCCTTGACCACCCGCTGGAGAGCGGGCCAGTGCGCGCGGAGCCATTCCTTGTCCTGAGTGAGCAAGGCGTGGCGCGCCGCCGCCCACAGCACGATGCCGTTTTCTTTCCAATATTTCCCCAGCAGTTCAAAGCTGCCGTCGGGTTTTTGGTGGCTCAGGAGGTATTCGACGCCGGCGCGGGCGTCTTTGCCCCGGCCCAGCAGCGCCGCACTCTCGAGCAGGAACGAGCCGTCCACCACCCACAACCCGCGATAGACGGTGGGGCCGACGTGGAAGGCCGGTTGGCCGTTCTTGATTTCGCGCGCCTGCCAGATGTTGCGCACGCACGATTCGAGCATGGCCTGGATGGACGCGTCGGGCACCTGGAGCGTGTCGAACGGCAGGTCGGCTCGCTCCCACCACCGCCGGGCGGCCTCGCGCAACTGCCGGGCCCGCTCCAGGCTCAGGGCCCGGGCCGGCTGGCGGCTGTGGCGGTCCACGGTGAAGGCAAGCTGGCGCGCAGCGCCCGGCGGCAAGCTCGCCGCCGGCAGGCGCACCAGGAACTCTTGGCTGCCGTTGGTGGCGCACGACTCGATGCCTTCGGAGGCGGCGATGCGCGTCCCCTGCCCGGCGGCAATCGTGCGGTCGCTTTCGTTGAAGCCCACGGGACCGACGCTCTGAATGCGCAGCACCGGCTGCCGCGTCGTGGCGGCGGTGGTGGTATTGCTGAGGGTGACCAGCACGACCGCCTGGCGTTCCGGCAGGCCGCCGCCGGGATAGGTGGCGTAAGCCGCCCCGGCCGCCACTCCCGCCAGGATGGTCTCGGCCGCCGGCGCCTGGCGCTCGCCCGGCTTTGGAGCCGCCACGAAGGTTTCCTCCAACACCTCCACCCCTGCCGCCTCCTTCCAGGTCTGGACGATGGGCGCGCGCGGCGAAAGGGTCTGCTGCCGCAGCCAGCGCGAGCCGCCCCCCAGTTCAAACTGGAGACAAAGGCCGAAATTCCGCACCCCGCCGCCGCCAAAGTCGAAAAGCAGTTGGCCCTCCTTGCCCACCAGGGTCTTGTCCGGGTCGTCGGGCCGGCAGATGGCCGTTTGCCACCAGGGCGGCGAGTAACGAAAGTCCGCCCGCCTGGCCTCGGCCCGGCCGAGTGTTCCGCCGCCGGCCAGTGCCAGCAGGAGCAGGGAAACAATCTGGAATCTCGGGAGGCGATTGCAGGAGTTGCGCCCCGGATTACCATCGTGGGGCTGTAAAGCGCTGGCCTGTTTCATGAGCGTCGTTGCCTTTCTTTGGACCTTTATAGTCTGAAATCCGCGCAAAGCGCGAGGATTTTCCGGGCCGACTTGCGTTGAGCTCCATCGCATGGGAAACTAACTGACTCAGTTTGACAGATGGTTGGAGCAGCACGGACGATGGTTCAAAAAAAACCGGGAGCCCGAATATGAAGGCAACCGACCCGCACCTGGAAAAGTTCGAGCGGTTCGAAAAGGAAACGCAGCAGCCGGCGTGGCTTTTTCCGCTCCGCAAGGCCGGCATCGCGCGCTTTGCCGAGCTGGGTTTCCCGACCCTCGAGCAGGAGGACTGGCGGTTCACCAACGTGGCGCCGATTGCGAACCTGCCGTTCAAGCCGGTTTTTCAGGCCCCGCCCGATGGTCTCACGCCGGAGACCGTGGCCAGGTTCACCTTCGGCCGGTTGCCGGCCGCGCGCCTGGTCTTTGTGGACGGCCATTACGTGGCCGGCCCGTCGGCGACCGCCCGGCTGGAACCGGGGGTGGTGATCGGCAGCCTGGCCGCCGCCCTGGCTGGCGATTCCGGGCCGCTCGAGCAACACCTGGGGCGTTGGGCCCAGGAAGAGGCCGGCCCGTTCACGGCCCTGAACACGGCCTTTTTCCAGGACGGCGCGTTCGTCCAGGTCCCGCCGGGCAAGATCCTCGAGGCGCCGATTCACCTGCTGTTCATCTCGACGGGGAAGGAGGCCGGGGCCACTTCGCATCCGCGCAGTCTGCTCCTGGCCGAAGCCGCCAGCCAGGCGACGGTGATCGAGAGCTATGTCAGCCTGGCGGACGCGCCCTGTTTTACCAACGCCGTCACCGAATTGGTGCTCGGCGAGGGGGCGGTGGTCGAACATTGCAAGTTCCTGGATGAGAGCCTGGGCGCCTTCCATATCGCGGCCCTCCACGCCCGTTTGGGGCGGGGCTGCAACCTGGCCTCCCACTCGATTGCCACCGGGGCCAGACTCTCCCGCAACAATCTAGGCATCAGCCTGGCGGGCGCCGGTATTCAGTGCCTTTTGAACGGGCTCTACCTGACCCGGGGCGACCAGTTGGCCGACCATTACATGGTCGTCGACCACGCCGCCCCGCACTGCGCCAGCCACGAGTACTACAACGGCATCCTGGACGGACGGTCCAAAGGCGTCTTCCATGGCCGAATCCTCGTCCGCCCCGCGGCCCAAAAAACCGATGCCAAGCAGACCAACAAAAACCTGCTGCTCTCCGAAGACGCGACCGTGGACACCAAGCCGCAGTTGGAGATCTATGCCGATGACGTGAAATGCACCCACGGCGCCACGGTCGGCCAGTTGAACGAGGAATCCATCTTCTATCTCCGCAGCCGGGGCCTGGGCGCCGAAACCGCCCGGCGGATGCTGATTCATGCCTTTGCCGGCGAGATCATCGAACGCATCCGCTGCGCGCCCGTCCGCGAAGAACTGGACCAGCTCCTCTGGGCTCGGCTCGAAGCCAACCCCCGTGTGGCGGAGAAAAAGTGAATTCGGGAGCCAATGGCAGAACGCTGGCGGTTAGCGATTTCCGTGATTGCTTCCCCCTCACCAGAACCCTCTGCCTTAGGCGAAGGGCGCGACTTATGCAATCGGCGCTCGGATTTCGGACTTAAAACTCACACCGCATGTTTGACGAACTCAACGATCTCTATCAGCAGGTGATTCTCGACCATTGCAAGCACCCGCGGAATTTCCATGAGCTGGGCCACCCCACCTGCTCCGCCCAGGGACACAACCCGCTGTGCGGCGATGAGTTGCAGCTCTACCTCGCGCTCGAAGGCGACGTCATCCGGGACATCAGCTTCGTCGGTTCCGGTTGTTGCATCTCCAAGGCCTCGGCCTCCCTGCTCACCGAGGCGGCTAAGGGCAAGACCCGGCGCGAAGTCGAACAGATGTTCGATCAGGTGCACGCCATGGTGACCACCGGCCGGGCCGTGGGGGACATGGGGAAATTGGCGGTCTTCGCCGGCGTGCACAAGTTCCCCGCGCGGGTCAAGTGCGCCATCCTGGCCTGGCACGCCCTCATGGCCGCCATCAAAGGCCAAGGCCAGCCCGTCACGACGGAAAACCAGGAGACGTAGGAGGATGCTGGCGGTCGCGTCCGGGGATAGGCGGCTTAACCGTTTATGTGGAGCTCCACATAAACGGCTTAGTTGCCCGCCCGCCGCTGGTGTGATTGGGAGGGTTTAAAGCGGAACCTCTTCCTTGTCTTTAACGAGACTAAAAATCGCCCTGAAGCTGCTGAAGAATCGGACTTTGTATTTTTGAACGTCCGTGCCGGTCATCGGGTTGCGCGTGAAGACAACGAAGCAACGCTTCCGGAAGCAAGCGCGGTCGGCTGAAAGCTTGTCGATGGTGGCTTCCAACTGCACAACCGCACGGTGGATGTCCGAGCCCTTCAACTCGACGTAAATCTCCTCTTGAGAGAGCATGTCTGCGAGGCGAACCAGCCAATCGCAACGGGGCCCTTGGGTGATGGCGCAATTGTCCACCTCGACTTGCTCCACGCTGCGCTCCTGGGGGTTTAAAAGATAGAGCGTGGAGGTTCTCCTGCCAGTCAGCGCGATCTTCCGGTGCTGCAAAAAAGTGCTGCACTCGCGGCCGTCAGGGCTTTTCATTTCCCTCCGCGAGCAGTTGATCAAATTCAATTGCGATGTCGTTCGAGACCTGGTCGATATAGCTGGCATCGATCAACCCTGTTCCGGGGTCCACGATAGGCATGGCCCTTCCTTCCTCGAGCGCGTAAAAGCAGACCTCGCCGGGGTTGAAGGAACCGCGGATAATCTTGGGAAGTCGCGCACCGGCGCGCCGGTCTCGCTTCGCATTCGCATCTTTCCAGAGCTTCCCCGCCTGGAGGAGATTGTTGAAGGACGTCAGTATGTACGGACTGTGAGTCGTCACCACCAGACACAGTTCGTCTTTCCGGCAACGAAAGACCCTGCCGATTAGTTCGACGATCTGTTTCTGGGTCGACGGAAAGAGGTGCGCCTCGGGTTCTTCAATGTAAAGGGAGCGGTCTCGCCAACCAGGCATTGAGAAGATGAGCGCGAGCAACCGCAGAATGGGCAAGGCCTCCTGCTGGCCGGAGGATGCCTGGGCTAGTTTTGCCTGGCGTCCATCACCAAACTGAAGGAACTCCTGCCCTTTGGCTCGGCCCAATTCAGCGTGCAGGATCTCTTTGATGGAAGATCGGATGCCCTGGAAAGCGTCGGGCTTGACCGGGTCGTAAAAGCCTCTTTCGTCCAGGCGCGCCTTGGTCGACTCGAGCAAAGAGCCGAAGGCGGTCAGGAACGGCTCGGGGCTCTCACCGCCATGAAGCGTGGTGAAGATGCTCGCCTGGACTTGCGAGAAAAAAGCCCGGCCAGCCGGGATAAACATCTGCTCGCAAGTGGACCAGGGACCCAGGATCTCCTTGGCTTCCTCGTCGTATTCCTGGATCAGTTTACTCCCGACTTCCTCAGAGGCGTATTCATCTCCCTGCGTCCGAACTCCGAAAAGCTCGTCTTTCCTACGCTTCAACCTCTCCATCGCGCGCGGATAAAAGTCGCTCCACTCCAAGCTCAGAGCCTCCTGCCTCGCCGCCGGCATTCCGCAGAACTTCACGCGCACATGTTCGCTCCCGGTCGTGTAGGTGATGTCGAAGTCTGCAACTCCGCCGCTGCCGATGGGAAAATATCGTTGGAACCGCTCGCAGCACTCGGCGTTGTACTGGCTGCTCTCCCGGTCATGTATTACCGCATGGGGCAGCCGCGAGGCTGTTTCCCGAAAAAAGTAGAGCAGCTTGGCGATGATGCTCTTGCCAGTGGCTTCCGGGCCGATCAGACCGGTGACGCGACTGACCTCGAGATTCACATCCTCCAGCCCCGCAAAATTGTTGATCTGAATTCTTTCCATGCTGGCGCAAATGCCGGTTGTGCGTAACCTGCCCCAATTTAGCCAAAGCCCCTGGGGATGCGCAACTCGGATCTCGCGCCCCGCGCGCCGGCGGCCCGGCGCTGGGGCAAGGAGCTTCGTCCCGACTTGCGCCAGGCCGCTTGGCGTGGGAAGGTTTGCAGGGTCAGGCGCGACAGTTTGGCCCCAATCGGCTATAGTTTTTGTGGTTATGAGTGGCAACGAGAGCATCACCCTGGCCCGGGACGTGGAGGCGGCCATGATTCCCATTGGGTCCAAAGTCACGCTCCAAAAGGGCGAGCAGGCCTACCTGACCCAGTCGCTGGGCGGCGCCTACACCGTGATCGTCAATGGGAACCTGTTTCGCATCGAAGGCAAAGACGCCGACGCGCTGGGCTTGGAGCCGGCGGCGGCGCCGGTGAGCGTCGGCGCGCCGCTGAGCCAGGAACAGCTCGAAAAGGAAATCTGGAACCGGTTGCGGTCCTGCTATGACCCGGAAATCCCGGTGAACATTGTCGACCTGGGCCTGATTTACGATTGCCACCTCTCGCCGCTGGGGGCGGCGAGCTATCGCGTGGACGTGAAGATGACGCTCACGGCACCCGGCTGCGGCATGGGCCCGATGCTGGCGCAGGACGTGCAAAACCGCTTGCTCGGGCTGGAGGGCGTCGACGACGTCGCCGTCGAGCTGGTTTGGGAGCCGCCGTGGAACCAGGCGATGATGACTGAAGCGGCCAGGTTGCAGTTGGGATTGATGTGAGATGCCCCCCTCCACCGCCATTCGAGCCCAGACCCCGATGAACTGGTCCTCCTTGCGGGCCGATTTCCCGATTCTCGACCAGAAAGTCCATGGCTGGCCGCTGGTCTATTTCGACAACGCCGCCACGACCCAAAAGCCGCGGCCGGTGCTCGAGGCCCTGCGCCGCTACTACGAGTGCGACAACGCCAACGTGCACCGCGGCATCCATGCCTTGAGCAATCGCGCCACCGCCGCCTTCGAGGCCGCCCGCGCCCGCGCCGCCGCCTTTATCCATGCCCGCAGCGCCGAGGAGATCGTTTTCACCCGCGGCACCACTGAGGGCATCAACCTGGTGGCCCAGTCCTGGGGCGCCAAATACCTCCGGGCCGGCGACCGCCTCCTGCTCACCGAGATGGAGCACCACAGCAACCTCGTCCCCTGGCAACTGCTGGCCGAGCGCACCGGGGCCGGGCTGGTCTTCCTGCCGGTGACCGGGGACATGGGCCTGCTGGACCTGAACCGGTTGGACGAAGTCCTCACCAAAGAGGTGAAGCTGTTCGCCATGACGCACATATCCAACTCGCTGGGCACCATCAACCCGGTGGCGGAGCTCTGCGCGCGGGCGCGCAAGCTGGGCATCACTACGCTGGTCGATGCCGCCCAGAGCGCCGGGCACCGCCCGCTGGACGTGCAGGAGCTGGGCTGCGATTTCCTGGCCTTTTCCGGCCACAAGATGTGCGGCCCCACGGGGATCGGGGTCTTGTATGGACGGCAGGAACTGCTGGAGGGCCTGCCGCCCTACCAGGGCGGCGGCGAGATGATCCTGAGCGTCGATTTCCATCACAGCACCTGGAAACACGCCCCTCACAAATTCGAGGCCGGCACGCCCGACATCGCCGGCGCCGTCGGATTGCACGCCGCCATGGATTACCTGGACCACATCGGCCGGCAGCACATTGCCGGGCACGACCAGGAACTGGGGGCCTACGCCTACGCCCGGCTCGCGCGCCTGAAGGGCATCCGCCTGTTCGGCCCGCACCTCGGGCGCGCCGGTCTGGTCAGTTTCCTGCTCGAGGGCGTGCATGCCCACGACGTGGTGACCGTGGCCGACCAGCGCGGCGTCGCCTTGCGCGGCGGCCACCACTGCAACCAACCCCTGATGCGCAAACTCGGCGTCGAGTCCACCGCCCGCGCCAGTTTTTATTTCTATAACACCACCCAGGAAATCGACCGCTTCGTCGAGGTCCTTGCCGAAATCCAGAAATTCTTCGGGGCGTAACCTGTTCGAGTGTTTCTGCCTTTGGAGCGTGTCCGAGAATTGCCCTTTTTTTGGTTCTTCCGAAAAGTTGGTGTCTGGGCGCGGCGTTTTGGCAGCCTGAGGCCTTGGTCGAGACTTGCTCCGCCAGGCCCGCTGTAACCAAGGGGCCAAGGATTGGCAACAACCCCAAGGGTTGTCAGAAAGTAGCCGGTGGTCGTTCTGCGGCGACAGGGCAGAACGACCACCGGAAAGTCGCGCCGGGGTTCGCCCGCACCCCGCCAGGGGTGCCAGAACTCTCGGTGGGCCGCCACCTACACCAGGTATTGGGGATCATACTTTACGCCGTTCCTTTCGAGCAACCGCTTCAGTTCGTCCACGAAGGAGAGCGCTCTATGGTGTGCCTCCTGGCCGGCAATGTAGCGGCGCAACGCCAGCCCATGGGTCCAGCTCGCGCTAAAAATCGAGTAGCCCTCCTGCCAGGAGAAGCCGCGCTCGAAGTTCGTTGCGCCGCATTTGGGCTGGGGCAAGGCGCGACGAAGGAGCATGCCCTGATGGGTCTGCGACTGAGGAGCAACGCCGCCCCAGCCCAAATGCGGCGCAACCCCCCGGGCGGCAGGTCTTTTCGCTCCAGCCTTCGTTGCTCGCTCCTCATCCCGACAGGTCGGGAACGGGTATGCTCGTCGCTCGCGCCTCGGCTGGAGCGAAAATCCCTGGCCGCGAACGTCACCGTATTTATGACACGCAGTACTAAGCCGGGGTCTGGCAGTCGAAGGCGCCGCCGAGCCGACCATCGCCGCCCAATGGATTTCCAAACCGTGTGCGAAAAAATGAGAGGCCCCCTTGCCGTGCTCTGCCCCGGCTTGACCGCAACCGGCGTTCAGTCTATTAGAAACAACGGCTGTGCCAACATACGAATACATCTGCGAAAAGTGCGGACACACTTTTGAGAAGTTTCAATCCATGTCGGCTGAACCGTTGCGTGTCTGCCTGGCCAAGGTCTGCCCCCGGAAACCGTGGGGCAAGGGCAAAGTCAAACGAACCATCACCGGCGGCGCGAACCTCCTCTTCAAAGGCAGCGGCTTTTACGCCACCGATTATCGCTCCGAACAGTACAGACAAGCCGCCAGCAAAGAAGCCGCCCCGGCATCCTCCTCGGCCGGCGAAAGCAAATCCAGCGCTGAGACCAAGCCCGCGGCCAAATCCGAAACCAAACCAACCTCAACTCCAAAAACAGCATAGATTATGTCTTGCCGGCCGGGCCTGACAAAAACACCAGCTCAAGGAATCGAGCCTTCAGACTGGCCCGCCCTGCTGCCCCGGAAACGCAACCCTTTCCGGAGCCGGCGGCGGCAGCCTTTGCGTTTGGCGATTCGCGCCTTTTTCGGTCCTGGGCCTTCGGGCTGCGGCCCGCGCCCTGTCGGAGCCGGACTTCGGGTTCCAGTACACCGGCGGGGAAGTTGCCTTACTTTGGTCGCCGCAGTTGGTTCCCGATTTTGTCGCGATTCCCCCTCGCCCCCTGCCGGCGCCGGGCGCGGCGCGGCAGGGCCGCAGGGGGTCAGGGAGAGGAGATCAACGGCTTCATGGATATGCCGATACTTTTTTGTCGCTGCACCATTCCTCTGCTGCGCTTTGACTGCCGGTTCGGTTCGCGCTCAATTCCCGCCCCCCAACCCGCTGGCCGCCAGCAGCCGTTCCGGCCAATTCATTGTCCAGGCCGCCACCGCCGCCGAGCCGGACCGGCTGCTGGCGACCAACCAGAGCCTCGTCCACCTCCAGCCGACCCTGCTGGCCGTCTCGGCCGAACGGATCAAACAAAACCTGTGCCGCGAGCTCGGGGCCAACGAATCCTGGCGCGGGAAGGTCTTCGTCACGCTCTATCGCGCCTTGAGCGCGGAGGACGGCGCCACTATCCGTTCGGACCGGTTCAAGGACGGCTGGCTATACCATGTTTTTCTGCCCGACGTGGTGGAGCGCGGCCGTTACGTGCGGGTGCTGACGCAAGTGGTGCTGCTGGAGTTGGCCAATCGCTCGGCCGGGCTCCGCTCGGCCGAGATCCCAACCTGGCTCGTGGAAGGTCTGGCCCGGCAACTCCTGGCTTCCAGCGAGGTGGAAATCATCCTCCCGCCCCCGGGCGTCCGCGTCAACGGCGTCGCCCTCACCCCAACTTTCCTCAACGGCCGCTGGGAAAACCCCCTCCAGCGCGCCCATCAGCAATTGACCCGCCACCCGCCGCTCACCTTCCAGGAACTGAGCTGGCCGGCGCCAAACCAGTTGGTTGGCGAGGCCGGCGAACTCTACCGCAGCAGCGCGCAATTGTTCGTCAACAGTCTCTTGCGCCTCCAAAGCGGCCCCGCCTGCCTGCGCGCCTTCCTGGCCGAATTGCCCCAGCACTACAATTGGCAGTTCGCCTTCTTGCGCGCCTTCCAAGCCCATTTTGCGCGCCCGCTCGATGTCGAGAAATGGTGGGCCCTGCAAGCGGCCAATTTCACCGGCTGCGACCTGTCCCAAGCCTGGCCGGCCGAGAGAAGCTGGGAGAAACTCGACGAAGCCGTGCGCTCCCCCATCCAGGTCCGCACCGGCACCAATGAACTGCCGCTCCACGCCCAAGCCACATTGCAGAACGTAATCCGCGACTGGGACCGCGCGCCGCAGACCTTTGTGCTCCAAAACAAACTGCGGGAACTGGCAGTGGTCCGCCTCCGCGCTTCCCGCGACCTCGCCCCTCTCGTGAACGATTACTCCAGAGTCATCGCCTCTTATCTGCAAAACCGCGACCGGACCGGCTTCCTGCTGCGCTTCCGCAAAAAAGCCGCCCACCGCCACGCGACCGTAGCCGCCCTCATGCAGTTGGATGCCCTCGACAGGCAGCGCCTGGCCCTGCGCCCCACCCAACCGCCACCCTCACTCCCCGCTCAAGCTGCCCTCAAGTGACCCTGCCAGCGAGCACGGAGGACGGAGAACGGAGAACGCAATGCAATTGCCAGTTGGACTTCCCAGAGCGCAGGCCGGGAGAGGACAGGCGGGCACCAGGCGGAAACTCGAAGTTGACAATTGACAGTGGGAAATGAACGTCTCCAAGTCCTTGTTGCCAAGCCACTTATGCCGGGCAACCTGGCCCTTTCCACTTCCCCGGCTTGACAGCCTGCGGATCATACTTATAGTGCGCTAACAAAAACGAAGCGAAAAATGCAGACCCCCACCTCATCCGGGAGCAGCGACGAGCCGCCATCGCGGCGCTGGCCACATGCCTTGAAGGAATTCCACTCTGCGGGCAGAGGATTTTGGAGCGACATTGCCGATGCGAACTGGGGTGACTGGCATTGGCAGCTCAAGCACCGCATCACCACCGTCGAGCAACTCCAACGCTTGATGCGCACCCTCACCCCGGAAGAAGTCGCCGGCGCCAGGCTCGCCAACCAGAAGCTCGCCCTGGCCATTACCCCTTACTTTTTCAATCTCATTGACCCGGCGGACGAGGACTGCCCGATTCGCCGGCAGGTGATTCCGCGCGTGGAGGAAACCTACACCGCGCCGTGGGAGATGAGCGACCCTTGCAGCGAGGACTCGCATTCCCCGGTGCCGGGACTCGTGCACCGCTATCCGGACCGCGTGCTGTTCCTGGTGACCGACCGGTGCGCCGCCTATTGCCGCTATTGCACCCGCTCGCGCCTCGTCAGCAATGCCTCCGGCTACGATTTCCATCCCGAGCTCGACCGGCAGGTGGATTACATCCGTCGCCATTCCGCAGTGCGAGACGTGCTGCTGAGCGGCGGCGACCCACTGCTCTTGAGCGACGAGAAGCTTGAGTACCTGCTGGGCCGGTTGCGTGCCATCCCCCATGTCGAGTTCCTGCGGATTGGCACTCGGATTCCCATTTTCCTGCCGCAACGCATCACCCCGCAGCTCTGCGCGGTGCTGGGCAACTACCACCCGCTGTTCATCAGCATTCACTCCAATCATCCCCGGGAGTTGACCACCGAAGCGCGCGACGCCCTGGGCCGGCTGGCCGACGCGGGCATTCCGCTGGGCAACCAATCCGTTCTGCTCCGCAAGGTGAATGACGACCCCGCCCTCATGCAAGCCCATGTCCAAAAGCTCCTCATGTGCCGCGTCAAACCTTACTATCTCTACCAGT
Source organism: Verrucomicrobiota bacterium (assembly GCA_049518415.1). Lineage (GTDB taxonomy): Bacteria > Verrucomicrobiota > Verrucomicrobiia > Limisphaerales > UBA8199 > CAVQND01. Next base: position 12,623 of record JBEKRX010000027.1, read on the forward strand.
GCGACCTGATCGCGGGCTCCGCCCACTTGCGCGCCAGCCTGCGGCAAGGCCTGGACATCATGGAGAAGTTGCGCGGCCACACCACCGGTTACGCCGTGCCGCAATATGTCATCGATGCCCCCGGCGGCGGCGGCAAAGTCCCCATCAATCCGGATTACATCCTCAGCCGCAATGCCGACCGCGTCGTCATCCGCAATTACGAAGGCAAGGTCTTCGAATATCTCGAGGCCCAGGATGGCACGCCCCTCACCCCCGCCCCGAGCCAAATCGAAGAGCCCGAATTGGTTTAGCCGGAACGATTCAGTTGAACCGCTAATCTGCGCTAATAAACGCTAATAAAGACGGGCTTGAGGCAGGGGTCTGGCACTTCCAGGCGTCGCGCCCTGCGGGACCACACGATGAGCGGAACCTTCCGGTCAGGACATCGATCACACCCCTCTTCCTAGCGTCCATTAGCGTCTATTAGCGGTTTCTCCTTCGAATCGTTACGGTTGCGCCGGCCCCGCGCTCCGTAATCTGTGGCTGCCAAATCATCTTCCGGTCCCAAATTCTTCCGTGAGCTTTCCCCTTCGCTTGCCGCCCGGCCGCGCGGAGCCGCCGGTGGGTGCAAAATGCCAGTTTCCCTTTGTCCCGGTTGTGCTACCATGCGCCTCCGTTGCAACCAAGACCTGACTATGGACGCGAGCCACACTTGGAAATTCTTTCGGGCTGGCGGCTTCGACCAGGTTCGGCTCGAAACCGGGGCCGATCTCATGGCGCTGGACCAGTTGGACCAGAAGCTCTGGGTCGCCCTGGCCTGCCCCACGACCGGCCTGGAATTCGATGCCAAGACCCTGGCCCTGATTGATACCGACGGCGATGGGCGGATCCGCGCCCCCGAGATTATTGCCGCCGTCCAATGGGCGGGCAGATGTCTCAACCACACCGACGACCTGCTCGCAGGCTCGGCCGAACTGCCGCTGAGCGCCATCAACCAGGCGACGCCCGAAGGCAGGCGACTCCTGGCTTCGGCGCGCCAGATCCTCCTCAACCTCGGCAAGTCCGACGCGGCGGTGATCACCGTCGAAGACACCATCGACACGGCCAAGATCTTCACCCAAACCCAATTCAACGGGGACGGCATTGTGCCGGCGGATTCGGCGGCGGATGAGGCCACCAAGGCGGTCATTCAAGACCTGATCGCCTGCTTGGGCGCCGAAACGGATCGCAGCGGCAAACCCGGCGTGAGCCAGGCCAAGGTCGAGCAGTTCTTTGCCGCCGCCCAGGCCTATTCCGACTGGTGGCACCAGGCGGAAACCGACCAGGCCATTCTCCCGCTCGACGGCTCGACCACTGTGGCGGCGGCCGCTTTTCAGGCGATCAAGTCCAAGGTGGACGACTATTTCGTCCGCTGCCGCCTGGCCGCCTTCGATCCGCGCGCGGTCAACGCCTTGAACCGCGAAGAAAAGGAGTACCTTGCTTTCACCGCCAAAGACCTCACGCTTAGTTCGGCCGAAATCGCCGCTTTGCCGCTGGCGCAGGTGGGGGTCGGCAAACCGCTCTCGCTCCGCGAGGGCCTCAACCCGGCGTGGGCAGGGGCGATGGCCACCTTTGCCGCTCAAGTAGTGGGGCCGATGTTCGACGGCAAGGCCGCGCTGAGCGAATCGGATTGGGCTGCGATCAGCGCCCGGTTCACGGCCTACGAGGCCTGGGCCCAAGCCAAAGCCGGCGCCGCTGTGGAAAAGCTGGGCCTCAAGCGGGTGCGCGAGCTCCTGGCTGGCCAAGGCAGGCAGGCCATCAGCGCGCTGATTGCCAGGGACAAGGCCCTGGAGCCCGAGGCCAATGCCATCGCCGCCGTCGAACGGCTCACCCGCTATTACCGCGACCTTTACAAGCTGGTCAACAACTTCGTTTCTTTCCGCGATTTCTACAGCCGCAAAGACAAAGCGATTTTCCAGGCCGGCACCCTCTATCTCGACCAACGAAGCTGCGACTTGTGCATCACCGTCACCGACGCCGCCAAACACGCCGTGATGGCCAGCCTCGCCGGCACTTACCTGGCCTATTGCGACTGCGCGCGCAAAGGCACCGGCGAACAAATGCAAATCGTGGCGGCCTTTACCCACGGCGACTCCGACAACCTGATGGTCGGCCGCAACGGGATCTTCTACGACCGCAAAGGCCGGGATTGGGATGCGACCATTTCCAAGATCGTGGACAACCCGATCAGCATCCGGCAGGCCTTTTGGGCGCCCTACAAAAAGGTCGCCCGCCTCATCCAGGAGCAACTCGCCAAACACGCCGCCGACACCACCGGCGAGACGACCTTCACCAAGCTCACGGAAGCGGCCGCCAAAGTCAGCAGCGCGGTGGCCAAAGCCCAGGCCGCGCAGCCGGCGGCGCCCCAGAAAATTGACCCGGGCCTCATTGCGGCCTTGAGCGTGGGCGCCGCGGGCGTCGGCGGCATGGTGGGCGGCATCGTCACCGGCTTCCTGGGCCTGAAATGGCTGATGCCCCTCGGCGTGCTCGGCCTCGTGCTCATCATCTCCGGCCCCTCGATGTTGCTGGCCTGGCTCAAGCTCCACAAACGCAATCTCGGCCCGATCCTGGATGCCAACGGTTGGGCCGTGAACGCCAAGGCGAAGATCAACGTGCCCTTTGGCGCCTCACTCACGCGCGTGGCCTCGCTCCCCACCGGCGCCCAGCGCGACCTGGTCGATCTGTTCGCCGAGAGACATCGCCCGTGGAAGCTCTACCTCACCCTGGCGGCCATGCTGTTCCTGGCGGTCGGTTGGTGGCACGGCTGGCTCGATGGTTCGCTGCCTGGCTTCGCCAAGAGCACCGCGGTCCTCGGCACCAATGCCCCGGCCTACACACCGCCCGCGCAACCAGCACCCACCCACCTGCCGGCCCCCACGAACGCGCCAAGGGCCATGCCGGCGCAAAAGAGCCAGTAGGGCAATGCCTCGCGAATCCAAAGCTGGAAAGGCCGACCGGCTCAAAGAGATCATCGCCGGCCTGCAGGAGGCCTACCCGCACGCGCATTGCGAACTCAACTATGCGAATCCGCTCGAACTGCTCATCGCAACGATTCTCTCCGCCCAATGCACTGACCAGCGCGTCAATCTCGTCACCGCACAGTTGTTCAAAAAGTACCGCTCGGCGGCCGACTATGCCCATGCCCCCCTGCCCGAGTTGGAACAGGCGATCCGAACCACCGGCTTCTTCCGCAACAAGGCCAGGAGCATCAAGCACGGCTGCCTGGCCCTGCTCCAAAAGCACGGCGGCCAGGTTCCCCGCACCCTGGAAGAACTGGTCTCGCTCGGCGGGGTCGGACGCAAGACCGCCAACGTGGTGCTGGGCAATGCCTTCCACATCAACTGCGGGGTGGTCGTAGATACCCACGTGGCCCGGCTGGCGCGGCGCCTGGGTCTGACCCCGGAAAAGGCTCCCGCCAAAATCGAGCGGGACTTGATGCCCCTGTTGCCGCAAGCTCAATGGACCATGTTCAGTCACTGGCTCATCTGGCACGGACGCCGCCGCTGTCATGCGCGCAATCCCGACTGTCCCTGCTGCGAAATCAAATCCCTTTGTCCCCAGATTGGGATCTGAAAGGAGCGGGCGCCTTTGGCATACGCAACGCACAGCACGGCCTATCTGCTTGACTCGGGCCCGGGCGACTCGGCCTTCAACATGGCCCTGGACGAGGCCTTGCTCGAGGCGGCCCCGCGCCTGGGCCAACCGCTCTTGCGCTTTTACAGTTGGACCGAGCGCGCGGCATCCTTCGGTTATTTCCAGAAATACGCGCAGGTGGAGCGCCTGACCCGGTTGCGCCCGCTGGTTCGCCGGCCCACGGCCGGGGGCCTCGTCCCGCACGACGCCGACTGGACTTACAGCCTGCTTTTCCCCGCGGGCAATCCTTGGTATGCGCTCCGGGCCGCCGAGAGCTACCGGCGCGTCCATATCTGGATTCAAGCCGCTTTCTCCAGGCTCGGCGTGGCCGCCGATTTGGCCCCCTGCGGCCGCAAATCCCAGGGCGGCCAATGCTTCATCGGCTACGAGCAATCGGACCTGCTCTGGCGCGGAGTCAAGATCGCGGGCGCCGCCCAGCGCCGCACGCGCCAGGGGCTGCTCATCCAGGGGTCGGTGCAGCCGCCCCCGGTGGGATTGGCCAGGGCCGAATGGCAGGGAGCGATGCGCGGCGCAGCGCCTTTCCAGCAGGCGGTCCAATGGCTGCAATTCTGTCCGGACACACCCCTCCAGCAACGGGCGCTTGAACTCGCCGCCGGGAAATACGCGCTGGCCAGTTACAACCGGAAACGCTGATTGAATTGCTGGTCGTCATTGCGATCATCGCCATCCTTGCGGCGATGCTCCTGCCCGCACTGGCCAAGGCCAAGGAGAATGCCCGGCGCATCCAGTGCTTGAATAACCTGAAGCAGTTCACCTTAGCGCTGCACGTTTATGCCACGGCAAGTTGTGAATCGCCGCGTTGGGCCCCAGCACGGTCGGTGCGGCTCACTTGGGCAGCGAATCGGAACAAGGAACGGGCGACACGGGTGCGGGGCTGGTTTGGGCAGCCCGCCGGGACGGCGCCAATGTGCCCTCGGGCAGGCTGGCGCGGGCCGGAGCGGCCCGCCGCTCCCAGAGTCTCTTTCCGAGCCTGCTGCCCTCCCGCTCGATTAACCGGTAAGACAGCCACGACAGCCCGGCAATCGCCCCGGCGGTCGCGACGCCGGCGATGAGGCTGGGGGCAAAACGTCCAAACCACCCGGAGAGCATTGATAACAGGGGCTGGTGCCACAAATAGACCGAGTAACTGATCAGCCCGGTAAACGCCAGAAAGCTAAGCCCGAGGTTGCGACTGGACCGCATGGAGACCATCAAATCCAGGACCACCGCCGAAACGGCAGCCGCCAGAGAAAAGCTAAACACCGTCAAAGGCTTGAACACGGTGCTGAAAACGAAGGCGGGCGCCAGGACCGCCAGCCAGACGGCGTGCTTGGTGAAGGCCCTTCGCTGCTGAGCCGTGCGCTCCGCGATATAAGCCCCCAGGGTCCAGTCAAACCAGGTCATGATGGGCGAATTGAAGGCAGGGGCGCCGACGCGTTCCGGCAGTCCGCAGAGAGCCACCGCCATCAGGCGCCACAACATGCTGGCCACGAAAGTAATCGCCAGGCAGCCTCCCATCCCCCAACGCCGGCGGAGCAGCAACACCACCGGGAACAAAAGATAAAGCTGGACCTCGGCGGCGATGCTCCAGAAAGCGGGATTGATTCCGAAAAAGGAAGCGTGGTGAAAATTATGGACCAGCAGCACGTGCGCCAGCAATTGCTTGACGCCCCCGGAGGTGGTCAAGTCCAGCCGTTCCAAGCAGCAAAAGGCAACCAGCGCGACCAGGTAGGCGGGATAAATCCGCCAAAACCGGTGCCAGAAGAACTGGGCGTTGGTGAAGCGCGGGGAGCGCAGGCAAGACGTATGGATGCAAAATCCGCTGAGCACGAAAAACAGGGCCACCCCCGCCCACCCGAAGGAAGCGGGATAAAACACCAGGAAATGCTCGCTCGGGGGGGCGTGAAAGTCTTGCCAATTGCCGTTCCAGGGGAGGCAGAACCCGTACAAGCGCCCAAAGGTATGGTAGAGCACCACCGACAGGATGGCCACCCCGCGAAGGATGTCGGCCCCGAAAAAGCACTTCGGATCATGTATCGAACTGCGCATAGGCGGAGCGGTCGTCTGACGCGCCGCAGTCTAGCCTGCCGGCCTGGACTGTGGCAACCCGGAAACGAGCTTCCGGGCAAATCCCCAATCACACCTTCCGGGGTGGCGCCTCAGGCCTGGCGGCCAGCCAGTCTTGTCGCGCGCGTCGAAACCGGCGGAATATCGCCAGCAAATCCCCTCGGAAAAGTCCCGTAAAGCAGGCGGTCGCCCCCACGGCTGCCGCACCTTCAGCCAGCAGCAAGCGTTCCGAGGTCGCGGTTTGGCGAAAGGCAAAGAATTCCCCCGCCAACAGTGCCGAAAAGATGAACAAAACCATTCCGTGGTCTCGAACGAGCCGCCCCAGGCTGAGGTTGAGCAGCTTCGGCGCTTTGAGCGTGCAGTACCAAAAACCGAGGCTGACCAGATTATAAAGGACCGTGAAGGCAATGTAACCGTTCAAGCCGTGCCACTGGGCGCCCGCAATGCCGGCAATCAGTCCCAAAACCGTGTCCGCCGAGGCCACCGCCGCCAACCCCTTCATGCGCTTGGCCAGCACAAAAGCGCAGGCCAGACAATGGCTCCAGACCTGAAGGACCACAAAAAGGGCAAAGAACAAATCGAAGGTCTTGCCGGCGTAAAGTTCCTGTTTGCCGAAGCTGAACACAAACCACCGGTTCAGGGCGAAACAACACGTCATCGCCAGCGCCGCCAGGCCCATGGTGAGCCGGAACAGCCGGCGAAACTCCTCGGTGAGCGGTGCGGTCTCTTGCTTGGCCCAGAGAATCTGCCAACGCGGCAGGAAGGCGTCAAAAGGCCGCCAGATACATTGCATCAGCAGCATGGGCACCCGGCTGCACATCGTGAAACTGGCCACCGCTCCCAGCCCCACAATCTTGGTGATCACTGGCGCCTGGCTCACTAGGGCGACCTGGACGGCGATGCCGATGACGAACACCGCCAGACTGAAGCCGAACAACTCGCGCGTGTGATGCCACGGGATGTCGCGGAACGAAACCCGAAAACGATTCGGTCCCCGCGACACGGCCAGCAACGTCAATCCTGAACTGACCAACATCTGCACGGCGGCGGAGAAACCGTAGGCCAGGGTGCTCCAACCCAGTCTGAGGAAGAGGTAAAACGTCAATAATCCAAACCAACTGCCGGTCACCGCGCCGACGGACACCCAATAACTCCGGTTTTGTGCCCCCAGGATTCCGGGAAACAGCCGCAACGGAAACATCAGCGCGTTCAAAAACAGCAGCATCAGCCAAAGCCGCCGGGCTTCCACCAGCAACGGCGCCGGAATATTGAACCACTGAAGGATGGGGTCGGTCAGGAGCACGCCCGCCCCCAGAATCAGCCCCGCCTGAATCAAGAGCACGGCCAAAAAGAGGTTGAACCAGCCGTTCCAAGTCCGCTCGTCGCCCTTGTGAATCGGATCGGTCAGCAGCCGACCCAGGGAATTGGTCACCCCAAAGTCCAGCAAAAGCACGTAGCCCAGCGATTGGGAAATGAACGACCAAAGACCAAAACGCTCGTTGTCCAGGAAAGTGAGGGCGATGGGGATGGCCACCAATTGTGTCAACACCAGGCTCCCCATCTGAACGTAGGAAGCCGCCCCGGTTAGAATGGTGTTGCGCAGTCGCATCAAAGCATCCGGCATGGCCCGGCCTCAGTCAGACAAAACCTCGTAACGCTGCGTTCAATAGGCGCAATGTTGCCGGCAGCCAAAAAGACCCTGCTTGAAACCGTCCAAGCCCCCACCCGACAGTTTCAGCGCCGGCAGCCCAGGACGGGGATTTCTTGCCAGCCAAGAGCACACCCACGCTTAAGAAATCGGCTGCTTGACGCGGCGGAGCAATAATCCTGAGAAACCGCCAACCTCGTCATCGTGCCGGAAGACTTTTCCCCGCCCCCCAACCCGTCCGCTTGCGGAGGCCGTTGATCAAGTACGGCCCCAAATCACTGGTTAGGTCGGCCGGTGTATAGACCTGGCGGTAAAGACGCCAGGCGCGCTTGGCATTGCCCCATTTGCCGCGACGCAATTGCTGGAACAACAGGCCGGAAACCGGACGAATCACCGCGGCGGCCATCGTTTGGGTGTCAAACCCCAAGGCCCGCCATTTTTCTCGTTCCTCACTCAGCAAGTCGGCCCGCAATTCCGCGGCCTCCATCGCCCAAGTGAAGCTGGCGCTTTGCAGGCGCGAGGCATTCTGAGAGTGTCTCCGATACCTCAGGGTGGCTAAAGGATCGTAGAGAATCGGCCCGCCCGCGTAGAGGGCGAGCTTCATCAAAAAATGCCAGTCCATTAAAAGCGAGTAGCGGGTGTCGAACCCAAGGCCTGCCTCCTTGGCTCGCCGCAAGCGCAAAAGGGCCGAATGTCCGTTGATCGGATTGCCAGGAAATACCCTGGCCAGGAAAGCAGCGACCGGTTCTTCCCGGGGAACGTCCTGGGTGTAGGTCCAGGTCTTGGCCCCCGTCCCGTCGATGATTTGGACCGCTCCATGAACAAACGTGGTGTTGGGGAAATCGTGAAGCAAAGCAGACTTCTTTTCCAGGTGAGTCGGCTCAAATACGTCGTCCGCCCCCAACACGCACCCCAGTTCGCCCCGCGAACGCTCAAAAAGAAATTGCCAATTCCCGGCGGCACTGGTGGTCCTTTCCTGGCAATAGAGCCGGATGCGGGGGTCGTGGTAGCTCCTGATCACTTCCAAAGTCTTGTCCCGCGAGGCATTCTCGGAGATGACTAACTCCCAATCAGTGAAGGTCTGCGCCAGGACACTCTCAATCGCCTGGCCAACGTAGCGTTCGGCCTGGTAGGCCGGAAGCAGGACAGAAATCTGCGGTGAACTCATGGGAAATCGGTCCTCTCACGCGGCGCGGGCAAGGAAGCGCTGCCGGCCGGCCGGTCCCGTTTCGCGGAGCGCCCCGGCAGAACCCGCTGCCACTATCCGCTTCAGCGCCGTCCCCGTCATCGTCATCCAAAAAACCGGCGCAAAATCGATTCCGAGAACGGCGACAAGGGCGAGGAGGATGCAACACCGCTGGCCTTTCGGACACGTTCTCACCATCATCACGGCCATTATGCGGCCCCGTAGCCGGGCGTCAAATCCCAAATGGCGCCCATCACCTGGGCGGTTGGGTCATCCGCGCCAGGGCCTCCCTGAGTTCAAGGACACTCACTGTTCCGCATCGGCCACGTTGCCGGTGTTGCGCGGATTGCCGCGGAATTTCGGCCAGGGGCTGTGGGCGAGGGGCAGATTGGAGTCAATCGCGGAGAACAAGAACGCGCGTTCGGCCACGTAGGAAACGCCGGCGGGGTCGACGGCCTGGCAGGCATAACCAGCGCCATAACAGTAGTAACCGCAGACGGGCTCATGCTGCTCGTCCAGGGTGAGCAGCGACCCGCTGCGGGAAATGAAACTGACCGCGCGGTTGGCCAGAGCCACGGGCGAGGCCTCAATCGGCTCTTCATTCCAGCGCGGCCATTTCTGCCGGCCGTCGGGATTGACGGCCCATAATTCGTGGTTGACGCCGACATAGATGGTGCCGTCCTGGGCGATGACCGGGGAAGATTCGGTGATGCCGCCCGTGCGCAGGCGCCAGCGCAAGGAGCCATCCAGGTTCAGGGCATAGAGGCAGCCATCGACCGACGTAAAATAGAGGCACTGGTCCAGGTTGAGCGCGGGCGAGGAAACGATCGGACCACGCGTGGCATATTCCCATCTCTTCTTTCCGTCCGCGCCAAGGGCGTAAAATCGCCCGTCGTGAGACCCGAAATAAATGGCGCCGTCCAGGCCAATGGCCGGCGAAGAAACGATCTCGCCCGCGGTGGCGAATTGCCACCGCTGGGAACCATCCGCGTTCAGGGCGTAGAACTTCTTGTCCCACCCGCCGAAGCAAATGGCCCCGTCCCGGGCCAGCGCGGGCGAGGAATCGACCCAGCCCCCGGTCCGGAACTTCCACTTGAGTTTGCCGTTGGCCCCCACGGCGTAAAAATAGCGGTCGCGCGAGCCGACATACACGGTGCCGTCCAATCCCACGGCGGGGGAGGACTTGATTTCGCGGTCGGTGCGGAAGACCCACCGGACGGTCCCGTTAGTCTCGACCGCCCAGAGCCTGCCATCGCGCACACCGAAATAGAGCGTGCCGTCGCTGCCCAGGGCAGGGCAAGAATCACTGCGAGCGAAAATAGTCATCGTCCACAGGTTCGTCAGCGCACGGGAGCCGCCCCAAGCGGGAACCGCCAGCAGGGCAAGGCCCAGACAAATAGGCTTCCACATAACTGCCTTCAATGCCCGCCCAGGGTAGCCAAAGCCCGACCGCCCGCCAAGGCCGACGCAGCTAAATTCGAGGGCAACGAGGCCAAAGCCGCGCCGTGTTAAGGAGTGCGCCGGCCAGGCCTCAACGTTGCCCGGCGGCGGGTTTTTCAGGCGGGGCGTTGGTGCCGGCGGCGGGGGCCGGGGCGGTTTCGGCGGGCAGGCCCAGCTTGGTGCGCAGGATGGCGCGGATTTCCGGCGCGGCGCCGTGCTGCGGGTCCAGCACGCGATTGCGGATTTCGCGGTCGATGTCCTCGAAGGGTGGCAGGCCAACGGCGGGGCGGCGTTCGGCGGGGATCTTGTCCATGTAAGTCTCCCAGATTTTGCGGGCCAGGAGTTTGTAGCCGGCGGCATGGTCGTCTTCATCGATGGCGAGGCTGCGGTAGGAATTCATGATTTGTCCTTCGATGACGCCCTTGATGCGGTCGCGCGGGGTGCCTTCGACATCCTCCTGGATGCGGGAGATGCAGTATTGGTCGAGGGTGACGTTGCGGGGGAACGAATCGGGCTTGCCGTCCAGCATCGTGCCGTCGGGGTATTTCTCGCCGAGGTATCTGTACCAGGAGGCCGCCTCGGACAGGCGATGGTATTCATAGAGGAAATAGACGGCGTCTTTGAGGAAATTCCGGTGGGCCTTCAGGATGTGGTCGTGGTTGGCGGCGTCCTCCTGGGCGGCCTGCTCGTAGGCCTGGTTGACCTTGGGAATGATGTCCAGGTTGGGACCGAACTCGAAGGCCTGGCTAAAGGGATTGGCGGCCAGGCGACCCCGCTGGAAGCTCAATTGCATGGATTGGTAAATCACGCGCCGGAGGGTGATCAAATCATCGGGTTTAATCTTGGTGGGATTGCCGGCGGCGGCTTGCAGGCCCTGGGCGGCCCAGTAAATGGCATGGGCCTCGGGGAGACGCCATTCGAGGGGGCCGTAGCGCTGGTCCACTTCTTTCATGACGCTGGGGTCCATTTTGTACTTCTCCTTGAGCAGCCGGGCGCGCGCTTTCTGGTCGTCGGTCTGGGGGTTGATCAACTCGTCGGGGTCGGGTTTTCTGAGTTTGCCGAAGACCTGGGCCATTTGGTTGGCCCACTGCTGCTTGTAGTACATGTGGGCGTCGTCGAGGTTGGCGCCCAGCTTGTGCTGGAAGAACCAGGCCAGTTCGCGGTAGATGAGGGTTTCGTTTGGGTTATAATGCAGGCCCTCGTCGCGCAACAGTTCGATCCCCCGCTGGACCCACCGCCAGCGGTCGGCGAAGTCAGTGAACTTGACGGAGATGTTGTAGGCCATGTTCCAGGCCTGCACGAGCCAGACCTGGACGTAATGGGGTTCCAGCTTGGTGATCCAGTCGGCCAGTTGGGCCATCTCAAAGAACTTGTCCTGGTCCTGGAGGTCCATGGCGCGAATCCAGAGCAGGTTCGAGATGAGCCCGCGGAAACCCCCCAGGGCAACGGTCGTGAAGGCGAGGACCGGCGGGGCGTTTTCCAGCGGTTCCACCCGGGTCAGGCCGAGCTGGTCGCGGTCGCGGTTCAAGGAGCCCTGGAGGAAAAACACCCCCACCAGCAGCAGCAGCGCCAGCAATAGGAGCAGGGCCTTTTTAAGCCGGCTGCTCATCCTTGCGTTCCTTGGGCGGTGGCCAGCTCGCGCCGGGTAAAGACGACCATGCCAACCAGGCCAAGGCCGCCGGCCATCAGGAGCACGATTTGGCTGAAGGCCAGGCCAAGCTGCGTCCAGGTCACGCTGCGCCCGGTGCTCAGGGAATCGATGGGCGAAAACTCCTCGGCCAGGTGGATGACCTTCAGGGCGGCGCGAAAGGTGGGGATGACGACTAGGTCCAGGGGGGAGGAGCCTTTGGTGCCATGTTCGGCGTCATAATTGGCGACGGTGCCTTCCTCGACGGCCCCGGCCATGGTGCCGCTGGACAGCGTCATGGTCAGCAGGCCCAGCGAAAAAAAGGCGGCCACCGGAAAAGAAAGAAAGCTCGCCGAGGCCAGGCCGAGCGCGGCCAGCAGCGCCATCCAGCAGAGAATAATCCCCAGTCCGCGCACGAAACTCAGCCCGAAGCTCCCTTCGCGATAGAGCACCTCCACGCCGTCCTCGAGGGGGAAGAGCAGCGCAGTGTCATTGGGATTGCCAAAGCTGATGGTGAGCACGCCGTTCTCGTCAAAGAGGTCCGGGGGAATTTCGAACTCATGGAAAGTGTCTGCGGACAGGCTCAGGAGGTCGCTTTGCCAGAGCCGGGTCTTTCGCGGCACGCCTACCTGGAAGACGCCCTCGTAAGTGCCGCTCGGGCTCTTATCGGCGGCGTTGAACTTGACGCGGAGAAACAGCGGTTGGCCGCGCAGGCGATGCCGCGCCAAACCCAAATTGATCTCCCAGGGGCGCGACTGGTAGCCTGGCAGGACCAGTTGGTAGGCGGCCTTGACCTGCTCGCGGATTTGCTTTCGCGCGGCGGCGCGGTCGGCTCTGCCGAGCGTGTTTTTCTCAACCTTCTCCAGCCGCTCCCGGAGCAACTGGTCGCTCCGCGCATCGATGTCGGCGTCGAAGCTCCTTTCCCTGGCCGAGCCGCGCGCCACCAGGACCTCCTGGCGCAGGAGTTGCCGCTGGTCCGGGGGCAACTGGCGGGCGCGCCATTGCAGCAGGCCGTAGAGACAGCCGCCCGCCAAGGCCAGCAGGACGGCATCCAGCGACACGATGCCCAGCCATTTGCCCAGCCAGATTTGCCAGCGGGCGATGGGCTTTACCGCCAGCATCTGGACCTGGCATTCCTCGATGTCGCGCGCCAGCGTGCCGCAGGCCAGCCACAGGGTCGAGAGCCCCAGCAAAGCGGTGATGGTCGTCAGCGTGTAGGTCAGCAGGATCTGCGCGAAGCCGCGCGCCGTGCCATCGTCCTTGTTGATCAACAACGGCAACCCGACCACCGAGCCCAGCAACAACACCGCCACGACCAGGAAAAGCCGGAACCGAAAGGCGGCTTTCCACGTCAGCCAGGCGATGGCGTAAACGCGCTGCATTTCAGGCCAAGTCCCCAATTTGCCCCCGCTGTCGGCTTTGGGCAGCCGCTGGCAGAATCCGCGCGCCGCGCGCGGCGCCGGCAGCGGGTGAGGGGAAACCCGGGGTGCAATCATCCTGCGGGCGCCACTTGTGCAAGTGCCCCTGGGATTTAGTATGAACTCTGCACGGAAGCGGCGTCATGGCTTGGGGTTTGCTAACAACGACGCCAGTTTCTCGTCGGCCTGCTCGAGTTCGGTCGCCCTGTCCGGCCCGGGGGCGGGCGCCGGGGCGGGCGCCGCCGGCGCGGGGGCCTTGGTCAGGGCCTCGAGCTTTGCCTGGTCCACAGTGGGCGCCGGCGCCGGCGCCGGGGGCGGCGGGGCCGCGGCCGGGGACAAAGTGAGCCGCTCGAGGAACCTGTCGGCCGCGGGCTGGGCCTCGGCCTCGCCGCGCAGGTAGGCCGCCACCCGCGCCCCGGACACCGCCCCGGAAGTCTCGGCGGCGGCCTGCCGGGCGTTTTTGACCACCTCCAGGAAATAGTGCTCCAGGTTTTGCGTGGGGGTGTCGATCCGGACTTTGTCCTCGGCGACGTCCTGACGGATGATGGCCAGCACGCGCTCGAGGGTTTCACGCGGGAGCACGGGGGTGGTGATGCGGAGGGTGTCGGGCTTGGCCAGCAACTCATGCAAGCTGCCCATCGCGTGAATGCGGCCGCCGTAATAAATCACCACGCGATCGCAGACGTTCTCGACATCGGCCAGCAAATGGCTGCTGAGGATGACGGTCTTGCCGCGCCGGGCCAGGGCCAGGATGAGGTCCTTCACCTCGCGGCAGCCGATCGGGTCCAGGCCGGACGTCGGCTCGTCCAGGATGACCAGGTCGGGGTCGTTGATCAGGGCCTGGGCCAGGCCGACCCGGCGCTGCATGCCCTTGGAAAACTCCCCGACGGCGCGCCTTTGAACCTGCCGGAGGCCGACCATCTCGAGCAATTGCTCGGCGCGGCTGGCGCGCTCGCGCCTGGGCAATTCGAAGAGGTTGCCGAAGAAGTTCAGCGTCTCGCGCGAGTCCAGGTAGCGATAAAGATAGGATTCCTCCGGCGAGTAACCAATGCGGGCCTTGGTGGCCACGTGGCGGGGCGAATGCCCGAAGACCTGGATGTGGCCCTTGGTGGGATAAAGCAGGCCGAGAATCAATTTGACCGTCGTGGTCTTGCCCGAGCCGTTAGGCCCGAGCAGGCCGAAGACCTCGCCGCGCCGAACCTCGAAATCCACCCGGTCCACCGCCCGCGCCTTGGGCCGGCCCCAAAAATCCTTGAAGACTTTGGTCAGGCCGCGAACGGAAACGACCGTCTCGCCGTCCGACTGCGGCGTGCGGGGTGCCGAGTGAGGAGTGGGGAGATCAGCGGTCATGGCAGGAGTTAGACAGCGCGGCAGAAGCATTCGGACAAAGCCACAATAGCCGATAGCTAATCGCAAATAGCCAATGAACGGGGCGTCTCCGCTTACTTATGAACTTTGGTCTAATCATGTTGCGCGGCGGCTTTTCGATGCATGGCGGCCAGTCGGGCCTTGTTCGGTTGTCCCTTAGGCTCGGCCGCGCTCATTCGGCCAAGCGACGGAACAAATCAGCGTGTGGGCGCAAGACTTTCTGGGCCGACCTTTCAAAGCCCGCATCGACCGCGTAACGCACTTCGGCATAGGCGGGGATCACACTCCGTTGGCCGCCAACTCCAGGCGCGGCCCCGGCGGAGCAGGCTGGGTCGGCTTGGGAGCGGCCGGCGCTGGCTGGTAATGTTCGAGTTCCTCGCCCTTGCGGACGAGGCGGGCGCTGTTGAACACGACGATGAGGGAGCCGCCGGTGTGCATGGCGGCGGCCATCACGGGCGGGACCTGCCCAGCGGCGGCCAGGGTCATGCCGCCGATGATAAAGGCGACCCCGAAGAGGAAATTCTGGTTGATGACCGAGCGGGTGCTGCGGGAGAGCTTGATCAGGAACGGCAGGCGGCGCAGGTCGTTGTTCATCAGGGCAATGGTCGCGCTGTGAATGGCCACCTCGCTGCCGGCCGCGCCCATGGCAATGCCGATGTCGCCTGCCGCCAGCGCGGGGGCGTCGTTGACGCCATCGCCGACCACGGCCACCTGGTAACCCTTGGCCTTGACGGCGCGCACGAACTCCACCTTGTTCTGCGGCAGGCACTCGCCTTTGACTTCCTCGCAGCCGATTTCCTGCGCCACCCGGAGGGCCACCGGCTGGCGGTCGCCGGAGATCATCGCCACCCGGCGCACGCCGCTCTTTTTCAACTCCGCCAGCGACTCGCGGGCCTCGGCGCGGGTTTGGTCCTGCAACCCCACCCAACCGACGCACCGGCCGTCGCGGGCCACGAAGATGAGGCTCCAGCCCTCCGTCTCGTTGAGGTCCACCGACTGCATGAGGTCTTCGGTGACCTCATTGTCGCGCAGCCACTGGGCGCGCCCCACGAGGATGGTGGCGCCGTTGACCTGGGCCCTGACGCCGCGCCCGGCCGCCTCGAAGAAATCCAGGGGCTCGACCAGGGGCACCCCGGCCTGGACGGCGAGCTGGGCCAGGGCCTTGGCCGTCGGGTGATTGCTGTATTGCTCGGCCGAGGCGGCCAGGCGGAGCAACTCGGCGGGCCTGGTCTGGCCCAGCGGGGCGAGCCGGCTGACGGCCAGTTCGCCCGTCGTCAGCGTGCCGGTCTTATCGAAGACGAAGGCGTTGATTTTGGCGGCCAGCTCGATGTCGGCCACGTTCTTGATGAGGATGCCCAGGCGGGCGGCGGCGGACAGCGCGGCGACCATGGCCGTGGGCGTGGCCAGGATGAAGGCGCACGGACAACTGAAAATGAGGACCGAGATCACGTTACTGAGGTTCCGGGTGAAGGCCCACACCAGGGCCGCGATGACCAGGACCAGCGGGGTGTAGAAGCCCATGTATTGGTCGACGATCTTCATGATCGGCAGCCTGGTCTTCTCGGCCGCCAGGATCAACTCGCGCACCCGGCCCAGCGTGGTGTCGGTGCCCGCGCGCGTGACTTTGATTTCCAGCACCCCGGTCAGGTTCTGGGTGCCGGCGAAGACTTCGTCGCCCGGCTTCTTGTCCGCCGGCAGCGATTCCCCGGTGATGGTCGCCTGGTTGAAAGAGCCCTGACCGGTGAGGATCAGGCCGTCGGCGGCGACGTTGTCGCCGGGCCGCACGCGGATGACATCGCCCACGGCCAACTCCTGCGCCGCGACCTCTTCCTCGCCCCCCGGGGTGAGGCGGCGGGCTTTAGTGGGCGTGAGCCGGATGAGGGATTCAATCGAGGCGCGGGCGCCTTCGGCCGTGCGGGTTTCGATGATTTCGCCCATTAACATGAAGAAGGCGACCACGCCGGCGGTCTTGTAATCGGTCGAGGCAAAGGCGGCCAGGACGGCGATGGCCACCAGTTCATTGATGCTGAGCGTGCCGCGGTAGAGGTCTTTGACGGCCGTCCAGACAATGGGGTAGCCGAGGATGAGGGCGCCCACGAAGGCGCTGGCGCTGGCGACGGTTTGGCCCTTGTCAAACGCCCAATCCACGATAAACGCGTTCAGGACGCAGACGACCCCAAAGAGGGTCTGCCACAGGCGGACCGGGGCGTGTTCGTGTTCGGAGTCGGGGCCGCACGCGGGGCAGGCAGCGTCAGGCGCCTGCGGGTGGCGACGCCTGCTTAAAAGAGAGGTGACTTGCATATTAAATCATGGTTTGGTCGCCTCGGCCTTGGGTTTGGCGGGTTCACGATTCAACATGAGCCGCAGTTCCTTGGGTTGGCCCTCGGCGCTTTCAGTGAGGAAGAGCTTGTCCTGGACATTGGTCAGGGCGCGGCCGAGGGCCTCGGCGAGGCGCTGCTGGACGAAGAGACTGGGATGCTCGTTGTACTTGGGCAGCAACTCCTGGAACTGTTTGGCGCGGCTGGAGATGTCCGCGACGAACCGGGCGCGCTCGGATTCGGCGAGCTTGACGCGGGAGGTGGCCTCGGCGCTCGCCCGGTTGGTGGTTTGGATTTCATAACCGCGGGCGTCGGTGATCAGTCTGCTGCGTTTGACGTCGGCATCGAGCACATTCTGGAAGGCCTGCTGCAACTGGCGCGGCGGCTTGCTCTGGACGACGCATTCTTCGACCGCCACGCCGAGGTTGCGCTGCTCGATCAGCCCGGTGGCGCGTCGCCGCACGGCGTCTTTGAACCCGAACACATCGTGCACCAGGATGTCATCAACCTTGAACCGGGAGGCCGCGTAGAGCAGGGCGTTATCCAGGGCATTCTGCATGGTGTTGGAGGCATTGACAAAACCGAAGACGTAGCGGACCGGGTCGCTGATGTGGTAGGTCAAGGTGGCGCGGGTATGGATGATGTTGGCATCGGCCGTGATGGCGCAGCCATCGACCACCGGGTTCATCGGGGTCCCGAACGGGACGCTCGGTTCCGTGCCGGCCAGTTCCTGTTCGGGCGTCGTGGCGTACCAGCCGACGGTGGACTTGACCTGTTGGAGGCCGGAGATGGAAACGATGACGGCCTCGTCGATGGGATAGGGAAAGGACCAATGGAGGCCCGGCCCGAGCAGCGCCTGCGGGCCCTGCGCCACCGGCCGGCCAAAGCGCAGAATCAGCGCCTGCTGCTGCGGCCCGACGGTGAAAAAGCCGGAGGCCAGAAAGACGGCCACCAGGACGACCATCACGAACTTGATGATGACAAAACTGCTGCGCAGGGCCTCGGCCAGGGCCTGCGAACCGGCATCAACCGGCACCTCCGGCGGCGTGGGCCCAGCCGGCGGCTGGCGGGCAGAAGGCGGAGCGTCCATAACTATTGGTTAGACGCCGGCGGTGAAGGGCGTGGCCTGGCTGGCCCCGGCGCTTGCTTCAAGAGGTTGGTCGCCACGCCCTGGAGCAGGCCGAAGGGGACCGTGTGCTGGTCGAAAATCAAGGTCGAGCGTTCCTTGAGCGCGTCTTTGAGCGCGTCGAGCTCGAAGATGAAGTTGGCCAGGTCGGGGTCTTGGTTGAACACGGCCAGCGACTCGGCCGCCTGGGCCTCGCCCCGGGCCTTGATTTGGGTGGCCTGGCTGTCGGCCTCCGAGAGCAACACGGCAGCTTTGCGGTCGGCCTCGGACCGGATCTTGGCCGCTTCCCCCTCCCCTTCGGATTGCCATCTGTCGGCCAGCATTTTGCGCTCGGCCTGCATCCGATCGAAGACCGTTTTGCTGACGCTTTCGGGCAGTTGCAGCTTCTTGAGGCCGAGGAAGGCCACCTCGAGGCCCCAGTTGTTGGTGCTGACCTGGCCCTGAATCGCCGCCAGCATTTCATTTTCAATGGCCACCAGGCCGGCGCCG
The DNA here is from genome assembly GCA_049518415.1 of Verrucomicrobiota bacterium. GTDB lineage: Bacteria > Verrucomicrobiota > Verrucomicrobiia > Limisphaerales > UBA8199 > CAVQND01. The sequence goes on from JBEKRX010000027.1 coordinate 30,961, forward strand.
CTCTCGGTGGTCGACACGAAATCGGACAGGTCATGTTTGCCGACGATGGCGCTCTTGACGTTGCCCAGGCGCTCCTCGAGTTTGCTTTCCGCCTCGGCAATGGGGTTGGCGCTGCCGGCAAAAACCGGGAAGAAGGCGGTCGAGTTCGTGATCTTCCATCCCACATAGACCGAGGTCAGGAGGTTGAAGCTGTCGCGCGTCAGCCCCTCGGTGACGCGGTCTTCGAAATTCTGGATGCGCTGGTCGAACTTATGGACCTTCTGGATCGGCCAAGGCCACTTGAAGTGGGCGCCCGGCTCGGTGATGGGCCGGGTCGGCTTGCCAAAGGTGGTCACCAGCGCCACTTCCGATTGGCGGACCTGGAAGACGAAGAGCAGCAGGCCGAAGATCAGGAGCAGCAGCAGGCCCACCAGGAGCGTGAACAGATTGCGTTTCATGGGAGGTTACTTGTTGGTCTTGGGCGCCGGCAGGTTCAGGTTTTCCAGCAGTTCCGGGCGAATCTTGTCTTCGAGGTCGAAGATAATGACGTCGTGGGTGTTGGTGGTGAGCACAATGTATTTGCGCGCGTTGGCCGTAGCGCGGGTGAAAGTCTGCAGATAAGCCCGCTTGGCATAGACCGCGGGGGCGGCCTGGAAAGCGGGGATCTGGTTGGTGAACAGGGCCGCCTGGGCCAGCGCGCCGGCTTCGCGGGCTTTGCATTCGGCGCTGGCTTGGTTGAGGATGTTGGTGGCCTGGGCCGCCGCCAGGGTGTTCGTCCGGATGTCGTCGGCCTGGGCGGCCAGGATCTTGGCCTGTTTGGTCTGGGTGGCCGCCACGACGTTTTCGTAGGACTCGGCGACTTTGACCGGGGGATGCAGGTCCTGCAAAGCGACGGTCAGGACGCGGGCGCCCAGCCGGTGTTGGTCGGCCGCCGCCTGGATGCGCTCGGCCAGGGTTTGGGAGGCCTCCAGCCGGCCCGCCGACATCAACTCGTTCATGTCGGCGCTGGCGAAATAGCGGAGGATTTCACGAGTAGCCAGGTCCTGCAACAGGGCGCTGGCGTCTTCATTGTTATAGACCCAGTCCATCAGGTTGGTAATCTGGAATTCCACCGGCAGGCTGCCGGTCAGGAAGCTCACGGGCGGGGTGCGTTTGGCGGCTGGCTGGTTGGTGGCCTCGACCAGACCCTGGTCCCGGTTGGCCACCAGGAAGTTCTCTTCCTTGGTGTTCGCCCGCGTGTGCGCCTTGGTCCAGAGCACGATCGGCTCGCTCTCCTTGGAGGAGTCGGGGGCGACCCCGACTTCGAAGGTCTGGATTTGCTCGGTGCGGGAGCGGTAAACCTGGTCAATCGGCCAGGGCCATTTCAAGTGCGCGCCCGCCCCGAGCGGGGTGCGGCCTTGGACCGGGTTGCCAAAGCGCTCCAGCAGGCCCTGTTCGCCGGCATCGATGAACACGACGCAGGTCGAGAGCACCAGCATGCCCGCCTGGAGCAGCAGCAGCCACTTGAGCGCCCGCTCGAAAAACAGCCGGTAGAACCAGGTTTCTGAGACCTTGAAGCCGAATTGGTAATCGACCGCCTGGGCCGCCGTGGTCACCAAGCCTTCCGGCTGGGCCAGCAGCCCCACCAGCCGGCTTTCATACAAAGGCCGCTCCAGCTTGCCCTTGACCCGCGGGCGATAGACCTCGAGCACCAGCGCGATGAGGCTCTCCACCGCCACCAGCGCCAGCAGCCCACAGAGGGCGTGGGCGAGATAAAAGTCCGTCTTGGGGAATTGCCATTCCACGCCGATGATGCCCGCCGCCACCAGGGCGCACAGGAAGGCGTTGAGCAGCACATAACTGGCGCTGGGCCGGAGCAGGCGGTTGTTCTCCAGCCGCGCGAAGGTGGCCGAGAACCGGCCCAAAAGGAAGAGCACCAGCGCGAACAGGCCGAACAGCCCCAAAGCAAGCGTCGGGTCCTTCAAGTCCGTCACCGTGGCCGGCCTTCCCAGCCGCCGCCACAACAAATAGCCGCCCCCGGCCTGAAGCAGGCCCAAAAGGACCGTGAATAGCGGGACGAAGATCCGTTCGAATTGTTCGCGCGAACGCTGCGCCGGGAAGACCTCCGCGTCCCTGGCCTCGAACATGGCCGAGCCGCCGTGCGTCCGGGCCAGGTCCTCCAGCTCGAGCTTTTCCAGCCGCTCGTTTTCCTCCAGGCGCATTTGGAACCAGCTTACGGCGGCGACCAGCAGGCCCATGCCCAGGAAGAGCGTGCCGACCTGGCCCGCCAGCGAGTGGCTATGCCGCGCCACGGCAAAGGCCGCCACCCCAACCACCAGCAGCGCCAGCAGGTTGATTAGACCGTTCTTCTGTGTGCTTCGTTCCATCTATCGCATTTGACTGGTTTAACGCCCATGCTCAACTCAGCTCCCGCTCTTCAAACAACATGACCGCCAGCGCCAGGGCCGCTCCCACATAGGCCACCGCGTAGGCAAAGGCCTTGCCCACATAGCCCCAGTGATACGTGCTCTTGCCGGTATCCAGGGCGTCGGCGAGCCAGAAAACCTGCCAATTCGGCGTCACGGTGTAAAGCGCCGCGGCCCACCACGAACCGCCCATCCCCGCCTGCGCCAGCCGCCCTTTGTCCTCGGCGCTGAGGTTCGCCCGCCCGCCCGCGGCCGCCTTGCCTTCGCGCTCCTGGCCGTATTTCTCCACCAGTTCCTTGAGCAGCCCTTGTTGGCTCTCCGACCAGCGGGTACTGCTCAATTCCTCTTTCAGGTCATAGCGCCAGACCGGGTCCGCAAACCGGCCGAAGAGGTAATCCGACATGATGCCCAGCAGAAACAGGGCGGAGCAAATGGCCAGCGTCGGGATCATGTCCAGCCGGGTCGAGCAGGCCAGCGCCAGGCCGGCGAGGACCCAAACGGCGAACAGGATGAGAATGGCCGCCGGGACCACTTGCCAATCCACCCCGGTGGCGAAGGCCTGGGGCTTGCCTTCTTTCGAGTAGAAGTTGATCACCACAAAAGCCAGGCTCACCATCACCACCAGGCACAAGACGGCCTCCGAAACGAAGGGGCGGCGGAGAAAGAAATTGCTGAAACCGCCCAGCAGATAGGCGATTACCAGCGCCAGGGCGAAAATGCCCAGGGCGAACAAATCGGTCGAGCCGTAGGCATCGAAGGCCATGCGGCTGGCCAGCAGGGCGGCCACCAGGTTGACATAAGTCAGCAGCGACAGGGCCACGACCAGGCCGCTGTACTTGGCCAGCAGGAATTGAGCGCGACCGACCGGTTTGGCCAGCACCGCCAGGGCGGTCCCGACCCGGATTTCACGCGCCAGCGAGGCCGAGGCGCTCAAGACCGCCCCAAACAGCCCGGCCAGCAGCATCACCGCCAGCGTGCTGTTCTTGACCAGCTTGGGCTCGTCGCCGAACGCAAAGTAGTACGGCGTCGCCAGGAAGACCTCGAACACGGCAGAACTGGTCATCAGCAGGAGGAACACCGGCTGCCGCACCAGCTCCATGAACGCATTCGTCGCGATGGTGATGAACTGCCGCATCGTCTAGTCGCTCAAGTCTGACAGGGTATCGAGCGCCCGATTAAATGCAATCTGATAATTCATTGCCCGGGTGCGCAGTTCACGTTTTTCCGGGGCGCGGACAATCCTGTCCGCTTTGGCGTTGACCAATCCGCGGAGGCGGCCAGGATTGTCCGCGCTCCAATCACCCGCGTTGGCGACGTCGGAAAAATGTGAGACGCGCGCTTGGGCGGGATTATGCCTGGCTTGGGCCGGGCGTGAAGCGTGCGTTTGAAGGCACACGCTGTGCGTCTGAAGGCACACGGGCATGGTCGAGGATTGATTTCCAGGCCGCTCGCAAGCAACCCGTTCGCCAATGTCAGCTTCCTCGAAGCCAGGGCGCACGGTCTGCCGCCCGACGTTTTAACGCCGGGACGAGTTCCGCATCTGCAGGCTAGCGAACCAGATTCACCTTGTAGAACCGGCGGCCGGCAGTGGCGGCGCCTGAATCCAGGATCCCCGCTGTGCCTTGCTCCACAACGGCCGGCGTTTTGAGCAATAACCAGGTTGCCAGATCCTCCGAGTAGAGCGCGCGATAGCGCCGGGTCGGCTCGCCCGGCCACTGCAGGCGCACGCCATTGGCGCCAAACTGCGGGAGCATCAGCCGCAACCCATTGGTGGCCGCGCTGGCGTCGGAGAATAGGGTCACCGGCTGCATAAAACTCGCGACCCAGTCTGGCCGCGCTGGCTGGCTCCCACTGGCCAGCAGGTTGGTCCAGTTTTCGTCGGTCAACCGGTTGTCCATGGGCCATTTGAATTCGTAGCTGGAAAACACCGGCCCGGCCCCCAGCACGGTGCGCCCCCCGGGGACCTGGTAGGCGGCCACCAGCAGCTTCACATAACCCACCCCTTCCTCCAAAACCTTGCCGCTATTAGGATCCGTGTGGACGTCGGCAACCAAGGCCGTTTGGCCGGCTTGTGTGTCCGAGAGCCCCTCGCCCAACGGCGCCAGGGTGTGGCCAAACCCGTTAATATACTCGCCGTCGGCGGCACTGGGACCCCGACCTTCCAGTTCGCCAACCGAAATAGTGGTCAGGCGATCCAGAACATCTCCCAAGAGGTTAAGACGGCTGGCTTGGGTCGAATCCAGCACATTGAACGTGGCCAAGCCCGTCTGCGTCATCCGGGTCAAGGCCTTCAGGCGGTTGTAAAACTCCGGCACCGGCTCGACATAGCCGCAGTCGGTCGTATCGGGGCCGACGTAAGAGGTGCCCACGGTAGTGCTCTGCTTGGCGTACAAGATGGTGTCGTGGCGCAACTCTGCCCAGGAAGCCAGGGCCGCGCCCAATTGTTTGTCCTGCCAGGCCGCGGTCTGCATGAAGGCCGGATAACCGGGCCCGCAACGCTCAAGCAACGGTTGCAGCGCGTATAGCCAGCTCCAGTACAGGTTCCGCGTCCACTCCTGCCGGCTAAAAGCTCGGAACTGCCGGATCAGCGCGTTCATGCTTGCATCGTAGTCCGCGTAATCCGTGTCGCCCTCCCGATCCAGGATGTTCAACGCCCGCTCTGAGCCGAGCACCACCATCACATCCAATCCTCGAGGAAAACCACGAATTGGTCCGCCCAGGCTCATTACCAGGGTGAACGGATTCCCCGCCCCGGTATAAAGCCCCACCGCGGGGAAAACCAGGTGCTGCATCATGTAAGAGTCGGGAACGAACCGCTGGCCCATCAACCGCATGCCCTTGGTCTTGGCCAGGACTTGGTCCAGGTCCGCGGCCGTCGCGTCCGGCGGCAACAGGATATTCCCGGTCCCGCCATAAATCTCCGGGTTTGGCATCGCCGCCAGCGCTTTGCGAAGGGCCAGGAAACTGGCATCATCCGTCAGCGACAATACATTGACTTGCGCCCCGAACACCTGGCCGAGGGCGACTTTGTAATCATAGGGAGTCAAATCATCGGCCAGCCCGACAAAAAAGGCGGTCACCGCATAGACCCGGTTCCAAATATCCGCGATGGGCTGCCCGCCGGCCTGCAACCGGTCCAGGTCAAGCGTCAGCAGGGCGGCTGCCAGGGTTTGAATCCGCGCCTCGGCCACCGAAACCAGGGCCTCGTCGGGAACATGGCCGCCTTTGAGCAGGAAAGCCATCCGGCCATACCACATCAAAGTCTTAAAGTACTCTTTCAGTTCCTCGCTGCGCGTGTAATGGCCGCGCGGAACGTATTGCGAATAGTCCTCCTGGTAAGCGAAGAGGGGACTTTGCCCAAACCCGGCATGGCGCTCGATCTTATCCAGTTCCCCAGCGACGATGTCCGCAACGGGCGCCGGCGCCACAATGGCTTCTCCCAGCAACGCCAGGGCCACGCTGCAGAAGGCCACGTTGCGCCGCGCCGCTTCTTGCAGGTCCCCAGTGAGGGCGCCGTACTGGTTGGTGGCGCTTTCAAACAAGGCCTCGGACATGACCTTCATTTGGGGGAAGAACTCATTGGCCTCCACCGTCTTCAGAATCTCGTCAAACTGCACGTGATACAGGTGCAACATGGAGTCCGAGGTGATGAAATTGGGAACATGAAGCTCGGCCAGTTGCTCGTAGGCCCCAATCATGTCCACCTCCTGGCGGTCGGGCAGCACTACGAATCCATTGCGTTCGAGGGCTTGGCGGGCGCTTTGGTCCATGGGCGGCAGCACATCTACCACGGGCGCGTTCGAGACCTGGTCCAGGCTCAGCGGCAATGGGGCGGACAAGGCGTTGGGGGTCACCGCAACGGGTTGATATTCGTAAAAGGAGCCAAGCTCGATTCGGGCCAGTCCGCCGGGAGTGGGTGGAGACTGCGCTTTCAGGGCCGAGGACCCTGCCAGGGCCAACACCAGGGCAAACCAAAGCCCTGGCGCACCTGCGGCCAATAGTCCCTCCCGGGCGTGGCTGCCCCGCCGCCAGAGGGTATTAACGATGGCGCGCTCGCCAACACCATACCTTTCAAAATAGAAACGTGGTCTCATAATAACGCCCGTTGGCCTCATTATCATCTTGGCCGGGTCCAAGTCAAGCATAAAAAAAGGGTTCATCCGAAAAGCCAAAACGCCGCGCCCAGACACCAACTTTTCGGAAGAACCACTTGTTTTTTGCACGGGCGCTTAGCCGCCGATGCAGCTCATGGATGGCGGGGGGGCGACGAATTCCGGCTCGCCGATGCGGTGACGGGGCTCTTTTTGCCAAACCACGCCCTTGAGCCAGTCGGCGATTTCGTCGTCCGAGTCCCCCCGGCGCACGCGCGAGCGGAGGTCGTGCTCGGTGACGCTGAACAGGCAGGTGCGAATCTTGCCGTCGGCGGTCAGGCGGAGGCGATTGCAATGGCGGCAGAAGGGTTGGCTGACCGGGGCGATGAGGCCCAGCTCGCCGCGTCCGTCGGCGAAGGCCCAGCGCCTGGCGGTGGCGGACGGGTTTTGAGCCGGGACGGACCGGAGGTCGAAGCGGGCCTGGAGGCGGGCGAGCACTTCGCGGGCGGGGAGGAGCATTTCCCCGAGGCCGGCGCGGGCGGAATCCAGGGGCATGAATTCGATGAAGCGGCAGCACAGGTGGTGGTCCCGCGCGAACTGGGCGAGGGCTTCGATTTCGTGGTCGTTGAGGCCGCGGATGATGACGGCGTTGATCTTCACGGGGTGGAAGCCCAGTTCCTGCGCCAGGCGGATGCTGTGGAGGACTTGGCGGAGGTAGTCGCCGCCGGTGATCTTTTTGAAGTTGTCACGGTCCAGCGAGTCGAGGCTGAAGCTGACGCGGCGGAGGCCAGCGGCGCGGAGGGCGAGGGCCTTTTGTGGGAAGAGCAAGCCGTTGGTGGTCATCGCCAGGTCGGCCAGGCCGGGGATGGCGGCGAGGCGGGAGACGAGGTTTACGGCGTCGTGGCGCAGGAGGGGTTCGCCGCCGGTCAGCCGGACTTTGCGGATGCCCCAGCGAACGGCCAGGCGCACCACGCGCTCGATTTCCTCGAAGCTGAGGAGTTGGGTCCTGGGCAGCCATTGGGCAATGACGGGGGCCGAAGACGGCCTCTGGGCCCGGTGGTTGCGGTAGAGATTGGCCGCCGCCTCCGTTTCCGGCAGGCAATAGAGGCACCGGAAATTGCAGCGGTCCGTCAGGCTCACGCGCAGGTCGCGCAGGCGGCGGCCCTGCGAATCGACGAGCTCCCGGACGCCGCTCATTTGGCAGCCGGATTGGTGGCCGCCGGTCGGTTGGTCGGCGGCGGGACGACCTTGACAGTGCCGTCGGAACCGACCTCGACGTTGAGGTCGTAGCTGGGCTTGGGGGCCTTGACCAGGACCTGGGGCAGGGTCAGGCCCTGGAGCAGCTTCTGGGCGCCTCTTTGTTCGCCGCTGGCAAAGAGGCCCAGGCGAATCCACTCCAGCCGGCGCGCGATGGTCAACTCCTCTTTTATCCTGGCCACCTGGGCGCGCAGCACGGTCAGGTCGGTGAATTGACGTTCCAGTTCGGCTTTCTCGGCCAGGAGGCGCTTCAGATTGTTCTCCAGCAGGGCTTTGTCCCCTTCCGAGGCGGCCAGTTTTCTCTTGGTCTCCTCGATCTGCACGGTCAGGTTGGTGATGGAGGAGCGCAGGTCCAGGGCGCGCTTGTCGAGGTCCTGGTTCTGTTTCTCCAGGTCGGCGATCTTGGCGTCGCGTTTCTTAAGTTCGTCCTCGGTCGCCTTGAGGGCGGCCTCGGTTTTCGCCAGGCCGGCGCTGGCCTGGGAGAGGTTGGCGGAGACCTGGGTGAAGGTGTTGGTCAGCTCGACGAAGGCCTTCTTCTGGTCTTCCAGGTCTTTTTGAGAGGCGGTGCTGCGCTGGATCTCCTCGCCGAGCCTGGTCTTGGTGAGCACCAGGTTATTGGAAAGCGCATCGATGTCGTCGGCATCCCTGCGCTGTTGCTGGACGGCCTGCTTCCTGACCGCAATCAAGGCGATGCCAAGGCACAGGCAAATCAGAATTAAAATGATTACCCCAGTTCGGTTTTTCATAGCCCGGCCATAATGGAGAAGATTTGGCCGTTTGGCAAGCCCGCTTCTCGGTCTGAATATCCCCTGGGGGTTAAGCCGCCGCCCGCCTCGAGAAAGTGAGGCTGGCGACTACTGAGGGCAAGGTCCTGACGCAGCCCCACGTTCCGACGCTCACGTGAGGAGGCCGGGATCGATTTCTTGAGGCTGCCACAGGCAGCGGCCTTCCATGCCGCCGGCAATGACCAGGATTTGCCCGGTGATGTGCCGGGCCAGGGCATCGGAAGAGAGGAACACTGCCGCGTTGCCGATGTCCTCCGGGCGCGCCAGTTGGGGCAGGGCCATGGTGGCGGCGATTTTGCGGAGAGTCGGCGCGTCGCTGAGCTGGGCGGCCAGGCGCGGCACGAGGGTCCAGCCGGGGCAAATGCAATTGATGCGTCCGCCGCAATAATCGTGCGTGTGCGGGGCGAGCCGGGCGAGTTCGTTTTTGAGCGAGCGGGTGAGGCCGTAGGCCAGGGCGGCCTTGGCCGAGGCGTAATCGGCGTGGCCGGCCTCGCCGAAGACGGCGGCGGTGGAGGCAATCAGCACGGCATTGCCCCGCCTTTGCCGGGCGGCCAGCCGCAGAAAGGCGCGCAGGCTCAGAAACGCCGTGGTCAGGACGCCCTCGAGGGTTTGCCGCCATTGGCGCAGCGACATCGCCGGCAGCAGCACGTCGCGCCGCTCCCAGGAGCCGGCGTTGGCCACCAGGGTGTCAACCCGCCCAAAACGTTTCACCGCCGCGGCCAAGAGGCCCTGGGCCCCGGCCTCCCTCGCCAGGTCCGCCCGGACGGGGAGCGATTCGACACCTTGAAACTCCCGCTGGAGGGCAGCCACGTTGGCCGGGTGGCGGCGATAATGCAGCACGAGTCTCGCCCCTTCGGCGGCGAATCTCCTGGCAATCGCCGAGCCGATGCCGCCGGAGGCGCCGGTGATGACCACCACTTTGCCTGTCAGTTCACTGTTCATTGGGTTGGTGACGGACATTTCCTACCGCGCACGGCCATCAACTGCACCATTGGGGCCCGTCGGCCCGGCCGTCTCAAGAGCGCGTCGGTGCGTCGAGTGTCGAGTGACAACCCGCGCGGAGTATATAATCGCTCAAGCGGGAGCGCAACGCTCGCCAAACCAAGAGGCAGCCGCTGGCCCGAGGGCCGGAGCCGGTGGCGTTGGCCGGGCGATTTTCTGGTTGACTCCAGGCGCAGGATGCGCATAAATATGGGCGGTTGACCCGGGCAGTGTCAGAATGCAGTTTGCGATCACTGATTTTATGAAAGCCAGCTCGCGGTACCATCGGACCAGCAGCTTTACGCTGATCGAGCTGCTGGTGGTCATTGCCATCATTGCCATTTTGGCAGCGATGCTGTTGCCCGCTTTGGGGCGCGCCAAACTCAAGACGCAAGCTGTTTCCTGCATGAACAATTGCCGGCAGATGATGCTGGCGTGGAGATGTTACGCCGAGGACAACTCCGACAGGTTGACGTCGGCCTGGGGGTACCCCGCCACCGATTGGATTCCGTTTGATTACGAGATGAGTTGGTCTGGCAATCCCGTGACCGATGGCCAAAACCCAAACAATTGGGATGTCAATGTGGTCGTAAAGAAAAGTCTGCTGTGGCCATACTGTGGAAACAGCCCGGGCATCTGGCAGTGTCCGGGTGACAACCAATATCCGTGCATTGCCCCGTCGGGACCACAGAAGGGCCAGTCATTCCCGCGGCAGCGGAGCAGGTCCATGCTCAGTTGGTTCAACGGCATTGACGCCGATGGCTTCACTGGCTGCAGCGGCTACACCAAGTATAAGCGACTGACCCAGGTGCTGAACCCGGGGCCCGCGATGACCATCGTGTTCCTGGATGAAAGATGCGACAGCATCAACGACGGCGAGTGGTGTACCAGCATGAATGGCTGGCCGGACAAGCCGCAGCAGTGGTACATGATCGATTTTCCCGCCAGTTACCACGGGGGAGCCGGGGGGCTTGCCTTTGTGGATGGCCACGCGGAAATCCACAAATGGAGGGACCCCAGGACGATACCACCCATAGGCAGACTCGGGGCTCTCAATGTTCCCTCTCCCAACAACCGGGATGCTTATTGGGTCATGGAACGCTCCACGCGGAAGCCCTAATCCACCGAGACCATTCCTAGCGCGGCGGAGCCGCAACCAAAGTCCGGGCAGAATTCCCTCCTCAGGGAAGCAACGGGAGCCTCGCCCCGCCGCGCTAATATGAGCAGACCGATGAGCAATAGGTGTCGAACAACGGCGGCGATCCTGCTGGTTTGCGGCGCTTGCCGCACCCTGGCAGTGACGCCCCAGCCGGGAGAATTCCTGGCCTGCGAGGCTTGGGTGGAGCGGCTGTTTAGCGCCGAGGGCAGCGGCGAGGCGGGCCAGTATCTAAAGCTGCTTTATGAAGATGCCCCCGATGCGGTGACGCGGGGAAGGTCGTGGCGAGGGACCCCCTACCAACTGGGCGACAAGACCTACACGCACGGGATCGGTTTCAATTCGACCAAGCACATCCTGGTTCATCTGGGCCGGCCGGCGCAACGGTTCACCGCCGAGATCGGTTTGGAGAACAACGACGACACCCGGCGGGGGGAGTTGCTGGGCCAGGGCTCGGTCACCTTTCACGTATTGGTCGAGGGGAGGGAAGTATTTACCTCTCCGGTCCGCCGGCGGAAAGACGGCCCAATGCCACTGGAGATTTCACTCCGGGGCGCCCGAGAGTTCGAGATTCGCGTCAAGGACGGGGGCGACGGGCGAGGTTGGGATCAGGCCTTGTGGGCCGAGGCGGTGGTGGTGCTGGAAGATGGGGCGCGGCGGCGCTTGCAGGATTTGCCATGGGCGGAAAGTGCGGGGGCCAATCGTTACGGTTTTTCTTTTGGCTACAGGGGGACCAATAGCGCCAGGCTATTGAACCAGTGGCCGCGGCAAGTCCGGGACCAAAGGGCCGAGGGGCAGGGCCGGCGGCGAGAGGCAACCTGGCGCGACCCCGCCAGCGGCCTGGAGGTCCGCCTGGAGGCGGTTCAGTTCAGCGACTTTCCGGCGGTGGAGTGGGTGGTGCATCTCACCAACCAGCAAGCCACCAACACCCCTCGGCTGGAGGCCATCCAGGCCCTGGACGCCGTGCTGCCGGTGCCGGCGGCCGGTCAAGTGGTGCTGCACTGGGCCAAGGGCGCCGTGGCCTCGTTTGATGATTTTGCGCCGCAGCAAACGATGCTGCAGGCGGGCGCCCGGTTGCGGCTCCAGCCTGGGGGAGGGCGCTCCTCGAGCCAGGTGCTGCCGTTCTTCAACCTGGAGGGCGCCAACAGCGGCATCGTAGCCGCCGTGGGCTGGAGCGGCGAATGGGCCGCCGAGTTTAGTTGTGACCCGCGCGGCCAGGTGGCCATGAAGGCGGGCTTGGACCACACCGACCTGGTGCTGCAGCCGGGCGAAACGATCCGCACTCCGCGCCTGCTGCTGCTCTTTTACGAGGGCGACCGCTGGCGCGGGCAGAATCTGCTGCGGCAATTCCTGCTTTGCCACCACCGGCCCAAGCGCGGCGGCCAACCCTTGGTGGCGCCGGTCACTTGCGGCAACTGGGGCGGGACCCGCGCCGAGGTGCATCTGGACAACATCCAAAAGATTATCCGGCACCAGTTGCCCATCGAGTATTACTGGATTGACGCCGAATGGTTTGGCCAGGGCGGGTGGCCGGTGAACGTCGGCAATTGGGAGGTCAAAGCAGACCTTTACCCCGGCGGATTCAAGCCCCTGAGCGACGCCCTGCGCCGGTCCGGGCGCGAGTTGCTGCTGTGGTTCGAGCCGGAGCGGGTCTATAAGGGCACGCCCTGGCAGCAGGCGCACCGCGAGTGGCTCATCGGGAGCGGCGGCGACAATTACCTGCTCGACCTGGGCAATCCCGCCGCGCGGAAGTTCCTGACGGATTTCATCTCCGCCAAAGTGCGGGAGTTCGGCTTGGGCTGCTACCGGCAGGATTTTAACATAGACCCGCTGCCGTTCTGGCGGGGGGCCGATGCGCCGGACCGGCAGGGCATCACCGAAATCCGCTACGTGGAAGGCCTCTACGCCTTCTGGGACGAACTGCTGGAACGAAATCCGGGGCTGATCATCGACAACTGTGCCAGCGGCGGGCGGCGGCTGGACCTCGAGACGCTGGGGCGGGCGACGCCGTTTTGGCGGACGGACGGTCCGCGCGATGCGATCGCCCATCAATGCCACACTTATGGGTTGCTGGCCTGGGTGCCCCTGAACGCCACCAGCCAGGACCGGGCGCGCGACGATTACGAGTTTCGCAGCAGCATGTCCAGCGGGCTGTGCCTGAACTGGTGGGTGTCGGGGGATGCCCCGGCGGAACGCATCCCGGAGGACTTTCCGTTTGCCTGGGCCAAGGCCACTTTGGAGCAGTATTTAAAAGTCCGCCAGTTCTACTATGGGGATTATTATCCGCTAACGAGCTACTCGCAGGCCGGCGACGTCTGGATGGCCTATCAGCTCGCTGGCCCGGACTTAGGGCACGGGATGGTAGTGGTGTTGCGGCGCCCCGAAAGCCCCTATGAATCGGCGCGGTTTGCCTTGCGGGGCCTGGAGGCGCGGGCTTCCTATCGAGTCACCAACCCCGACACGCGGGAGCAGAGCCTGCACACCGGGCAGGAGTTGCTGCGGCAGGGCCTGGAAGTGTCCCTCAAGACACGCCCGGCCTCCGCCTGCCTGCTCTATGAACGAGAATAGGAGCTCCGGGGCTTTTCGGGTTCCGGGAGAGCAGCGGGCGTTTTGGCCCCGGTCACCGGTTCGATAATTGACGAGAGGCAGCGAGACTCAGCGGTCTCGCCGATCACGTCGTTCGTCGCGAGCGCCCTTTTTCTCGAGCCGTTCGTCGCGAACATCCTTTTTCTCAAGTTCTCCCCGTTCCCGAGTCCTTGAATCGCGCATCCTGGCTTCTTCGACGCGGATTTCGCGGTGGGTGAGAGCGGCCATGCGCTCGCGGCCCAGGCCCTCGACAATGAGTCTGCCATGGTCGACGCGATAGCCGTTCATGATTATACTCCGGCGAAAGATGAGTTGCGCTCTTTCGCGGGGCAAGAGCCGGAGCCGCAGATCATGGTCCCAAAAATGATCGTAGGGGACAAAAGTGAACATTTCCAGACCGAGCCCAAAGTCGACATCAACTGCCAGACGCCCCCCAAACCACAAGCCGACGCCGACCTTGAACCGGGCGCTGGGCGGCAGTGGAGCCCAGCCGCAATAGCCCTCGGCCCGGCGCCAGCAAACCCAGGCGGGAGCCCAATCGTAAGCTGGCACCCAAATCCAGCCCAGGCTGTCGCGGTACCAACGGCCATAATGAAAAACGATGTCGCCCCAGGGATAATCCGATTGCCAGAACCAGCCGTCCGCAGTGTAGAGCCAGTGTCCCTGGTCGCAGTAGGGCCGCCAGTAAGGATCGGCTGCCGCCACAGCCGGGCGCCAGCACAGACCGTAGCCTGGCACCTGCATCCAGGTGCCGTAGGGGGCCAGTTGGCTCTGAAAAGAGTCAAGGCTCACGGCTGGCGGAGTTGAAACAGCCGGGAGGGCAGGGGCAGCCGCGGCGAGCGGCGCCGGGGCGTAAAGGCCAGCCGGAGGTGGGAGAGCGGACGGTGGAGAACTGGACGCCGGCACTGGCGCGCCCCCGGCCGGGGCGGCCGGGGCCGGGGTGGGGTTGACCGGAACCGCCGCATTGCCGGAACCAAGCAAAGCTCCAATCACGGCTTGAGACACGCCCTGGTCACGCAGGTAAATGATTTGATCGGCCGTCAAGCTGTAAGATGCGCCGGTGTTCTTGACCTGCGCCAGCACGACGTCATCCGAGATTCCGGCGCGGACAAGCTTCACTACGTCCTGGACGCCCGGGGGCAGATTTACTGCGGCCGTTTGGGCTTGGCAACGATTGCCCGGAAGCTGGAGGGCCAATCCCGCTGCCAGGCAGGCAAAGGCAACCGACGTGTGCATCTTAATGAGTTTGATCAAGTTCATATTTCTAAAGAGGGTTTGACGATTGGACCGGATTTTTTCTTCAATATCACCCAGCTCGGCGACGGCAGCCTGCTGGTCGGGCGAGAGCCGGTTCAGGAGCGAGCGTCCATCAGGTTTTCTGTTCATGGTATCGAGATACTCTTGTGGGGGCATGGTCTCACGTTTTGGCGCAGGGGCCTAATGTTCCATTGGCTGTATTGGCTGTATTGGCTTTTTTTGCGGCCGGGAGGGTCGTGGCGGGGCTGGGTTGCCGCTCTCGAGTGATGGCGGGGCTCCCGGCAGCATGGAGCTGTGTGGCTGGAAGCCGTTCAGGGCAAGCTGGCAGCGTCAGCCGGCGTAATGATGGAGAATTGCTGGTCGAAGCGTTCGCGCAACGTCCGAGGCGCCTGGACCCCCGGCGGGGGAGCGTCCGAGCGAGGCACGATGGCCAGATGGATCGCCCGGCGTTCCAGGAGCCGCTTATAGCCCGGACGGAGGGAGGAAACCACAACGGTTTTGACGCCCGATTTTTTCAGGGCCTCGAGCTCCGGCTCGGCCAACTGTGGGAAACCAAAGAACAGCACAACGGCAGCGGCGTGCGCATGGGTTTCGAGCGCACTGAAGAACTGGTCGGGCGGCAAGCCGCCGCCGGTGGCCATCATGAGCATGGGCGTGACCTGGATCTTTTGAGTGACCACACTTAGACCCGAGTGCTGCTTGAGCGTTTGTTGGAAGGCCTTCAGCTCGGCTTCGACTGACGGATTCTTATCGGCGCCGGTGCCGCGGGCCATGAGCAGGACCTGGCCTTTATATCCCAGCAGCCTGGCGGTTTCTTCGGCCGTGACGGCGCCCAGGACGTGGTAGGGATCGAGATTGATCTTTTGGGAGCGCCCGGCGAAAGCGAAATAGAGTGCACCCGCGGCCGCAGCGAGGGCGAGGCTCGCCACCATTATATCTTTGGTTCGCTTGTCCATATTAGTTGAGGAAGCCGCGAGACTCTGAGCGGCGGCGGTTCAGATACCGGAGAGGGGTCTGCAAAGCGTCCATTCAGGAGCCCCAGGACCACATCCAGCGCGGATCATATCGGCCATTGCCGCCGAGCCACTCGATGCCGGTGGCGGTGACGCCCGCGGTGCCAAAGTACTGCAAGCCGATCCTGCTGACTCTGAGGGCCTCGGCGTGACCCTCGGCAAAGCCGGCATTGCAGCGCCTGAGGTGGCGGCCGACGGGGCGCTGGGGATCGTCATCGTAATAACCCCGGTTGGTGGGCACGCGCCAATAGAGGGCCTGCTGGTTGGGCACCTCGAGCCAGTTGTCCGGATTGCGGTCGAGGGGATTGCCGATCAAGCCGGAATCCACAAAGGGAAGCTTCATCACCGGGTTCTTAAGTGTGGTCAGCTTGGGCCGCCAGTCGGTTGACCAGGCCGAGAGTTCGGGATGACTTAAAGCCAGGCCGAGCCCGCCCGGGCCGCCGACGCCGAAGGGGACGCTGCCCCAGACGGTGGGGCAGGCGAGGAGGTTGGTCCCCAGGAGGTAAGGCCGGAGCAGGTCCACCCACCAGGTGACGTCACCCGGGTAGAAGGCGCCTGGTGGCGCCGTTTGGAACAGATAGAGCGTGACCACGTCATCGTTGTGGTCGTTGGCGTAGAGGATGTAACCCAGGGACATCTGGCGGATGTTGCTGAGGCATCTGATGGATTTAGCCTTTTCCTTTGCGCGAGACAGCGCCGGCAGCAGCATGCTGGCCAGGATGGCAATGATGGCAATCACGACCAGCAATTCGATCAAGGTAAAGCCGCGCGGACGGTTTGGCTGTAACAGCCGGCCGGAGGGATTAAGCGCCTGCAATTTCATAGACTATTGCCTTGGTGACCAGTCAATCCGAGTACTGAAACTCAAGACATGAAATTAACCCAGTTTCAGGTCAAAACGGCCCGCTAACGAATATCGTGTCAAAAAGCCGCCCATCATCAGGATGAGGAGCCTGAATCGAGGCCATGAAAAGTCAAGCCCGAATCCGCGCCGGACAGGATTTCCTGCCAGCGAGAAGCGGTCAAAGCGTAACTGTTCCGACTGACCAGGGGTGGTGCGTGCCGGCACGAAGACACTCATGGCGCGGCAACTGCGAGTTGAATATCCGGGAGCCATTTACCACTTGTGAGCCGGGGAGACCGCAAGAAGGACATCTGCCTGGGAGACGTGGACCGGCAGGATTTTCTCAAGACGCCGGCCGGGGCCTGCCAGTCCCGATTTGCATCGGGACCAGGTGCAGGCGTATGGCCTGAGGCGCAACCATTTTCACCTGGTGGTCGAGACGGCCAAGGCGAACGTGGCGGCCGGGATGCGCTGGCTCTTGTAAGGAGTCCCGAGAACAATGAAGCGTTATGGTTTGACGGCTTTTGAGAAAGACGCAGGCTTCCCCCTGTGCGTCGAGACGCACACTTGCGGTTTAGAGGCGTTGGTGCTATGAGGTTTGGCTTGTGAAAGCCCTTCGCCGACGACACGCCAGCCCTGGCCTCAGAGAGGGCACGAGATTCTGGGCGGGCGGGGCGTTTACGCTGATCGAACTGCTGGTGGTGATTGCGATCATCGCGATTCTCGCGGCCATGCTGCTGCCGGCGCTGGCGAAGGCCAAGGCGGAGGCGCTCCGGGTTCAGTGCGTGAACAACCAGAAGCAACTGATGCTGACCTGGGCCATGTACTCAAACGATAACCGGGAGATGCTGGCTCTGAATGGAGGAGACGCGGCGGTGTCTTCCTCCCAGGCGCACCTCTGGGTCTATGGCGGCAACCACGGAGACCCGGAGACGCTGACCAATTCGCAATACCTGGTGGGCGCCAGTTACGCGCTGTTTGCGCCGTTTCTCGGCTCGGTCCAGCCTTACAAGTGCCCGGCGGATCGCTCGCTTTGGTCGATCGGCGGGAGAAGCGTGAACGAGCTCCGCAGCTACTCCCTGAATTGCTACGTGGGGACCCCGCCAGCGAACGCCCTGCGGCCGATCGATCTTAATGCGGGCTACCGTGTTTATCTGAGGTGCTCGGACCTGGCGATCGATTCACCCGCCAATCGGTTTGTGTTTATCGATGTCAACCCCGCGAGTATTTGCACGCCCGCCTTCGGAGTGGACATGAGCCTGCAAACGTTCGTGCATTACCCTTCCAGTTTGCACCGAGCCCTCGGGGTGGTCTCGTTCGCTGACAACCACATCGAATCGCGCAAATGGTTGGACGCTCGGACCAGTAAAGGGCTGCCCAGGGGGCAACAGTATATCCCCCATGGCGACGCCTCGCCGAACAACCAGGATTTGCGCTGGATTGGGCAACGAACCACGTCCCGGAAGTAAAGGGGACATCCGGTTACCACTGGTTCGCCAGATTCGCAAGATCAAGGGCTGGCTCAGGGTGCGATCACCAGCAGGCGAAGGAAGAGGGGATTGGCCGTGCGGGCGGGCAGGCTTCCGACCCGCAACTGGGTCGTGCCGTTGGTCGATACGGCGGTGTCGTTGATATTGTTGCTGGACCAATTGGCCAGGTCCGAACTCCACTGGACTTGGAAACGCAGGTCGGTCGCCGCAAGGCTCCTGGTATAGGTCAGAGCGAAGTTGGGGCCGGCCAAACTGCCCGTCGGCCAGGCACTGCGCGGAGCCGGGACCGTGGGGTCCAAGTTAAGGAACCGTTTCAATACATTGACAATTCCATCACCGGCGGGATCGGCGCCATCGGCGGCGATGCCGGCGTTGGTGGTGGCGCCAAACCATAGCAGGCGCCAGTCGTCCGCCGGCGTCGTGACCGCCACGGCGGCGGAGGTGGCGCTGGCCAGTTTGGTGTTGTCATGGGCGCAAGCGACCAGTCCCACCAGGGCGTTGGCGGCCATGGTGGTATTGTGCGTGGCGAGGGCAACCCAGTTGGCCGTTGAGGGCGTCCCGGCCGTGGTCGCGTAGCAGGCGGTGAACGCAGCGTTATCGCGCACGAGTTTAAGCCATACAGGTGGGTTGAGCGGAACCACCGGACCCTGTTGACCGGCCGCGACTCCGGTTGAATCGCGATAGAGCATTTGCAATCCCTGGGTCTGATCGTGAACCAGGGCCACGAAGGGGGCGCTCGACGAAGCGGAGTCGCGGAACATGATGCCGGCCTTGGCGTTGGCATTGGTTGTACCGTCGCTGTCAATGGCGGCGGAGATTACCTGGGCCACGATGGTTCCCGGCCCGGGAAAAGTCTGATAGGCGTAATGAAACTGGTCGGCGGTGGAGCCGATATCCGAGCCGCTGCCGCCAAGGGTCCAGCGCTGGGTAGCGGAGGCATAGTTGGCATAGCCGGCACTGCCGGGGCTGCCGATGTCAGCCTCTTGCCACGGGGAGGGCAAGGGCTGCGGGTTGAACAGCGCCGCGACCTGGCTGGCGTTCAACTCGTAATTGTAGAGGCGAACGTCGTCGAGCGCGCCGGAGAAGAAGCCGCCCGGGTAGCCGGCTTGAATACTGCCGATGCGCAAGGCGGGCGGCGCCGAACGCGTCCCCGTCGGGCCGGTCCGCGAGGCCTGGAGCACGCCGTCGACGTAAAGTTTCATGGCTCCGGGAGAGTTGTTGCGGGTGGCGGCGACATGATGCCATTGGCCGTCGTTGATGGCGGTGGCGGAGGTGATCGTGGTATCGGGGTTACCGATGCCAAAGGCAGCCTTGCTTCCCAGCAACGACGTGCCGAAATCCGCCGCCGCGCCCGGAACCTCGCCGTCCACCAAGCCCTTGCCCGCCCACCATTGGCCGGTGGCACCGGTGGCGGTGGTCTGGACCCAGAAGGCGAGGCTGAAATCACTCGCCACCGAGGCCGGGATTTGGACGCAGCCGCTCACGCCGTCGAATTGGGCGGCCTGGGCCCCCACCTTGCCCGGGACGTAGGTGACGTTGTGGCCCGCGCTGCCGTGGTTGGCGAAACCGCTGCTGTCAAGGGCATCTCCTTCAAAGGCGTAATTCGCCACCAGGGTGGCACCCACGTTGGCCAACTGCGTCACCTGAGCCGGACTGAGGAGGCAATTGTAGAGCCGCACCTCATCCAACGAGCCGTTAAAGTAGTTGACGCCCGACTGGAGGCTGCCGAGGCGCAGTGAAACGGGCGTTGACCGCGTGGCCGTGGAGGCGGTGGCCGAGGCTTGGAGCGCGCCGTCGACGTAAAGCCACATCGCACCGGAGGCGCCGCTCCGGGTGGCGGCCACGTGATGCCAATGGCCATCGTTGATGGCGGTGGTCGAGGTGATGGTAGTGTCCGGATTGCCGATGCCAAAGGCGGCCTTGGTCCCTAGCAACGACATGCCGAAATCGTTGGTCAGGCCGGGAACCTTGCCGTCCACCAACCCGGCTCCGGCCCACCATTGACCGGTGCGGCCGGTGGCCGTGGTGTTCACCCAAAAGGCAATGCTGAAATCGTTGCCCAAAGGATTGGGAATCTCGACGTAAGAATCGTCGCCGCCGGTAAAAGCAATGGCGGTCGAATCCACGCGGCCCGCGCAGAAACCCGTGACGCCATGGAGCGTCCCGTGAAAGCCGTTGCCGCTGCCGTCCTGGGCGGTGTTCTCGAATTTATATTCCGCCACCAAACCCGTCCCCAATCCACTCAAGGGCTGGGCCGCCGCTTCGGCGGAGTACGGGGATTCATCTTCCAAACCATCCATGGCCGTGACGACATAGTAGCAGGTGCCCCCATCGGAAACGGTGTTGTCGGTGAACAGACTACGGCTGAGGTCAGAGACGATGCGCGTGTAGGGACCGCCCGAGGTGAGGCTGCGATAAACACAATAGTGGGCGGCGCTGCCCGTCCAGCGGAGGGTAACACTCCGGTCGGACGGCGTGGCGCTGAGGTTGGTGGGCGCGGCGGGTGGGGTTACCGAGACCGGGAAGCAAGGTTTGACTAACCTCCAGCGGGTGTTGTCCGAAGGCGAACCGGAGGCGACGGCGGTGAAAGAAATCGCGGGCGGCGACCCAGCGCCGCTGAGGCTCACGCCGCCATTGGGATTGTCGAGGAAATAATAGCCATTGCTGTCCGGCCCATTGAAGCTCCACTCCAAGGCCGCGCCGGCGGTGCCGGCCGAGGCGAGGTCCAGCAGGCCGCCGCTATAACGCAGCCGACGGCCATCGGCGAGGGAGACCAGGTAATAATGGCTCTGCGCCGGGGCGGCCACCAAAGCCCATTGCGTGGCGGCGTCGCCATGACGAATCGAGGAGGCCGCCGGGCCGGTGGCGTCCCGGGCTGAGGTCAGGCGAAAGCAGGTGGCGCAGTTGTGAATGAAATAGGGTGTTTGCGTCTGCAGCGTCCGGTCGGCATCCCAGGCGGCATAAAGCTCGCCATAAGGCGTCAACGTGGCGTTGTCGGGCATGAAAGTGTCACCCCGGTGACCGTTGCCATCCCACGGGTTGGGGGACGGGGTGCCGCTGAAGAAGAAGAGGGAATAGCGCTTGAACCAGACCCGGTCTTCGGCCTGCCAGAGGAACTCAGCCAGGAAACGATAGTTGTCCTGCTCCGTCCAGGTGGCGGTGCCGGCCCAGTCGACCGTGGAAAATTCGGTGAGCCACACGCCGCGTCCCCAAGTGTTATACACACTCACCAGTTCGCTCATAAGCCCGCTGGCGCTGGGATTGGCATACCAATGAACCGCGGTAAAATCCACCCGGTAGCCATGAGCGGCGATCTTCGTGTAAAAGTCGCCCAGCCAGCCGCCGAAGGGGTTGACGGGGGCGGGGCTGACGAGGGGCAAGTTCATGGACTGGAGTTGCGGCCAGAGAGCGATGGCCTGGGCGGTCGTCATATTTGCCTGCGCCGAGCCGTCCGGCTCGTTGAAGCCGAGGATATAGATGGGCTTTTCAGTCGAGTGCCAGGCGGCATAAGGCGACCTGTCCACGTTCCAGTTGCCCCATTGCATCGGCTCGAAGACGACTGACGCCGGCAGGGGCACGCTGGTGCCCCAGGCCCAGTTGTAGAGCCAGTTGGCGCCGAACTGCGCCCAGTCCGCATCCCAGCCGGCGAGGCCCTTTTTCGGATAATGCGTCTGGTAGGCGAACTGCCAGTATTGGAACGGGCTGGAGTTGGTGGCCGCCAGCGTGACGTGGGCCGGCGTGCCGTTATCGGTCTGGAGGGCGAGGCCGCTGAGCGCATTGACAATACGAAAATAACCCCCGCCCACATCCACGAAGTTCCATTGTTGCCAGGCCGCCCCGGTGTAGCTGGGAACAGTGACGACCGGCGTGCCCGGGGCGGTGGCGCCGTTCCGGGCTCCGATGCAGAGCCAACTATCGTGGTTGCGCAGGCGGAAGGTGGCGTTCTGGTTATTGTAGAGGAGTTCAAACTGCTGCTGGGCGGCGGCGGTGCCCGTCACGGCCTGGCTGGCCCCGTTACTATTGACGGTGAGCGTATTCCCATTCGCCTGATTGACGATGGTCCAGAAGCCGTCGCCGTAAGTGTCGAATTGGAAGGCCGGGGCGGAGGCAGCACTCGCGAACCACGTCCAGAGCAGCAGGAGCAGGCGCAAGCGGATTCGGAAACAAGGTCGCAGACGCACTCTAGCCCTTTATTCGGACGGGAAGGTTTCGTCAAGCCTAGAGGGTGCAGAAATTCATCCGCCCGCATCGCGTTTTCGCCTGGCACCAACACGCAGGGCTGGAGCTCTGCGCTTAGGGCTTGGCCGGCGTTGGTGACACCCCGACCTGTCGGAAATGGCGCACGAGACGCTTCTTGCCGGTCTGGTCCTGGGCCTCGAGGACGATTGTACCTTCCGATGAAGGGGAGAGTTGCGCCAGGAACAGGCCGTCGGCGGCCACGGGCACGGGTTGGCCGTTGATGGTGATGAGCGTCCCCGGGGCAGCCCAGCCATGGGCGTCAATGGCGCAGCCCGTGGCCACGGGTGAGTGTTCGAGGGGGTTGGTTTGGAGGAGGACGCGCGGGGACTGCTCCAAGGCGAGCACCTCTTCAATGGCCTGACGCCGGGCATGGTAAAGCACCTCGGGGTCCCTGGTATAATCGTAATAGGCAGCGATGACTTGGGAGGCAATTTCAACGCCGCGC
The DNA here is from genome assembly GCA_049518415.1 of Verrucomicrobiota bacterium. Lineage (GTDB taxonomy): Bacteria > Verrucomicrobiota > Verrucomicrobiia > Limisphaerales > UBA8199 > CAVQND01. The sequence continues at coordinate 53,489 of JBEKRX010000027.1, forward strand.
CGGCGAGGGTCGATCAGGGCGGCGACGCGTCCATTGAGGGTTGCTTTTATCCGGGCAATGTTGTTTTCGAGCAGCCAGAGGCATTCGTAGTCTTGGAGGCCATTGCGCATCTGCTCCCAGCGGAGGGAATTGAGGAGGCCGTCCTGCTTGGGATAGACCTGCCAGCCATCGCCCCGGTGTTCGCCCGGGGCGTTGATGGGGTCGTCGGTCCAGGCATTAAAGCCCCAATGCAAATAGCCCCGGAGAGCGAAGCGATAGTTCAGCCAATGGAGCAGGCGGGTTTCAATGAGGGGGACATCGACGGTCTTGTTGGGCAGGGAACCGCCCTGGAAGATGCCGACGGTGTAGAACCAGAGTTCGTTGGCCTGGCGCTGGGCTTGCTCATAGGCCTCGTGCCAGGTAGCGAGGTGATCCAGCTTGGGGACCCAGACTTCGAGCGCTCCCAAGCAGTGTGGGGTCTCAATGGCGTCAATCCGGCGCAACTCCGGGGCGTGGCGGTGGAGGAAATCGGCGGCGTTTCGCCAGGCCATAATATTGTGGTTGGAGGGCTCGTCAGCGATATGGAAGACGGTTTTTGCGAGCCAGCCTTTTGCGCGCAGATGGCTGACGAAAGCCGGGAGGAATTGGGGGAGGAAGTCCTGGCCGGGGAGCGAGGCGCGGCGGCCGGTCAAGGCGTCCCGCACCGGGAAGTCGGAGAGTTCAACCTGGCTGCCGGACCAACCGCCTGGGCCGAAGCGGGCAATGAAACCGGTCTCGAGCAAATCCATGCGGGCGGTGTCCCAGAAGACCTGGGCCGACTGGTCGAAGCGGGAAAAATCGAATTCGAGCTGGCGAGCAGCGGTGCGGCGGGACTCGACCAATTCCAAGCCGAGGCGGAACACATTCTGGCGGTGCTCGGCCATGTTGTCGGCATAGACTTTGAGCAGGCGGTAGAAGCGCTGGTCATCGGCGGGAGCCAGTTTGTGGTGCTTGGCGAACTCGGAAGTTGAGAACCACTCGGTGACCAGGAGATGACGTTGTTGCGGCAGGGTGAGGGGATAAACCTCGAGGACCAACGGCAAGGAGACGCTGGCGGCGCCGGCGGTGGCGGTGAGGGCGGTCCGATACTCGCCCGGCGGCGCCTGTGGAGGGATGTGGAGAGTAAGATAGACGGCCTTACGGGTTCCTTTGCGGATTGAGCACCGAGGCTCGTCGCTGAGGTAGTCGGGGAACCATGCGGGGGCGGGGCGCAGCAGGCCGCTCTTTTGCCGGTTGGGCGAGTTCTTCTCAATGAAGATGCTGCCGACGAAATTCCAGTGGACGTTTTGTTCAGGAATGACGGCCGAGCCATCGGCCTGCCGGAGGGCGCCCACCGAAAGGGTCAGGTCTTCCAAATCGTCATGCGCCAGGAGCACGCATTGGGCGGAGACGGTTTCATCGCGCAGGCCAAACAGGCGGAGGGTCGTGAGCCGGGGTTCGGGTGGTCCGTTGCCGTCTTCGAAGACGCGGACGAGGTCGCTGGTGGCGAAGCAATCGAAGGTGGGGGAGGCGGCCGCGAGGGCCAGCCAAGGTTTCAGCATCAGGGAGCATCCCAGGAGCAGAGACAGCCCTTTGCCTGGGCCGAGGCAGGCCCCGGCGGCAGCCAAGGGGCTGCGGGTTTGCGGCTGCGCTCGTGGAAGAAAATAGCGTGGGGTTAGGGCGGCCTGTTCTTGCGGAAGTCGCTGGGATGGATTCATAACGCGATCCGGCCCATGCGAACGGGGAAAACCGGTTTTGTCAAAGGAAAAACCACCTGGTAGTTGGAGGCCGGGGCCAGGTGATAGCGAAGTCCCAGGAGGGCGCGCGGTCACAGGCATTGACGCGCCTCATGGCAGGAGGCTGCCATTGATGCTGAGGGGGGCAGTGTCTCGGAATTCCAGGTCGCTCTTCTTTCTGGACGTTATTACCATCGCTTTTTGCTCGCCCACCACGCGAGGGCCAGCAGCCCCACGGACACCATGAGGACCGCCAGGCCGCCCATGAAGAGCAGCAGTCGGCGCGAGACTGAGGCGGTTTGGGAGGAAACGGGGAGCGGGGCGGCTTGGGCGCGCGATTGGGCGGCGCCAGTTGTGTTTTCCAAATGGCTGGCAAGCGGGGTTTGCCGCGCAGTTGAACTGGCCGCCCCAGGCAAGGCAGCCTGATACCCCGCCGGCACGGCGGTCGCGGGAGCGCGCCGGCCCATGATGCGGCCCGCCTCGAGCTTGACCAGCGGGCTTTCGGGGTCAAAGCCCAAAGCCCGGGCCACTTGCGCGTGGACTTTCTCATCCCAGCGGACCGGGAGGCGCGTGCCCAGGGTCCAGGAGATATCCAAGCCGCATTCGCAATCGGCGCCAATGATGGAAAGGATGCCAGTGAGGTTGGGTTCGGAGATTTCTTCGCCCATCATCAACGGGCCGAGCCAACGGGCTTTGCCGTAAAGCAGGGCGGCGCGCGGCTGGGGCGCAGCGGTGGGGCCGAGGCCCAGACTCCAGAGCAGCACCTTTTCGCGGGCGAGTGAGTCGGCCTTCAGCACGATGAGCGCGGGAGGCTCGGCGATGGCCTTGGGCAGCCCTTTCATTTGGGCGCGGATTTGGTCAATGGCCTGGGCGATGGCGGCGCGGGCGCGGCGATTCCCAGCGGCGCTTTCGCCCTCAATGAGCAGCACCGCGGCAAAGGCCCGACTGACGGCGCGCAGAATCTCCTGGCGCTTGGGCGAGGCAGCGAGGTCCTCGAGCGCGGAGCGAAAAGTGTCCCCGAACAGTTGGCCGGGTTTGGAAAGCGTGACCGGCATCGCCTGACCATCGGGCGAGACGAGCACCGCGGCGGGAGAGGACCTCGGGGCGAGCCGCTTGAAGTGCTGCATGGCCGGGTGGTTGGTTTGTCGGTCGGCGTTAACCAATTCGAGCCGGATGTTGGACTCGCCGAGAGCCGTGCGCGCCGCCGCTGTCAACTGGGAGACGGTCTGGGCCGGAGTATCGTTGCGAACGCAGCAAAAGAGTGTGTAGGCCTCGTCGCCGAGGTCAACAAAGCCGAGGTCGCGCACGTTGTATTTGCAGGCGAGCAGGCCAAGGGGTTGGAGGCAACTCCAGAGGCAGAAGCACAGGACCGCGGTTCGCAGTTTCATGGAGATGAAATCGCATTACGCATTTCGGGTCGGGGAGATGATGGTTGATTTGGGCTTCAACCGAAGCAGAGGACGTGGCCGTTCTCCAGCGTGAGGATGATGCGGCCGTGGCGGTCGACGGCCAGGCCCCAAGGGACCGGGGCAGCCGGCAAGGGGTGGGTCCAGAGCTGCTGGCCGGTTTGGAGGTCGAGGAGGAGGACTTGCGAGGCGGTGGCAATCACGACGGCATTGCTGCACAGCGCCAGGGCAACGCTGCCTGGACAATCGTTTTCCCAAACCGGTTTGAGTCCGGGGATTTCCAGTTTTCCCCAGGCGCGCAGGACACGCTGGCGCTGGTCGTCGGCCAAACGGTCAAAGGCAGTCAGTTTCGCATTGTTGACCCAGGCCAGTTCGCGGTCACCCAGGGAGGCGAGCAGGGTTTTGTTGAACACGGAGGCATCGTAAACCGGGTACTTCGGATGCGAATAGAACGGTTTGCCGCTGACCATGACGCGGTTGGCGATTTGGTACAACTCCCAGCCGCGCGGGCAGTCGGCCCCCGGGAGGTTGTTGTTGTGGAGGCGGCGCAAGAGCTCGGGATCGTTGAGACACTTCCCGTCTTTGAGGTCATAGACAGCCGGTGAGACAGCGTTGCCGCCGGCGAGAAAGAGTTTTCCTTCGTGAAGAAGCATGTGGCCCTGGACACTGACGCCACTGCGCGCCTGGGGGTCCAGATGACCGGAGGTGTTATTCTGCCACTTGAGCTGGCCGGTGAGGGCGTCGAGCGCATAGACGTGGGTGCCGTCGTAATTGACGATGCCGGCGGCGACGTAAGCGATGCCATCGGCGACCAGGACACCGCTGGCCGCCGGCCAGGTGGAGAGGAGTTGCCCATAGACCGGGATGCGGCGCTCGGCCGGGGCAGCGCGGAAGCGCCAAAGCAAGGCGCCGGTGCGGGCGGCGAAGGCATAGACCCAGCCGTCGCCCGACCCGACCAAGGCGCGTCCCTTCCAGAGCGTCGGGGGAAAGCGAATGGCGCCACCCGTGTAGGCCTGCCAAAGGGGCTTGCCGGTGGCGGCGTCCAGGGCGCGGACGATGCCGTCGGAACCGCAAAGGAAGGCCAGGTCGTCGACGGCGGTGGGAGGGCTGGGGGTGATCTCGGCAGGCAAGACCAGGCGCCAGATTTGGCGGCTGGTTTCGGGAACCACGGCGGCGGAGGTTACGGAGCCAGAGTTGTTGGCGCGGAACGTGGGCCAATCCGCGGGCGAGTCGGGCAAATCGGGCAGGGCGGCCTCAGGGACGGCGGTTGGTTCGAGGCGGAGGGCGTCGGTGGCGGGCTGAGCGAAGTCGAAGTTGCCCGCGGGACCAAGGCAAGTGATACCATAAAGGGTCAGGTCGCAGTCGCAGACCGAAGGCCACCAATAAAGCAGGCCGTTGGCAATGGTCACGCCGTCCTGACACTGGGCGCGCATGGGGGAGACCAATTCGGGCTGAGTCTTGGTCAGGTCCAGCCGCGTGGAGCCTTCTTCGGCGCGGCAGAAGATGGCGTCAATCGAGCCGGTTGGGCGAGTGCAGGCGCGGCGGCCCAGTTTGATCTCGGCGAGGACCGCGCCGGTGAGCGGATTGAACTTGCGGCTGACCTCCTTGTCGATTTGCCCGCTGATGCCATAGAGGGCGTCGCCCTGGAGGACCAACTGATAGTTGTCATAGGGATGCTGCCAAAGGAGGCGGCCAGTTTCGGCCGAGACGGCGATGAGTTTGCTGATGGTGGGGCCGGAGAAGAACAGGGCCTGGTCGCTGCATTTGAGGTAGGCGGTGGTGCGCCAGTTGGTGCGCCAATCCTGTCGCGGCAAAGTGGGCCCGAGGGCGGCGAAGAGGGCGGGGGCGTTTTCCTGGGTCTGGCGCCAGAGTGTCTGGCCGGTCCTGGCGTCCAGGCAGGCGAGGTATGCCCCATGGCGGAAGATGAAGAGGCGTCCCTTGGCCATGCAGATGGCGCGGCTGTCGATCGGCTCGGCTTCTGGATGGCGCCAGAGGACGCGCTTGGTTTTGGGTTCGATGGCCAGCACGGTTCGCCCGAATCCCCAGGTATGCTCGGGCCGGTTGAAGCCTGGCGAGAGTGGGTCCCAGGGCCAGCCGTGCTTGTCGCTGCGCAAACGGATGACTGGGTCGCGCTGCTCCTGCTCGCCAATGAGGGCATAGAGGAGGCCGTCTTCCAGGGCCATCCACTTCCAGAAGGTTCCGCCGGCGATGTCCTCGGGCGGGGCGATTTCATCGCGGAGGTCACCGGTGGCGGGGTCGAGGACCTTGCAGGAGTGGTCATCGCCGAAGTAAAGCGCGGTGGGGGTGGCGATGAGGGTGCTGCGATGGACCATGAGGGCCTCCGGAATGCTCCGGCGCCAGAGGAGGGTGCCGTTGTAGCCGTTGAAGGCAGCGAGAGTGTTGAGCCAGGGTTCTTCCCGCTCCTTGAAGGCGATATGGCCGAAGGCCTTGAAGACGCGGCCGGCCGAGGCGACGGCGAGCTGTGGCAGCGGGGCATAGCGAGGCTCGGCTAAAAACTGGGTCAGGTAAGGCGCGCGCGCGAGCCGGTCGCGCGAAACCGGGTTGTTGTCCGGCCCATGGTAGGGATGACTCCAATCCTCCGCCCCGGCCGGCAAGGGCTTAACCAATTCCTTCTGGTCCAGGATGGCCTTGCCCTGCGGACGCAACACGCGGAGGGCCTCGGTTTCCGGCATCGTGGCGGCCTCGCCCACCGCCAGCAGCGCGTCGGCCACGTTGTCAGCCAGGTGCAGTTTGGCGAGCGGGCCTTGGTCGATATAGATGCGCTTGCCATAGAAACCCGCCTCCTCAGTCAGGCGCCGGGCGGCTTGGAGGTCGTCGCGGGGCGCCATTTGCACGTAGATGAGGAGTTCGGTTTCGCGGGCCAACTGCAAAGCGAGTTGAGGCCGGCGCTCGCCCAGCACGACGGCGAGGCCGCGCGAGACGCCGATTTGGCGCAGGAGGGGAGCGGCTTGGGGTTTGGCGGATTGTCCGGCGGGGTCAGGCGTCTGCGCGGCGGCCTGGGAGAGGAGGGCGATACCGAGCAGTTTCAGGAAGGATTTCGGCGCTGGACTCGAGGGTCTCATAGCTCATTGGAATTAGTCTCGTAACCTGCGCTCCAACCGGGGTGGTCCCCGGGTCGAAACGCGGGTGCAAATTCGGGGGCCATCTTGCCCAGGGGCGCCGGCCTAAGCAAGCCTTATCTGATTGGTCAAGATGGGGCATGGAGCGGTGGAGTGGTGGAGCGGGGTGGCGGCGGTTCAGCTTGGGGGGCGCGGCGGCAAAGTCCTTGAGTGGTGAGCGCCGGCGGCGTATCCTCTGCCGGTGTGAACTCGGCACTAAAGGTCTTCTTGCTCTCATTGTTGGCGGGGGGCGCGCTGGTGCTGTTGCTGTACTGGCACCCCGGCGAAGGGCGGCGGGGCCAAACCACAGGGCCGTTGCTGGTCTATTGTGCCGCCGGCCTCAAGCCGCCCGTCGAGGCGGTGGCCCGCCAATACGAAAAAGAGTGCGGGGTGGCGGTCCAACTTCAGTATGGCGGCTCCGGCACGTTGCTGAGCAACCTCCGCGTGGCCGCGCGGGGCGACGTGTTTCTCGCCGGCGATGAGAGTTATATCGAGCTGGCCCGCTCGAACGGACTGGTGGTCGAATCGATCCCAATCGGGCGAATGGGATTGGTGGTGGCGGTGCGCAGGGGTAATCCGAAGGGGGTCCATTCGCTGGGGGACCTGGTGCGGGCCGACGTAAGGCTGGCGCTGGGCAACCCGGATGCGGCGGCGGTGGGGAAGCTTGGGCGGGAACTGCTGGAGCAAACCGGGGACTGGGCGGCCATCGAAGCGCGGGCCAAGGTTTTCAAGCCCACGGTCAATGATTTGGCCAACGACGTGAAGCTCGGGGCGGCGGACGCTGCGCTGGTGTGGGACGCGACGGTGAGCGCCTATCCGGAACTGGAGGCGGTGAAATTCCCGCCCATTGATCGTGGCGAGCAGCGGGTCACGCTGGGTGTGCTCCGGTGCAGCCGGCAGCCAACGGCAGCGCTGCACTTCGCCCGTTATCTCACGGCCGGCGACCGGGGCCTGGGGGAGTTCAGACGGGCCGGCTACCGGGTGACTGAGGGGGATGTGTGGGCGGAGCGGCCGGAAGTGCTGCTCTACAGCGGGGGCGTGAATCGCCTGGCGGTGGAAGACACGATTCGGCAATTTGAAGAGCGCGAAGGCGTCAAGGTCACCCGCGTCTATAACGGTTGCGGCATCCTCGTGTCGCAAATCAAAGCGGGCCAGCGCCCGGATGCTTACCTGGCGTGCGATGTGTCGTTCCTGACCCCGGTAGCAGAGTTTTTCGGGGAGCCGGTGGAAATTTCCGAGACCGCCATGGTGCTGCTCGTGGCCAAGGGAAACCCGCGGCAGATACGATCGCTGGCAGACCTGGCGCAGCCCGGGCTGCGTCTGGGGGTGGCCAACGCGCGGCAGAGCACCCTGGGAGACCTGACGGCGAAGCTGCTGCGGGGAGCGCAGCTCTTCGAGGCGGTGATGGCGAACGTCAAGACGCAGACGCCGACCGCCGATCTGCTGGTCAACGAGATTCGCACCGGGGCGCTGGACGCGGTGGTCGTCTATGCGGCCAATACCAGCCAGGTGCGGGGGGTGCTCGAGATGGTGCCGTTGAATCTGGCAGGGGCGAAAGCCGTTCAGCCCTACGCGGTGGGAAAGAACTCCGGGCACCGGTTGCTGATGGAACGTCTGCGGGCGGCGCTTCAATCCGAGGAGTCACGCCGGCGGTATGAAGGGCTGGGCTTCCAGTGGCGCGGCGCGAAGCCCTCACCGTGAACGCGGCCGCTTCGGAGTCCATTGCAGCTTCGGCTCGGCTGGGGGGAGCGGACCGGCGGTTTTTCTATGGGCTGTCGCTGTTGGGGGGCGTGTATGTGGCGCTGATTGTGGCGCTGCTGGCGGCCGATGTTTGCTTCACGTCGCCCAATGCCTTTCTCCAGGCGCTGCGCAACCGGGAGATTCGCTACGCCATCAGGCTGAGCCTGATTTCGTGCAGCCTGACCACCCTCCTTTCGCTCTGGGTGGCCGTGCCGATAGGTTATCTGATGTCGCGCCGGCAATTCCACGGCAAGGCGCTGCTGGACGCGCTGCTGGACATCCCGATCGTGCTCCCGCCCCTGGTGATCGGGCTGAGCCTGCTGATCCTTTTCCAGACGGCGCCGGGGCGGGCCCTGGAGCGGGTTTTGCCGGTGACTTACGCGATTCCGAGCGTGATCCTGGCGCAATTCACGGTCGCCTGCGCGTTTGCCGTGCGCACGATGCGGGCGACTTTCGATCAAATCAATCCGCGGGCCGAGCAAGTGGCGCTGACGCTGGGTTGTCGGCGGAGCCAGGCCTTTTGGCTGGTGGTTTTGCCCGAGGCCCGGCGCGGAGTGCTGACGGCGGCGACGCTGGCCTGGGCGCGGGCGCTGGGGGAATTCGGGCCGATTCTGGTCTTCTCGGGGGCGACGCGGATGCGGACGGAGGTGATGCCCACGACGGTTTTTCTGGAGCTGAGCGTGGGTAACATCGAGGCGGCCGTGGCCGTGTCCATGCTGATGGTGGTGGCGGCCGTGATGGTGCTGCTGATAATCCGGTACTTCGGCTCGGCGCCGACGCTGGGCCAGGCGGTGAGGCCATGATTCGGCTGGAGCAGCTTTGGGTCCGGGCCGGGCCGTTCGCGTTGCGCGAGGTGGGGCTGGAGGTCGGCAGCGGGGAGCACGCGTTTCTGATGGGCAAGACGGGGACGGGAAAGACGACGCTGCTGGAAGCGTTGTGCGGGCTGCGGCCGGTCCTGCGGGGCTGCGTGCGGCTGAGGGGCAAAGACGTGACGCACTGGCCGCCCGGACAGCGCGGCATCGGGCTTGTGCCGCAGGATGCGGCGCTTTTTGGCCATCTGACGGTGCGTGAGCACCTGGGTTTTGCGCTAGCTATTCGGCGCTGGCCCCGTGAACAAATCGAGCAGCGGGTAAGCGAACTGGTAGATTGGCTGGGGTTGCGCAGCTTGCTGGGGCGCCGGCCACCGGGGCTGAGCGGGGGCGAGGCGCAACGTGTCGCCCTGGGCCGGGCACTGTCATTCCGGCCGGACATCCTCTGCCTGGATGAGCCGCTGAGCGCGCTGGATGACGAGACGCGGGCCGAAATGGGCGACCTGCTGCGGAAGGTGCGGGCACAAACGGGGGTGACGATTCTGCACATCACGCACAACCGTTCTGAGGCGGAGCGGTTGGCGGATCGGATTTTTCTTTTAAGAGACGGCCAGGTTGAGCAGGAATGAAGGGCGACGGGCGGCGAGCCAAAGCAACAGGGCCTCGCGGGGGAAGAACTGGCCGCTTGCGAGAGGCCGTTGGCAGCCCCGGATTTTGGCGCGGTCGCGGCGGTGGGCGGCGGCCCGGCCGCCAGGGAGGCGCTCAAGGCCAAGGCCGGTTTGGGCCAGCCGCTCGTTGGACGGATACTGGTATTGGACCTGCGCGACATGAGCTTGCGGACCTGGCGGGTTGGGCGCGGCCCCAATTGCGCGGAATGCCAGGGCCCGCCTGCCGGCCGGCAGGCGGTGGGGAGAGGCTCCCGCTGCTCTCCTGTTAACGCGGCGGAGCCGCAACCAAGAGCTAACCTAACTTCCCGCCCCATTTGATGAAAATGGCTGAAAACCTGTGTTTTCACCCGAAAATGTAGCAAGTATTATTTCATTATTGTGCTTGACATCGCCGTGTTATATCGTTACTCTGTAGCGCGTATGTTCGTCCAGGCCACCCAGTGCAAGCACCGCCGCCACACCTACCTCACCTACCTGGTCCGGGAGTCCTTCCGTAGCCCCAAAGGTCCACGCTCCCGCACCATTTGCAATATCACCGCCCTGCCGCCAGACACCCGACAGCTCATTGCCCAATCCCTGCGCGGCCAGAGCTTTGTCCCCAGCGATGAGCTTGAACTGGCCGAGGCCCTGAGCTTTGGCGGCCTGGCCGTTTTGCGCCAGGCCTGGGAGCAGCTTGAGCTGGAGCGGCTGTTCCAGGGCTTGAGCGATCCGCGCGCCGTCGGCCTGCTCAAAGCGATGATTTTTGGCCGCATCCTCTTTCCCAGTGCCAAGCTGGCTTTAGCCGACCACGCCCGGGGCACGCTGCTGGCCGCCGCTTGCACCCTGGATCAAGCCACCGAGGATTTCGATGAAGACGACTTGTATGCGGCGATGGATCAGTTGACCGGGCGGTGGGTGGGCATGGAGAAGCAGCTCTACAGCCAAAGCTTTCCCCAAGGCGTCTCGCTGGTGCTCTATGATCTGACCAGCGTGTATTTTGAGGGCGAGGGCCCCGCCGGCATGAGCCGTTACGGCCACAGCCGCGACCATCGCTCCGACCGTCCGCAAGTGATTTTGGCGGTGGCCGCCGATGCCCAGGGAGTGCCACTCCATCTGGAGGTTCTGCGCGGCAATCGCGGCGACACGACCACCTTGCAGGGACTGCTGGCTGCCTTGCGGCGGCGCTTCGGGATTAAGGAAGCAGTCTTTGTTTTTGATGGCGGCATGAGCAGCAAGGTCAATCTGGAAGCGGTCGAAACCCTTAAGCTCAAATACGTAACCCGGTTGAGCGCGGCTACGCTGGACCAATTGCTGGAGCAATTACCCGCCGACCAGTCGCCCGAACTGTGGGACCGCACCCAGGTGATGGAGATCGTGCGGGCAGGCAAACGCTACGTAATCGCGGGCGGGCCTTGGCGCCAGCAACGGGACCAGCAACGACGGCAGGCCCGGCTGGCCAAAGCCGAAGCAAAACTGCAGCGGATCGCGGCGGTGAAGCGTAAGAAAGTCGATGCGCAAAAGCTGGCCAGCCAGGTGGGCCGGGCGCTGCAGCGGCTCAAGGCCCACAAGTATTTCGAGTATTCGGTGGACCCGCAGGGCAAGCTACAGTGGAGTCGTCGTGCCGACTCGATCCGGGCTGAAACGATTCGTGACGGTCTCTACCTGCTGGCCACCAACACCAGTGCCCAGCAAGTTCCGGCCACCGGAGTGCTGGCTCATTACAAAAATCTTCTGGAAGTGGAGGATGCGTTTTGCCACTTGAAATCTTACCTGGGCGTGCGCCCAGTGTTTCACCGCCGACCGGATCGGGTGCGCAATCATGTGCGGATTTGTTTTATCGCTTACTGGCTGAGCGCCAAACTGGAACTCCAATGGCGCCAAAAAGACCAAACCATCGAAATTCATAATCTGCTCCGACAACTCCAATCCATCCGCTTGGGCCGCTTGGAACTCGGGGGCAAGGCTTTCAAAACGCTGCTAACGCAGGTGCCCAAGGATATGAATGCCACGCTCGACAAACTGGGATTGCTGCCGCTCTTTGCAGCTCCACCAGCTTGGGCAACCGCCAATTGTAGCAAGTGAACGAAAGGTCGAAGCTTGCAAGCCAACAACTTACGCGCGAGTCGAGGGGAAGTCAGGCTAAGCGTCAATTCCTGAGTGGGAAGAGCAACGTGGGCCTTCCCCCGCCGCGTTAAATGAGGCGCTCCGCGCCGAAGAATCAGGCCCCTCCAAAGGAAACATGCCAAGACATTCACGCAAAAACGTGGATGTTGCGACCAAAGACTCTAAGGGAGCTTACCTCTGAGTTGGGTTACAGCGCCGCGGCCTGCCGGGCTTTGATGGCGGCGCGCGCGAGGCGGAGCCGGGGGTAATCGTAGCGGCCGCCCAGCGACTCGAACACGGCCGAGAGGCTGCCCAAGCCGCTTTGCTCGAAGGCCGCCGCCACCTCCCGCTTCTGCTCCGGCGTGAAGAATGGGTTGAGGTCCAGCGGTTCACCGGCCTCCATGGCCTCGGCCAGGTGGGCGTAAACCGTGGCGGGGGTGAGCCGGCGTTGGCGGGCGATCTGCTCGAGGGATTGGCCGGCGCGGAAGAGGCGGAGCGTCTCCCGGACGGTATCGCCCAGCCCAGCCCGGGCCGGGAGCGGCGCTGGCGCCGCAAAGGAGTCCTCGGCGAAAATCTGGCGCGGGTTGGTTTGCAGGTGCGCGGCAATCTCGGCCAGGAACAGGGCGGCGAATTCCTGCAATTTCTTCTCGCCCACGCCGCTGATGCGGGCGAACTCCGGTGGGTTGGCCGGGTAATCGTGGGCCATCTGGCGCAAGGAAACATCGGAAAAGACAATGTAAGGCGGCAGACCGCGCTCGTCCGCCAGCCTCTTGCGAAGCTGGCGCAGCTTGTCGAACAGGGCCTCGTCGCAGGCAATCTCGCCCGCCCGGTGGGCCTTGGGCGGCGGGGCGCTGACCGGCTTGGTCAGCGTGATGCGCCGGCGGTGCTTGAGCGCCGCCAGGCCCTCGGGCGTGAGCGCGAGCACGCTGAACTTCTCCGCCGTCTGGCCCAGGTAGCCCAGCCGGATCAGCTCCCGTCCGATCGCGCCCCACTCCGAGCGGGTGTGTTCCTGGCCGATGCCGTAGGTGGAGAGTTGCTCGTGGTGCCAGCGCCGGATCTTTTCCGTATCGGCGCCGGTCAGGACCTCGACGATATGATGGAGGCCGACGCTGAAGCGCGTGCTTTCGCGGACTCGAAAGACGCAGGAAAGGAATTTCTGCGCCGCTAAGGTGCCGTCGAAGGTCTGGCGCGGGGAGAGGCAATTGTCGCAGGCGCGGCAGTCGGCTTCCGGGAAGGCCTCGCCGAAATAGGCGAGCAGTTCGGTGCGGCGGCAGCCGGAACACTCGGCGTAATGCACCATCTGCTGCAACTGCGCGCGGGCGATTTTCTGCTCTTTGGGGTCGGGTTTTTCGTCAATGAAAAGGGTTTGCTTGACGACATCGCCCGGGCTGAAGAGCAGCACGCAGTCGCTGGGCAGCCCGTCGCGGCCGGCGCGCCCGGTTTCCTGGTAATAGCCTTCGATGTTCTTGGGCAGGTCGTAGTGGAGGACGAAGCGGACGTTGGGTTTGTTGATGCCCATGCCGAAGGCAATGGTGGCGCAGATGACCCGGGCCTCGTCGCGCAGAAAGAGGTCCTGGTGCTCGGTGCGTTGGGCCGGGGTCAGCCCGGCGTGGTAGGGCCGGGCCCGTACGCCGTCTTCGTTGAGCCGCTCGGCGAGGTGCTCGGCCGTTTTGCGCGCCTGGCAATAGACGATGCCGCTGTCCCTGGGCCTGGCGGAGACGAACTGGAGAACCTGCTGGTAGGGCTTGCTCTTGGCGAACACGCGGTAGGTCAAGTTGGGCCGGTTGAAGCTGGCCAGGTAACAGGCGGGGTCGCGCAGTTTGAGCAGGGTGAGGATGTCCTGGCGCACGCGCTCGGTCGCTGTGGCCGTGAGGGCCATCATGGGCGCGGCCGGGAAGAGCCGGCGCAAGTCGGCGAGTTGGCGGTATTCCGGGCGGAAATCATGCCCCCACTCGCTGATGCAATGCGCCTCGTCAATCGCCAGCAGGCCCACCTGCCAGCGCTGCAAATCCGAGAGGAACCCCGGGAGCATGAGCCGCTCCGGGGCAACGTAGAGCAGCCGATAGTGGCCCTGGTGCAAGCCCCGCAGCCGCCCCCGCGACTCGCCGGGCGCCAGCGAAGAGTTCAGGAAGGTCGCCGGGACGCCGCCTGCCTGCAACCCGTCGACCTGGTCCTTCATGAGGGCAATCAGCGGCGAAACCACCACCGTCAGGCCCTCCTGCGCCACCGCCGGCAACTGGAAGCAGAGGGACTTGCCGCCGCCGGTGGGCAGCAACGCAAAGACGTCCCGGCCCGCCAGGGCGTCGCGGATGATCTGCTCCTGCAAGGGCCGAAAGGAAGTGAAGCCGAAGTATTGCTTGAGCAGCGGGAACAGGTCTGGAACGCGTTCTTCCATCCGCGGCAGTTTACCCGGGTCGGGCCGGCTTTGAAAATGAAAAGAGTTGTTTGCAAATCGCCATCATGGTAAATTGCCATCATGATTAAGACGCAAGTCCAGATTCCCGACCACTTGTATCAGGAGGCCAAACGCATCGCCGCCGAGTACGAAATGAGCTTCGCCGAGGTGGTGCGGCGCGGCCTGGAGCGGCTTGCGCCTGCGTATCCGCCCAAGAGGCCGCTGACGGACTGGGAACCACCCAAGCCGCGCCGGCTGGGTTGCCGGCCATTGACCGCGGCGCAATTGCGGGATATTGCCCGAGGCGAGGACGAGTTACCGGCCTGGCTGGCCAGGCCCAAGGGCAAGAAGACATGATCGCCCCGGATACCGGCCTGCTGTTTTTTGCCGTGGCGGAAGATCGTCCCGAGCACAGGGGGACCAAGGCGTGGCTTGACGGGCTGGCAGGGAGCAGCGATGTGTTGATCTGCGAATTGGTCCTGGCAGGGTTATACCGGCTGTTGCGCAATCCGGTCGTGTTGGCGTCGCCCCTTTCACCATCTGAGGCTGTGGCGGTGGTTCAAGCCTGGCGGCAGCATCCGCGGTGGCGTATTGCCGGTTTCCCACCCGACAGCCAGCGGCTGCACGACCAACTGTGGCAAATCGCCGCCCGCCCCGGGTTCGCCTACCGGCGGCTCTTTGACGCCCGGCTGGCCTTGACATTGCTTCAGCACGGGGTGACAGAGTTCGCCACTGCCAACGTGAGGGACTTCGAGGGCTTTGGCTTCGCCCGCGTCTGGAACCCCCTCACGAGCTGAGCCGCGGGAGACCAGGGCTGCTGCCGCCAACGCCGCGCTGCGAAGCGGCACGCCCGTCGCTCCCCGGAGATTTTCGCTCTGATCGAGCGTTGGCGCCTGGAAGTCGCGCGCAACCTCCCCTTGCGCAACCCGCGCCTCACCCTGCGCGAACTCAACTTCGCCGTCCGGTCCGAGCTCCTGGCGCAGATTGCTTCGCAGGCCACTGAGGTTCTTGCCTTTTGGAGCACTTTGCCTCATCGTGCTTCCGGTTTATGTCCAAGCCGAAGAAATGCCCGCGCACATCGCGCCATAATGGGCGATTGACCGGCCGGGGAAGCAGCTACGCGGCTGCCGAGCAGACGTCTCCACTGGCGCTGCGTGAGGACCCGCAAACACATCCTGGGCCGCACACGCGCGTGGTCGAACAGCCCTTCTCAGGAAACATCCGCGCAGGTAAGAACACTTATGTTTACGACGCGCACACTTACCACACGAAGGTGCCTCCGGAAGGCATTGCCAAGCTCATAGAATACTACACCGAGCCCGCACAGGTCGTGCTCGATCCTTTTTGCGGGTCCGGGATGACCGGCGTGGCTGCTGGGAATCTCGGCCGAAAGGCGCTCCTGAGCGATCTATCGCCAGCCGCCACATTTATCGCCCGGCACCTCAATACCCCCGTTGACGCGGACACCTATTTGAAAGCCGTGCGGACGGTACTGCAGGAGGCGGCGGAACTGGAGGCAAAGCTCTACCAGACGCCCTGCCGCAGTTGCGGCACTCTCATTCCGATGCTGTACATGGTGTGGAGTTATGGCGTTATCTGCCCGACGTGCAAGCGGGAATTCGTCCTGTGGGACGTCGCACGGGACGAAAAGCCGAGCATTCGCGAGAGCAAAGTGCTCTCCGAGTTTCCCTGCCCACACTGCAAAACCCGCGTGAAAAAGCGGGGCCTCAAGCGGACGCGACGCTACCCGGTTCAGGTTGGCTACAAGTGCTGCGGGCGGGGGCTGAAGGAGCAGACCTCTGCACCTTGCCGGCACGACTACCAGGTTCTGGCACGCATCGAGGCCGAAGCAGTCCCCGCCGGCCTTTGGTATCCCAAGGATCATTTCCCCAAAGGGGTCAACACGCGCCAGCCGATCGCCGCTGGTATCCGGCGCGTTGACCAGGCCTACACCGCCCGCGCCCTCTACGCCATGGCCTGGCTATGGCGTCGCGCGCAGCAGTGGCCCGACTCCGAAATCGCCGGCAAGTTGCTCTTTACCCTCACCTCTCTCTATCAGCGAGTAACCGTTTTTTCGGAGTTTCGGTTTTGGGGCGGCAGCGGCAATACAGCCAATTACAACGTTCCATTCATCTCCAATGAGCAGAACGTCTTTCGGACCTTCCACCGCAAGGCTAAGACGATTAGCTGGTACTTTCAAACCGCGCCCAAGCGCGACCGGGAAATCGACGTGCGCACAGCGTCGGCGTGCAATCTCAAGCATGTGTCCGACCAGTCCGTGGACTACGTTTTCACCGACCCGCCCTTCGGCGGCAATATTAACTACTCGGAGATGAACTTCCTCTGGGAAAGTTGGCTCCAGCGGCACACCGACACGCGCGAGGAGGCCATTATCAACGCCGCGCAGGGAAAGGGTTGCGCCGAATACCGGACTCTGCTCACCCGTGCCTTCCGCGAGTGCCGCCGCGCGTTGAAGGACGGAGGCTGGATGACGGTCATCTTTCACAACTCCTCCAGCGAGGTATGGGCCGCCCTCCGGGCCGCCATCTCCGGGGCCGGTTTCGCAGTGCGCGGCACGCAAACCTTTGACAAGGAGCATGGGACCTTCAAGCAGTTCGTATCCGACAACGCCGTTGGGTACGACCTCGTTCTCCACTGCCAAAAAGCGGAGCAACCTGCTCTCGTCAACACGACCGCCGCGGCTTCACATCGCGACGTTGTTGAGTTTGTGCGCCACCGCGTCGGGGACGACCCGCAACGGTACCGCGTCCGTTTTCTTCACGTCTCTCGGACCGACGAGTGGGATTTTCGCAAATTGCACGCCGAGTGGCTTGCTGAGCGCCTGCCGCATGAAGGTGAACTCATTGGCTTTGAGGAGTTCCGAAGACAAGCACAGTCCGCCGTCGCAGGCATCCAATTGAAGCCTCTTCAAGCCGCCCTGCTCTAACCATGCGTGCAACGATGACCCTGGCCGCCTTCACTCCCGAGCAATTCGACACCGCACACCGCCTCCTTGCCGCGAAAGTGGCGCATATGATGGGCCGGAAACTCGAGGAAGGCGACTGGGCCGAAGTGTATTGCCGCGCAAAAGGTCTGCCGAATCGAGGCTGGAGCAACCTCAACGTGGATGTCGTGCACGCAGGGCTCGGGGTTGAGCACAAGATGCTTTGCTACCGTTCCGACACGAACATCGCCCGTGCCTGCGGCGAGGCACTGATGCACCCGGCAGCAACTCGCGCGATCCGGATTCCCGCAGGCAGGATCTCCGCAGAGCGGGCCATGCACGAGGTCCTGCGGCAATACACCGAACTCATCCAGCGGCGCACAGATAAGGTCCGCGAATCAGCCCCGCACGGCACGGAGCCAGACATGCGCACCGGGTGGCTCCTTTGGCAGGAAAGCCTTCGGCAGTTCCTCTACTTCGAGGAAAGAATGACCGCCCCCAACCCCGGCGACTTCACAGCCGAGTGGGTTGAGAGCGGAGGCGGCTCGCGGAAGGGCAGCCGGAACCTTTGGATTTATGCCCGTGCTACAGGAAGAAAGCGGTTCTCCGTCACAACGTCCGCGGGGGCGAAAATCCAACCCTACTTTGACGTTCCTCCGCCCAGTGACCCGAACCTCTACATCTTCACCGTAATCGGTGAGGTGATCAATGGGGGCCAAATTCGTTGCTGGATCACCCGTACCACCTGGCAGGACCTCGAACAAATCCTGGGCGAAGTCAATTCGCGAACAATTACCCAAGCCATCCAGCAGCACGTTGCCGACCTGCCCCCTGCTGTAGCTGGCCCCGTCGTTCAGGAGCCGGCGCAACCACTGGACATCAGCGCGGAAACCTACGATCTCCTCAAATCACGGTTGCCGGGTGTGAATGACGATCATTGCTTCCAATTGCTAATCCGTCTCCTCAGGCGAAGACATTAGCCCTAATTGGTTAGCCCCGTGCGCCCCGAAAATCAGGGCTGCATCAAGCCCGGAAGCTCAATCCGGCAGGGCGCGACCTTGAACGATTTTTCGGGACATCGCCCTCCGAATGGTATTTCATCGGCGGATGCCTAAACCGCAACGATTACCAAATA
>JBEKRX010000028.1:0-70291 GCA_049518415.1 Verrucomicrobiota bacterium
AGTTTTCGTTTCCCGGAGGAATTCCCAGCCACGCATCGCCGGAGTGCCCGGGCTCGATCCACGAGGGCGGCGAGTTGGGCTATTCGCTCAGCCATTCGTTCGGGGCGGTGTTCGACAATCCCAATCTCGTCGTCGCCTGCGTCGTCGGCGACGGCGAGGCGGAGACCGGACCGCTGGCCACGGCGTGGCATTCCAACAAGTTTCTCAATCCGGCGACCGACGGGGCGGTGCTGCCGATCCTGCATCTCAACGGCTACAAGATTTCCAACCCGACCCTCCTCGCCCGCATCACCCGCGAGGAATTGGAGCAGTTGCTCCGCGGCTACGGGTGGACGCCCTACTTCGTCGAGGGTCACGAGCCCGAGCTGATGCATGAGGCCATGGCCGCGACGCTGGACACGGCGGTGGAGGAGATCAAAAAAATCCAGCAGGACGCCCGCGTCCACGGCAACTGCGCGCGTCCGCGCTGGCCGATGATCGTCCTCAATTCACCCAAGGGGTGGACGGGGCCGAAGATGGTGGATGGTTTGCAGGTTGAGGGCACCTTCCGTTCGCACCAGGTGCCGCTCTCCGACCCGGCCACCCATCTCGAACACCTCAAGCTGTTGGAGGACTGGCTGAGGAGCTACCGGGCGGAGGAACTCTTCGATGAGCGGGGCCGCCTGAAACCGGAACTGGCCGAACTTGCGCCCAAGGGCGAACGCCGCATGGGGGCGAATCCCCACGCCAACGGCGGCATTGTGCTCCGGGACCTGCGGATGCCGGATTTCCGCGACTACGCGGTCGAGGTGCCCGCGCCGGGGGTGCGCGGCATCGGCGACACGCATGTGCTGGGGCGTTTCCTGCGCGATGTGGCGAAGCTGAACAATGAGGCGCGGAATTTCCGGGTCTTTGGCCCCGACGAGACGCTCTCCAACGGCCTGGAGGCCCTCTTTGAAGTGACCCAACGCCAATGGGACGCGGCGACCGCGCCGAGCGACGAATTTCTCGCGCCCACTGGGCGGGTGATGGAAATGCTCAGCGAGCACCAATGCGAGGGCTGGCTCGAGGGCTACCTGCTCACCGGGCGGCATGGGCTGTTCAACTGCTACGAGGCCTTCATCCACATCGTCGATTCGATGTTCAACCAGCACGCCAAGTGGCTGAAGGTCACGTCGCACCTGGCGTGGCGGCGGAAGATCGCCTCGTTAAACTACCTGCTGGCCTCGCATGTCTGGCGCCAGGATCACAACGGCTTCACCCACCAGGATCCCGGGTTCATCGACCACGTCGTGAACAAGAAGGCGGAGGTCGTGCGGGTTTACCTTCCGCCGGATGCAAACTGCCTGCTGTCGGTGATGGACCACTGCCTCCGCAGCCGCCATTACGTCAACGTCGTCGTCGCGGGCAAACACCCGGCCCCGCAGTGGCTGACGATGGACGCCGCCGTCAAGCATTGCACCGAGGGCATCGGCATCTGGCAGTGGGCCAGCAACGACCAGGGCGTTGCGCCCGACGTGGTCATGGCCTGCTGTGGCGACGTGCCCACGCTGGAGACGCTCGCCGCCGTCTCCATGATGCGCGAGCATCTGCCCGACCTGAAAATCCGGGTGGTCAACGTCGTCGACCTCATGAAGCTGCAGCCGCAAACCGAGCACCCGCACGGGTTGAGCGACCTGGATTTCGACGACCTCTTCACCAAGGACAAGCCGGTCATTTTTGCCTTCCATGCCTACCCGTGGTTGATCCACCGGCTGACTTACCGCCGCACCAACCACGACAACATCCACGTCCGCGGCTACAAGGAAGAGGGCACCATCACCACGGCCTTCGACATGGCGGTGCTGAACGATCTGGACCGCTTCCACCTCGTGATGGACACCATCGACCGCGTGCCGCAGACCGGCGCCAAAGGCATCTACCTGAAGCAGCAGCTCAGGGACAAGCTGATCGAGCACAAGCAATACATCGCCAAATACGGCGAGGACCTGCCGGAAATCCGCAACTGGAAGTGGAGCAACCCAAAGTGAATGCCGCTTCAAAAACCAGCCGGAACGTGCGGAAATAATTTTCTCTGGCCTGACACCGCTTTCAGCGCCGCGCCATGTCGCGGCGTTTCAAAGCGCGGACTTGTCCGCGCACTCCAAACCCGCTCATATTAGTTTGACACGCGCCTTGAAAAATGCTACCCGAAAAATATGAGCAACCACATCCCGCACTTCCCGATTGGCATCCTCACGCACAACGGCAAACTGATCACCGACGCCGCGGTGGCCAACCCCGCCGTCGCCGCGCGCGGGAATTTCGGCACCGTCGAAGCGGCGCAACAAGCCGCCAAAGGCGGGGCGAAAGTGACCACCACCGCGAAGAACACCGACGCCGCCGATTTATACGAACGGCTGCTGACTATTCAAAACGCTGCCGACCTGCAATGGCCGGCGACCGACCCCGCCAACGCCGGCGTCCGCGATCAATTCCGGCTGAACACCTTTCCACCCGCCAGCGGCAACAGCACACCGCCGACACCGCCGACTTCGCCGCTCACGACACCGAAGCCGTGAACTGGCGCAGAAATAAACGCAAATCGAAACTAGGAATAGAAATGAAAGGAGATGAATCATGAAGTCGAAAACACAGTCGTCAAGCTACCCCATTGGTCATGTGTTCATAACCTGGCTCGCTTTAAACAATCTGGTTACGCAACAAGCGACTGCCGCCGAAGTCCAATCAGTGAAGGATGTGCCTAAAATCGAACAGAAGTTGGTTGAGTCCATAGCAACGGAGGGGGCAAAAGACCGTTTCCTGATTCAACAAATACGACCGGCCGGAACTGGCACTATAAAAGGCACGATCTGCATCGCCGGCAAAGGGAGTCTGCCACTCTCCAAAGACACAGCGGAGAGACTTGGCGAAGGTGTGATACTAGAATGGATTCATCCTGTGCAACGGGGAGCAGAGGTAAACGCCGAAAAGGGCAAGTCCGGCATGTTGTTACGGAACCAGCAACTCGACTATAGCCCGACGTATTCGGTCGGCGCGTTATGGGAGCGCATTCCTAATCTGGTCGACAAAGACCGGATCGATCCACTCAATGGTGTTGCGTTCGTGCCGGGCGTCCGCCTCGGAGGTCTATATGACGGCGACGGAAATCTCATGTTTGACTATCTGAAAGCGGGAGAGCAGATAGTGCACTTTCCCGCCGGAACAACTGGAAGCATCATCCGTTTCGTGGGCGAAATCACCGTCGGAAAGTACGTTTTCATCGGCGAGAACGATGTATTGTACCCGCTCACATTCCTTTTAACTTCCGACGGTTTCGTCTATCTCCGGGGCAAAGGCAAAGTCGCACTTCCCACCGGGAAAATGGTTGATCCCGGAAAAACAACCGAGTCATCAACCGCGACCCTCTCACGTCTAAGCAACCAGCAAGCGATAGCTGGTAGCGGCACCCGAAGCGGAACAGGCCAGCATTCGGCGACAAGCGATCTCGCCGGCGCAAAGCCTAGCGACAATCCTAGCCGGGACATTGAAATAATTCAAGACGCGACCCGGATTAAACTTATAGGCTTGGCGATGGCGCCTCGGACGCCAGGGATCGCCAGTGCAGATCTCCAGCCGAATGGCAGTATCATTATGCGGCCCCCATCGTGGGCTGGTAAATTCGACGACATTCTGTCGAAGACGCGCGACGCATTGTTCTCTAAGTATGAACTAGATCCACAGACCTGCAAGATCCATTCAGCGGGGCGTCTCGATCACATCGGTACTCGTCAGGAAGGCAATGACACCTTGGTGTATATGGATATGGACGAGTGGAGTGACATCATCACGGTAACGCCGCCCTCAACGAAATTATTGCCGGTGAAGCTCAAATCTGGCCTCATGACATTGAGACTACCAGCGATGGATGTTGCCTTTGAGGAAGGCGCGGTATGCAGTGTTAATGGGAATAGGTACGTTCATCGGAATGGTCGCTGGACCGTTGGTGAGTAACTCTTAGTTCCAACTACTGGGTACCCAGTTGCGGTGCGATGAGGGCAATCAAGACTGGAAGCAAAGGGCCGCGTAGGTCATCGGCGCAGCCTCAATGTAAAATGTCAGTCCGTAGTATTGACACAATGTTTCGTCCTGCGCGGAGATTACAATGCCGCGATGGAAAGGACATGAGCAGGACCAAGGCGTGTGCCTGAACTAAACGGGTGGTGGATCAGCCGGAGCAATCATGGAAGACAAAGCCAGTTTATCGAATCTCGGTGCGGTCGTCTCGGTGCGCGGCAGTGTCGTGGATATAGGGTTCGATGAGCATTTGCCGCCCATCTACTCCTTGCTGCGGGCGGGCGAGGAGGGCCGAATTGCCATCGAGGTTTCGGCACAACTCGACGCGCATCGCGTGCGCGGGATTGCGCTGACCCCCACCCAGCGCCCGGCCCGATCGTTAGGTGACTATTATCGCACGGTGGAGCTGGGATTGGTCGCCTGCGTCAGTCAGGATCGGGCCGCGGCCTTCGCCGAGAGGCAAGGGCGGGCGGCGGGAGCGATTGGGGCGATCGTTTTCGGCTCAGACCGGGGTCTGCTCGGCCAGTTCAACGAGGTGCTGACGGATTTTGTTGTGCACACCCTGGGCGCTCTGCCGGGGGAGAAGGAAGTATGGGCCGTCGGCGAGACATGAAACGGCTCGGCAACAACCAGAGTGAAATGACGCCGCCGGATTCCACTTTTCAGTTCACGGCCCAGCATAGGCGCCGGGTCCTGTGCCTCTTCCCGGCGTACGGCTGGTCGTTTGCCACGTTCAACTACGCTTTCCCACTGATGGGCTCGGTCAAGGCGTTCATGCCTCCGCAGGGCATCCTGCTCATCGCCGCGCTGGCACCGGCCCGCTGGGAAATCAGGTTCATCGACGAGAACGTCCGGCCCGCCACGGAGGAGGACCTGCGCTGGGCCGAGGTGGTGTTCACCACCGGCATGCACCTCCAACGGGAACAAATTCAGGAGGTCATCGTCCGCGCGCACCGGGCGGGCAGGTTGGTGGTGCTGGGCGGCCCGTCGGCGTCCTCCGCGCCGGAATGGTATCCCGAGGCCGACATCATCCACTGCGGGGAAGTGGGTGACGCCACCCGGCGGCTGTTCGAGCTCATCGACCACGCCTCCGAGCGCTTGCCGCGACAGCTCATCCTCCGCACCGTTGAACGCGTGCCGATGACCGAGTTGCCGATGCCCGCCTATCACCTGATCAACACCCGCAACTACCTCCTGTGCACGGTGCAGTTCTCCAGCGGTTGCCCCCATAGCTGCGACTACTGCGACATCCCCGCCCTCTACGGGCGCCGCCCCCGGCATAAGAACCCGGCGCAAATCATCCGCGAACTGGATTTCCTGGCCGCCGCCGGCACGCCCTCGATTTATTTTGTGGACGACAATTTCATCGGCGACCCGCAGGCCACCCGCGAATTGCTCGAGCGCTTGGTGGCCTGGCAGGATAAATGGGACGGCCAGGTGCGCCTGTCCTGTGAGGCGACGCTGCGCTTGGCGGAGTACCCGGATATCCTGGCGCAGATGAGGGAGGCCTTTTTCACCAACGTGTTTTGCGGCGTGGAAACGCCCGAATCCGGCGCCCTGCGCGCGATTAAGAAAACCGTCAACCTCCAAAAGCCGATCCTGGATGTCATCGACGCGCTCAACGGCTACGGGATGGAGGTGGCCGTGGGCCTGATCATGGGGTTGGACACCGACACTGAGCAAACCCCACTGGCCATCGCCGAGTTTATCCGCGCCTCCCGGGCGCCCATCCAGGCCGTCAACATCCTCTACGCGCTGCCCAAGACCCCGCTCTACGAGCGCCTGCAGGAGGCCGGGCGGATCGTTTTGGACGACCACCGCGACTCCAACATCCAATTCCTTCAGCCCTATGAGCAAGTGGTGGCCAACTGGCGGCGGGTTATCGCCGAGGCTTACGAGCCCAAGGCCCTTTACCAGCGTTACGCCACACAGGCCGAAAAAACCTACCCCCACCGTCGTCGCCCCAGGCACCCACTCCTCCAAGCCACGCCGCGCAACCTCCGCCGCGCATTCTCAATCCTCACCCGGCTGATCTGGCGTGCCGGCCTCCAGGCCGATTACCGCGCCGAGTTTTGGTCCATGTTCTGGACCCAATTGCGCCAGGGTCGGATCGAGAACATCTTCCAGATCGCCATGGTCGCCTACCATCTCATCAGCTACGCCCGCGACTGCGTCGCCGGCCGCATGCACGCCTCCAACTACGCCCACCGAATTCGACCGCAGCCAACCGGTTCGCAATGACATCACCGATGAAAACAAACCCATTCCACAACTCGACAGCGAAGCGCCCGGCAGCGCCCGCCCCTGGATTCGTTGAGAAAACCCGGCCAAACCCGGACTCAGCAGGCGACCGAGCCACTCTGGCGGCAATCGCGCGCCAGGCAATGATTGAGCGCAACCTGGAGCCGGACTTCCCGCCGGCGGCGCTGCAAGAGTTGGCGGCCATCGGCGCGCCTGCCGGCGCGAGCGACGACGCGCGCGACATGCGCGATCGGCTTTGGGCGTCCATTGACAACGACGACTCCCTCGACCTCGACCAGGTTACGGTGGCCGAGCCGCTCGCGGGCGGGCGGGTCAGAATCCTCGTGGCGGTGGCGGACGTGGACGCACTGGTGCGAAAAGGCTCGGCGATCGACGGCCATGCGTCGCATAACACGACCTCCGTCTATACGCCCGCCGCGATCTTCCCCATGCTCCCCAAGGCGCTGTCCACCGGTCTGACGTCGTTGAACGAGAACCAAGACCGGATTGCCGTGGTGGCGGACATGGTGTTCGAGGCAGAGGGTTCGCTCGCCGCGTCGGACCTCTACCGGGCGCGCGTCCGAAACCGCGGGAAACTGGCTTACCGAAGCGTCGCGGCGTGGCTGGATGGCCAGGGCGCGGCGCCCCCGCGAATCCTGGAGGTCCCGGGCCTTGACGAGAACCTCCGCATCCAGGACCGCGTCGCGCAGCGGCTGGTGGAACTGCGGCACCGCCACGGCGCGCTCAGCCTCGAGACGATCGAGGCGAAGGCCGTCTTCGAGGGCGATGTCCTTTCCGACCTGGAGCTGGATCGAAAGAACCGGGCGACGCAGTTGATCGAGGACTTCATGATTGCGGCGAACGGAGTGACCGCGACCTACCTCGAATCGAAGAGATTCCCTTCCCTCCGACGGGTCCTGAGGTCTCCGGAACGTTGGGACCGCATCGCGCAGCTCGCGTCCGGCTTCGGGGACCGGCTCCCCAAGGAGCCGGATGCCGTGGCCCTGGAAGCCTTCCTGGCGCGGCGACGCCAGGCGGCCCCGGAGAAGTTCCCCGACCTCTCCCTGGCCGTGGTCAAGCTCATCGGGAGAGGAGAGTACGCGCTCGATCTACCCGGCGGGGAGCCGCCCGGACACTTCGGGCTGGCGGTGAAGGATTACACGCACTCCACTGCGCCGAACCGGCGCTTCCCCGATCTCATCACGCAACGGCTCCTGAAGGCGGCGCTGGCGGGAGCGCCGCTGCCCTACACCATTCCGGAGTTGGTGGAACTCGCCAAGCACTGCACCGATCGGGAGGACGCCGCGACGAAAGTCGAGCGGCGGGTCCGGAAGTCGGCAGCGGCGCTGCTCCTGTCCGGCAGGATAGGGGAGGCATTCGACGCCATCGTCACCGGCGCCTCGCCGAAGGGAACGTGGGTGCGGCTCTTCCAGCCACCGGCGGAAGGGAGGCTGGAGCGCGGGTGCCAGGGTCTCGACGTGGGCGACCACGTCCGCGTCAAGCTGGTCCACACCGACGTCGAGCGCGGTTTCATCGACTTCGCGCGCGACTGACGCCCCCCTCATGAGCAACCGTGGTTTGCCAAAGGACAGGGTTCACGAACGAGCGGTGAAGCATAGCCGGAGGCTGTCGCTGGGGAGGCTGTCGGCCTACGTGGGGGCTTGCCTTGGTGCGCTGGTCCTGGCCGTGGCGGTGCTCATCCTTGGGTTCGGTGGTGCGATCCTCAACGGGTATGGCAAAAGGAAGGCAGAGCGAGCGTTTGCCCAAGCGCATCCAGGGCAGGCGTTGCGGATCGGCAAACTGGATTACGCGGTGGGCGCCAATCGCCTGGTCGCTCAATCTGTGACACTGAGTGCAACCAACACGAGCCTCAAGGCCGGCGGGATTTCGCTGACGGGCGTGCGCTGGGCGCGGCTTCTTTGGGGAACGGCTGCTCTGGCTGATGTCCTCGCCAAGGCCAGTCTCGAGGCGACGAATCTGGATGTGGAATTCCCCCAGGCGCACTACGGGCTGCGCTGCGCGCGGCTGCGAGCGTCGGTGCCGGGTTCGGAACTGATCGGCGAAGGGACCGAGCTGCGGCCGTTGGTCGGAGACGAAGAATTTTTTGCCGCGCACGAATTTCGAACGACGCGGTTTCATGTGGTCGTGCCTGAGTGCCGAGTGTTGGGTCTGGCGTATGGCGAACTGCTCCAGGGAAAGTCGTACCGAGCCAGGTCGGTCCACTTTTCCCGGCCCACCTTCGATGCGTTGGTCAATCGTGACAAGCCGGCGGAGCCGTTCGTGCAGCGTCCGCTCATGGTGCACGAGGCGCTGGCCGCCATCCGGCAACCGCTGCAGGTCGATAGCCTCAGTATCACCAACGGCCACCTGAGATACTGCGAGCGGGTGGCCGTTGGAGCCGACCCCGCCGTGCTGACGTTCGGGGCAGTGAGTCTGTCCGCCGCGGGCATCGCCAACCGGGGCGGAGCGGCTGCCGCCATCCAACTCCGGGCGCAGGGCGACCTCATGAACGCCGGAACGATGAAGGTGCTGATGACGATTCCGGTCACTTCACGGGACTTCTCGCTCCACTATTCCGGTTCGCTCAGCGCGATGGACCTGACCCGCCTTGATGCGTTCCTTGATATTGCGGAACACACCCGGATTAAGTCCGGCAGCGCGCAAGAGGCGGCGTTCGAAATCGATGTGACCGCGGGCCAGGCTCGCGGCCGTGTGCGCGCGATCTACCGGGATTTGGAGATCGCTGTGCTCGGCAAACAAACCGGCAGCGAAAAGGGATTGGGCAATCGCGTCACCTCGTTCTTAGCGAACGTGTTTAAAATCCGGAATGCCAACGCTCCGGACGCATCGGGCTCGATGAAGGAGGGGGAGGTAAACTACACGAGAGGACCGGACGAGGAGTTTCTGCAATTTGCTTGGTTCGCCCTGCGGAGCGGAGTCCTGGATGTCATCAGCCATTGACGCGCGAGGTGAGCAAAGCGGTCGCGGCGGACTTGCCGATGGAAACTAAGACCCCTGGCAAAACAACCACGGAAAAGACCAAGCCATGAAAATCACGATTGAGACACCTGTGGGGAAGAGAAAGAAAGAACCATGAAAAACCCCAACTATTGCGACCTCCTTTACGTCGAGGAACTCATCGGCCCCGACACGGTCAACACCATGCCGCCAGCCACGCTCGAGGCGTTCCGCGATCACGGGCGTGCCCGGCCCACCCTGACGGAGAACGTCGAAGAAGCGATCCGCATCATGGCTTTCGTCGGACACGCCGGCCTGCCCTTCAAGGAACTCACCGATAAGCTGCTGGAGGACGGCGTGAAGCAGTTCGCGGAGGCTTTTGCCAAATTGCTCAAGGCCACCAACCGCCGCGGCAAGGCCTTCGACCACGAGCCAACGGAATTTCTGAGGCTTAAGTTGCTGAAGGAATTGTCCAAGGGGCGACATCACTCGTGAGCTCAAGCATCAACCGGCCGAAGGTATGCAACACATCGAACAACATTTCTCCGGGAGCGATGCCGTCCGCGACGTGGTGATTGGCATGGCGGATGGGTTGACGGTGCCGTTCGCCTTGGCTGCGGGCATCTCCGGCGCGTTGACCTCCACGCACATTGTCGTCACGGCCGGGCTGGCGGAGATTGCCGCGGGCTCCATCGCGATGGGACTGGGCGGCTACCTGGCAGCCAGGAGCGACCTGGAGCACTTCTTCAACGAGCGACGGCGCGAAGAACAAGAGATTGTGGAGAAAGCGGACGTCGAAAAGCAGGGAATCGTGGACATCTTCCAGCAGTATGGGGTGACGGCAGAGGAATGCGCATCCATCGTCACCGCGCTCGAACGGAAGCCCGAAGCGTGGCGGGATTTTATGATGCGCTTCGAGTTGGGTTTGGAAGAGCCGAACCCCAAACGGGCCATTCGCAGCGCCCTCACCATCGGGGGGTCTTACATCGTCGGCGGTCTGGTGCCGCTGGCGCCTTACATGCTGATGCACGATTCCGGGCGGGCGCTGGGGGTCTCGGCCGCCATCACGCTGCTGGCCCTGGCGGTGTTTGGCTTTGTGAAAGGCCACTTCACCGGCGTTCCCAAGCTGAAGGGAGCGCTGCAGACGGCCCTGGTTGGCAGCCTGGCGGCGGCGGTGGCCTATCTCATCGCCAAATTCGTTGCCTGATTTGAAGTCTCGCCTGTTACAGTGAACGGCCCATTCCGTTCGCCGCCCGAGGATTCAAGTAATTGGCCAAAGCCATCACTGGAAAGGTCTTGGGATACGCCGGGTATTCCATGTACAAAATGCCGGGATGTCCAGTCCCGACCACGGAGCCATCCCGCCAGGATTCCGACTCGTCCCGGGTTTCGAGGAGGTAATGGACGACCTTGGGGACAGTATCGGTATGTTGCAGGCCCATCTGGCAGAGAAACTCCAGCACCCACGCGGTTTGCGTCGGGGTGCTGGCCCCTCGGCCCCGATGCCCATCATCAAGGTAGGACAGCGTCGATTCGCCGAATCCGCCATCGGCATTCTGAAAACTCATGAGCGTCCGGGCGGCCCTCTGGAGGTAGGGCGCTTGCGGGGATTCTCCGGCCCGCAGCAGCCCGGTGCCGGCCTGGGTGGTCCCGTAGAGGGTGTTGATCCCCCAGCGGCCTTCCCAAAGGCCCGTGCCGGAATCCTGGGTCCGACGTAGAAAGCGGGCCGCCCGCCTGACCGCTCGGGAGCCATCCAAGGTCAATCCATAAGCGCCCAGTGCTGCCAGCACATGGCCCGTGTTATCCGCCGAGCTGTCATCAAACAATTTCACCGAATCGCTTAGCTCCTTGGTGAACAGCTTCACCATCCGGCTTCCGACGTTGTTCTTGTCAAAGGCTCCCCAGCCGCCGTCGGAGTTTTGCCGGTCCAAAAGCCACTGCAGTCCCTTTTTCCGGGAGTCCGCCGCGCCTGTTCTGCGGGTGAATCGCGCCATCTTCTCCAGGAACACCAGCGCCCTGGACGTGTCATCGACGTCCGGGTATTGCTCGAAGTCCCGGCCGTAGGGGAAGCCGCCTTCAGCAGTCTGCAGTTCATAGAGATTCTCGGCGGCCTGCACCAGCGGAGTGCTCGTTTCGCCGGCCTGGGCCAGGGCCTGGGCCGAAAGGATGGTATCCCAGACACCGCCGTCCATCAGGCAGCCGAGGTAGTTACCCTTGCCATGGTCGAAATACAGCCCATCCACGAACTCTAATCCCCGCTTTATTGCTGACGGGATGGCGGGAAAACGCCCGGGATGCTTCCGGTAAAAATGGTCCAGCGCGGCGACGCTGAACAGGGTCGAGACCGTGTAGCCGCCCCAGCTTCCATGTTTCCGCTGCTGCCGGAGGATTTTTTTGACCATGAATCCGTCATACCAGGCAGAGGGTTGCGCTTCTCCTTGGCTGGGCTGCCACGGATTTCTGGCATAAAGCTCGCTCAAGTCAAATTCCGGCCCAAACGTGCCGCGGACCTTCCTGGAAACGCGATTATGCCGGAGGTAGGCCATGGGGATCAGGTGGGGAATGACCCACTGGGAAAACTCCCGGTAGTTCAGCGGCAGCGCCTCCAGGAAAATCAGGTAGGGGATTTCGCAGATGTCCTCCCATCCCCGCACTCCGAAGAGCGCCAGGAAGGTTTTGGTGAACTGATTGGCGGAATCGATCCCCCCGGCATCCAGGATGAATTTTCTGGCCGAATGGATCGCCGGTTCTACGTTTGCGGTCGAGATCGAGGTTCTGAACAACTTAAGCGCGGCATAGTTGAGCAGGGTCGCATTGATGTCACCCGAAGGAAGCGCCGGGTCCCGGGCCTGCCTCCAGGAGCCGTCCGGCAATTGGGCTTTCAGAAGGATTCCGGCCAGGCGGTTTAAGTCCAGCCGGGAGGAGAATCCCCGGAACCGGAGCCATTCCAGAAACAGCGCATAGAGCGAAATATAATGGGACCCCAGGTGGGCGGGAAAACTCCAGCAGCCTTGGCTGTCCTGTTGGCCCAACAGGGTGTTAACCGATTGCTTCAGGATCGTTTGCACCTTATGCTTTGATAAACTCATGACAGTCGGGCGAAAAAGTGGCCTCGTCTGTGGCTCTCCATGGTGGGGAGTGGCCTGCCCAGAACTTGACGAAAGACTCCTCTCGCTCAGGCCTCACAATACTGATCTTCAAGACGGAGTCGGGACCCCCGGACTCGCCGCCACGCCTGGCTGCGAAACCATACTGCAGGTGGACGTGCCGAGGGACGGCGATGGGATTGAGACCCGAACGTTGCGGAGGTGGTCCAATATTCCGAACACGTGCAGCAGCCAAAGGACTACGACCACCACCACCACGATATTGAGGATCTTTTTGATCTTGCCATCCATGGGGATGTAGGTGTTGACGAGCCAGAGCAGGACTCCGACAACGATGAGAGTGATGACAATTGTAATTAACGACATAATTTTACCTGTTCTTCCTTATGTGTTCTTTCTTTGGGTGCGGGTTCATGTCTGTGCGGCATCCTTTAGCGTGTGGTGTGCCAGGGGTGCTCCGCGCTGGGCGGGACAGCAAGTTCAGTTCGGGGTGGTCGCTACTGTAAAACTCGCAACCGCCCTGCCGGCAACCACTTGCCTCGCACTTTCGATTGAGCCAGGAACGGAAAATACCGGGCCGGGTCAAAAGCCCCGACTCCGCCAGACCTCGGTTGCGTCTGCAAAATGCAAGACGAAGCGGCCTCGATAGCGCAATACGCACGGTTCGTTGATCGGCGCTCGTGCAAACTGCACGAGCATTATGTTCCGCTCGGCCGTGCTAAAGTCCATTCAAGAGACTCTAACTGGCTTTGAACCAACAGGTTGCAGAAAGCCGCGGGAAGTTGGCTCTCCGCTAGCTAAGACGGCAAGGGAAAACTCAGCAAAGCCAACGTGAAATCCTTGGATTCTGACTACCCGCAGAGCGATTTGACGTATTCGGAACCGCCCTCTGCATTTCCATGTTCAGCGAGAATATCCGAGCCGACCAAGACGTTGCTGGCAAAGCCGTTCCAGCTCAATGAACTGCTCGACAAGGTTCGTACGCTGCTGGACGCGGCCGCTCCTCTGCCGATACGAAGACCGTGGTGTGCGGATTAGCCTGGAGAAAAATAAGGTCTAGACACCGTGCATTTTGCATGATATGTTAATGCGTCCCTCATTGGCCGGACGCGTGTGCGCTCGACTCGACGCAGGGAAGCGCATGATTTATCGATTTCGACACGGGATTATCGGGCCGTTAGCCATCTTTTGGCTGATCGTCACGGTAGCCAGCGTGGTGATGGGAGCGGTGGCCTGGAACCGCTTTTCCCGCAGCATCGACGCATCGGCTGAGGCCGAGCAGTTTCGCGAGTCGATGAATCAACTCTTCTCGGTTTTGCAGGACGCCGAGGCCAGCCAGCGAGGTTACCTACTGACGGGGAACGGGGCTTACCGTGAAGCCTTCACGAACCTGGCCCGTACTTTCCCTGAGGCATTCGAGCGGCTGGCTGCGTCCGCGAGGCACGACCCGGCGGGGCAAACGGACTTAATCGAGCTGCGTCGTCTGGTTGACCTCGAACTGGCGGACCTGAGCCAAGCCATCGCGCGGCGCGCCGAGAAAGATCCCGCAGGGTCAGAGGTGGCCGCCAGTGCCGAGCAAACCAGGACGACGATGGACCGCATCCGTGAGATCATCAAACGGCGGCACGATAATCGGCTGGATTTCCTGTCCGCCGCCGGCGAGGCCACCCGCCACGAAATGAAATTGGTCCACCAAATGACCTGGATGGCCGGGTTGCTCGGGATTGGGGCGGGGTTGTTCGCGCTGTATTTTTACCGGATCGATTATTACCAGGAGCGAGCGCGGCGGGAGTTGCTGGAAGAGAAGCTGCACGCGGAGCAAGCGGTCCGGGAGAAGAGCGCCTTCCTGGCCAACATGAGCCATGAGATTCGCAGCCCCATGAACGCGATTCTCGGTTTCAGCGAACTGTTGGAGCCGGAGGGGCTGACGCCGAAGCAATCGCAATATGTGCGGGCCATTCGCGACAGCGGCGCGGCGTTGCTGCATCTGATCAACGACATTCTGGACCTGTCCAAGCTCGAGGCGGGCAAGTTGGAACTGCACCCCGATCCCACGGATATGCGGGATTCGTGCGAGTTTCTGCGCACCGTTTTCGGGCAGCAGGCCGTAATGAAATCGCTCCAACTTCAGTTCGAGCTCTCACCCAACCTGCCCCGTGCGTTGTTGCTGGATCGCCTGCGGTTGCGCCAGGTGCTGGTGAACTTGCTCAGCAATGCCATTAAGTTCACCGACCGGGGTTGCGTTAAGACGCGAGTCTCCTGGGAAAGCCAGGGAGACAGCCGCAGCGGGACGCTGTTGATCGACGTGGAGGACACCGGCATCGGAATCCCGGCTGAGGAACTGGAGGAAGTTTTCAAACCTTTTGTTCAGGCGGACTCTCTGCGAACGGCGGAAAAGGAAGGAACCGGCATTGGGCTGACTATCGTCAAGCGCCTCACCGAGTTGATGGGGGGCAGCCTGGCTGTCAAGAGCGCGGTTGGCCAAGGCACGGTCTTCCACTTGCGTTTCGCGAATGTTCCCGTCTCGGGGCGGTTGCCGGTGGGAGATCACGCCGAACCGGGCGGAGCGGTGGACTTCAATGACTTCGCGCCGGCCACGCTGCTGATGGTGGATGACAACAAGACCAATCGAGCCTTGATGGCTGGGATATTTGAGAAGACCCATCACCAAGTCCATTTTGCCAACAACGGTCAGGAAGCGTTGGAGTGTCTGGGGAAGGCAAAGCCCGATGTGGTATTGCTGGATATCCGAATGCCGGTGATGGACGGGCGGACGACCCTGGCGGAGATTCGCAAGCAAGCGAGTCTGGTGTCGCTGCCGGTCATCGCGGTCACTGCCTCGAGCAGGGCCGGCGAAGAGACGGAGCTGCAGCGCCAGTTCAGCGGCTACATTCGCAAGCCCTTCTCGCGCCAAACGCTCTTTGTAGCGCTGGCTCAGTTTCTCCAAAGGGCCTCGCCCGGCAATGGACTGGAGAGTCAGAATCTCGGGGAAACCCTCCAGAGTATTCCCATCCCTTCGTCCGACCAGGCCGCTCAGTGGCAGGAACTGGCTCTGGAACTGCGCCGCCAGGAGGCAACCGAATGGCCGACGTTGCGGGAGAGCCTGGCGGTTAATGAGACGCGGGCCTTTGCGCACAAGCTCTTTCTCCTCGGCCAGGCGGCGCAATGTGGTCCACTGGCCACTTATGCCGCCACGCTCACGACGCTGGCCGACGCCTACGCCATCGGCCAAATGGAACGTCATCTGGCTGCGTTCCCCAAACTGGTCGAGTCCATAGAAAGCTCTTTGGCCCAGGCCCAACTGCAACCAGTATGAGAGGAAGCCGCCTGTGCCTGGCGCAGAGTTCCAAATGAATGCTCCCATCATAGAAACGAACACTGGCTGCCTGCTCGTCGTCGATGACCAGGAGCTCAACATCCAGGTCATCGGCGCTGCCCTGGGCCAGCTTGGGTTCGAGATTCTGCCGGCGACCGGCGGAGCGCAGGCCTTCCAGCGGTTGGCGGTCCGGCGACCCGACCTCATCCTGCTCGATCTGCTAATGCCGGACATCGACGGATTCGAGGTTTGCCGCCGAATTCGCGAGAACGTGGATTGGGCTGAGATTCCCATCATTTTCCTTTCTTCGGCGGACGACAAGGGCCTGATCGTTCGGGCGCTGGAAAGCGGCGGCGTGGACTACATCACCAAGCCCTTCAACCACGCCGAATTGGTGACGCGCGTCCGCACCCACCTGGCGCTCAAAAAGGCCCGCGACGAGTTGAAGCAACTCGCCGAGGACCGGGATGAATTGCTCGGCATCCTTACCCACGACCTCAAGAACCATCTGGGCGGCATGGACATGAGCGCCCAATTGCTCCGTGACCGTACCGAGGCGATGGCGGACCCCAAATTGCGGCTGATGGCGGAGAATATCTCGCATTCGAGCAGCCAGATGCTCGCCTTCGTGAAAGAGTTTTTAGCCAATGCTTCGGCGGACCACGGCCTGAACCTCAAGACCGAGCCGGTCAATCTATCGGCTGCGGCCGCTCGCGCGGTCCAACAACACCAGGAGGCGGCTAAGGGCAAGCAACTCGTTTTTAAGGTCGTTCTCCCGCCCAACGGCGTGCTCGTGCAGGCCGATGGCGCCGCCCTCAACCAAGTGCTCGATAATCTCCTGTCCAACGCCATCAAGTTTTCTCCGCCCGGCAAGCAGATTCGCCTCACGGTCTGCCCGCCGGGTGCCAGGTACGTGGAATGCCAGGTTCAGGATGAAGGGCCCGGGTTCAGCGAAAACGATAAGGTGCGGATGTTTCGCCGCTATGGCCGCCTTTCGGCGCGGCCCACGGGAGGCGAGCCTTCCACCGGCCTGGGACTGAGCATCGTCAAGAAGCTCGTGCTGGCGATGCATGGTGAATTGGCTTGCGAAAGCACGCCGGGCAACGGCGCTACGTTCGCCTTCCGCTTGCCACGCGCTGTCACCCCGCAGTGATCTGCAATCCTATGAGCAAACTCAAAACCCCAGCGCCGGATGCCAATGATGCAGCGCAGATTTCTCCCGCTTCGGAAGCGGGAGAAATCTGCGCTGTGGGGATGAAGGCGGCGCCAGGAGCAGGACTTGCTTGAGCCTATGGACTTCCTGGTGATCGACGACGACAAGACGTTCCGGGACGCGACGTGCTTGCTCATCGACGGCGAAGGCCATTACGCGGAAGCCGCCTGCTCTGGAGAGTTGGGCCTCACGGAATTAAAGGAAGGGAAATTCGATGCGGTCCTTCTGGATCTTAATCTTGGGCCGGAAAAAGGCCTCGACATCCTTGAGCAGATTCTCAAGCGGCAGCCCAACCTGCCGGTGGTGATGTTCACCGCGCAGGGCAGCGTGAAAAACGCGGTGGAGGCCATGCGGCGCGGCGCGGTGGATTTTTTGGAAAAGCCGTTCACCCGCGAACAGTTTCATCTGGTGCTCGCCCGGGTGCAGCGCTTCCACGAGCTCAACCAGAACATCGAGCGGTTGGAACGGGAAATTAAGGACAGCAACGCTCAGAGTCCTGAGATTCTTTTGGATTCCAGCCTGCCACTGATGAAAGAGGTGATGGACGCCCTGCTGCGAGCGGCGAAAACACCGGCCTCAATTCTGATCCTGGGCGAAAGCGGCACCGGCAAGAGCGTGATGGCCCGCGCCGTGCACCAGCAAAGCCATCTGGCGGATCGGCCTTTTATTACCGTGAGCTGTCCGAGTCTGTCCAAGGAACTGCTGGAAAGCGAACTGTTCGGCCACGTCAAAGGCGCGTTCACCGGCGCCCTGCGGGACCATTGGGGCAAAGTCAAAGCCGTCGCGGGCGGGACCCTTTTCCTCGACGAGATCGGCGACCTGCCGATGGAAATCCAGCCCAAGTTGCTTCGCCTTCTTCAAGAACGTGAATACGAGCGGGTGGGCGAGAATGTCACGCGCCAGGCCGAGGTGCGCATCATCGCCGCCACCAGCCGCGATCTTAAGCGGCGCGTCGCCGAGGGCGCCTTCCGGGAAGACCTGTATTTTCGGCTCAATGTTATCACGGCGGAAATGCCTCCCCTCCGCCAGCGCCAAGGCGACCTCATTCGCTTTGCCGGGCATTACTTCAAGCATTTTGCCGCTCTCTGTGGGCGCCGTCTGGATGGTTTTTCCGAAGAGGCTTCTGCCGCCATCCGTGCCTACTCCTGGCCGGGCAACCTCCGTGAGTTGCGCAACGCCATCGAACGCGCTGTGATTATGGTCAAAGGAAACAAGATTAACCTGGAAGACCTCCCCGCGGAATTGCGCGGCCAGACAGTTGCCGGAGCCAATGGCAGCGCTGCCGCCTTGCAGGTTGGCGCGTTGGTTTCCATGGAGCAATTGGAGGAAGCGCACCTGCGCAAAGTGCTGGAACGAACCTCCAACCTGGCCGAAGCGGCTCAGGTCCTGGGGATTGATCAAGCCACGCTCTACCGGAAACGTAAAAGAATGGGATTGGAATAATGGCTTTGACGGATGCAGGGTTTTGCCACTGGTAACAGCCCAGTGCTTCTTGCGCTTCCTGCCCGCCGGGCGAGTTAACTCCGCCAATTCCGGCATTTCCCAACTCATTTTTCCTGCGGCGATTTCAAGCAGCGCGACGCCCGCTACGACGCCTGCCTGTCGGCAGGCAGGCCAGTTCGGTTATCGGCCATGCTTGAGCCTGGTTGATGCCTGCCCCCGCCTCACGGCCAGCGCAGGCGGTAGAAACGGCCAGGATAATGCGTCCACTGGGGATCGCTGAAATAGAACGAGTCGCCGGTGAGGGTGTTCGTGGCCAGCGGATACCAGGTGGGATTGGCGAGATTCGTGCTGGCCTCCACCACGACGACGAGATCGGAGGTGCCGGTAATATTGAACCCAAATTGATTGGTCCGCACACCAAAGTTGGGGTCGCTGGTTTGCACCTGGGGGTTCCACAGCAAGGCTGGGAGACCGGCGAAAGGGGAACTCCAGCCCGTGGTCCCAGGCAAGTAATAGACGGTCGCGTTGTTGTCACCGTAGAACGGAACCGAGCCAACGCTGGGGGCGTTACCCTTGAAATAGACCCCCGTCAGGTTGGTGCAGCCCTCGAACGCCCCGCTCCCGATGTTGGTGACGCTGTTGCCTATCGTGACGCTGGTCAGGCTGGTGCAGCCTTCGAACGCCCCGCTCCCGATGTTGGTGACGCTGTTGCCTATCGTGACGCTGGTCAGGCTGGTGCAGGAATAAAAGGCAGACCCGATGCTGGTGACGCTGTTGGCAATCGTGTAACTTCCAGCTTTGCCCCCCGGATATTGAATGAGCGTGGTCTGGCTCTTGTTGAACAAGACCCCATCCACACTGCTATAGAAAGAGTTGAGCGCATCGACCGTTATCGCTGTCAGGCTGGTGCAGTCCTCGAACGCAGCGACCCCGATGTTGGTGACGCTGTTCGGGATCGTGACGCTGGTGAGGCTGTTGCAGAATACGAACGCCCCCCACCCGATGCTGGTGACGCTGTTGCCTATCGTGACGCTGGTCAGGCTGGTGCAGTAATAGAACGCCTCGCCTCCGATGCTGGTGACGCCGTTGGGGATTATGACGCTGGTCAGGCTGGTGCAGCCCTCGAACGCAAAGGCCCCGATGCTGGTGACGCTGTTGCCTATCGTGACGCTGGTCAGGCTGGTGCAGTTATCGAACGCATAGTTTTCGATGTTGGTGACGCTGTTGGGGATTATGACGTTGGTCAGGTTGGTGCAGCCCTCGAACGCGCAGGCCCCGATGTCGGTGACACCGTTTCCTACTGTGACGCTGGTCAGGCTGGTGCAGAGAGAGAACGCAGCGTATTCGATGCTGATGACGCCGTTGCCTATCGTCACGCTGGTCAGGCTGATGCAGCCCTCGAACGCCCCCCACCCGATGCTGGTGACGCTGTTGGGGATTATGACGCTGGTCAGGCTGAAGCAGCAATAGAACGCCTGGTCTCCGATGTTGGTGACGCTGTTGGGGATTATGACGCTGGTCAGGTTGGTGCAGTAAAAGAACGCCAAGTCCGCGATGTTGGTAACGCTGTTGGGGACCGTGTAGCTTCCGGCTTTGCCCCCCGGACATTGGATGAGCGTCGTCTGGCTCTTGTTGAACAAGACCCCATCCACACTGCTGTAGAAAGAGTTGAGCGCATCGACCGTTATCGCTGTCAGGCTGGTGCAGTCCTCGAACGCAGCGACCCCGATGTTGGTGACGCTGTTCGGGATCGTGACGCTGGTGAGGCTGTTGCAGCCATCGAACGCCCGGTGCCCGATGCTGGTGACCAGCAAGCCATTGATCGTGCTGGGGATGGTCACATCACCGCCAGGACCGGTGTATCCTGTGATGGTGATGGTGCCATTGTTGGTCGTGTAATAGTAATCCTGGGCTTCCACCGTGGCAGGCAGCGTCAACAGCAACAGCAACGGCAGCAGCCTCGTGGCGCAGGCGGTTCTTGAACGTGTGGCCTTAGCCTTCGGGCAGGCCGTTCCCGCAATGGAGGTTTCTGTTTTCATAGTTTTCCGCCTGCTAAATTGATGGCTGATAAATAGCAGGAATGCGGGAGGACGCGCAACTGGATTCCAGGAAATCGGCGGCGGCGAAGACCTGGCGGCGCTGGCCCACTCCGCCACGGCCCGCTACGGTCGCCAGTATCAGACGCTGTTCGCTCGCGGCAGGGACACGTCCACCGGCCAGAACGTGGGCGCCATCCTGGACTCGTCCAGCGGATGGGGCGTTTTCGGCAGTCGCCCGCAGCATACTTCCGAGGGCGGACAAGCAGGAGGCGGGACCGCCGCAGTTGAAGGGGCGAGGGGGATGCGGGAAGATTTGCCGACCAGCCCGACAGGCGATGTTTCCCATCACCTGCCAGAAGACCCCAGCTCGGCGCTGGCGAGGCCGCGGCTAGGCTCCTCAGGCGCCGGAGAGCGTCCCACCGGTATGATGCTGCGGAGTTTTTGTCACGGCACCATAACCAGATTCGATTTCAAGAAATTTTCGACCTTCGGCTTTGCCAGCTTCATAGTTGGGGTCGCTGGGAGAGAACAGCGAGATGATGGCCCCACTGACCACGACGAGCACAATCAGCCCCAATCCGTAATGCGCAATCTCCTCCAAGCAACCCAAATCCTCCCTTTGCATCGGCTAAGCCTTTGCCAGTCCCCCAGGAAGGATGGTCGATTTTGGGCTGCCGACTTTGGGCTTTACAATTTGAAGCGGCGGCAGTAATCTTTGTTTCGTTAGCTGGAGCAAATGAATGAGAATTGAAACACTCGCGCTCTTGATAATAGGGACAGCGTTCGGTTGCAGGATTTTCGTGTGGCTGAGGGAGGCAACCCGCACTCCTGACCCTTGGGGACCTGAGGTGGAGGAGGCGGTTGAAGCGGAAGATGCGACGCCGTTATGCCCTCATTGCCTGGCTCCTCAGGAACACAACGGTTGGTTTTGCCCGGAGTGCGGCCACACCTGCGGGCAATACGGTAATTATCTGCCCAGTGTTTACATTTTCTCCATCGGCCAAGGAGTCAGAGGCGGAGTTGAGCAACGTAACCCGTGGAGTCCTCTTGTGACGGCGGGTTATGTTTTCATCGCGCTGGGCTACTTTACCGTGGTCGCGCCGGTATATTGCCTGTTCCTTTTCATAAACCGCTCACGTAGTAGGCGTCTGCAAGAGGCTGAAGCCAACGCATCGGAAGCAATTTGAACCGTGCGTCCGTAGGAACGAATCCTGGCAGTTTTGATCCGCTTGCCCGGCGCACAAATACCGACGGCTCCGGCTGCCTTTCGGGCAGCCGGAACGATTCAGACGCTGTTCGCTCGCGGCAAGGACACGTCGAACGTGGGCGCGGTCCTCGACACGTCCAGCGGGTGGGGCGTTTAGGGCAGGCCGTCGAGGGTGTCGGACCTGGAGCGCGAGCTGTCCAAGCACCTGGTCGTGCGGCTCACCAACGCCGCGACATCGATGGACATCTGCGTCGTCCACCTGCGCAGGCCGATCGGCAGCGACGGCGTCGAGAAGTAGCGGAACCAGTGCCGAGCGCTGCTGCGGTGGGCGATGCGGCACCTGGCCAAGAACCGCAAGGCCAACGTGCGGCGCGATGTAGCTGTCCGGGGAAGGCAGGATTGTTCTGAATCCGCGTTTGCAAAACTGCTAAACGGTCGTCTTGTCCTTGGATTGCTTGCCCGTGATCTGTTCAATGACCACCCGCCACAACCGGATTTTACCGAGTGACGTTTCCGGGAAGCGCCATTCCCGCCCCGAATAATGTCTCATAATTTGATTCAGCGCATGGAGTCGGCGCTGAGGATCGGTCACTTCTTCAATCCGCCCAAATCCGATCACACTGAAGAAAGAAAATGACCAGTGACAGGGATTGGAGTCGTGCGAAACGAGCCTGACCTCATGCTCCAACTCGAAGCACACCCGATCATTGAAGGCCATAAAGTCGATTTTCATGCCCTCGGGAGCGGTGTGGAAATAAAGGCACGTTCCATCATAGCCAAAGGACAGAGGAACGATGTAGGGCGTTTTGTCCTTGCACAATCCCAAGCGG
Source organism: Verrucomicrobiota bacterium (assembly GCA_049518415.1). Classification (GTDB taxonomy): domain Bacteria; phylum Verrucomicrobiota; class Verrucomicrobiia; order Limisphaerales; family UBA8199; genus CAVQND01. Next base: position 22,390 of record JBEKRX010000028.1, read on the forward strand.
CAAATCTGGGCTTGGGCCATGATTTGACCAATCAGTTGCTCGCTCGTGATTTCTTTGTCGCTGCGTCTCATGACGTGTAATCATCTTCGTTCCCTGCCAGCACCCTAGCTTGAGCCCTTGGCCAGCCGAAATCAACATCTTCGACGGGCATTTCACGGGCGCAAGTAGGCGCAGCCAAATGGCTTGCGCGGGTGTCTTGTCGCGGCAAATCCACCGCCGCGGCCGGTTACAGCCAGGCCTCCTTCTCAAGGATCGTCGGCTTGCCGTCGCTCTTCCACAGGGCTTTGACGCCAACTCGGAAGCCGCCGACGCCAAATGTGCCGGTTGATCCCGGTCTGGCTATTTCAAGTGCCAGCGGATGGTGTAACGCCAGTTGTCCTGTGGCTTGTAAGCCTGCGCTCCTCTTTCGCTGATGGTAAATTCACCCGTGCTACGGTTGTCAACCTCGTCGGTGCAAACATCCTCGTCCACATCGTCGAGCTGCAACTTGAAACTGCATTTTTGACCGGCCTGAATCTTTGGCAGCTCCAGGGCGATGGGGATGGTGACCTGGTTCTTGTCGTAGCCCTTGCCTTCAACGTGGTAACGGCGGGTCACGCCCTCGACCTTTGCCTCAAAATAAAGGAACCAGGTTGCACTTTGCGGCGTATCCGCCATCTCAATTTCATCGATTACCAGGGTTGCCGATTCGGCGGTTGCCTTGACACGCCGGTAAATGTCCAGGCTGGGCCGCTGTTGTTCTCGCTCCTTGTCAAAATTTGACGCCATCGTCCAGGCGTCCCCCTCCAACCGGTAGATGGAGACGTATTCGTCGTCCACGTCTCGGAGGTCGGAGGCGGACCCTCCGGCGCGAATCTTTAGGAAATGGGCGGCGTTGAACGGGCCAAGCTTGTCCAGTTTCAGATCGCCCTCGGCATACAAAACCACTCGGCCTTCGGCTCCCAGAATCTGGAAGGCGAATTTGTCCTTCTTGACAGTGATCGTCTGCGTGTAGTCCTGGCCCTGTTCGCTGACCTTCTTGACGGACCATTTACCCGCCAGCGCTTCCAGGTCGTCCACCGCCAGAGCAGCGTGACTAAGGAGGGCGGCGGCCAGGGGCAGGCCAAACAGTAATCGGTTGATGCTCATGCCATGCATGGTGTTGGTTTTCTGTCACATTCCTAGAGCGGCGCTGTGGTGTCAAGTGCGTCCTGATTACGATTCCGGTCCACGGTAGTTAGGGCATGACTTTTTTCGTGCAACCAGTGGCAACGTGGCGATTGCCCAGCAATCCGCCTCTCAAGGGGTGCGTCTGTGCTCCTGTAAAGCCAGCCGACCAGCGATGCGTCTGGCCCCAGAGCTCTTTCCCGGCATGTGCGCCGGTCTTGGCGCGGCGGAGCACCATTTCGCTGCCGCAACGCGGGCATTTGGGCCGCGCCGGAGAGGTGGCAGACGGCGCTGGCTGGTTCGACGCCACCCCGCTTGTGAAAGGAATCTCGGCCAGCCAAATTTCACCGGCCCTTGGCATCGTCGTAGAGTCCCTCGTCTTGGGGCACGTAACTGTTCAGGAAGGCAGCGTGATCGCCCAAGGCCAGCGGCGCGCCCGCGCGTTGTTGTCCGGCCGCCGCATGGCGACCGGCCATCCAAGCCGACAATTTCTCGAAATCCTCCGCCGGGAGCAGAAACCCACCCGCCTGGCTTAATCATCGGTTCTCATTGTCAGGCGGTTTCTGTTTTCCCAGGATAATTGGCGCGTCCGGCAGGACTTGAACCTGCAACCTTCTGATCCGAAGTCAGAAGCTCTATCCAATTGAGCTACGGACGCTTAAGAACCACCGCGGTTTTTCGAGGTCTTCGCGGCCTCTTTTCGGGCGGCGGCAGGCTGATCCACTGCCAGGATGAGAAGCCAGCAAGGACCGACTCTTCGCTTAAACCACATATCAACCGCTGGGCGCATTGTCGCAAAGAAACCGGGCGGGCGCAAGACCCTCTGGCTGGTTGTGCACGCTTTCCCGTTGAGCATCGGGCAAAGGATGCACGCCAGCTTCCGTGCGGCAGCCGTCACCGCCTTGGGCGCTCCCAAGGGCGACCCCAATGCGGAGGTTCAGGCCACAGCCACGTTTGATGGCCTCTATATCGCCCCCGGCCAGGGCATCCGGTGGAAGGTGGTTTCCGCGCCGGACGGGCCAGCGACGGCCTGGCACGCCAGCCTGGCTTTGGAAGCGCAGGGAGCGGCCCGGTGAAATATGGCGGGCCCGGACACCGTTCTTCGGACCTGCCAGAGCACGTGTTGAGCACCATCATGCGGCACTTCTGTCCGAGGACAATTTGCCGGCGTTCATGGTGTCGGAACGGAGCTGGCGCTCATTCGTGATAACCGTCCCGGGCCATGAGCACCTTGCGCAGTTGGCTCACGCTCACGCGGGGCCACTCGAGCTTGCCCAGGTAGGTGTTGACCTTTTCGCGGTCGAAGGCCTCGGGGTCGAACCTTCCACCGAGCCATTCCAGCATGGACTTGTGCTCCTTGTGGCGGGGATTCTTGATGATTTTGAGCAGGTTCGCGTAGCCCCAGACGCCGCCGCAGTCCTCGGGCGGACAGGCGCGTGCGCCGTCGAGGCACCGCGCCATCCCAGCAAGCGCCCGGTCAGGCCCGGTAAGCTTCCCCACGGTGATGACGTGGCTCCAGGAATCGCCGAAGTCGTATTCGTAGCGGAGCACAGCGCCAGCCCGTGGCCTGGCGTTCATCAGGATGGTGTTGTTGTCGTCGAGCATCGGCGGGTCGCCTCCATACTCCTCCAGTTGGAAGGCGGGATCGGAGCAGACCTGGTCGCCGAAGCGGAACTGGTGCAGGTGGCTGTTGGTCCAGCCCATCGCCACTTGGAGCACGGCGTGGAGCCAGCCAAGGTTGGCGTTGCCGGGCACTTGGAGCCGGCGCCAGACAGGCGGTTTCGTCCCGCTCAAGACGACCTTCAGGCGGCAGATGGGGGCGCCGGCTTTCGCGCCGGTGGGTTCAATGTGGGGGATCATAGGTGGGTGGTGGGGTGGCGGCGGTTTCCAGTTCCTGGTCGGCTTCGAGGGGTCCGACTACGGCTTCGTCGAGGTTGACTCATTCACGGAGCCAGAACTGCGCCCTGGCTGGCATTGCTCACGAGCTTTTGGTAGCGGGCGAGCCAGCCGGTCAAGTCGCGTGGCACGGGCTGCCAGGCGAGTTTGCGCTCGGCCAGTTCGGTGTCCGGGACCAGGGTGTCGATGCGCCGATTGGGGAAATCGATGCGGAGGCGGTCGCCGTTGCGGAGCAGGGCGATGGGGCCGCCCTGGGCGGCCTCGGGGGAGACATGGCCGATGCAGGCGCCGGCGGTGCCGCCGCTGAAACGGCCATCGGTGACCAGGGCCACCTTGTCGCCCAGACCCATGCCGGCGAGGTAGCTGGTCGGGGAGAGCATTTCCTGCATACCCGGGCCGCCGCGCGGGCCTTCGTTGCGAATGACGACGACATCCCCCGCCTTGACCTTGCCGGCGAGGATGCCTTCGCAGGCTTGCTCCTGGCTCTCGAAGATGAGGCAGGGGCCTTCGAACACGAAGGCCGGGCCGCACTGGGCCTTGAAGGCGTCGCTGATGCCGGCGGTCTTGACGACACTGCCTTCCGGGCCCAGTTGACCGAAGAGGATCGCCAGGCCGCCCTCGGCCGTGTAAGCGGTCTCCCTGGTGCGGATGCAATCCTGCGGGTCGAACCGGAAGGCCGGGTCGTAGGGCATGAGGCCGCTGGTCTGGGTCTGCTGGAACTGGGCCGGCCGGAATTCGTGGTAGGCCTTGGCGATCTGCCAGTGGCGCAGCCGGCCGGCGCGCAGGAGGGAGCCGATCTTCTTTTCGCCGGTCTTGGCGTACTGCCAGAGGACCAGCACCGGGGTCTGCTTGAGGCTGCCCAATTCGGCGCGCACCAGGCCGGCCCAGTCGGCGAACTTCTGTTGCAGCCCCGCCTCGATGGCCGCCGCGCCCTTCCAAGTGAGGTTGGCGTCCACCTGGCATTCGGCATCGTCGCAGAACAAAGCGGCGGCGGCGGGGGCGTCGGCGGCGTTGAAGGCCGCCGCCAGGCGCCAGAGGGTGATGGCGCGGGGGTCGCCCGGGAAGAAGAGCATCGGTTTGGGGGCGAGATTGCCGGTGGGAGTCCGGGCGACCGGGCCGAGTTTGTCGTTCGGGTCGAGCACGGGCACCGAGCAACCGGAGAGGCGGGCGGCCCTGGCCCAGGGGGTGCATTGCGGGGAGCGGAGGTCCCAGGCGGCGATGTTCTCGCCGAGGGTGCTGCCGGTGACGGTCTTGCAGGTGAGGGTGAGGGCGCCGAGGCGCTGGAGTTCGCCCAGGATGGTGTGAATGCCGCCCGCGCGCTGGACATCCTGGAGGTGGTAGTTGGAGGAGGGCGACACCTTGCAGAGGCAGGGCACGCGCCGGGAGATGGCATCGATGCGCTGGATGTCGTAAGGGATGCCGGCCTCGCGGGCGATAGCCAGGGTGTGGAGGACAGTGTTAGTAGAGCCGCCCATGGCGACGTCAAGGGCGATGGCGTTGTCGAAAGCTTCCAGGGTGGCGATGTCGCGGGGTTTCAAATCCGCCTCGATGAGTTTAAGGATAGCGCGGGCGGCCGCTGCATAGAGGGCCTCACGTTCTTTGGAGACGGCGAGGATGGTGCCGTTGCCTGGCAGGGCCAGGCCGAGGGCTTCGCAAAGGCAGTTCATGGAGTTGGCGGTGAACATGCCGGAGCAGGAACCGCAGGTTGGGCAGGCGCTCTGCTCCAGCCTCAGGAGTTGCTCGGCGGAGAGCTTGCCGCTTTGCAGTTCCCCCACCCCTTGGAACACGGAGATCAAGTCGGATTTCTGCGTCGCCGGGCGCAAGTGGGCCGGCAACTCGCCCTCGGCCTGCTGGGCGATACCGGCGGCCATCGGGCCGCCGCTGACGAAGATGGCCGGGATGTTCACCCGCATCGCCGCCATCAACATACCCGGCACGATCTTGTCGCAGTTTGGGATGCAGACCATGCCGTCAAAGCAATGGGCGCGGACCATGGACTCGACGCAGTCGGCAATCAACTCGCGCGAGGGCAGTGAATATTTCATGCCGCCATGGCCCATGGCGATGCCGTCATCCACGCCGATGGTGTTGAAGATAAAGGGCACGCCGCCGGCGGCCCGGACCAGGCGTTTGACCAGCAGGCCGACCTCGTTCAGGTGCGCGTGGCCGGGGATGCAATCGGTGTAGGAATTGACGATGGCGACGAACGGCTTGTCCCAGTCGGCTTCGGACTCGATGGCGCCGGTGGCGCGCAAGAGGGAGCGGTGCGGCGCGCGTTCAAGGCCTTTCTTAATAATATCAGAGCGCATAATTCTAAAACTCAGACGTTATATCCATGCCTGCGAAAAGGCAGGGGCAAGGTAGCAGGGGCCGCCCCGCTTGTCACGCTCGGGGAGGGGAAGCCCCGCGGGCGGGGAATCGGAGGGGGGGCATTGCTGCCCGCACCCAAAAGGCGGCAAGTCCCGATGCGTTCACCGGCTGAAGATTCCCGGCAGCCCGCGCCACAGGCCAGGCCGGGCCGGGTTGAAGAGGGCCTCCCTGGCGTTTTGCAAATCGAACTGCATCCAGATGCCGAGGCTGTTTGCGCCGCGGCCGTGAGACCGGATGGCGTCCACGCCGTATTCGTAACCGAGCATGATTTTGACCGAAGCGCTGCGGTAGAGCAGGCCGCCGCCGACGCCCTTGTGCCAACTGCCCGGCTGTTCGAGGCCCGGCAGGTAGTCGAGCACGGCGGTGGCGGCGGTGGCATTGAGGTTCCAGTGGTGCCGCCGGTCCAGGGGCAGCAAGTAACTCCCGCTGACCAACAGGAACTGCCGGGCGCTGAGTTCCTGGAAATAGTAGCCGGGCAGGGAGAGGGGAAACTCGGAAATGAGGGGGAGCAAACCGCCCAACCGGTAGGCGCTGAAGCGGTCGGCCGCGATGCTGGTGCCGGTGGTCAAGTTGAGATAAAGGCTGTGTTTGCGTTCGGGCAGGGTGTAGGCCAGGAAGGCTTCGCCCCAGAACAAATGGGAGTGGGGCTCCAAACGCCTGGGGTCGCCCGCAAAGCCGTAAGTGCCGGCCTCCGTGCGGAACAGGCCCTCGTACCAGAGCGAGAGTTCCATCGCCAGCGAAGGGAAGAGGGTCGGTTCCCGCCCGCCCCACCGCAGGCCGGCCCGGACGTTGAAGGTCGTGTGGTCGGGCGGGAGGCGGAAATCGCTGGCGGTGTCATCGTTGCGGCCGTAGGTGCTGTAGTGGGCCAGGCCGCGCAACACGCCGTTGAGGGGGACCGTGTGGCCGGGATTGAACAGGTGATAGAGGCTGACTCCGCCTTCGCCGTCGTGGCCGTCAAACGATTCGTGGGGATAGAAAGTCCCCCGGCGAATCTCTTCATAAGTGTCGGCCCAACCGCCGCCGGCCAGGTCGAGCCCCAGGTCGGTGTGCTCGCCCAGGAGGCCGTGGATGCCGAGTTCTGAGTCCAGGTAAACGGGCGCCACGGCCAGGCGCAGGGTCAGGTTGGTGCGCAGGAAACCGGGCTGGTTGCGATAATAGAACGCATAACCCGAGAGCGGGGGATGTCCTTCCAGGGCCTGATTGTAGCCGAGTTGAATCAGTTCGCGTTTGACCGGGTCAATCTGGCCCTGGACCCCCAGAGGGCTGAGGCAACCCGACAGGCAAAGCAGCAAAAACCAGCGGCGCGAAACAATCACGCGGCCAGTTCCTAACCAAATGGCCGGGGGATGGCAAGTGGTTAGCGACCCCACAGGGGAGGTCCGAGGCGCGTCCTGACACTGCCCGCGAGCGCGGGCGGAGTGGAATTGGCGGCGGTGTCGGGATGCGCCCGTGCTGAGCTGTGGCATTCTTTTTAAGCCGCAGCCGGGCCAGGTTTTTGGCAAAAATTGCCAACGTAGCCAATGCAGCCAATGTAGCCAATGGGGTGGTCCGGCAGGCTGGGGCACGTGGCCAATGCAGCCAATGTGGCCAATCCAGCCAATGGGGCCAATGCAGCCAATGGGGCCAATGGGGTCTTCCGCCAGGTTGCGGTCCCGCCGCAGCGGGACGCCGCCGTGGTTCTCTGGCCTGCTTTATTTGCTACTAATTCTCTTGCTCTAAAGCCATCGGGAAAAGGGGTCTGGACAGCAACGGCAAGGCCGGAAAACGCTTTCCAGATAATTGAGGGACCACGGCGGCCGTCCCTCATGGACCGTGAGGAAAATCGCCCCGGTTTCCCTCAATTACGCTGGCGGCGCTCATTTATTGGGAGCGAGGCTTTTCGGAAGGAACTGCTGGCGCAAGTGAGCCAGCGAGCCGGTTTGGAGCACTGCGGCAAAGAGATTGAGGAATCGGCGGAGGCGAAGCCCCAGCGGCTTGTGGCCGAAGAGCTCAAGGAGTCAGGCTGGACGGAGTTGGAGCTGGGCGCGCGCCGGAGGGGCCATCCGGCGAAGGTGGCCACCGCCTTGCGACTGCGGCAAGAGACGACGATGACGCTGTCTTGGATTGCCGAACGGCTGTGGATGACCGGTGAGTTAACGATACTAAGAACTGACCGGTTTTCTTCGCGTTCGCTGAGCTTGGCCGGTTAGCCGGGGGAATGGCGTATGCGGCCGCAACCCAGGCGCTGACCCGCCTCGGCCGGCGCATGGAATGAACTGCGGAATTGCGTGAGCAACTGGCCACAATTCAAAAGCGAATGTGGAAAAGTATGGATGCGATCCCCCTCTTTTGCCTGTTCTCCGCAGTCCGCACGAGGTCAGGCCGGCGGAGAAGAGGACCAAGGGCCGGAAGAGGAGGGAACAGATGGACGTGCAAACCGAAGAATGATCGTTGCCAAAGCTCTGAGAATGAGGTAAACAAACCGGAATGTTTTCAATAAATGTCGGCAAACAATCGAACACCTGAAGCGGAGGGGCTGTATGTGGTCGTCGTTGGATCGTTCAATCCTGCGATTTTCCATCCTGAATGGTTTCTGCGTCAGGGCCTGATTGGGGATCAGGATGCCAAGGACGCCAAAATCATGGTGGTGAGCAGCGAAGTGACTGACGTGCGCTTGTGCGGGCTCAGGCTGCTGTGCATTTCCGAACGGCTCTCGCTGGGCACGTCGAACGTTTCACAGACGGCGCGGCTTCAGGATATGCTGATACAGATGTGCACTCTGCTTCCGCATACGCCCATCACGGCCTGCGGCATCAACCCGGAGGCGCACTACCAAGTGGGCAGTAAGGCGTACTGGCACAAGATTGGCCATACTCTGGCTCCAAAAGAGCTCGTTTGGAGCGAATTGGTCAACCAGCCGGGGATGCGGTCGCTGACAATCAAAGCCCCGCGTGAAGGGGGGTTCCCCGGCGAAGTCAACATCACCGTACAACCATCGGCAAAGTTCTGGCCGGGGATTTTCGTGCGCTCGAATTACCACTATGGACTGCCGCCTGATTCCGCTCATGCCGGGGGCGCGGAACTTCTGCTGAAGTTCCTTAAGGCGGAATGGAATCCCGCTTGCGAAATGGCTCGGCGTGTGGCAAAAATGATCTTTGACAAGATCAAACCGGACGATGGCTGAGGCGCCCTCAACGATGGAAGTAGCCGTTCGGGGGTTGGATGAGGTTCGTGATGTCCCTCAACCAGCCGACACGCGGCATTTCCTGTTTGCGCAGGAGGACGGCCACTTGGTCGTGCGGGAACCGGTGAGGGACGATGCTGCGTCCGAGGCGGTTTCTGCAACAGCGGTGCCCCCGTTGTCAGCGGAGACAATAACGATGCCGGGCCGGCCCGAAAGAGTGCTGGTGCTGCGTGCCCAGCACGTGAGCACGCGCGCGGACGACCGCTACATCTTGCTGAAGAAATACGAGGGGGTTGTGACCTCCAGAGGGAAGCAGAGCTTTACCGCACGCCTTTTTGAGAACGTCAGCGATTACCCAGTGGTTGAAGCCGAGTTTGATTTGGAGGAACTTTCTGAACCAGACCGGGGGCTGGCTGTCGAAGGCGCGGGCTTGGTGTGGACCATCGGATACCGTTATGACGGAAGCACGCGGAAGCGCGAGTCTGCGATTTATCTGCGGCGGCTGCCGTCCTGGTCGGACAAAGAAATCGAGCAAAGCAGTCGTGCGGCTGAGGAACTGACGCGTGGCATCCAGTGGGAATAGTCAAGAAGTTCCTCCTGAATCTCGGGAATTGGAAGTTTCCATCTTCGGGCCGGGTTTCGGCGAATGCGTCGTTCTGCATCTGGGTGGGGGCCATTGGGGAGTGGTCGATTCCTGCCTGGACCCCGGGTCCAAGCGGCCTGCCGCGCTCCACTATTTCCAATCAATCGGCATAAACGCTGAAGCTTCCGTGCGGTTTGTCGTGGCCACGCATTGGCACGACGATCACATCCAGGGCATCAGCAGTCTTTTCCAGGAGGCCAAGACGGCTGTATTTGCCTGCACGGAAGCTGTAGGCAAGCCTGAGTTTAGTGAGGTTCTGGCGGCATGGACAGGGACACGATACCTTGCAGGTGGGTCGGGCGTTGACGAGCTTCGGGCCGTTCTCACCGAGTTGAAGAAGCGGCAGCCGGCAACGCGCTACCCGACACCCAAGCTGGCATCGGCGAACAAGGTATTGTGGGAGCTGGCAGGCAATCTATCCGCGACGGTGAAGGCGCTGTCGCCCTCAGACGCTGCTGTCATGGCGACCATGGCGCAGCTTCGGAAAGCCATGCCCAAGTTTTCAAGAGCGCGAAGACGTTTGCCAAATCTGACACAAAACGACGCATCAGTGGTGCTGTCCGTGCGGGTAGCCGACCACCTCACACTGCTCGGAGCGGATTTGGAGGTGCGGAATGATCGCGGCCTCGGCTGGATGGCCATCGTGGATGGAATTGGTTCCGGAGCCGCGGTGCATCAGGGTTTCAAAGTGGCGCATCATGGATCACCCAACGCCGATCACGACGAAATATGGAACCGGCTGTTGATGCCGCAGCCGTGGGCGGCGACCACGCCGTTCGTTTCAGGGAGCGTGCGTCTGCCCTCAGTGACCGATTGCAGGCGTATTTTTAATCGTGCCCGTGCGTCCTACCTGACGGCCCCCCCACACCCAACTAAATTCCGTGATCCCGATCGAACGGTCGAAAGGACCGTGCGCGAGGCCACGATCTCGGCACATTTTGTGCCGGGCAAGTATGGCCACGTCAGGCTCCGCAAGAGAGTTGATGAGCCAGTGGATGGCGCATGGCGGGTGGAGATGTTTGGGCACGCATTGAAATTGGAAGATTATTTGGCCTCAGCGCAGTAGAGCGTCCTGCGACCTGACTTCGGTTCTGGGCGTTCGAGTTCGGATTAAAGAGCGGGATTGCGAGGCGGGGTGCGTTGGTCTCCCCGCGCGCTTGCGATAGAGGTCCTCGTGTTAAGCCATTGGCTGTAGGCGATTTGCGGTGCAGGTTTGAAAATCGGAGGTCGCCATTTCAATTTGGCCGTCATGGCTTGGGCGCAGGGCGGGCAACTGCCGTTGGCTGAGCTTGGCCCGTTAGCCGGGGGAATGGGGTATGCAGTCGTAGCCCAGGCCCTGACCCACTTGGGCCGGCCAACGGAACGAACTCGGGAATCCCGTCGGCAAATAGCACCAATTCAAAAGTAAATGGGTTCTTCCGAAAGGTTGGTGTGTGGGCGCGGCGTTTTGGCAGCCTGAGGCCTTGGTCAAGACTTGCTCCGCCATGGCCCTCTAACCATTCAATTGAACAGAAGAGAATGAAGCGAACGAAGGCCCCGCTCAGCCGGAGAGATTCCAAGTCGAACCGCTAATCTGCGCTAATAAACGCTAATAAGGACGCGGTTCAGGCAGGAGTCTGGCACTTCCAGGCGTGTTCACCACGCGGAGGCCCGCGAGACAGATGCCCCAGGTGATAGGCGCCCGGTGCATGCTTATCGCGGGGGCCGAGTCCGCTGAGCCGTAACCATTCAATTGAACAGAAGAGAACGAAGCGAACAAAGGCCCCGCTCAGCCGGAGAGATTCCAAGTCGAACCGCTAATCTGCGCTAATAAACGCTAATAAGGACAGGCTTGAGGCAGGAGTCTGGCACTTCCAGCCGTGTTCACCGCGCGGAGGCCCCGGAGGTCGCCCCCCCCGCCCCTGGCGACCTCCAGCTACTATCTGTCAACCCTCCGGGTTGCAGGCCGAGCACGACCGGGGCCCCGGAGGTCGCCCCCCCGCCCCTGGCGACCTCCGGCTACTATCTGTCAACCCTCCGGGTTGCAGGCCTGGGCCCGCGAGATAGATTCCAGAGCCTACCGGGCGGAAGGATGCCGTGCTGGGCGCGGGGGTTCAGATTTGAGATTTCGGATTTCAGATTCCAGAGCCTACAGGGCGGAAGGACGCCGGGTTGGGCGCGGGTGAAGTGGAATTGGCGGCGGTGTCGGGATGCGGCCGGCCGCATTCGGATTTTGGATTTCGGGTTTCGCCGGGAGGTATTCCGGGCTATGGTGAGGGCATGAGCAAGGCCAAGAAACTGCTCCATACGAGGTATCGGGTGAACGACCTGGAGCGGACAGTCAAATTCTATAAAGAGGTGCTCGGGTTGGCCGAGGTGGGCCGCCACAAATCCCCGCGCGGCTCGGAGTTGGTCTTTTTGAAGGCGCCGGAGAGTGAAGAATTGGTTGAGTTGTGCCATTTTCCGGGCGGCGGCCCGGTGCAGGTGCAGGCGGATTTGACGCACCTGGCCTTTGAAGTGGAGAGCCTGGAGGAGTTTGGAGGGCACCTGGCCCGGCTGGGCCTGAGCTATTCCGAGGGCCCGGATTATGATCGGCGCGGCGGCGGCATCGCCTTTATGGACGCGCCGGAGGGGTATGAGATCGAACTGATCCAGGCCGGCCAGCAGTGACCTTGCCGATTGGGAATTGGAAATATGAAGTTGCTGGCCCGCCAATTCGAATATTTGTTTCCGCGCCCGGCGCTGGTGATGGGCATAGTGAACGTGACCCCGGACTCGTTTTCGGATGGCGGGAGGTTCCCGGCGGCGGGGGCGGCGGCGGCCTATGGGTTGGAACTGGTGGAGCAAGGAGCGGAAATCCTGGATGTCGGCGGGGAATCGACCCGCCCTGGGGCCAGGCCGGTGAGCGAGGCTGAGGAGTTGCGCCGGGTGATGCCGGTGGTCGAACAACTGGCCGGGCGGCTCCGGGTGCCGATTTCCATCGACACGATGAAGCCCGGGGTGGCCCGGGCGGCCCTCGGGGCGGGGGCCAGCCTGGTGAACGACGTGGGGGCCAACCGGGAAGAGCCGACGATGTGGCGGGTGGTGGCAGAGGCGGGGGCGGGTTACGTGTGCCTGCACATGCAGGGAACGCCGCAAACGATGCAGCGCCAGCCGGTCTATCGGGACGTGGTGCGGGAGGTGGGGGAGTTTTTTATTGAGCGCCTGAAGCGATTGAAGGATTGCGGAGTGGGGTGGGAGCAGGTTATACTGGACCCTGGGATCGGTTTCGGCAAGACGCTGGAGCACAACTTGCAGTTGCTCGGGGCGTTGCGGAGTCTGGCCGGGTTAGGGCGGCCGCTGCTGGTCGGGGTTTCGCGCAAGTCTTTTATGGGCGAACTGCTGGGGGCGGGGCCGGCGGCGCGGCTGCCGGCGGGCCTGGCCTGCGCCTGCCTGGCGGTAGCCGCGGGCGTGCAAATCATCCGCGCGCACGAGGTGCCCCAAACCGTGCAGGCCATTCGGATGGCTGAAGCGATCCTGGCGCGAACAAACGTGTAAGCTCGGCTTTCGTGGAAAACCTTTGGCATATCGTGACCGGCCTCTGGACGCAGATATTCGGCGGCTGGCGGCCGGTGGTGGAAATCCTCATCCTCACGGTGGGCATTTACGGCGCCCTGCGGTTCGTCCGGGGGACGCGGGGCGCGCCGGTGGTGATGGGTTTTCTGGTGGCGCTGCTGGCGCTGGTGCTGATGAGCTTTGTGCTGGGGCTCAAAGTGCTGCAGTACCTGCTGGGAGCGTTCTACGCGTTTTTCCTGCTGGCGGTGCTGGTGATTTTCCAGCCCGAGTTGCGGCGGATGTTGGCGGAACTGGGCAATTTGCCGCTCCTGGCGACCGTCCGCGAGCAACGCGAGAACATCGAGGTCATCATTCAGACGGTCGAACGCCTGGCGGAGGTCCGCATCGGCGCGCTCATCGCCATCGAGCAATCCATCCACCTCCAGGAGGCGGTGGAATCGGGCATTATCGTCGACTGTGTGGCCACGCCCGAGATGTTGGAAACGATTTTCTTCCCGAATAACGCGATTCACGACGGGGGCGTCATTATCCGGGGCGACCGGATTGCGTTCGCGGCCTGCATCTTTCCCCTGACGCAACGCCGGGATTTGAACCCGTCGCTGGGCACGCGCCACCGCGCGGCCATCGGTCTGAGCGAAGAAACCGACGCGGCGGTGGTGGTCGTGTCCGAAGAGACCGGGGGGATTGCTTACGCCTGCAAAGGGCAATTGGTGCGCAACGTGACGCTGGAGGAATTGCGGGCCTTCCTGACCTCGGTGTTCGTGACTCCCGCCCGCTCGCGCAACTGGCTCGCCTGGATTCGGTCCTGGACCACCGAACGGGCCAAACCGGGGCCGGTCCATGCGGCCCGGGCCGACGCCCCGTCCACGGCCTCAACCGCGGGCGCCACAACCACGACGGGCCTGGCCAAATGATCACTTTCCTGCGCAACCTCATTGTCAAGGACCTGGGCCTGAAGGTCTTCTCGCTGGTCCTGGCCATCCTGATTTATTGCACGATCAGCTTTGCCATTAGGAACGAGGTCCCTTCCCTCCCGTCGCTCGGGATGGCCAGTGATGTCCGTCGCTTCCACAACCTGCCGGTCCTGGTGGTGTCTTCGGCCGCCGACGTGCGCCGGTTCAAGGTGACTCCGGAAACGGTCGCCGTGACGGTCCAAGGGGACCCCCAGGTGCTGGCGGGCCTGGAAAGCAGCGAAATCCGGGCGCTGGTGGACCTGACCGGGATCGCCCCCGCCAGCCACCTCCGCAAGCGCATCGAGGTGTCCACCCCGGCAGGCGTCACGCACCTCCGGGTCCTGCCGACCGAGGTGCAGGTCATCTTCCCGCCCGACCATTGAACCGGCCGTTCCGGCTCGGCTTTTGCCTTCTCCATGGCTTGATTAGGATATTCCCGACGACATGACTAAAGTGAAGCGAATCTTCGGCACCGATGGCGTGCGTGGAACGGCCAATGTCGAACCGGTCACGGCCGAAACGGCCCTCAGACTGGGCCGGGCGGCCGGGCATGTTTTCAAGAGCCTCCAAACCCAGGCGCGCGACCGCATCCGCCACCGCATAGTGATCGGCAAAGACACCCGCCTGTCCGGTTACATGCTCGAAAACGCCCTCTCCTCCGGCATCCTTTCGATGGGGGTGGACGTCTTGCTGATCGGCCCGCTGCCCACCCCCGGCGTGGCCTACGTCACCCGCAGCCTCCGCGCCGATGCCGGCATCGTCATCACCGCTTCGCACAATCGCTACGACGACAACGGCATCAAGTTCTTCCGCGCCGACGGCTACAAGCTGGAGGACAAGATCGAGCAGCAAATCGAAGGCCTGGTCTTCAGCGGCGAGATCGAAAACATCCGCCCGACGGCGGACCAAATCGGCAAAGCGGTGCGGATCGACGACGCCCTGGGCCGCTACATCGAGCACGCCAAGGCCTCCTTCCCGCGCGGCCTCATTCTGGAGGGCCTGCGCATCGTCGTGGACTGCGCCCACGGCGCCAGCTACAAGTCCACCCCCTGCGTCCTGCGCGAATTAGGGGCCGACGTCATCATCTATGGCAACCAACCCGATGGCAAAAACATCAACCAGGACTGCGGCTCCATGCACCCCGGCCTCCTTTGCCAGAAAGTCTGGGAGCACCGCGCCGACGTCGGCCTGGCCCACGACGGCGACGCCGACCGCGCCTTGTTGTGCGACGAAGCCGGCAAGCTGATCGATGGCGACGACATCATGGCCATCGCCGCCCTGGACCTCCTGGCCCAGGACGCCCTCCACGAAAAAACCCTGGTGGCCACCGTCATGAGCAACGCCGGCCTCGACGCCGCCATTCAGGCGGCCGGCGGGCGGGTCGTCCGCACGCCCGTCGGCGACAAGAGCGTCATGGACGAAATGCTGCGGCACGGCTTCAACCTCGGCGGCGAGCAGAGCGGGCATATCATCTTCCGCGATTTGAGCACCACGGGCGACGGCCTGGTGGCCGCCCTCCAGGTCCTGCGCATCATGAAAACCAAAGGCGCCTCCCTTGCTCGCCTGGCCCAGTGCTGGACCCGCTTTCCCCAACTGCTCACCAATATCCTCGTCCGCGAAAAGCGCCCTTTCGCCGAGTTGGACTGTGTCTCGCAGCTCGTGGCCGACGCCCAAAGCGAATTGCAGGCCCAGGGCGGGCGCGTGCTCCTGCGCTACTCCGGCACCGAACCCAAGGCGCGCCTGCTCCTGGAAGGACGCGACCCCGCCGCGCTCAGCCGCTGGTCAAATAAGATCGCCGAGGCCATCAAAAAGCAAGTCGGAGCGTAGCGCGCCTCAGGGCAGGCTGAGGAGCTCCGCGCGCAGGCGCCCGACAAACTGACTGGGCATCCGGGGATCAAGCGACCCCGGCACAAACCGTTCCGGCCCCACGTGGCCGTCGCAGAATACCGCCTCGGCCTTTTGCGCATGACGGAAATGTCCATTGGGTTGATTGGTGCTGTTGTCCAGGTAGTACCATTCCTCGAGCATCGGGTTGGCGGGTGAAGCGGGCGCTTGCCAGGTGTTCACTTGGGCGGCATCCGCCAGCAACACGGTGCCGGCCGGCCGTAGCAGCCGGCTCAGATTGATCGGCGCCTGCCCCGGCGCCGCCGAAAGGTAAAGATTGTAGCCGTATCCGTAAGTGGCGCCGCGCGCCTTGGCTTTGAACTGCGACAGGAAGTAATTGAAGGCGGGGCAGAGCTCGACCCCGCGTCCTTGCAGATAGGGATACAGGGCGCCGCAGGTGGCGTCGAAGGCGCGCGCGCCTTCTGCGCCCGGCCCCATCCAACCAAACCAGTAAAGCTGCCCGCCATTGGTATAAGCGCCGCCATACCGGAAACAGTTGCCGCCGTTGTCGTCCCAGTAGAGGTTGGCTGCCAACTCAAGCTGGTGCAGGTTGCTGAGGCACTTGATGCGTTGGGCCGAGGCCTTGCTCCGGGACAACGCCGGCAAGAGCAGCGCCGCCAGAACGGCGATGAGGGCGATGACGACCAGCAGCTCGAGGAGCGTGAAGGCAGAGCCCAGGGACTGCTGGCCCCGCTCTTTCTGGCCGGAGGGCTGACAGACACGCGCGCCGCTTTTCATGGTCACTCCACTTGCACGCGATAACACGCCCGGTCGGCCGGCGCGCCCGGGTCTTGCAAGGCCAGGTTGGTGCCGTTGCCGGCCGTGGCTGGCGAAACGGCCGTCCAGGATTGGAAATCAGCGGTGCGTTGGAGCGTGTAGAGCCGGTTGGTGAGACTGAGGAACTCAACCTGCCAGGCGCCGTTGGTGAATCGGCCGGCGAGGTTGGGAGGCGGAGGCGCGGCGAGGCTCACCCGGAAGTTGTCCACCGTGCCATGGGCGAGAATGGAACCGGCAAAGGAGGGGTCCTGCCCGGCATCACTGTAACTGCACACGGCCACGTGATCGACGCGAAAGTCCCGGAAAGAGGCCCCGAGATAGGCGTCCCCGAGCGGCCCGAAGGGCAGGCCGTTGCAGGTCAGGCTCGTGCGCAGGACCCGCTCGGCAGCAGTGTAGGCCAGGTCCACCTGGAAGGAGTCGTTCGGGCTCAACGTCAGCGAGCCAAAACCGCCGCTGGACCAGTTTGTGCCGGTCCAATCACAGAACATGACGGTCACCGAAGGCCCCCAAACCCAGGCCCCCCCTGGGTCGGGAAAGAAACTGAATTCGACGAGGTCCGGAGAATCGGACCCCGTCCCGCGCACAAAACCGGTTTGGGTGGCCTGCGCCAGGTTGATGAGCCCCACCGACAGCTCGAAAGGATAGGGCTTGTCCGGATTGACGCCCGCGGCGAAGTCGCTCAACCGCAAGTCGAAGCCGAGGCTGAAATCCGCCTCTTGGCCCAGCACGGTTCCCAGGGGATGCGCGAAATAACTGTTGGGGCGCGAGGAATCCCAGGTGACTTGGAGGTCGTGGTTCGTGGGATTCCATTGGAAAAGGTTGGTGTCGCCCAATACTCGCCAACCCCGCCCGGCCGGGTCGGTGGAGAAATCCTCCTGGAAAGTAATGGCGGCAGAACCAATGCCAATGGTGGCAAACCAGCCCGCCAGGGCCAGCGCAGACCAACGGATTCCATGCATAAGCTGATCTTTCTACCGCGCGCGCAGGAACAACCCAGGGCCTGCCCGCGCAGCTCTTGTTACCAACAGGTTTGGCTAGAGAGACCAGCGCGGAGTCAGAAAATAAAAAACCTTCAGACCCCGACAAATCAGAGAATGAAGGCATTCGACGAATCCGGCCGCGCACCCGCCCGGCCGGCTGGCCTCATCCTTCTCTTTGACGGAGAAGTCGGCCGTTCGGACGGCAGGTCTGCCTGCCGGCGCCCGGAGGCGGCCACGCCTCCGTGAAACGGCCGTGACGAGCACAGCCAAACCGATATCCTGACTTCGGGCTGGGGACCTCGCTCCCGCCTTCCCGGTCTCGCCCAGGCGAGGCCAGTGGCTTTGGGAGTCTGTAACCCGTTACAGTGGCGCAACCGTCCCCGATTCTCACGGGGTTCCCTGACGCTTGGCTGTGTCTTTTCAAAGAACAGCCTTTACCTATCCCGCCGCGCGCCCATTGCCAAGAAAAATCTTTGCTTGCTCTGCGCCAAGTTCAACTTGCAACTTCCACCCCCGCGTCCGACACTCCCGCGCCATGAACCGCATCGAGCAGAGATTCGCCCGGCTCAAGCGCGAAGGCAGAAAGGGATTCATTGTCTATATCGGCGCGGGGGACCCGGACCTGGAGGCCACCCGGCAACTGGCGCTGGCGTTCGACAAACTGGGCGTGGATGTGTTGGAACTCGGGGTGCCTTTCAGCGACCCGCTCGCCGACGGGCTGGTGAACCAGCTTGCGGCCCAGCGCGGCCTGGCGTCGGGCACCACGCCGCCAGGTGTCCTGGCCACCGTTTCGGCCATCCGGAGGCAATCGGAGCTGCCGATCGTCCTCTATATCTATTTCAACCTGGTGCACCGTTACGGCCTGGAGCGCTTCATCGCGCACGCCGCCCGGGCCGGCGTGGACGGCTTGCTGGTGCTGGACCTGCCGCCGGAAGAGGGCGAAAGCTACGACCCGCTCATGCGGCAGGCGGGGCTCTGTCCGATTTACCTGGTCGCGCCGACCACGCCGGAGGAGCGCATTGAATTGATTGTCAAGCGCGGCGCCGGTTTCATCTATTACGTCTGCCGCGAAGGGGTCACCGGCATGCAGGCCCAGGTCGCGGACGGCCTGGCGCCCATGGTCGCCAGGATCCGGGCGCATACCGATTTGCCGATTGCGGTCGGTTTTGGAATCTCGACCCCGGAACAAGCCAGGACGGTGGCCGCGACCGCCGAAGCGGTCGTCGTCGGGAGCGCGATTGTGGACCAGATTGCCCAACTGGGGCGAGACCCCGCCCTGGTCCGCCGGGTGGCCGAATTTGTAAAACCCCTGGCGGCGGCCGTCAAGGGCTGAGCGCCAGGGCTTTGGTTTTGAGGGCGCCAATAGCTTCCAATGGCTCTCCCCCCAGACCAGGGCGGATAGAAATGTAATACAGGGCCTCGAACATGAAAAAAAACCTCAAGGCCGAAGATCGTTTCGTCATCATCCTGGCGGGCGGGCGAGGCGAGCGGTTCTGGCCGGTGAGCCGGGAGCAGACGCCTAAACAACTGCTGGCATTGCTGGGCAATCGTTCGTTTCTGCAACAGGCGGTCGACCGGGTGCTGCCGCTGGCGCCGCTCCACAATATCCTGGTCATCACCAACGAAATCCAGGCCCCGGCAGTGCGCCAACAACTGCCGCAACTGCCCAGCGAGAATATTATCGCCGAGCCGGTGGGCCGCGACACCTGCGCCGCGGTCACCCTGGGCGCCGCCCTGGTGGGCGCCCGCTCGACCACGGCCGTGATGGCCGTCCTGCCCGCCGACCATGTCATCCCCGACGAGCAGAAGTTCCAACAGGTCCTGGCCGACGCCTTCGACCTGGCCGGGCGCGGGCAGGCCATTCTCACCATCGGCATCAAGCCGACCGAGCCGGCTACCGGCTACGGCTACATTCGCGTGGGCGAACCGCTGCCACCGCCCCCAGGGGTCAAGGCCTACAAGACCGCCTTCTATCGGGCCAGGCAGTTCGTCGAGAAGCCCAATTACAAACAGGCCCTGAAATACCTCAGCCGCGGCCAGTACCGCTGGAACGCCGGCATGTTCCTCTGGTCGTTTGCGACGATCACCGAAGGCTTGCACAAGCATCAGCCGGCAATGTACCAGGCCTGCCAGCGCTGGTTCAAAGCGGCCGGCGCTGCGGCCAAACTCAAACCGCTCCTCGCCAGGGAATATCCCGCGCTCAAGAAAATCTCGATCGACTACGCGCTCCTGGAGCACGCGCAGAATGTGATTGTGGCCGACGGCGCGTTTCCCTGGGACGACCTCGGCTCCTGGACGGCGTTGGCCCGGCATCTCAAGGCCGACCCCGAAGGCAACTGCGCGGTGGCCGATTTCATCCATCTGGATGGCGCCCGCAACCTCATCTTCGACGCCCGCACTCCCCAGCGGCGCACGCCGATCGCCCTCGTCGGCCTGTGCGATGCCATTCTGGTCCAGACGGACGACGCCACCCTGCTGGCCCACAAAAGCCAGGCGCAGAAGGTCAAGCAATTGGTCAAAAAACTGGCCGAGCATCCCAAGCTCAAGCACCTGGTCTGACCCGCATGTTTCGCAGCCCGGCCCAGGCGCGTGTCGGGCAGGCCGTCCACGACCTTGCCCGTTCGCGCAGCGAAACACCACAACCGCTCCGAAAGTCCATTGGGCGTCATCCGCGGGCATTCTTCAATAACCAACGATCGTTTTTCGATTCTCAATTTTCAATTCACCTAAAAGAAGCGCTGGCTCAGCGCACTGTTGCAATCGCAGCGAAATGAGAGGGTCGTTTTCCGGGCAGCCAGCGTGAGAAGCCTGGGGGTGGGGGCCGATTACAAACGGGGGACGATTTTTTAGTTGCCCTTGAGATTGCATTATGATATCAACACGATAGCAATGACAGGCCCAAGCGCAAAGGGCCAATACTAATATGAATACTCTAAATGCGGCCGTGAATCGTGAGAAAGTCGTCAAAGTCCTGAACGGGTGGGTGATGTTGCCGATTGTCTTCATTCTCTTTTTCGGGGCGATCGCTTTATTTATCTATTCCCTCAGCCCCGGCGCCCGGGTTGAGGACCATCCCGTGTGGAGTCTTTTCGTGAGCTCGCTGCTGATCGAAATTGCGGCCATCATCATGTTTAAGGGATTCTTCGCGCTGCAACCGAACGAGGCCAGGGTGCTGGTGTTGTTTGGCGCCTACAAGGGCACGGTGCGGGCGCCGGGGTTTCATTGGGGCAATCCGTTCTACTCGAACGGTCCGGACCAGCCCGGGCCGCTGCGCGTTATGGCGGAATGGCAGGCCAATCTTGCTGCGCGCAAGGCCGGCGGGGCGGAACCGGGCCGCAAGAGGCAGGCGCGCTTCAAATTTTCGCTGCGGACCCGCAACTTCAACAGCGAGAAGCTCAAGGTCAATGACAAGCGGGGCAATCCGATTGAGATTGCGGCGGTGGTGGTCTGGCGCGTGGAGGACACGGCGCAGGCGGCCTTTGAGGTGGATGACTATGAAAACTACGTGCGGGTGCAAAGCGAGTCGGCCATCCGGCACCTGGCCAGCGCCTACGCCTACGACTATGGCGAAGAGCATGAAGTCACCCTGCGCAGCGG
Organism: Verrucomicrobiota bacterium; assembly: GCA_049518415.1. Taxonomy (GTDB): domain Bacteria; phylum Verrucomicrobiota; class Verrucomicrobiia; order Limisphaerales; family UBA8199; genus CAVQND01. The sequence continues at coordinate 43,333 of JBEKRX010000028.1, forward strand.
GATGGACGAAGTCTCCCAGGCGCTGAAAGTGGAGTTGCAGGCGCGTCTGGACAAGGCGGGGGTGCTGGTGGAAGAGGCGCGTTTGACGCACCTGGCGTATGCGCCGGAGATCGCCCAGGCGATGCTGCGGCGGCAGCAGGCGGAGGCGGTGATTGCCGCGCGGCAAAAGATCGTCCATGGCGCCGTCAGCATGGTGGAAATGGCCTTGCGAGAACTGGCTGAGAAACAGGTGGTGCAACTGGACGACGAACGCCGGGCCGCCATGGTGAGCAACCTCATGGTCGTGCTTTGCGGCGAGGCCGAAGTGCATCCGGTGGTGAACACGGGAACGCTTTACGCGTGAACTGGGCATGGCCGAACGCAAACCGTTCCTGTTGCGCATGGCGCCCGAACTTTGGGCCGACCTCGAGGCCTGGGCGAAGGATGAACTGCGGAGTGTCAACGGCCAAATCGAATACCTCCTCAAACAGGCCGTGCAGAAGCGCAAGGGTCCGCGCCGCCAAACCAACCCGGGCGCCGAGGGTCCGGACCTGACCCGCACGCGGGGGAGGGATGCTGGGTGAAGCCAGAGGTCAGAGGTCGGAAGTCAGAAGGCAGAAGCAAATCTGAATGCCGAGAGCAGAAATCCGAAACAAGAATTGAACAAACGAGTATTATGAAAAGCTCAGGCGTATCACTAACCCGAATATTTCACACTGGCGCGGCCGGAGGGCCGGCTGCCAGCCGGCTTTGGCGGTTCGAATGCGCAAAGCCGGCAAGCTGCCGGCGCTCGGTCCTGTCGGCCTTCCGTGGGAGGTGTGAAATATTCGGGTTGACGCTGGTTCTGGCAACTGCGGTTGCGAGTGTGCCACTGGCCGCCGGCCCGGAATCCGGCGATGTCACCGAGTCGGGCAAACGGTTTGTTGACTTGCTGGCCAAGGAAGACTTCGCCGGCGCCTTCGCGCAGTTCGACCCAAGAGTGAAGCAGGCCCTGCCGGAAACCAAGCTGCGCGAAACCTGGCAGGCCCTCCAGGCCCAGAGCGGCCCCTTCAAGAAGACGCTCGCGGCCCGCGCCGAAAAGCAGATGGGCTATGACGTTGTCCTCGTCACCTGCGAATTCGCGCGAGCGACTTTGGACACGAAAGTGGTCTTTGACGCCAAACGCCAGGTCGCCGGCTTGTTCTTTGTCCCGACCCGGCCCGCCGCTACGGCGACCCCGCCTCCCTACGCCCGGACCAATGCTTTCCGTGAGCAGCAACTCACGGTCGGCAGCGGCCAATGGGCCCTGCCCGGCACCTTGAGCGTGCCCACCGCCGGCGGCCCTTGGCCCGCCCTGGTGCTGGTCCATGGCTCCGGGCCGCAGGACCGCGACGAGACCCTCGGGGCCAACAAGCCCTTCCGGGACCTGGCCTGGGGACTGGCGACCAGAGGCATTGCCGTCCTGCGCTACGAGAAACGCACCAAGGAACATGGCCTCAAACTCATGGCCGCCCTCCACAAGCTCACGTTGCAGGAAGAGACCATTGATGACGCCCTGAGCGCCGTCGCCCGGCTCCGTGCCACCGCCGGCCTGGATGCCAAACGCATCTTTGTCCTGGGCCACAGCCTGGGCGGCCTCGCTGTTCCCAGGATCGGCAAGGCCGACCCGGAGCTCGCCGGGTTGATTATCCTGGCCGGTTCCACCCGGCCCCTGGAGGACATCATCGTCGAGCAGGTGGATTACCTCGTCTCGCTGGATGCGTCCAAAGCCGCCGAAGCCAGCCCCAAGCTCGCCGAAATCAAGGCGGACGTGGCCAAGGTGAAAAAACTCACCGCGGCCGATGCCTCCTCGACGAACCTGCTGCTGGGCGCCCCGGTGGTGTACTGGCTGGACTTGCGCGCCTACGATGCCCCGGCTACCGCCCGGACGCTCAAACAACCCCTGCTCATCCTCCAGGGCCAGCGCGATTACCAGGTCACCCAGGCGGATTTCGACGGCTGGAAAAAGGCGCTCGGGGCTTCCCCCAACATCACCTTCAAGCTGTATCCGACGCTCAACCACCTCTTCATCGCCGGCGAAGGCAAGAGCACCCCGGACGAATACGAGCAAAGCGGCCATGTCGCGGAGACGGTGGTGGCGGACATTGCCGCCTGGATCCTGGCCCGGAATAGCGCCGGCCGATAGCACCCCGGCCCTTCCTTCCGCCAAAAATCCCAAGACAGAACGGAAACGCTGGAACAGCTCCGACGTGACGAGAAGTGGCTTGCTCGCGCGAGGGACGCGATTTGCGCATATTGGCGGGAAAGCAACGCCCGCAAGGCAGCCTCTGCGCATGGGAAGACGCCCGTCGTCAAAAGTAGCTCAGGAATTGCTGCATAAGCTCAAACGCGCGGCGAGCTTGCATCGCCTGTGTTTCCGCATCAACCGCACCGTGAAACTCCACGACTTGTCCCGGGCCAAAAGCGTCCACACTGGCAAATTTTTCCCGCAGGATTTCGAGTGCTCGGGCAACTTCCTTCTCTTTGAGCCCGTTCTTCCAAACGGTAGCCAACGCGTTCATGCCGTCCGGAAAGTGTTCGAGACAATAGCAGAAATCGTACGCATCTTTGGGCTTGTCTCGCCCGGCCAAAGCATGTGCCTTCATCACCAGGAAGTCTGGCAGTGATGCGATGCGCCAGCGCACCTTGTTATTGGCCCCGCGCACTGTCCTGCCCGAAACCTCCATCCTTACCGGTGCGCGGAATGCCGCACCACAGGCATCCGCCTGCAAAACCCGGAAACCTTCCAGAAGTTTGGGCCGATTCCTTTTCAGCTTCACTTGCCGCGACGCCAGGAATTCGACTTCCACTTCAACCGGCTTCTCGCCGTCCTTCAAGTCCACCTCGACCACGAGTTGAAACGGTTTCGCTCCACGTTTGTAGCGGCCAGTGTCCAGCAGCAGCTTGAGCAAGTCAGCATATCGGCCATCGGCGAGTTTCTTCGCATCGAGAGCCAGGTCCACGTCAATGCTCCCAACGTGTGGTTCGTCCGCTTGTTCCAACAGGAGATCGGGCACCCAACCACCGACGACCACAAGACAGTCTTCAAACGCCGCCAATACCTGCCCAAGGTCAACCAGAACGCGCCGAGCGGCTTCGACTTGGCGCGGACTGTAGTCGTCACGCTGGCGAGGTTCGGGATTCACAATAAACCTCGCGCTTTCCAGGCACGCTTGAGATTCTGTTCCAGCAACGCTTCGGCGGCCTCTTCGCCGCGTCCGCCGCAATGAAACAAGTCCACGTAAGTTTGCACCGCGTTGGTGCAAGCCAGCCGGTCGGCCTCTCCTTCCCGTAGATAGAATACGCCCTCATCGGCGGGGATGAGCACCACGAGGTTTTCGCCTGAGTCCACGAGCTTCGCTTCGGCCGCGTCCCGAAAAGCGTCCTCCCATTCCGCACTGACAAACACCCACGTTTTGGGTTGTCGCACATGCGGTGCCTGGAAATCTGCGGCAGAGAACGCGGCGTAAGCTGCGTGTCCTCCGATGATGGATTCAAGTGGGGCGAGTTTCTCTTGCAGTTGCCGGCCTTGCAGCAGTGTGAAATAACTGCGGCGCTGGTGACGGTCAAAGCGGTAAGCGTCGCGCCACGCCGTCAGTAATTCGAGCGGAGCATGCAACTTGAAGCCGCCGTCTGGCAGATCCTCAATAAATGCTTCGTCGTGGAGATGGCGGACGACTTTGTTTACCAAACCAATGCTGACGTTAGGTTGAGAGTGAAGTCGCAAGTCTTGTTGAGTCCATTTCCGCCCGGCATTGTCCGTTGCGAGCAGTGCGCGGATGACACGCGCTGCTTCAGGAGTGCCGAGATTGGCTGAGCGTCGCTGAGGGCCATGTACAGGCTCTTGACCCGTTCTTTCGAGGTGCAACACGCCGGGCACGCTCAGGCGATAGTTGCCCGCAAGATCGAACCAACTCCAACCATGTTTCTGGCAGATTTCTGCCATTCGTGGCGAAATATACGGCGCGGCAAAAACAAACACCTGAGGTTTGCTTGCAGGTTGATAATAATGGGTGACGTCAACGTAAGGAAACTGGGAAGGGCGCGGGTCGGCCTTGCACTCGACGTGTAACTCGGCCGTAATGCCACCCGGCAGCGGCAAGGTGGCTGTTATATCGAATCCAGCATCATCCCTGAATGCTGCCAGAGCCCGCTGGACTTTCCAGTCCTTCAGCCACGGCACACCTCCAAGCAATTCACGAAGCTTGTCTGCGACTGCCTTTTCCAGCGCGAAACCAGATATCCGCGCCTTGTTCATGGATTCGGCACTTTCACGTTTTCGTGAACATAGGCGTTTTCGTGAACATGCTCAAGCGCATTTTTTGTCTTTTTAAGCAACGAAGTAAACGAAGTGGGGTCACGTCTGAATGGCAGTTAGTTAAGCCCTAAGGTCTTCTTGCTGAGCATCTTGCGTCGAGAGGTGCTGGGCAGATGCTTCCACATGTAATCCAGGGTGAGCCGGTACATTTGACTGAGGAGGTCCTTAACCTTGCGTTGGTTGGCGATGGCCCGTTTCAGCCAGGCAAACTGCTCCGGACTCAAGGCAGCGGTGACCGTCTTGCCCTGCACCCGGCGGGACCACTGGTAACGTGGTCCGCCTTGGCCCGGTAACTTGCGTTCCAGGACGCTGCCCAGCGCGATCCAGCCAATTTGTTCCAACCGGGCGCGCAAGCGCCGATAGGCGGCTGGGAGTTGGGCGTCGGCGGCCGGTTTAGCTCGTTGCATGAACAAAAGACTAGCATGGGCGTCAATAGGACAGTGTAAATACTGTCTTATGACCCCTGACTTCCCTGCCTGGTCCGGCGGCTTCGCCGCTCAGGTCCACCGCTTGGGCACTCATGCCCCGGCTGGGCTACTTTTGCGCGAAACGCGCCAGGACGGTCGCGGAGCCGAGGTTGCCGGGCAGTTGCACCCAGTCGCCTTTGAATTGGCGCCACGGTTTGCCGTTGAGCGTGACCGAGGCCAAGGGGCGCTGGTGGGGGTCGCGAAAGCGGAGGCGGAGTTCCTTGGGCGGATTGCGGCGGGGGCCATCGACTTGGGCGGTGATTTCACTCTCGCCAGCCGTGTAAAGCACGCCGGCCGGGCCGAACCAGGTGGCGGCGTGTTGGAGGCCGCACTGCCGGCCCGGCAGGAGCCAGTCGCGGGGCACGGCCTGGCCCAGCAGGAGGGCGTCGCCCTCCTCGCGCAGGAAGACCTGGCGCAGCCAGCCGCAGGCATTGGCCTCGTCGGAGCTTTTGTAATGGTCGCCGCGCCAGTCACCCATGTTGGGCAGGGCGTGCTCGGTGTTCATGTGGACGTCCGGGAAGTGGCTTACGGCAATGGCGTTGAACATGGCGCGGAGGGCGTGCTTGACGTCGTCGCGGCGGAGATAAGGCTCCACGTCCAGGAGCAGGCAGGCCTGCATGGACATCCCGCCGCGCCCGAACCAGTCGCGGTCGAAATCGTCGAGCGTGTAGCCGTACTGGTTGGAGAGATAGAGATTGTCTTCGTAATCCTTGAGAATCCACTGGGCTTCCGGGGCGCGCGGGTCCAGGGCGCCGGTGATGAGGAGGTGCAAGGCGCCTTCGAGGGTTTCGCAAATCCAGCCGAAGCTGCGGCCGCGGCGCTGGACGTAGGAAGGGAAATGCGGCACGGCGGTGCCGTCGCGCAGGCGCACCACGGGCGAGCGTTGGGCGGCCTGGCGAAAGTTGCCCAGGAGGCGGGCGTGAAAGGCGTCGGCCGCCTGGCGGATGCGTTTGGCTTCGGGATGCTGGAGCTGTTCCAAAGCCCAGGCCGCGGAGTCAAGTCCGCGCCAGGTGTAGCAGCTTGTCGAAAGCCAGGTCCACCAATCGCCGATGTCTTCGAGGCTGCCGGCGGGCAGGAGGCCGCGTTCGAGTTCCTGCCGGCCGGCGGTGCGCGCGCTCTCACGGATGATCCAATCGGCCCCGGCCAGCAGGCCCGGGGCGGCGTGGCGCAGCCAGGCCCGGTCGCGGGTAAAGCGGTAATGCTCGGCCAGGCACCAGAGAATCCAGCCGTGATGCTGGTTGTAGCCGCCGGCCTCGTAACCGCCGGCGCCGTAGAGGACGCCTTGGCGGGAGGAGAAGTCGCCGGGCAAGCCAACAGTGCCTTGATAGTGGAGCCAGGCCTCCAGGCATTGGCCGGCCTCCTGGTGATAGCCGCGGCGGTCCAAGTCCACCACCATCATGCAGGACTCGTTCCCGTAGGCGCCGTAACTGAAGGAACCGACGCGCGCAAACCGGCGCTCGCTGTTCGGCTCACGCTCGCAGTTGATGAGCAAGTGCCCGGCGTGGGCGCGATAAAATTCGTCGAGCACCGGCTCCGGGGTGGTTAGCCGCGCGCTTTCATTGAGCCGCCGCCGCCAATAGCCGGCCACGGCGGCCCGCTCGGTCTCGAAGTCCAGCCGCCCCAGGGCCGCCTGTTCGGATTTGTCCGCCAGCACCAGATAAGGGATTTTGACCACGACCGTTTTGGACTCGCCCGGCGGCAGGGTCCAGGTCCAGTTCAGGGTTTGGCCGGCCAGGGCGGGCGGGCCATCGGCGAGGACTTGTGCGCGGAGGTTCTGAGCGAGCCAGAGCCGGCCCTGCTCGTCGGGGCGCAAGGCCTTTGGCGCCTCGGCGGCACCGTAGGTCAGAGGCAGGAGGGCGGTCCGGGGCGCCGCCGAGATGTTGGTCATCACGAACCGGGCCAGGAACACGGTCAAGGCGTCGGCGGGCGGCGCCGGGGCGTCCGCACGGGCGCCATCCAGTTCGGTGACCAGGGCGGTTTGGGAGATTCTGAGTCCGTTGATTTCCCAGGTGGTATGGCAGATGGGGAGGCAGTCCTCCTGGAGGTGGCGTTCAACCGGTTGGGGCAGCGCGCCGAAACCAACGCGCACCGGGTCCGGTTCCAGGCTCAGCCGGGGCGTGTCGTTGCCGGGGCGATGCAGGAGATAGTGGTCGTTGGAGCGAAAGAGCACCGCGCCGTTGGCCTCCAACTGGAAGCGCTGCCGTCCGCCATCCAGGCCGAGTGGGAAATAGATGTGAGATTTTTTTGGGGGCATGTTGTTCCAGGCGGCGCGCCAGGTCTGCTCCGGCAGTTGGGCGACGCGGTCATAGAGGGTGCTGGCGTGCCGGTCCCGTTGCGCGGCGGCCACGGCGGGGTAAGCGCGGGTGTCCGCGCCGGGCAAAACCGCCACGCCGAAACACGGCAGGAAGAGGGCTTCCTGGGCCACGTCCTCGGCGCGAAAGGTGAAGACCGCCGGGCCGTTCCTGACGGTGACCAGGGTGCGGTCGAGCGTGTTCGGGTCGGCATTGGCCGCGGCCTTGAGGGTGATGCGGTAATCGCGCGCGGAAAGCCGCTGGACGCTCTGGACCTCGCCATTGAAGGCGGTCACCTGCGGCCGGCGCGGAGATTTGGCCCACGCCAGCCGGACCATGCGCTGCTGGTAAACCGAATCGGTAAAGGCCTCCAGGCGGGCAATCCTGGGGAGGGCGCCGCCCGACTGCAGGCGGAGCTTGAGGGTGTAACGGAAGCGGGCCGCGTAGTCCTTGAGTTGGGGATACTCCTTCTCATTGACCGGGCGGAACGAAAAGGTGACCCGGGAGCCATCGGCCTTCGCCTCGGCGTCGGCCAGGCGCCAGCCGCCGTTGTACCAATTGCCCAGTTCCATCCAGCCGACGTCGCCGCCGCCCGGCTGGCGGTCTTTAGGCAGATGTTGTTGCGGCCAGCGGCTGCCCCAGTATTCCAGGCGGAGGCTGGCGGGCGGCGGGGCGGGGCCATCGAACTGGACGGTGACCTGGTGAATCTCGCGCGGGTCTTCCCAGCAGAGGCCGTTGCCCTCGGGCAAGGGAAGGCCGAATGGGGCGGCATCAAACGAGGCCGCGGCGCAACTGCAGAGCGAGGCGAGGCAAAGGCAAGTGGAGCGCAAGGGCAGGTTCATAGTTCGTAAGGAGGTTTGGTCAGCACAAAGTGCTTAGCGCAAAGCGACAAGGGCTGTAAAGCGCCAATTCCCAGGGAAGGTGATTTTATCGTTGAGGGGACCCGCCGCCAGATGATGAGAGAAATCTGAACGGCGCACAGAGAAAGCGGAATTCGTGCCGGTGAGCTCTGAACACCAGGGCTGGCCGTCGTCCCGCTGGGGTCGAAACGCTCCTGTTGTTCGAGGGCCTCGGCCTTCGGCCTTCGCGTTTTAGGGCGGGGTCGCCTGGCTGGCGGTAAACAATCCGGTCTTGGCTAGGATGGACAAGTAATCGACGAGGATATGCTCGGTCTCGGCCAGGGCGGCATCCGCAGCGGGGGGCTTGTTTTCCAGGAGGTCGTTGGCGAGGTCGTCCTGGGCGGCCGCCACGTCCGCTTTGGTGGCGAGGGCGGCATTGGTGCCGGCGATGGGGGCGCCCGGGTGCTTGAGGGGCGAGACCCCGGCCAGGGAGTTGGTTTTTTCAACCGGCGGCGGCAGGCCGGGTTGGTCGAGTTGCCGGAGAGTCAGTTCATGGACAATCACATCCTGGGGCGGCTTGCGGGCGAGGCGTTCTTGCTGGCGGGCCTGGTCGCGGGCGGCGTCTTCCTCGTTTTGCTTGAGGCGCTGCTTTTCATTGAGGGAGACGCTCTTGTCGGCCAGGAGTCTCTTGTAGAGTTCAATGTCCTGGCGGATGTAAGCGTATTCGGGGTCGGTGGCGAGGCGCTCGGCGGAACGTTTGCGCAATTCAGGCAGGTACGGGGCCACGAGGTTGGTAGGCTCATATTGGGCGCTGGGGATGGGACGGCCGGCCGGGAGCGGGTTATCGAGCGTGCTCTCGCCGATCTCCTTGGATTCGCCCAGGACCGAAGGGAGGATGAGGTCGGGGATGACCCCGGTTTTCTGCGAGGAGGCGCCGCTGGGGCGATAGAATTTCTTGATGGTGATTTTCATGGCGCCGGGGTCGTTGGCCAGGGCCGGGCGATGGGTCAAGTTGGTGTAACAGGCATTGACCGGGACCAGGCTTTGGACGGTGCCTTTGCCGTGGGTGGAGGTATCACCGACGATTAAGGCGCGGCCATAGTCCTGCAAGGCGCCGGCGAGGATTTCGGAGGCGGAGGCGCTCAAGCGGCTGGTCAGCACAATCAGCGGCCCCCCGTAAACCAGGGCGTGGTCGGGGTCGGGGTCCTGCTCGATGACGCCGTTGTAGTTTTCCACCTGGACGACGGGGCCTTCCTTGATGAACAGGCCGGTGAGCTTGATGGCTTCATCGAGGGAGCCGCCGCCGTTGTGGCGCAGGTCCAGGATGAGGCCGCTGACGTTTTCCTTTTTGAGTTTGGCGAGCAGTCTGCGGACATCCGCCGAGGTGCTCTTGGAGGCGGACGGGCTGTGGGTAGTGGTGAGGTCCATGGTGGCATAGAAGGAGGGCAGGTCGATGACGCCCAGGCGGAGGTTGCCGTTGCGGGCGTCGGGCAGTTCGAGCACCTTGGCCTTGGCCTCCTGGTCTTCGAGTTTGATCTCTTCGCGGACGAGGGTGACGCAGCGGCGGGCGGAGGCATCTGCGGCGGCGGGCAGAATCGTGAGGGTAACCTGGGTGCCCTTGGGCCCGCGAATAAGCTGCACCGCCTTTTGGAGCCGCATGTCGACCAGGTCCACCGGGGGCGAATTGCTCTGGGCGACGGCCACAATGCGGTCGCCCTCCTTGATCTGCTTGCTCTTGGAGGCCGGTCCGGGCAGGAGATGGTTAACGATGCAATAGCCGTCTTCGGGGCGCAGTTCGGCGCCAATACCTTCCAATCTCAGGTTCATGGCAATCTGAAAGTTCTCCAACTCCGCATGGTTCATGTAATCGGAGTGGGGGTCATAGACGTGGGCCAGGGTGGTGAGGTAGATGCCGAGGACGTCATCGTCATTCAATTCCGCAAAGGTGCGCAGGGTGCGGTGATAGCGGCGGCGGAGGGTATCGAGGATCTCCTCGTGTTCCGTTTTGGGTTTGGCGGCCAATTGGTTGTGGGCCGGGCCGGGGTTGGCCGGTGGGGCGGGCTCGGTCATGGCTTCCTTGGGCGAATCCGACCTGGTGGAGGCGTGAGCGGCCTTCTTTTTGGCGCCGAGGTTAACGAGCTTCTCCTGCAGGTACTCGGCGCGGAGCCGGTCACGCCAAAGACACTTGGCCTCCTCGAGGTCCTTGGGGTAAGGGAGGTCTTTGCGGTTGATGACTACGCGCTCGTCGGTGTCGAAAGTGAACTCGGCGTGGTCGAGCAAGTCGTCGACGCAGGCCACGTGCTGTTCGAGCCGCTCCATAAAGCGGTTGAAGATGGCGCAGGCCGGGGTGGTATCCGCGGTAGCCGCGCCCCGGGTGAGGCGATGGAGGTTGGTGCGGTAGTGGTCGAACTGGGCGAGGTCGGACTGGAGAAAATGGAGGTGTTGGGAGTCATAGGTTTCCAGGTAGCGGCCGAAGAACCTGGTGGAAACGTCGGCGTTGAAGGCCTGGTGCAGGAATTGGGAATGCTCCAGCATCCAGGCCGTGGTGAAGGCGATCTTGCCGTCGTCGGGGCCCGGCTTGACGGGGTGAAAGGCGTTGGTCGAGGATTCGGAGATTTCCGCCCTGGCGGCCGCGGGTGGGCTGGCAGGGGCGCTGGACTCGGCAGAAAAGAGCGGCCAGGCCAGGTTGCCACTGGCCAGGAGCAGGAGGATTCGCAACAAAAAACGGTTCATCATGGTTTTCAATGTGCTAAATCTTAGCACAGGTTCGACGGTTCACACTACCGAATGTTCATTGGCGGCCGGAAATTTCAGCCGTGCGACCAGTCGGCAGCATGGCAGAGCCGGGGAGGTTGGGCAAGAGCCGGGTTGGGAGGGCGGGGGCGGCTGCTTACACGGATGCCGGAGCGGCCAGCGGGGCTGACGTCCCCCATCCGGCGAACGTCGAGGGGGTGCCCAAGCCGCATCGCGACGGCATGCCCGGTGTCAACCTCCATTGCTCAGCGCGGCGCAGCCGCAACCAAGGGGACAAGGGATTCGAGAATTGGGAATTGGAAATTTCAAACTGGAAATTTCAAAATGAGCTATCTCCTGTCTCCTGCCTAATGCCGGCGGCGTTTTAAGGCTTCAACGCTCCAAGGCTGGAACATCCACCTGACTGCTCCGCTTGGCTCGACAAGCGGGGCTGGGGCGTATATTTTGCGGGTATGGCGGAGACAGTCGCGCCAGAATTGCTGCCCGGAACCATCCCGGCGGCAGAAGAGAAGGCCCGGTCGAGCCTGGAGCCAGGGTACCTGGTTATTTGCTGGAACGACCCGGTCAATTACATGGATTACGTGACGCACGTGTTCCAGGCCGTTTTCGGCTGGGCGCGCCCAAAGGCAGAGTTCCACATGCGCCAGGTCCATGAGCAGGGCAAGAGCGTGCTGGCGCGCGAGAGCATGGAGAAGGCGGAGCATTATGTGCACCAACTCCAGAAGTACAGCCTGCACGCCACCATGGAGCGGGACGAGTGAACCTGATTCGGGCAACCAAAAAGCAGCTTGAATTTCACCTGGCCAGGCGGGAGCAGCACCTGTTGCTGAGCCTGCTCAAGCTCTATCCCTGCCTGCCCTCGGCCCACCAACCGCTGAGCCAGGCGGGCGGGCTGCCCGACCAGGAGACCAGCCAGCGCCTGCTGGCGGAGGCGCTGGCGGAGCAACGGGAGGAGAACCGGGGGCAACTGCAGGCCCTGCTGGGCGACCCGGGGCGATTCCGGGAAGAGGAGACCGGCTGGCGGCTTTCGCTCTCGCGGGCCGACCTGGAGTGGCTGCTCCAGGTCCTGAATGACATTCGGGTCGGGAGCTGGGTCCTGCTCGGCTCGCCCGAGGAACCGCTCGCCGGGCTGGACGAGAAAACCGCTCCGCACTATTGGGCGATGGAAATGTCCGGTCAAATGCAGATGCAGTTTCTTGAGGCGTTGCAAGGTTGAAGGGTTGAAGCGTCGCGCTGGTTATCAGTCTAATCATGGGCCTGACGATACTGGACAGAGGGCTGCGATTTCCTGACCCGCGTCTGGCGGAGGCGGAGGGGTTGGTGGCGGTGGGGGGCGATCTGTCCGTGCCGCGCTTGCTGCTGGCGTATCGCTCGGGACTGTTTCCCTGGACGGTGGCGCCCATCACATGGTGGTCGCCGGACCCGCGCGCGATTTTCGAGTTGGACGGCTTCCGTGTTTCGCGCAGCCTGGGCAGGGTAATTCGGCGGGGGGTGTTTCAAATCACGCTGGACCGGGCCTTTGGCGAGGTGATGGCGGGCTGCGCGGCGCCCGCGCCGGGGCGGCGGGGCAGGTGGATTACGCGGGAGTTTGTGGAGGCCTACACGGAGCTGCACCGGCAAGGCCATGCCCACAGCTTGGAATGTTGGCAAGGAGCAGAATTGGCGGGCGGCATTTACGGGGTGGCCATCGGGGGGTTTTTCGCGGGCGAATCGATGTTCCACCGCGTCAGCAATGCGTCCAAGGTGGCCCTGTTCCACCTGGTGGAACAGTTGCGCCGGCGCGACTTTAGCTTATTTGACATCCAGATGCTGACGCCGGTTACCGCGCAACTGGGCGCCGTCAACCTCCCGCGCGAGGAGTATCTGGAGCGGTTGCAACGAGCGGTGGCCAGGGAGCGGACATTTCGGGACGACTCGCGCACAAAGTTTTGACAGGCCAATATTTTGGTCCAGATTGTGCCTGCGGGGCAAGTCGAACGGTGCAAGTCTGACGCCCTTGGCAATATGCCTGGAAACGAACAGTTTTTGAAGGGCCAGTTGCTGCTGGACAGCGGCCAATTGCGGGGCTCGTTTTTCCAACGGACCGTGGTGCTCATTTGCCAGCACGACGCCGAAGGGGCCTTCGGTCTGGTGCTCAATCGCGCCACGGGCAGCAAAGTCGGTGACATGATCGTGGCCGACTTGCCGGACAGGCTCAAGGCCTGTCCTCTCTACCTGGGGGGACCGGTCCAGCCGTCGGCGTTGAGTTATTTGCATAGCGACGCCTTTATCCCGGGGGCCAACGTGATGCCCAACTTGAGCCTGGGCCATTCGCTGGACACGCTGCTGGAGCTGGGCGAATCGTATTCGCCGACCCAAAAGCTCAAGCTTTTCGCGGGCTACGCCGGCTGGAACCCGGGTCAACTGGAGGACGAGATGAAGCGCAAGGCCTGGCTGACCCATCCGGCGTCGCTCGAGTTGGTTTTTGACGCCCAGCCCGAGCGGCTCTGGCAACGAATCCTGCGCCAGAAAGGCTGGCAATACAAATTGCTGGCCCAGATGCCAGAGGATCTTTCGCTGAATTAGGGGCTCGCGCAACCACTCGCGATGGACCGGCGGAGCGTGAGTGGGGTGGGTGGGTGAGTGAGCGAGCGGGGGCCAAAGCGGCGTCTGGCGACGCGTCGGGATTGCCGCCGCCGCAAATCGGTCTTGGGGCTTTTAAGCGCCGCCGCGGCTTGCCGGCTGGGAAGGCTGCCCGGCGGGTCCGGACGTCCCCTGGAGGAAAAGCAAGATGGTCGAGATCGTCACGGCTAAGCGGGCTTGGGGGCAAACACGCGGGCGGGATTGCCGACCGCGACGTGATGCGGCGGCACGTCATGCGTGACGACGGCGCCGGCGCCGATGACGGCGCGGTCGCCGATGGTGACGCCTTTGAGGATCAGGGCCCGGGCGCCCACGAACACGCCCCGGCCGATCTTGACCGGCCGGGCATTGGCCTGGCATTCGTCGGCCCAACCCCACTCGCCCGCGGGCCGATGAAAGTCGTGATCGATCACCATCGCCCCCGCGCCCATGATGGTGCCCTGGCCGACTTGGATGGAGACGCCGGCGCAGAGCGCCGTGGCGCTGATGCCCACCTTGGGCCCCAGGATTAACTGCGCCCCCGGGCCCATGGCCCTGAGGGCGGAGGGTTGAAAGCACGCCAGCGGATTGGCCCGCACGGAACTGCCGACGCGAACCCCATCCCCCAGCACGATGCGCGCCCCCTTGACCACGCTGATCAACGGCCGGCCCAGGAACAGGCACCGGCCCTGGAATTCCACGCCTTTTAACTGCGCCTCCCAGCGCCACAGCCGGGAGGGCCACAGGCGCACTCGCCCAAGGATCGCGCCGAGGAAAATTGCCAGAGTATGATTGCTCATGCGAGCACTCAGCATACAGCCTGCTCCCGCCTCAGACAGTCAAAAAAAGGCGGCTTTTCGCGTTGGGCTTGCCCGCGCGCTTCAGGAGCGCCTCCGGATGGAAAGCGGCCTCCCAGTCCGGAAGCCCGATTGTGCCAGGCCTCGGTTGTCGCCCGGGCCTGAGGCGGAGGCCCGTCAGGAGGAAGCCCACCGCGGAGCGGGTGGTCCCCACGTAGAACGAAACGTCCGGGAGGAACTCCTCGCAAACCCCCGAGCAGGATGCGCAGGCCTGGTTGAAGACAAGCGAACTTGCGAATTATGGGGCGGATGTGAAGAAATTTGTGGAGGTGGATTTGGCTTTGATCACCTCCTCCCAGAGGGGCAGAGAGGAGGTCTTTTTTTCCAGGAGCCAGAGCGGCGTGTGGCAATAGGTTCGCAGCGGGCCGGGCAATCGCCGGCTGGTGAACGGGTGCAGGCCAAACCCGTGGACCTCGAGGAGTTTGAAATGGCCGTTAAGCTGGAGGAACCGGCTGAAGGACCAAATGGCAAACCCACGGACATGGGCGTCCAGGATGACCATGGTGGTTGGCTGGCGGCCTAAGAGCAGCAGCAGGCAATTGTGCAGCGCCGAGATGTTGGGAACACTGAGCATCAAATGCCCTCCAGGCTTGAGCACGCGGTGCATCTCACCAAGCGGGCCGAAGATGTTCTTCAGATGCTCCAGAACCTGGTTACAGATCACAATGTCGTAGCTCCCATCGGCGTCTGGAAATCGCTGGGTTTCCAGGTCCACGCGCTGGAACTCAATGATTTCGCGCACCTTCGGGGTGCGCAGGTCGCGCCAGTCATAAATGACGGCCCTCTCCGGGCGGCTGAGTTGGTCGCGGTAGCCCGCGGTGTGCCAGCCGGTATAGCCGCCGAGCTCGAGCAGCGTGTGGCTGTCTTGGCCGTAATGTTTGACCATCGCGGCGATAGCCTGGCGCACCCTAAACTGCGTTTTGTCGTGCCTGGTCGTGCCCACCTTCGCTGAAGGTTCGTACTCCAGCAGATACTGCTCCATTGACCCTCGGGCATATTTCCGGCTTGCGACGGATCCCATGACCCCGATCTTAAATTGCCGCCGGGAGGTGTCAAGCCCGTGCCGGGGTGGGTTGGGCGCATCTTGACGGTGCCACCGAACCCAAGGCGCACGCGCAGGAGCGAGCCAGAGCCGACTTTCCCCGCTTCCTTGATGACCCCGGGGCCAGCCTGTGGCGGCGAGGCCTGGAGGGCGGCGCGAGCGCGGAAGCATTGCCTGCACGCTGAGCCTTCAGCCCTGGCCTTGGTTCCAGGGCGGCGGCGCCAGGCGGATCGCCTGCCCTTTGAGCTTTACGCTCTCCACCGCCTCCGCCATTGTGATTTGGCGCCGATGGGACGCGCTGTCGCAGTCCCGGATATGCCAAAGCAAACGCTAACCGTGGCCTGGATTTCCGACTTCCCGGTCGAGTGGCTGCCGGATTTGCCGGAGGCCCTGCGCGCCTGGCCGCGGCGGCACCCGGCCACCTGGCAGATGGTGCTGCTTTCCGAATTGGAAAAGGACCCGGCGCTCCGGGTGCATGTGATCCTGTTGCGCCATCGCCTGGAGCGGGCCTTCTGTTTCGAGAGGAACCGGACGGTGTTTCATGTGCTCAAGGCCGCGCCCTGGCTGCGGGTCGCCTCGGTTTTCTGGGCCGATACGCTGCTGATCCGCCGGGTCTGCCGGCGGATTGGGCCGGACCTGGTCCATGCCTGGGGCATGGAGAAAGGCGCCCCTTTGATTGCCCATCGGCTTGGGCGGCCGTATGTGATGACGGTGCAGGGCCTTTTCGGCTGGTACCGGGAGCGGGTGCCGCTGGGGCGCTACGACCGGTTCATCGAGCGGTTGGAACGTGTCAGCCTGCGCCGGGCGCCCGTCGTGACGACTGAATCCGATTACGCCGTGCGGTATCTGAAGGCCCGCTATCCGCAGCTCCGCATCCAGCAGGCGGAACACGCCCCCAACCAGGCCTTTTTCCAGGTCCGCCGCCAGCCCCAAGTGCAGCCGATTCGGTTTATCTCGATCGGGACGCTCAGTTTTCGCAAAGGAACGGATTTGCTGTTTCGGGCCCTGGAGCGGCTGCGGGCGGAGCTGGCCTTCACCCTCGAGGTCATTAGCGGGCCCAATCGGCAATACCTGGCGTCGCTCCGGCCCACGGTTTCCGAGGCCCTCTGGCAACAGGTCGAGTTCAAGCATCATCTCCTGCCGGCGGAAGTGGCCAAAGAACTGGAAAGGCCCACCCTCATGCTCCTGCCCACACGCGCCGATGTCAGTCCCAATGCGGTCAAAGAATGCGTGGTGGCGGGCGTGCCGGTGGTGGCCTCGAGCATCGGGGGCGTGCCGGACTATGTCGCTGCGGGCCGGAATGGGTTGCTCTTTCCACCAGGCGATCTCGAGGGATTTCTGGCGGCGATCCGGACGGCCGTGCAGCATCCGCTGTTCGGCCGGGGCCAGGTGGACGCGGCCACCCTGGCCCAAAGCCGCGATTACCTTTCGCCAGCCCGCATGGCCCGCAACTTTCTGGCGGCCTACCAGGCGGCGCTCAGCCCGGCCGCGGGCCAGTCGCCTTCCCGGTGAGGGAGTAGCCTGCCCTGATGCCGTCGTAAGGACGTACTGCGAAGACTCTGCGGCCGGCACGCGTTGGACCGGCCGGCCGGGCGGCCGGGGGCGGGGGAAGGCTGCCGTTGCTTGGCTGACGAAGCATCTTTGCCCTGGTTTTGGTTGCCGCTCCGCCGGGCTGCGAAGAATGGGGGTTAAACGCCCAGCGGCTTGCGCACCCCGGGCGAGAGGCGGAACCGGCTCATGACCAGGGCAGGTTCAGGGGCCGCGACGTGTGGTTTGGCGACACCCCCGTTGAGGCTGACGCTCAAGCCGAGCAGGCCGACGAACGTGGCCAGGTCACTGTAGAGCGAGCCGAAGAGCGTCAGGAAGAAGATGATTTTCGCCAGGTAGAAGGCAAACAGGAAGGTGTTGAGCTTTTCGAAAGCCGGGTCGCCATACTTGTAATTCTGATAAAACACCCGCGCCCCCGCCACCATAAACCAGACAAAGCAAACCACCCCAAGAATTCCAAAGGGGATGATGATCGACAACGGGCCGTTGTGGTAGTCGCCTGTCAGTTCGCTGCCCTCGGGGGTGGCTTGGGAACGAAGGCTCATCCGGGCAATATCAACGTCGCCCGGGTTGAAGCCGTAGCCTTTGCCGAGGAAGAGGTAGTGCGGGACCTCCGGGAGGACATGCTCCCACATTTCCAGCCGCCATTCCGTGGAGTATTGCGCGTCCAGTTTGACTGCCGGATCGATGGGGACGGGCAAAAAGGCGAGCGTGCGCTGCACCGAGAGGGGCAGGTGGGTGGCAAAACCCATCAACAACGCCCCGCCCACGACCGTGAAGGCGATCACGACCGGAAACACCCGGGTCCGATAAAGGCCTTCCAGCCAAAAGAGGGCGGTCATCAAGAGCAGGAACTGAGCCAGCAACGAGCGGAACCCGCCCAACAGGCCAATAAAAACGAAGAGCAGAAAAACCAGCAACCGGAGCGGGTTGCGCAAGTCGAAAAGCTGGCGCAGGTTGTAGCGCGCCAGCAGGGCGCAGAACACCCCCATGCCCAACATGGTTAGCCCGCCCGACCGCATGATCACGCTGGTTCTGCCAACCGGGCTACTGTCCAGCGCCGCCAGGTTCTCGACGGGGAATATAAAAAACAGGAAGTTAAAGGCGGGATTGATCATCCCGGCCAGATTGCCGATCGCCAGCGTCGTATAGCCGAGGAAGAAAAGCGAGACGCAGAGCGTCGCCCGTTGGGGAGGGATCCGCCGGCCGGTGATGGCAAAGTAGCCCAGGATGGCGCCCAGGATCAGGAAGTAGCGCTTGCCGCCATAGACTTCGCTCCCAAAGGCCCGCAGACCGATGCCGCCCGTCAACCGCGCGGTCATCACCACCACCAGCGCCAGGAAAATCAAAGACCAGGTCACCGAGGGCACCGAAAGGAATCTCCGCTCCCGGTTCAGGGCGTACTGCAGGATGGAAATCGGCAGACTGACGGCGGTCAACCCCATCCACAATTGCGGGTGGCCCGGCAGGAAAAAGATGACGGCGGTCACGTTCCAGGAGGCAATCAACCATAGGTGATGCCAGCGCAAGAGCAGCGGGATCATCAAGACAAACAGGACCATCCCGACGGCGGTAAACGTGGTGAGGTCCATCGGCGTCGCCAGCAGGTAACCCAGGAACACCGCCAGGGGCAGGCAAAGCCCATAGACCAGTAACGACCGCAGCAAGGAGGAGGCGCTGGTCATGACCTTCCAGGATGATAGAGCAGCCACGGCATCATAGTCGGGAAAAAGTCGCCAGGGCCGGTGCCGCAGAGGCCTCGGCCTCGCTGCGCGCGGCCGGCCACCCATTCAGGCTGACACTGAAACCGAGCAGCCCGGCGAAGGTGTAAAAATCAAGATACAGGGCGCCGAAAATCAGGAAGAAAAAGGCCGCCTTGGCCACATAGGCCGCGAGCAGAAAGGTGTTGACCCGGTGCAACTGCGGCAGGCCGAGGCGGTAGTTGTGGTATAAATACCGCCATCCTGCGAGGAGAAACCACCCAAACCCGATCGCTCCGAAGAGCCCAAAGGGCATCAGCACCGAAAGCGCCCCATTATGATAGTCCCCCGCCAGAGCGGCAGTGACGGAACTTCCGCCCGGCTGCTGCGGGCCGGCCAACTGGGAGATGAACAACTCATCCGGATCCAGCGAGTAGCCTTTTCCTTTGAGCAAGTATTTGGGGACCTCCGGCAGCACGTCCCGCCACATCCCGAGCCGCCATTGGTTGGATTGTTCAACGTTTTCCCGTACGGCCGGATCGACTGGCACGGGCAGAAAGCTCAAAGAGCGCTGGACCACGAACGGCAGTTTGTCCAGTTGACACATGACCACCACGCCGGCCAGGGCGCCGGCGCCTGCCAAAAGGGGTAGCAAGCGCGTCCGGTGCAGCCCTTCCAGCCAGAACATCACCGCAAAGGTCAGGACAAAGAGGATCAGCGCCGAGCGGTAGCCCGAGGCCATGCAGCCGACGGCGGCCAGCAGGAAGAGGAACAGGCGGCCTGGCCGGCCCAGTTGCAGCACCCCCCGCACCCCGTAGCGCGCCAGCAAATACCCAGACAGCGCGGCCGAGGCCATCACCAGCCCGCCCATACGCGCCAGGCCGGAGGGAAGAGCGAAGTCACGCGTCACCTGCTCCGACACGGTGCCAATCGGGAACCAATCAAAAAGGAAATAGAACTTCGGCCCCGCCGCGTAGGCCAGGTTGCTGATCACCGCCGTCAGGCCGGGCAAAAAAAACATCGCCACATAGGCCTTCGCCCGGGCTGGCGGAATCCGCTCGCTGGTAAACGCGAAGAAGCCCGCCAGCGCCGCCAGCAGGTAAAAGTAGCCTCGCCCGCCCTGGCGACCCGAACCGAGAATCCTGAGTCCAAAGCCGCCAGTCAGCAAGGCCGTGATCACCACCACCGCCCCAAAGAAGAGCAGCGGCCGGGCCAGCGACGGGATATACAGGAACTGTTTGTGCGGGTTCACCGACCGGTTGAGCACGGCAATCAACAGGCTCGCAAACGCCATCACCACCCACAACAAGGGCCGGCCCGGAACGAAGAACGGGGTGAGTGCCAGGTTCCAGCTCAGCACCAGCAGGGGATGGTGCCACTTCATCATCAGCGGCACGCTCAGCGTAGTGAGCACCAGCAGCACCACCACCAGGCTCTCAGGTTCCAATGGCTCGGCCAGAAAATAACCCAGCAGCACCGCCAGCGGCATGCAGATGCCCAGAATCAGGTGCGCCCGGGGTACCCTAATCGTATTTGCCATTGCAGAGCCAGAGTAGCACGAAATCCAGCCCGGCACGCAACCTCTTTCTTTCCTCTGCCGCCTTAGGCCACTCCTGGCGGAGGGAGCGCCGAACTGGCTTTGGGCGCGCTCCCGAGCCGCGCGCTCCGGGGCGCCGGTTTAGCCCAGAGCATAGCTACTCTGGCGGGATCGTTGGACGAAGAACGCCTGAGATGCTTTGATCGCCGATGCCGGATCCGAACCAGCGGGGTTACCTGCCTGTCTGACACCTCTCTTGACCGTTCCAGGTTGGCCGGCGCCACCTAATACGGTCCGATCAACGGCTGGGGTTTCCGCGAGTTCCTGCAAGCACTGAGCCTCCCCCGCCACCTGGAGCAAGGCGCGGCGGCTGGCCGGGGAGGTCCCAGGGCCCCGAGATTTGAGCCGCAGGCCATCCGCTTTCTCGCTTGACGCGCCGAAGTCGGTGATTACTTTCACCGGCACCTAATGAAGTTACTTCAAAGGATATCGGTCTTCGGGTTGGGAAAACTGGGAGCTTGCATCGCCGCGACTTTGGCCCAGCGCGGTTTCGAGGTGTTGGGGGTGGACATCGATCCGGAAAAAGTGCGCAAGCTCAACGAAGGCTTGCCGCCGGTCGAAGAGCCGCTCCTGGCGGAAACGATTCAAGCCGGGCGCTCGCGACTGCGCGCCACCATGGACCATCGCGAGGCGGTGGCCACCGACGCTTCCTGTTTCATCCCGCCTTCGCCGAGCCTGCCGGACGGGAGTTTTTCCAACGAATTCTTGTTGAAGGCCATGCAGCCCATGGCCAAGGCCTGCAAAGACACGGGGAAAAAAGGCCATGTTTTTGTCTGTAATTCCACCACCACGCCCGGCTCGGTGGATCAGGTTCTGATTCCGATGCTCGAACGCGAACTGGGCGGAACTTGCGGACGCGATTTTGGGTTTTGCTACAACCCGGCATTCATCGCGCTGGGCAACGTCGTCAACGGACTGCTGGAGCCGGACCTGGTTCTAATCGGGGAATCGGATCGGGCGAGCGGCGCGGCGCTGGAGGCGCTTTACAAAAAATACAATCGCAATCAGCCGCGGATTGCGCGGATGTCCATCGTCAGCGCGGAACTGACCAAGATTTCCGTGAACAGTTACATCACGATGAAGATCAGTTTCACGAACCAGTTGCGGATGATTGCCGAACAATTTCCGAAGGCAGACATCCACGCCATTCTGGAGGCCATCGGCAGCGACAGCCGGATCGGCCCGAAATATCTTCGCCCCGGCTTGAGCTACGGCGGCCCGTGTTTCCCGCGCGACAACCGCGTGCTCGCTTATACCGCCCGGCAGGCCGGCCTGGAAGCGCCGCTGGCGGAAGCCTCCGATCGCGTCAATCAGCGGACGAACCAGGACCTGTTTGAAAAAGTGCGGAAGCAGGTGGAGGAGAAAGGTCTCGTGGCGGTTTTGGGGCTTGCCTACAAGCCGGACACTTATATTACCGAGGAAGCGGCCGGGCTTTACCTGGCGCAGCAACTCAAACGCCACGGCTATCGCGTCATCGTCCATGATTACGGGGCCAATCCGTCCAATGCGCCCAGTCTCCACGAATTCGAATACCTTGCCGATCCGGCGACGCTGCAAAATCGCGAGGACGTCAAACTGGCGGTTGTTTGCTGCCCCTGGCCGCAGTATCGCTCGCTCCGGGTGGCGAAGCACACGAAGGTTCTTTCGCCCTGGAAGACGTAGGGCGGCTCTGGAAATCTTCCTTCGCGCCGCAGCCCGCGAAGCCCCGCCTTCATTGGCGATCTGCGATTTGCGGCTTGCGAATCCTTCTGCCCTCCCCGCACCAAGAGCCATCGCCCCTCGCCAATCGAAAATCATGGGCCCAGTTTGGCATTCACCGGGTGAAGGCTATCGCGCGTCTTGGGCGGGATGCCAAACGCTCCATTGGCTGGATTGGCTGCATTGGCTGCATTGGGAATTTTGGCGGTGTTTTTGTTCCTGCCGCCGCCGCCGGCAGGCCCGGGTCATAGTTTGTCCAGGCCGATATTCGAGGAAAACTCGGTCTTGTCGCGCATGTGCTTTCTGAGATGCCAGCCGCCGGGGATCAGATCGCATTTGCCCAGCACGATCAATTTCTCCGCCTGCCGCTTGAGCCGCGCATAATAGCCGAGCATCTTGCCGACGACGCCGCCGGGCACGCCGTATTCCGCCCGGATGCGCGCCGACTCCCTGGCCATGTTCATCACCACGCGTTTATCCGCGGATTGCCCGTGTTGATGGTAGCGGTATCGCACGACGTAGGCGCGAATGTGGCCGATGGAGCAATTGGCGAAAGCCATCCGCGTGAGGAATTCAAGGTCACACGAGTTTTTGAAATCTTTGTAGCGCAACCCGCCGAGGCGCTGGTAAGTTCTCTTGCGGACAAAGAGGGTTTGATGCTGGGCCACCCCGAAGCCGAAACGGACAATTTGCGGATCCCAACACGCTTCTTCGCGGCGGAAGATCTCGCGGCCGTGGTCGTCCACAAAAATTATGTCGCCGAACAATCCATCCCACTCCGGATGCGCCCGGAGCGCGGCGGCGACTTTCGTGAGAACCCCTTCGCAATAACAATCGTCCGCATTCAGAATCGCCACCGCTTCACCCGTGGCCATTTGAATGCCTTTATTCATCGCGTGATAATGGCCTTCGTCCTTTTCGGAAATCCAAATCAGGTGCGGATACTCGCGCAGAATATCGAGCGTGCCATCGGTCGAACCGCCGTCCAGGATCAGGTGCTCGACGTTTTTGTAGTCCTGTTCCCGCACGCTCAGAATGGTCTCGCGAATCGTGTGCGCGCTGTTAAGAGAGGGCGTCACCAGGGTGATTTTGGGATCGTTGCTGGTTTGCATGACAATTTTACCACCGCGAACCGGATTGCAAAATGCCGATCTTCAGTCGGCAGACAAGCCTTTGGCCAGGTTCTCGGTCATCGCGGGCCGGTCATCGCTCGACGAAACGCCGGGTCCGGAGAGGCGCCGCAGCTCAACCAGGTCGTGGCCGTCGACAATCCCCTCGACCACCGCGCGCACTTCGAAACCGGCGGCGGGCCAGTTGCGGCGAATGTGGCCGGGCGAAAGGATGGTTGAGCCGTAGCTTCGGTCGATGCCCACCATGAGACTTGTCACGCGGAGCGTGTCCTGGTTCCGGACATTCTCGCGCCAGTCGCCGTATTCCTTGTAATAGAAACCCTCGCGGTCGAGATGAGCGCGGAGGGTGGCCTCCTGCGCGTCCATCCCCTTGCAGCGGTACTTGATGCTGGTATATCCTTCGGTGGTCAGGAAACACCAACCGCCGGGCTTGATCACGCGCGCCAGTTCTTTGAGCCATGGCCCCTGGTCCTCCGGGCTGAGGTGCGAAAAAACGGAGACGGCATAAACCAGGTCAAAAGAACCACTCTCGTAAGGCAGCGGCGGAGAGAATCGCGATACGCAGGCCTTAACCCGCGGGTAGTTTTTCTGCACGAAGGCAACCGAGGTATCGTCCACATCGCACGCATAGAAGGAGGGCGCCGGGCAGTTGCGCGTGAAATGGAGCAGGGGGCGCGCAACGCCACAACCAAAATCGAGGACGCGTATGTTCTCGTCCAGTCGAATGCCTTCACGCCGCGCACAGGCGTAAATGGGGTGGAAGATGCGCAGGCCGCCGAGGTAATAATCCCAGATCGCCTTGCCCCCGGTTTTGCGTATGCTTGAGTTTGGCGGCACCGGAAAATCAATCACCCCCGCCAGGCGCCCAAGCAAAACGGCGCAGTTCTGGACCTGATTCAGGCCAAGTTTGAGCAACTTCTTCGGAAGTCCGTAATTACTCAGCATATCTTTCAACCCTGAGAGGGGAACCTAAGGAATTGTTTTTCTGAAAATCACCGCTGGATACGACTCGATTCACAGCACGATGTCAAGCCCAATCCTCGGAAGGTGTGACATTCTGTGACATTCTGGGCCGGCCCCCATCAGCGTGGCCCGCGGCGGGCGCATCGTGCTGGGCGATGGCGTGGGGATGTTCAGCGCCGTGCGGGGCAATCCCCTGGCCGAAGTTCCGAGGCAATCCGCGCAATCCCGGCAACCAGACCGGCGCGGAAAAGTGAGTTCCCTCCCGCAGTCAAAGCTTGCGAGCCGTGATGCCCCGGAACCAACTTAACCGGTTTCCGCTCATGGCCACCGCGATGCCCAGCAGCCAGTTGCAGACCCGGTAGGGCATGGCCTTCCGCGCGAGCCGATCGGCGGAAGTCAAATAGGTCTCGAAGCGAAGGTCGGTCAGCCCCAGCGGCGCCAGCATCCGCCTCACTTCGCTTTCGGTATAGCCTTTGGTCCCCAGGCTTTCGAAGCGATGCCACATCACCCAGCGCAAGCTTTTCCACGGCCGCCCCTTCAGCAAGGCCTGGGTGAGCCAGCGCCGGTAAATGCAAAGCGAATGCCGGTTGTAGAGCATGACTTTGATTTCCCCGCCGGGCCGCACCACGCGTACGAGGTCGGCCAGCGCCTTTTCGGTGTTGGGCGTATGGTGCAACACCCCCCACGAATAGCCCAAGTCGAAGGAATTCGGCGGGAACGGGAGGTCTTCGGCATCGGCGACTTTGAGGCTCTCGGGCGCGGGCAAACCGTACACCTGGATGCGATGGCTCAGGTTGGCCACGGCCTCCTCCGTCAGGTCCACTCCCGACACCACGGCTCCGGCGCGCAGCCACTGAATGAAGTCGGTGCCGGCGCCGAACCCGACCTCGAGCACGCGCTTTCCCCGGTAGCGCGTGAATTGCGCGAACGCATGGATGAAAGGCTGGTCGGTGTAGCGCCACTGCTCGATTTGTTCGAAGTATTCGCGGGTGAATTTCTCCGCCCGGGCATGCCCCGTGTCACAGCTCTGGCGGTTCCAGAACTCCTTCACCTGGGCTTTAAGGTCGGCGGATTCTTCGGTCATAAACATTCGTTTGGTTGCCAGCCTACCACAACCCGCGAACCTTCGGCAACCGAGTGTTAAACCCGTGAATCGGCAAATAGTCAGCGGAGAGAACAGCCGCGCCCTGGCGGATTGCCAGGTCGCTTTGCTTGCGGCTGCGCCGAGTCATTGGAGCCAACGGCCCCTGCCGGCCGAGAGGCCAAACGGCGCCCGTATTCGGCCAGCAGCCGGTCGCCGTAGTCCTGCCAGGTGTTTTGCAGCGAACCCTTGCGATAGGCGGCCTCTCCCATCCGCCGGTTCAAGTCCCGGTCGGTTGCGAGCTTCAACATGGCCGCGGCGATCTCCGCCGGGTTCCGAGAGACGATGAAACCCTCGGTCCCCTCAGTTACAACCGTGGTGGCGCCGCTCTCGTAGCTCGCGATGATGGGCAGCCCCGCGGCCATGGCCTCGGAAAGGACCCGCGCGAATCCCTCTTCGCAGGACGGAAGAACGAACGCGGTGCAGTTTTGCATCAATTCGTTGAGCTGTGCGTGGCGCAGCGAGCGATGCTGCTGGTAGAGCCCCGCCCACTTGGGGCGCTGCTTACGGAAGTCGATCTTGTCATGGCCGACGCAAACCAATTCGGCCTGCGGAAGCTGGCGTTTGACAATTTCGAAGGCCGGAAACAGGTAATGGTGCCCTTTGCGCAAGCAGATCGTGCCGACGCAAATGAAACGGGGCGCAGGCGGCGGCTCTTTCCGCCGCGTGAACGTGGCCGTGTCCACCCCGAACGGGTTGATGAAGCAGCGTGCCGGGTCGATGCCGTTCCAGACCATGGTGTCCCGCACGAAATTCGATGGGGACAGGATAACGTCGGCCCGCTCGATCTCCCGGTTCATCCGCGCGAACATGAAGCGCGGGATCGGGACCCGCTCTCCCGGGCACCACCGATCGCATTCCCGCTGCCAAAAACCGTAGTAAGTCGTCGGGTGGCTGTTGGGACAATCCAATACCTTGAGCGCGCCCACCGCGTCGGCCCGGTCAAAGATCTCGCTCGCAAAGCCCATGATGGCCTGGACGACCTCGAACTGCGGGCAGCGGGAAGAGCGCAGACTCGCCCGAAGCCAGGCCTGCCAAAAGCCGATCAGCCAATAGGTGGCGCGCTCTTGCCAGAGCTGGGAAGCCAGGTGATAAAACGGCTTCATCGCCAGGTGATAAGGCCAGCAACGCCGATACTCGGCCGCCGGAAGGCCCAGCCGGTTCCGATCCGCCATCCACAAACCCGCCAAGGCCTGCCTGGCCGAAAAAGCCAGCGCCGTCCGCTCCAAATGCCAGGAGCGCGTCGTCGTCACAAGCACGCGCATGCGCTCAGCAGTCTGTCGCAGCCTGCCCCCGCAGCTCAAGGCATTTCGCCGTTGAGTGGGCAGCAAAGTGGGTATCCAGCAGGATAACTATTCAGGTCTGCCGGCCGGCCGCAGGGACCGAAGGGATGCAGGGCTGACCGCGGCGGGCCGCCGGAATCGCCTCCCAGGGCAACGCCCGTCCCCGGCCGGGCCACGATTATTGGCCAGCGCCGCAGGGATGGGCCTTGACGCTTTGCCCCGACTTCCTATTATCGCGGCGTGAAAGGAAACCCTCGCGCGGGCCTGTGGGGCGCACTGGCGCTGGCGGGCTGTCTGCTGCGGGGGCTTTCGGCGCACGCCTACACCAATCTCGCCGGCGCTTACGCGGCGATTGGCTTTGATCCCTTCGCTCCGGGCAATGCCGCGGTCGTTTTTTTCAGCGATGCTCACATGAACCTGGAGGTCTCGCAGAGCGGCGGCGTTATTATAACGACGAATCTGAACGCCCAGCTCGTGCAGACCGTCAATGCCATGAATCCTCCCCCCGCGAAGATTATCTTTGGGGGGGATGCCGCTACGAGTTTGTCTCAGGCCCCGGGCCAGGACCGCTTCGGTCACCCGGGGATAGTGGCGGATGCCACCAATGAAATGGCGTATTTCTTGTCCGCCCTTGGCGCCTTCACCAACGTGGCCCGGAGCAACCTTGTCTGCGTGCCGGGCAATCACGACCAGGGTCCTTATGAGACCAATGCGGAATTGTGGTGCCGGATGT
>JBEKRX010000029.1:0-68008 GCA_049518415.1 Verrucomicrobiota bacterium
GACCTTAAGCGGCGGGGCACGAGTCCGCCCGAGCTGATTGCGGCCGCTCACGCGGGCAGCTTTGCGATGACGCTGGCCAATGAACTGGGCGAGGCCGGCTATCGCCCGCGTCAAATTGATACGACGTCGACGGTCACGATGGAGAACATCGCCGCCGGCTGGACGATGACGCAGATCTATCTGGATGTGGTTGCCGCGGTGCCAAGGGCGGCGCAGTGCGACTTTGTGGATGCGGCGCTGCGGGCAAAGGCCAATTGTCCCATCTCGCGCTCGCTGAACGCCAACATCTCGATGCGCGCCCAATTGAGCCATCCATGCGCGGCTGCACGGCTTCTACCCCACCGGAGCTCGGGCACACCTGCATCCGCCATAGTTCAAAAGAACAGAGCAAGGCGAAATGGCGCGAAAAATTAAGCGCGGTTTACTCGGGCAAGGCTATTTCCTCCAACTAATCTTTTGAAAAGGACAAAGGGAAATGAAGCGTAAGAGCCGACGCGCGCTTGTCGCATGAGAACCTACGCGATCCACTGGAAATCCACCGTCACCGGCACGGTTGGAACCGGCAGCAGACTCTTCGAAAAGGAAGAGGCGGAGCGGTTGGCCACAGAATTGAACGAGAACTACCCGGACATCGATCATGAGGCAGTAATCCCGGTGCCCCCCTCCGCCGAGCGGGCCGACGCCCAACCAGCCCAGCCCTCAAGCGGTTGAGCGCTGAGACGCTTTGCCGCCGCCCGAACGGGCATCAGGAATTTCACAGACACACAACTGCACGAAAGAAAGGGAACTGTATGCGACGTCCCAGAGGAATCAAAACCAGGAAATCGGTGGCGAAACGTTTCAAGATCACCGCTAACGGGAAAGTGCTGTATCGCGGGGCAGGCCGGCGCCATTTGCTCCAAGGCAAGAGCCCCAAGCGCCGACGGTCGTTGAGAAAGGCCTCGCTCCTTGGACCGACCGACCTTTACCGTATCAAACAGAATCTGCCGTTCAGCCATTAAACTGTTTGCTGCCTTGGGTGACGACAACCCGGAGGTTTGGCAGGAGGGAGTGTCCTTGCCCAAGTTTCATCTTCAAGGTGATGGAATCATTGGGATTTTCCTTGATAATATGTTATGTTGAGGTGCGGCCCCGGCCCACGGGTCCTGTTGGGGAAGACGATGAGCTTTCCCTATGTTTTGATGGCAGAGGAAAGACAGGCAGGCTCGGGCTAAGGATTCAGGGGCTGCCAACGGACACCCATGAAGCGAATGCGGACAACGACAAAAACCCTGCTGAGCGCGGGTAATAATGCGCGCCCGCGGCGCAAACTGCGTTTCTACCATCGGACGGTTCCTCTGTTCCCGGAGGCGACCGACCAGGGCCTTATTCAGTGGCCGACGGAAAAACAGATAATGGAAGTCTCCAAACGACTGGCCAAAATTAGCCAGATTGGCATTCGCTCGGAGGCCAGCGGTGATTATTTCAAGAGCGGAGACCTGGCCTACCAAATGCAGGAAATCATTCGGGCCACCGCCGAACTATTCCAGCGGGGCCGGCGCCTTCGGCGCTAGCCAGCTTCCACTTTCGTTTCCAGGAAGCCGTGGAGGTGGCAGACGCGCGTAGGGTGCCGCAGTTTGCGCAGCGCCTTGGCTTCAATCTGCCGGATGCGCTCGCGAGTTACGTTATACAGATTGCCAATTTCCTCCAGCGTGTGGCCGTAGCCATCCAGGAGGCCAAAGCGCATTCCGAGAACCTTCCGTTCCCGCTGGCTGAGGCTGGTCAGGACGTGGTCCAGCCTCTCTTTAAGCATATGGTGGCTGGTTCCGTCAGCCGGGTTCTCGGCGCCCTTGTCTTCAATGAAATCGCCCACCCTCACGTCGCCATCGTCGCCCACCGGGGAGTCGAGCGAGACCGGTTGGCGGGCCATCTTCAGCAGCGCGTTGATGCGCGAAACCGGCAGATGCATTTCGTCGGCCAGGTCTTCGGGCGTAGGCTCGCGCCCGAGTTCCTGGCTGAGCTGTTTCTGGGCGCGCCAGAGCCTGGTCATGATCTCGATCATGTGCACCGGGATGCGAATGGTGCGGGCCTGGTCGGCAATGGAGCGGGTCAACGCCTGGCGAATCCACCACACCGCATAGGTGGAAAACTTGTAGCCGCGCCGGTACTCGAACTTCTCGACCCCCTTCATCAGGCCAAGGTTGCCTTCCTGAACCAGATCCAGGAACGACTGACCCCGGTTGACGTATTTCTTCGCGACGGAGACCACCAGGCGCAGATTGGCTTCGGCCATGTGGGTTTTGGCCTCGTGGGCGCGCCCGGCCGCGCGCTGCAACTGGTCGAAGGTCTTGTAAAACTCCTCGCGCGGCTGGCGCACGAATTGTTCGAGCGCGACGAGCTTGCCCCGTTCCTCCCGGAGGGCGGCCTGCTGGTGGCTGGAGTGGGGGTGGCCTTCCAGTTCCTGGATGCGCCGCAGGCCGGCATGGAATTTCTCGTGCACGTTGCCGGCTACGACGGTCATGTCCTCAAGCACCTTTTGCTTGTAAAGGAACTTCGGGAAAGTGGCCTGGAGCTTTCTGTCGAGCTTCTGGAACTGGGCAAAGAGCCTCGCCCCGCCGCCACGGGGCGCGGCCTTCTGCCACCGGGTGTATTGTTCGTCCACCCGGGCGTCCAACGCCCGATTCCTTTTCACCAGGCCGCGGAGGACCTTGAGGTGGCCTTCGCGGGTGGCGACTTTGTTGTCCACCACGAGGCGGTCGAAACGTTCCTTCGGGGGCTCGGCCAGGAGCTTTTCGGCCAGCGCACTGTGTTCCTTGGCGGCGAACCCCAGGCCATAAACCAAACGCTTCATTTCGAGTTCGGCCTCCTCGATGCGCTTCCAAACCTCAACCTCCTGCTCCCGGGTCAGCAGGGGCACCTTGCCCATCTGGTTCATGTACATCCGCACCGGGTCGTCCAGGGCATCGAATTGGCGGTCTTCTTCCGGTTCCTCGGCTTTGGCCTTCTCAACCTCGGCGTGGGCTGCAATCTCGATGCCGAGGTTATGGAGCCTGGTATAGAGCGCGTCCAACTCATCGGGCGACACGCCCTCCGGCACAAGCTCATTGATATCGTCGTAGGTAAGATGGCCCTGCTCGCGGGCCACCTGGAGCAAAGCTTTGATCGTTTCTGTCAAGTCCGCCACCCCGGACGGTACGCCACCAACGGGATTCCCGCCGTTGCCGGCGTGGACGAGCTTGCCTTGACCAGCGGACCCGGCTTTAACCCCGCGATTGCGGGTCTCCGGCTGCGATTCCTGGCGGTCGGCGGCCCTGGCTCCAAAGATGAACGGGGGGCGCGGCCCGCGGGCCTTCCCGGGGGCTGTTCGCTCTTTGGCGCCGCCGCGATTTCTCGCCGCGTTATCCAATGTGCTTTTCTTCACCTGCAAAACTCAGCCACTGACCGTGGCTACCGGATGAATTGCCTGCGTTTTCATAGGCTCGCATTTGGGACGAAACCGTTTGCTGGGCTGCTTCAGAATAATGACTTTTAGTTCCTGGTGAACGGGTTACGGCAGGCGATAGTTCGTCATTTACACCTGCGGAGACCGTCGGCCTGAACCGCAACAATCTACCCCGCCCCGCCAATAGAGCAAGAAACATCGCTTGCGTTGCCGCCCCCGTCGCCCGGGAAATCAGCCGCCATCGCTCATGTTCTTAATGATAGCGGTTGTTTTTCTGGAAAAATCGGCCATGATCCAAGCTCGTGGACAACGCCTCCGAGATCAGGAAGATCGCTTTCCTCGGCGATTACTTGCCGCGCAAATGCGGCATCGCCACGTTTACCTCGGACCTCCTGGCGGCGGTGGCCGCCGACCAGCCCCGGACCGAGTGCTTTTCGGTGCCGGTCAACGACCTCAAGGGCGGCTACGAGTATCCGGCGGAAGTTCGCTTCGAAATCGAGGAACAGGACTTGGCCTCCTATCTGCGGGCAGCCGATTTCCTCAACATCAGCAATGCCGACGTCGTCTGCTTGCAGCACGAATTCGGGATTTTTGGCGGGCCGGCCGGCAGCCACCTGCTGGCGCTGCTGCACGAATTGCGCATGCCGATCGTCACCACCTTGCACACCCTGCTGCGCCAGCCCAATTCGGACCAGCGGCGCGTGATGCAGGAATTGATCGCCCGCTCGACGCGGCTCGTGGTGATGGCGGAGCGCGGTCGCCAGATGCTGCAAGAAATTTACCAGGCGCCGCCGGCCAAGATCGATCTCATTCCCCATGGCATCCCCGACATCCCGTTCGTGGACCCGAATTTTTACAAGGACCTTTTTGGCGTCGAAGGCAGGCTGGTGTTGCTCACTTTCGGTCTGCTCTGCCCCAACAAGGGAGTCGAGCATGCGCTCAAGGCCCTGCCGGAAATCCTGGTCGAGTTCCCCAATGTCGTTTACATCGTGCTGGGCGCCACTCATCCCAACCTGCTCCGCGAGCACGGCGAGGCCTACCGGGTCAGCCTGGAACGGCTGGCCGAAAAGAACAAGGTCCACCAGCACGTCATCTTCTACAACCGTTTCGTCGAACTCGAAGAACTCAAGGAGTTCATCGGGGCAGCCGACCTTTACCTCACCCCGTATTTGAACGAGGCGCAGATCACCTCGGGCACACTGGCCTACGCCTTCGGCGCCGGCAAGGCGGTGGTTTCCACGCCCTATTGGCACGCGGCTGAATTGCTCGCCGAGGACCGCGGCGTGCTGGTGCCGTTCGGCGACCCGGGGGCGATTGCCCGGGAAGTCATTGGACTGCTGCGCGACGAGCTGCGCCGAACCGTGATCCGCAAGAACGCATATAAACTGGGCCGCGAGATGATCTGGAGCAACGTCGCGCGCCTCTACCGGCGTTCGTTCGAGTCAGCGCGCCTCGAACGGGCGGTCTTGTCACGAAAATTGTTTGCGACGAAAACCCTCGACCAGCAGCCCCGCGCGCTGCCGGAGCTGAAGCTGGATCACCTTTCGCGGATGACGGACTGCACCGGCCTCTTCCAGCACGCCCTCTTCACCGTGCCGAATTTTTCCGAAGGCTACTGCACGGACGACAACGCGCGTGCCTTCATTCTCGCCGTGCTGCTGGACGAGATGGAGGAAGAGCCGGAGAGCGTGCGGACGCTGGCCACAACTTACGCCGCGTTCCTGCATCACGCCTTCGATGCCCGGACCAAGCGGTTCCACAACCACCTCAGCTTCGACCGGCGCTGGCTCGATGAACAGGGCTCGGAGGATTCTCATGGCCGGGCGCTCTGGGCGTTGGGCCTGGGCGTGGGCCGCTCGCCCTACCGGAGTTTTCAAGTCATGTCCGGACAGGTCTTCGCCCAGGCGCTGCCGGCCGCGACCGGCTTCACCTCGCCGCGCGCCTGGGCTTTCACCCTGCTGGGCATTCATGAATATTTACAGCGCCTGAGCGGAGATCGCCTCGCCCAGCAGACCCGGGAAACGCTCACGACGCGGCTCATGGAACTGTTCGAGCGGACGGCGCGGACCGACTGGCCGTGGTTCGAAGACGTGCTCGCCTATGACAACGCCAAGCTCGCTCACGCCTTGATCCTGAGCGGGCGCGCGACCGGTCAGGCGCCGGTGTATGAGCGCGGCTTGCGGGCGCTGCGCTGGCTGGCCAAGGTGCAAACCGCCGAGAGCGGCGACTTCCGGCCCATCGGCAGCAACGGATTCTTCCCGCGCGGCGGAACCCGGGCGGACTTCGATCAGCAGCCGATTGAGGCGCACTCGATGTTGTCCGCCTGCCTGGAAGCCTACCGCGCCACCTCCGATGCCTGGTGGTACGAGCAGGCTCAGCACGCCTTCGATTGGTTTCTCGGCTGGAATGACCTGGGGCTGGAGTTGTATTCACCCAATACCGGCGGCTGCCGCGATGCCTTGCACGTGGATCGGGTCAACCAGAACCAGGGCGCCGAATCAACGCTCGCTTTCCTGCTCTCGCTGGCCGAGTTGCAGCTCATGCAAAACGCCGTCACCGTCTTCAACCGGCCCGCTCCCTAGTGCTGACCTGCGCCAATAAGCGATCCCCGGACCGCCGCCTGCGGGCACGCGCCGCTCTCGCTAACTTCTGCCTCCAAGCAGCAGTCCCGCTCACCTTATGAAAACCGCCACCGTCCAGCGCACCCAGGTGACCTTGCATCCGGACCGCACGCGCGTGCTGCTCCGGCCATTTCTGCTTCCGAACGACCCTCGCGCACCCAGAATCTGCGCCCAGGTCATGGCCCTTTCGGAAACCGAAGTCCACACCCTCTGGCAACAGGTGAAGAGCGAATTCGGCCAGCGCCACGCCAAGACACGTGATTTTCTCAAAACCCGATTCGAGCAGGTCCGCGCCTGCTTGCGCACCGGCCAGAACCTCTCTGAAGAACGGCAGCTTCTGCTCGGCGCCTATTTCAGTCACGAGTATTCGCTCGAAGCCGCGGCCTTGTTCAATCCCTCGATCGTCCCGCATCCGGACCAATCGGGCCTGCCACCCGGCGGGCTGCGCTTCATCCTGAGCCTCCGGGCTACGGGCGAAGGGCACATCTCCTCGATCACTTTTCGCACCGGCTTGCTTGATGCCAGCAGCCGCATCACGATCAATGCCCCCACGCGCTACTGCCTGGAGCCCGAACAGGTGCCCAGCGCCTCCTACGAGAAAGGCGTATTCGAGCGCAAGCTCCAGGAACTCGGGTTGGTGGGGGATTTCAGCCGGCAGGTGCTCCAGGGAGTGGGAAGCTCCTTCACGCTGGACGAACTGCGCGCCAGCCTCAGTCGCGCCGCAGAACAGTTCCGCGCCCGCGACCAGGAAACCGGCGCGGCAGCCAGAAAAATCCTGATGCTGGCGCAGTCCAATTACGAAGTGCAATTCGCCCCCGACTCGCGTTTGTCCGAGCGCGTGCTCTTTCCGGTCACGCCCTCCCAGAGCAACGGCATCGAGGACGCCCGCTTCGTCCGTTTCCAGCACGAGGACGGCAGGCAGACGTATTACGCCACTTACACCGCCTACGATGGCAAGATGATCCTGCCCCAATTCATCGAAACGCGGGACTTTCTGCACTTCAAATTCATCACCCTCAACGGGCCGGCCGTGCAGAACAAAGGCATGGCGCTTTTTCCGCGCAAGATCAAAGGCCGCTACGCCATGCTCAGCCGCCAGGACTACGAAAACATTTACATCATGTTTTCCGACCATCTGCACTTCTGGCATGCCACGCAACTGGTGCTGAAACCGGCCTTTTCGTGGGAGTTTATTCAGTTGGGCAACTGCGGCTCGCCGGTTGAGACCGACGCCGGCTGGCTCGTGCTCAGCCACGGCGTAGGGCCGATGCGCAAATACTGCATCGGCGCCTTCCTGCTCGACCTGGACAATCCGGCCCAAATAATCGGCCGCCTCCGCGAGCCGCTGATCAAGCCGAATGAAAATGAGCGCGAGGGTTACGTGCCCAATGTGGTTTACTCCTGCGGCAGCCTCCTGCACGGCCGCCAGCTTATCATCCCTTACGCAATGTCCGACTACGCAACCACGTTTGCCACGCTGTCCCTGGACGACGTGCTGTCAGCGATGGAATAGTTCCACCGCGTGGCGCGCCGGTCCTGCACCCCTGCTCCTGATGACGCCGGAAAAAAGGCGCGGGACCTCGGCCCCACGCCTGTGCCAGGAAAACGCTCGCTTAGTAACGCCGGCCGTAGTTGCCGCGCGCCCCGTGGTCCCGGCCGCCGCCGGTGCGCTCTTCCTTCGGACGGGCTTCGTTGACGGTGAGGTTGCGGCCATCGACCGTCGCCCCATTCAGGGCGGCAATCGCCTTCTGCGCCTCTTCGGGCGTTCCCATCGTGACGAAGCCAAACCCGCGCGGACGGCCGCTGGCGCGATCAACCATCAGGTTGGCCTCCGTCACCGTGCCGTGCGCCGCGAAGGCGTCCTGCAGATCGTTTTCAGTAGTGTTGAATGAAAGGTTCCCTACGAATAACTTTGTGTTCATATGATGTTTCAATGTCCTTTAGTCTTACCCTGTTATCTCCAAACTGTTCCCGACCTTCGGGTTTCAAATCATCACTGAACGAGGTTCACCTGAGGATTTACCATGTCCTGGAAGCGACAAGCTATCTATCAGACCCCTCCAAAATACACCCCTGCCGCCGAATAGCAAGCGGTATTTGGCAAAGTTTCCAGGCCGCGCCGGCCGCAGGAGGCCGCCAGAAACTTGGACATTATGCTTGCCTGCCCCTGGTGGCGTGCCAAAATGAAGGCGTGTTAATCACAGATTACATATTTCTGCCGAGTTCGGTTCTTCT
Organism: Verrucomicrobiota bacterium; assembly: GCA_049518415.1. Taxonomy (GTDB): domain Bacteria; phylum Verrucomicrobiota; class Verrucomicrobiia; order Limisphaerales; family UBA8199; genus CAVQND01. Next base: position 8,278 of record JBEKRX010000029.1, read on the forward strand.
GGCCGCATGAGCAACCTTCAACTCAGGGGGGCTTATTGAGCCGCCCGTTTCCCTCCCGTTCCTTTCACTCCCGCGAACCCCTGCATCGCCGAAACGGGAAGATCCGCGCCCGCGAAGTCCGGGTCATCGACGATGCCAAACAACAACTGGGCGTCATGTCTCTCAACGAAGCCCTGCGCTTGGCCCAAGGCAAAGGGCTGGACCTGATCGAGGTCGCGCCCAACGCCACGCCGCCCGTGTGCCGCATCGTGGATTACGGCAAATTCCTCTACGAGGAAGCCAAGCGGAGCAAAAGTTCCCACGCCCGCCAGTCCGCCAGCAGAATGAAGGAGGTCCAGATTTCTCCCGCCATCGACCCTCACGACCTGGCGACAAAACGGGACCACGCCATCCAATTCCTCTGCGATGACATGAAAGTCCGGGTCAAGCTGCGCTTTCGCGGCCGCCAAAAGGCGCACAAGGAGATCGGCTTCGAGGTGGTGAACAATTTCGTCAAAGACGTCTCCGCTTATGGCCAGGCGGATTCGCCCCCCAAGATGTTAGGCGACCGCGACCTCCACGTCGTCCTCAGCCCTCTGCCCCGCGCCAAGCGCGCCAAGAACCCGCGCGACCTCCAGGCCCCGGAACTCGCGACCGCCCTGGCCGCTCCCCCGGAGGAAACCAAGCCTGTTTAGATGCTCTTCCGCTCCGAAAAACTGCCGACCATCACTCTTTGCTTCCTCGAGGCGGGCCGCTAACCTTCCAACCCGCGTCGGTCTCCGACGGGCTCCCCACCCCGGTGCGCCACAGGAGGCGCCGGGCCGCGACTCCTACTCCGCCGCAGACGTCCCTCCTCAGCTTTTGACCGGCACGGAAATCAATTCCTGAGGCGGCCCCACTGTTCAGTCATCGGCATACCGCGCCTTCAACATCGCCGAGAAACGGGCCGCCTTTTCCTTCCGCCGCCTTTTGGCGCTGGGCTTCTCGAAGCGCCGACGCAGCCGGAACTGCTGCAAGGTCTGTTCGCGGTCCAGCTTCTTCTTAAGCCGGCGGATGGCCCTCTCGACCGGTTCGCCTTTTCTCACTTTAATTTCAGTCATATACACGTTTCTCCGGCAAAGCCGTTGCGCTTCTCGCAGGCCGTCGCTGTCTGCCGGGCTTCACATCACCAGTGACAACGCCGCTTTGCCGGGCCCGGCGACCGCCAGTTTCTTCGAGCCGAAGGTAGTCGCCCGAGCGGAGGAGGCAAGAAGCAATTACCCCGCCCATCAGGCCCTGCGTCGGCGGCGCGCCCCGGCAGCCCCTTGGCAGCGGCGAACAAGCGCGTAAACTGCCCTCCTGCCCTGGCTGGTGAGCTTCCGCTTTATCCTGGGCCGGATGCGACGCAGAGCATGGCCAGGGCGCCTTTATCAACAGGCCTCCTGTAACCGCGGAAAGTCGTGGATGCTTTAATGGACGCTTTTGGGTCCAAAATGGCGCGCCCGCCGCGATTCGAACGCGGGACCCTCTGCTTAGAAGGCAGATGCTCTATCCAACTGAGCTACGGGCGCAACCGTGGTCTAATATGCCCCGTTTCGCGCCCGAGGCAAGCGGGGAAGTCTCGAGTGATTGATGGAATTGCACCGAAGCCAGGAAGGGGGCGGAGGGCGGGTTGGGTTGCTCGCGAATGCCCCTCGGCCTCGACGGTTTGGGAGCGGCTATTGCAGGGAGCAGCCCTCGGCGGGACCAGGTGGAAGCGCTTGGCTGGGCCGAGGGGACCGACGAAGCGCTGTGCTGAGCTGTGCCATTGCTTTTTAGGCCGCGGCCCGGCCAGTTTTTTGGCAAAAATGGCCAATGTAGCCAATGCAGCCAATGTGGCCAATGCAGGTGGCGTGGGGTCGCATCTCATTTGACAATTGCGGCGCAGCGGAGCGGGCGTCTGGGGCAAATGTCAAATGTTGAGCCGCGACCCCGTTGCCTTTCGGAACGGGTGCAACCCCATCTCCCGCAGAACGAACCGGACTGGACGACGACCAGAGGTCCATGAGGCAGGCGGGACGACGCCTGCGCTACTTTCCAAAATACTTCGCGGGCTCGGCGAAGCACTTCTTGAACTCGGCACTCATCTGGGCGGCGTGGACGCCATCAATGAGACGGTGATCGAACGTGACGCCGATCGGCAGGATGGGGCGCACCCTGACCTCGCCATTTTCGACCACGGCCTTGTCGGTGATGGCACCCAAGGTCATGAGGAGCGGGACCCGTGAGTAGGGCACCAACGGCGCCCAGGCGACGTCGATCCCCATCCCGCCCACGTTCGTAATCATGACCGAACCGAAGGGGTCCCTCGGCAGGCCGAGAAAGCCCAGGTTGAGATTCAGGCCATAGATGAGCCAACCGGCCAGGTTCAGGAAAGCACGGACCCAAGCCCAGGGGATCGCCGAGACGATGCGGAACAAGGGGCCGAAGGCAGGGTCGCGCCGGCGTTTCACCTCAGCGGCTTGCGTGTAGAAGGTCCGAGCGAGGTCCGCCAGGCTGAGAGTATCCGTCGCGTGGACGGTCGTGCCGCTGAGGGTCGCCTTGGCTATCCGGCCATCCCGGTTGCCGTTGGCGGCCGGCCCGGGCACATTGACCTGGAAGAAGACGCTTACATGCTGCCGGAGATGGACCTTGCCGCCCCGCAGCATCCCGTTCAACTCAGGCCGGACCACGAGGCAATGGGTGATGGCCTTGGCCACGAGATGGCTTGGGGTGATCCTGACGCCGCGCGTCTTGGAATACGCCGCCGAGAATTCGAGCGCCTTGGCGACATCGATCTCGAGCAAGGCGTAAACCGAGGGGTCGCCCGCGTTTCGCCAAGTGCCACAAGCGATTTTCCGGGACAGCGCAGGCCGATAGGGCCTAAACAGAATCCGACCCATAAACAATGCGACTCGAACCGAGGTTACACACCAGGATATCGAGAGAACAGAGGATTTGGAAAGGCCCACAGATTGGAGAGATTTGAGGGCCTGATCTTGCCTGCGTCCTTCCCGCTCAAGGCCTGCTGGTGCGGTGCCGCGTTTGGCCGACAGCTACTGGGCCGCGGGGTCGCATCTCATTTGACAATTGCGGCGCAGCGGAGCTGGCGTCTGGGGCAAATGTCAAATGTTGAGATGCGACCCTGTTGCCTTTTCATTCCTTTGCCTTTTCAGCAAGTCTGCCACAGGAAGCAAACACGTCAATAGTCATCTCTGACCCCTTCTTCGGGCATCTTCGATGTCTTCGACCGTTTGACGCAGCCGGCGCAAAAGGGACCTGGCCTGATTCAACTGTGTGTTCAATGGATGATAGATGACCGGTTTTAATCGCCGGACGGAACCGGCACGGACAGATTGCGGCAGATGGAACGTGCCAGGTGTTTTTTGATTTCGTTGTGGCGGGGAATGGCTTCCTTGCGTCCGGTCTGCGGGTTGCTCCAAATGGAATGGCTGCCGCCTTCGCGAACCGACACGCAGCCATGTTCCTGAAGATGAGCGAGCAATGCCCGCCGTTTCATGCCAGCAAAAGTTCCGCCGTCTCCGCCTGGGGATCGAGGCGGAAGGCTTCCTCACGGCCGGTGTCTAGCAGGAGTTGAATGGCTTCCTTGAGGTTGCCAAGACATTCCTCCTTCGTCTCGCCTTGGCCGTTCGCGCCTGGAACTTCCAGACAAGTCGCCCAAAAACCGCCTTCATCCGGTTCACCCCGGTGAACAATGGCTGTGAATTGTTTCATGGGCATATTCTAGCCTCTTTTGTTGCAGGAGAAAAACAGTTTATTTCGCCGGTGGCGTTGGCGGCGGCGGGGCTCACAGGGGGACCAGGGGTTGGAAGTTGGGCGGCAGCGGAGGCGGTTCTCCGGTGGCCCAGCCGGAAAGAGGCCGTCGCGTTTCATTTGGTGCGGTTTGCAGCAGGAACGATGTTTCAGCTCCGGGTCGTCCCCGAATAATCAAGCCGGCCAGAATCCCGGGCAAGACGCACGTAAACCCGGTGATGCCGGTTCGCGCGAGATTTATGGGGTGAGGGTTCGCGTGTTGGGCATGGGACTTGGCCTTCAAAGTAGCAAGGCGGATGACGCGCACGTGAACGGGAGCAGGGGGAATTCTCCGCGGGCGCGCCAGTCTTGCCCTCGGGCACGTTTCTCGCGATAGTGATCGCCATGCCTATTCCTGCCCTGAATTCGGACGGCGTTTTACCTGCCGGGCTGTTCGATTGCACGTTGCCCGAGGCACGGGCTCGCTTCGGGACATTTGGCGGCTCGGATCAGCGGTTGCGACTTTTTGCCCGTTTGGAAGAACTCGCTCGGGTCCTGCGGTCCAGCGGCCTGTTTGAGGCGCTGATCATCGACGGCAGTTTTGTGACGGCCAAGCTCGCACCCAACGACGTTGATCTGGTGGCGGTGCTACGACCTGGGCACGACTTCGAGCTCGACCTGCCCATGTCCCAATATTCACTGGTGTCCCGCGCGTTCCTTCGCCGACGGTTCGGTTTGGACGTGGTAGTTGCGGAGCGGGACAGTCCGTTGTAAAGAACATACGTCGAATTCTTCAGCCGAATGCGTGAAGCGCCGGATTTGAGGAAAGGACTGCTGCGAGTGCGTTTATGAACAAGACCGAAGCCATTCTGACCCAGACGGTGGAGCAATTGGAGCGCATGAGCGAGGCATTGGCCGCCTTGCGCCGGGAACTGCTCCCCGGCCAGCCGAAGAAATTCGCCATCCTGGCAGAGGGTCCCCTCGAGGATATGCGGCGCCTGCAAACAGAGCTTGAACAACTGACAGCGGAAATCGCCGCAGCGTCCCCCGCCGCCGCCTGAAGGTTGAGCGGTGACCCAACGGGACGGAGACCTTCCTCCTTTCCCCCCTCCCATCCCGCCAAGGCGTGGTGGGAGGAGGGTCATCCGTTTTTCCGCCTTGCTCAGGGCCCCGGCGCGCCGGGGTCTCCCGGTGAGCGGGACGGGACGGGCCTTGCCTGGGCTATTTTCTTCTTGCCCCTCCCGGGCGGCGGAGGGCAAGTTCCCGGCGCGAATCAGCGGCGCCAGAGGCGGGCAAGGCTCGAACTTGCCTGCGGGTTGGGCTGGTGAGATGGACCCGGGGCGGCGTGCACGAACTGGCGAGCGGAAAGGCAATCAGATGGAGAACATCGACCTGGAAAGTTTGGAGGGGCATCGGGCCCATGAACGGGCAAGCCAGAGGCTGGCCGGGAGTGACGCAGGCCGGAGGCTTGCGCTGCCACGGTTCGTGGAAAGCCTCCATTCGCTTTTGCGGATGCATTGGGACCATGAACCGGGCGATTCGCGGGCGAGACGCCCGGGTGGCAGGCGGGACGCCTGCCCCACTACCTGCCGGTTCATGGAAGGCGCGAGCTTGCCTACGAACCGGCGTGAATTCCTGAAACGCGGCCTGGCGGCCGCGGCGACCGCCAGTGTCGGCTTGCGCCGCGGCGCGGCCGAGGCTGCCGAACCAAGCGCCCAAGCTGCTCCGGTCCCCGCCAGGCGCGTCTTGGTGGCGGCTTTCTCGCACGAGACCAACACGTTTCATCCGGTGCGGACGACGGCCTTCGGCTACGGGAGGGTGAGCGAGCAGTTGCTGGACGTGTGGCGGGACAGCGGCATCGTCGTGGTGCCGGGAGTTTCGGCTCATCCGGCGGGGGGCGGGACGATTTCGGCTGCGGCCTGCCGCGAGGCGATGAAACGGGTGCTGCGCTCGGTGCGGGAGGCGCTGCCGGTGGATGCGGTTTTTCTGAGGCTGCACGGGGCCATGTACGCCGAGGAGATTGGCCCCGCCGAAACGGTCCTGGTGAGCGAGGTGCGCGCGCTGGTCGGCCCGGCCGTGCCGATTGCCTGCACCTTCGACCTGCACGGCAACATCCCGGCCCGGCTCGCCGCCTTTGGCGACATCCTGGTGGGCTTCAAGACGGCGCCGCACACCGACGCTGCGCAGACTGCCGAACTGGCCGGGCGGATTCTGCTGGATACCCTTCGGGGAAGGGTGCATCCGGTCTCCTATGTCCTGCCGGTGCCCATGATCCTGCAGGGGGAGAAGGCGATGACCACCGCCGAGCCGTTCCGCTCGCTGGTCGAGGAGGCGCGCCGGGTCGAGCGCGAGGGCGTGGCCGGCCAGGGCCAGCGGATTCTGGCGGCGACGCTGTTTGTGGGCTGCGCCTGGACCGACTCGCCCGACACGGGGATGTCGGTGGTAGTCACGGCCGACGGCTCGCGTGGCGCGGCGCGGGCGGCGGCGATTCATCTGGCCCGCCGGGTCTGGGAGGCGCGGGGCCAGTTCGCCTTCGGTTGTGAGACGGCGGAATTAGAGCCGGGCGTCACGCGGGCGCTGGCGGCGAGCGAGGCGACGGTGTTCCTGACGGACAGCGGCGACAACGTGACGGCCAGCACGCCGGGCGACCTGCCGGTGGTGCTGCGTCACGTGGTGGAACGGAAGGTCAAGAGCGCGGTGGTGGCCGGCATCAACGACAGCGCCGCGACGGGCCATTGCTTTGAGGCCGGCCCAGGGAAGAGGCTGCGGCTTTCGATTGGGGCCACCATCGAGAAGCGGTTTGGACCGCCCCTGGAGGCGGAGGCGGAGGTGGTGCGCCTGGTCACGAAACCGCGCATGGCAGTCATCCGCATCGGTGAGGTGGAGGCGATCCTGAGCGATGGTCCGATGGCGTTCACCGCCCCCGGCCAGTTCGAGCCTTGCGGCCTGGACCCTTTGAGCCGCAAGCTGGTGGTGGTCAAGGAGGGATACCTTTACCCGGGGCTCAGCCGCATTGCGCCGCGGCACATCATGCTCTTGACCCCGGGGGCAGGCGACATGCGCCTCGAGGGCCTCACCTACACGCGCCGGCGAAAGCCGGTTTATCCTTTCGAGCCGGAGACGACGTTCGACCCCACAAAGGCATTGTAGCCGCGTTGGGCAGCCGGATGGTTTTAGTACTGTGAGCCGTAAATACGGTGACGTATTCGGCGGTCCTTTTTGGCGCAGACTTCGTTACTCGCACCTCAGTATCCCACCGCCTTCAACTGCTCGTTGAAGTCGGCGGGCAGAGCGGCCGACGGTTTGGCCGCGTCGCGGGCGGCAAAGCGAAGCAGGTTGCGGAGGAGCCGCTCGGCCTGGGGGACCTTGCCCAGGTTATCGCGCACGAGCAGGGAGTTGAGGATGAACTGGCCGGCGCCGAACTTATAGACCGCCAGCAGCAGGCCGGACTGGTAACCCCAGGAGGCGTTGATGCCGCCGGCGACCGGGTCGGCGGCGGGCTCAAGGCCGGCGAAGACGACATCGGGAATCAGCTCGCGGTAGTAACTGTAATCCATTAGACCGCCCGCCTGGAGCCCCTCGAAGATGGGGTGGCGCTTGGCCCAGTCGTCGGCGTGGTAGAGCCAGCGGGCGATGGCGCTCAGGCGGCCCTTGGTCTTGAGCGGCAGCCAGCCCGTCAGTTGGTCGCCCTTGGCGTAGGTGTCAGTCGTCAAAAAGACTACCGTCGAGCCGCAGGCGATGCGTTGGGCCAGGTCCGGGAACACCGCCGCCGGGTCGGCGGAGGGCTTGCCTGAGGCCAGGATCACCTCGCGGGCAGTCGGCCGGCCGGGCGCATAAGGCCGGTGCATGATGCCGTGCTCGGCGAGCCACTTGGCCAAACCGGTGTCCTGACTCATCAGGACGACCTCGGCCTCGACCTTAGGCATCTCCTCCGAGGCGGCATCGACGAAGAACTTGACCTGCTCACCGCAAGCAGCCGCACCCTTTTCAAACGTGGCCAGGAAGCGATAGGCGCCTGGCGGCCCGTCGATCACGACCTCCTGGGCGAACACCGGCTGGACCATGGGCGGTTCGGGCTGGCTCTTGGGGTCGGCGATGCTGACGGTGAGCGTCTTTTCGAAGACCCGCGTGAGGTCTGGCCCGACGACCTGAAGGCGGACCGGGTATTGGCCTGGGGCCAAAACGTCTTCATTGGCCAGAACGGCCTCGAGCTTCACCGGCGTCCGCGCATAGACGTTGACCGGTTCGACGAACAGGCACCAGCGCAGCGGCGCCCAGGCATCGAACAGCGCGTCGGCCGCGCCCGGCTTGAGTTCGCGGAAGGTGGTCCATACGCCCTCGGCGGTCATGCCTTGATCGAGCGTGCCGGTGAGGCTGTGGCCAATGACATTCGGGTTCGAGCGGATGGCATTGATGCCCAGCAGCCGCTGGCCGGCCATCCGTGCGATGGACTGGGTGAAGAAGTCCTCCGGCCGGTCGAAGACCTCGGCCAGGCGATACCGCTGCCAGTCAGCGAGGTACTGGTCGCGCCAGTTCCGATAAAGCTGGGCGTCCTCCACCTCCGTCTTGCCCACCTGCTCGTACCAGCGGACGGTCCGCAACAGGTCCATGGCGCTGCCGATGCCGTACTCGGAGAGCCAGACGGGCTTGCCGTTGCCGCTGAGGGTGCGGAGCGTCTGGATGATCTGGGCGGTGTGCGGCACCCGCTGGTAGGGATGCAGGTCGGCCAAGAGGTCTTCCCAGGCGCTGGAGCCGGGGTTGCTGAGGCTGCCGATGGCCGTCTGGTCGAAGCGCCCGCTGTTGAGCATGACGAGGCGGGAGTCATCCAACTGGCGCACTTCCGGCAGGAGGCTGGCCGCGTGGCGGAAAACCGGCCCGTCGGGTGTCTCATTGAGCAGGCCCCAGATCGTGATGCAGGGGTGGTTCCGGTCCCGGCGGAGCATGCCCAAGAGCGACTCATTGTAGCGCTCCTTCATCTTGGCGGAGTTGCCCAGGCACCAGCCGGCGTAGGACTCCTCATAGACCATGAGCCCGAGCTCATCCGCCAAATCGAGCTGCTGCCGCTTGGCCACGCCCGCGATGAACCGCATGGCGTTGTAGCGCATCATCTTCTGGTTGATGAGGTCGCGCCGCAAGTAGTCGGGGTCATGCGGCAGCTCCAGGCCGATCGGGCAGCAGTTGCCGGTGTGCGAACAGCGCAGGTAAATCCGCCGGCCGTTGAGCCGGAAGGCGCCGTTCTCAAATCTGAAATCGCGGAAGCCACAGCGCACCGAGTGCTCGTGGAGACCCGCTTGGGGGTTGTCCGGGGAGGGCTGGCCGGTGAGCACCCTGGCCGTCACGCGGTAGAGGAACGGGGCCTCCAGGTCCCACAGCCGCGGGCCCTCGACTTTGAGCGTGGTCTCCAGGAGCGTGTCGCCGACCTTCAGCTCGGGTGAAAGATCGCTGACCACCAGTGTCTCCCCCGTGGCGGCCGGCGCGACGGTGAACCGGACCTGGCCTTGCACCGCCTCGGGTCCGGCATTGCGGAGGTTGACCTGCACGCGGAGCTGGCCGGTCTTCCAGTCCGGACGGACAAAGAGGTCTTCGACCCAAACGGCTGGCACGAGCAGCAACTCCACCGAGTCCCAGACCCCACCCTGGTCCCAGGCGCTGCCCGAGGTGTAGGGCAGGGCCTTGTTGCGGTGCGGCGTCTCGTTGAGGACGAGGCCGTCGATGGGCTGGTGCGTAGGGTTTACGACGCGGACGGCCAGGCGATTCTTTGCGCCCGGCTTGATGACGCCGGTCACGTCGAACACGAACGGCGACTCACCACCCTCGTGCGCGCCCACCGCCGCGTCGTTCAGCCACACGTCGGCCTTGTAGTCCACCTGCCAGAAGCGCAGCAGCGTCCGCCCGCCGGGGTTGGGGTTGGCCGGGGCCGCGAACTCCTTCCAATACCAGGCCACACCGTGGTAGCCGGGGAAGGCATCCTGGATGATCCACGGCACCTTGGCCGGCTTGGCCTCAGGACGCGCCGCGGTCCACCACTGGCCGTCGCGGCCGGTGTTCTGCGGGTCTGGGGCGAGCAGCCATTGGCCATCGAGCGAAATGACCGCGGCGCCCTGTGTCGTTGCCGCCCATAGGAAGGCGATGGCAATGCTGAGCACCCTTTTGAAGATCTTGACTGGCGGTTTCATAAAGTTCCTAATCCTGGCCCGTTTGAGTTCCAAAAACAATTTTCAAGATTCTATCGGCTGGAAACTGGTATAGTCTGCAGCGGCATGAGCGAGCTCTTTCCACGATTCTTTCGCCTGGAGCAGGTTTTCCAGGCGCCGACACTTTCCGATCCGGCGGCGGCCACGGGCGCGGCGCTGGCCGGGTTGCCGGCGGCCAGGTTCATCCGGCGCGGGATGACGGTGGCCGTGGGCGCCGGCAGCCGCGGGATCGCCAACTACGCCCTCATCGTGCGGGCGGTCTGCGAGGGGCTGAAAAAGCTCGGCGCGGAGAGCTTCATCGTCCCGGCGATGGGGAGCCACGGTGGCGCCACCGACGCCGGACAACTGGCCGTGCTGGCGCACAATGGCATCACGGCGAGTGCGCTCGGCGTGCCGGTGCGGAGCAGCATGGAGGTGGTAGAACTGGGCCGGACCAGCGAGTTCATCGTCTATCAGGACCGCCACGCGGCGGGCGCCGATGCCATTGTGGTGGTCAACCGCATCAAGCCGCACACTGACTTCCACGGCCCCATCGAGAGCGGGCTGCTGAAAATGGCGGCCATCGGGCTGGGCAAGCAGAAGGGCGCCCACCAATTCCACCAGGCCGCCGTTCGGCTGGGCCATGCCCAGGCGCTGCTGGCTGCCGGGCGCGAAGTGTTGCAGCGGAGCCGGATTGTGTTTGGCGTCGGCATCCTCGAGAACCAGCTTCACCAGACCGCCCGCATCGCGGCTGTGCCGGCGGCAACGATGGAGCAGGAGGAGATGCAACTGCTGGAGGAGGCGCGCCGCTTGATGCCGCGCTTGCCTTTTGAGGAGGTGGACCTGCTCATCGTGGACGAGATGGGCAAGAACCTCAGCGGCTCCGGCCTGGACACGAACGTCATCCGGCGCGCCACCGTGGGCAGTTTTATCCAGCCCGGTCCCAGTCCCGTGCTCCGCGTCTATGTCCGCTCGCTCCACCCGGACAGCCAGGGCAACGCCGCCGGTATCGGCCTGGCCGACCTCGTCCACGACCGCGTGTTGAGCGCGATGGACCGGCAGGCCACCTGGGTCAATGTCATCACCGCTTTGATGCCGGCCAACGCCCGGGTGCCGATGCACTTCCCCAGCGACCGCGAGGCGCTGGCGTGCGCCATGCAAATGACCGGCCGCGCCCAACCGCAGTTGGCCAAAGTCTTGTGGATTAAGAACACGCTGCGCTGCGAGACCCTGCTCGCGTCGGAAGCGTATCTCGACGAGGCGCGCCAGCGCCCCGAGCTGAAGCCCCGGAGCGAGCTGGCGCCGCCCGCGTTCGACGAACGGGGCGATCTCCTGCCGGTGTTCTAAGCGGGCCATTTCAACTCAGAGTTTCCTTCCAGGGAGACGTCAGTTAGGCTGGCGGCCCGACGGTAAGCATTGCGTTATGGCCAAACTATTGAAGCTGGAGAAATATTCGATTGGGGTGGGTGACCGCTTTGGGCGCCAGGCCCCGGCCCAATTGCGCGCCTGCCTGCTGGCCGCGCAAGCAGGCGCCGCCATCATCCCAGTCTGGAATAAATCCAACCGCGAGCACGTCCTCATCGGCTCTGAACCGGCCAGCACGCGCGCGGCGGCGGCGGCGGCCGTCCAGGCGCTGGGCTGGCAAAGGCCCTACCACGTGGATGCCGACCACATCCGGTTAGAGACGGTGGACCGGTTTGTGCCGCACTCGGATTTCTATACCCTTGACGTGGCGGACTGGATTGGCCAAGCGGCCGAGCCAAAGGCCATCCGGAGTTTCGTTGAGCGGCATGAGGAATTGAGCGAGCGCCGGTTGATTCCGGGCCTTGAGCGGCCCTTGCAGATCACCCGGGCGGAGGTCGAGCGCGTGGCCCGCAAGTATCTCCTGGCGGCGGAGGCAGCGGGCAAGCTTTACCGGCATATTGCAGCGAAAAGGGGCCAGGACCCGTTCATCACCGAGGTTTCCATGGATGAGACCGACCGCCCGCAAACCCCGCCGGAGCTGCTGGTGATTCTGGCGGCGCTGGCCGACGAGCGAATCCCTTTGCAGACCATCGCGCCCAGGTTCACCGGCCGGTTCAATAAGGGCGTGGATTACGTCGGCAATGTGGCGCAATTCGAGCAAGAGTTTAATGAGGACCTGGCCGTGATTGCCTTCGCCGTGAAGCAATACGAACTGCCGGCCACCCTCAAGCTCAGTGTGCACTCCGGCAGTGACAAGTTCTCCCTCTACGGTCCCATGCGCCGGGCTTTGGCGCGGTTCCAGGCCGGCCTGCACCTCAAGACGGCGGGCACGACCTGGCTGGCCGAGGTGATTGGGCTGGCCGAGGCCGGCGGCAGCGGGCTGGCGCTGGCCAAGGAAATTTACAGCGAAGCACTCGATCAGGTGGACGAGCTCTGCGCGCCCTACGCCACGGTAATCGATATTGACCGCCAGAAGCTGCCGCCAGCGGCGGCGGTCCAAGGATGGAGGGCGGAGCAATTTGTCTCGGCGCTGCGGCATGACCAGACCAACCGGGCCTATAATCCGCACCTGCGCCAATTGCTGCACGTGGGCTACAAGATTGCCGCCCACAAGGGAAAGCGCTATTTGGAGGCGCTCGACACCCACCAGGCGACCGTCGCCAGGAACGTCACGCAGAACCTTTACGAGCGGCATCTCAAACCGCTGTTCCTGAGCGGTGACCGGTGATCGGTGATTGGCGACTGGTGATTGGCGATCGGCGATTGGCGATTGGCGATGCGAGCCCCGGGTTCAGGCGCCAGCCACCAGTCAGCGATCACTTCCGCGCCCCTCGACGCGGAGGACTTTTCACCGGTTCTACAGCTTATTTAACTTGTTTAGCCCATTTGACTTATTTAACTCGTTTGACCCATGAATGCCGCCCCTATCCGCTGCTTGGTGCTGCTGGCTGCCAGTCAGATGCTTGTCCCGGCTGGCGAAATCGTCACCGTCCGCCCTCAAGAGATCGACGAGGTGCTGCTCAATCCCGGCCTGGGCTTCACCACGTTCCAGCGGTTCAACGGCGACCACCTGAATGAGGGCCTGAAGTGGACCGAGGGTTTTCCCATTGAATACCAGCCCTTCTCAGGGAACCTGACCAACCGGGATTACCCGATGAGCACCATTGCCTACTTCCGCGTGTACTGGAAGTTCGTGGAGCCTGAGCCCGGGGCCTATCGCTGGGAGATGCTCGACAAGGCGCTGGCAGTGGCGCGGGAGCGCGGCCAGTCGCTCATGCTGAGAATCGCCCCCTACGGCACGGGGGCCGACACGGACGTGCCCGGGTGGTACCGGGCGCTGGTGGCCGGAGAGGACCGGGAGCAGAAACTGCCGGTGGAGAAATGGCGGGTGCATCCGGAAAACCCTCGCTACTTGCAGCATTTCGGCGGCCTGATTCGCGCCCTCGGCACACGCTACGATGGGCACCCGGATTTGGAACTGGTCGACGTCTCCATCGTCGGCGCCTGGGGCGAAGGGGCGGGCTCCGAAGAACTGACCGAGGCCACGCGCAAGGCCCTGCTGGACTGCTACCTCGATTGGTTTCACACCACGCCGCTCGTGGTCCAGCTCCAGGACCCGCTGGCCACGCACTACGCCCTTGCCAAACGACCCGTCGGCTGGCGGGTCGATTGCCTGGGGGACCTGGGCGGCTTCAGCAAGACCTGGTGCCACATGAACGATTACTATCCCCAGGCGCTCATCCAAACAGGCCTGCAGGAAGCCTGGCGCCGCGCGCCCGTGACCATGGAAGCGTGCTGGACGATGCAGTTCTGGAAGAATCAAGGCTGGGACGTCGACCACATCATCGATGAGTCGCTCAAGTGGCATATTTCCTCGTTCAACGCGAAGTCCTCGGCGGTGCCGGCGGAATGGCGGCCGCAAGTGGAGCACTGGCTCAAGAGAATGGGTTATCGTTTTGTCCTGCGCAAGTTCACCTATCCGGCCGCCGTCCGGCCGCGCGCCGGCCTGGCTTTCACCTCCTGGTGGGAGAACAAGGGCGTGGCGCCGTGTTACCAGCGGTTTCCGTTGGCGTTTCGGCTCAAGAATAGCCGGCGCACCGAGCTGTTGCTCACCGGCGCAGACATCACGACCTGGCTGCCCGGCGACAATCTGTTCGACAACGCGGTGACGGTGCCGGCGAACCTGCCTGGAGGGGAATACGACCTGGCCCTGGCCTTGCTCGACCCGCGCGCGCTGGAGCCGAGGCTCAGACTGGCGATCGCGGGGCGCGATAGCGAGGGGTGGTACAAATTGGGCGCCATCACGGTGCAAGACGCCGCGCCCGGCAAGTAGTGGGTAGTGGGGCAGGCGTCCCGCCTGCCAGGGGAGGGCGTCTGGCCCTACAAGCCAGCGCGGGCGCAATTTGCTGAGGGGCTGAGCGTCTTGGTGGAAGGTGGTGATGTCCTAAGCTTCCTGTAAAAACCGATTGGGTGCAGCCTCGACTTGCCCCGGTCAAACAGAAAGCGAAGGACAACAATGAAACGTCAACTTCCCAGCCAATCCCTCGAAGAACAGTTCCTCAGCCCTGCCACCAGACAAGCTCCCCTCTCCGAAACCATACGCCTGGGTGCTCAGCTCATGCTCCAGAAGGCGGTGGAACTCGAAGTCACGGAGTTCCTGGGCCGGGACCATTACCAGCGCAGCGCGGACCGCCTGCTCCGGGGCTACCGCAACGGTTACGCCGACAAACGGGTGGAGACTGGCGAAGGCCCGTTGCATCTGAAAATGCCCCAGGTGCGCGACACGATTGAAGCGTTTGACAGTGTGTGGCTCCAGAGCCTAATCCGCCGCAGCGACAAGCTGGCCGCCCTCATCCCTCAGCTCTACGTCAAGGGGATGTCCACTCGCGACATCGAAGCGGCGCTGACCGAGGCGCTGGAAGTTGAGGGCGTGAGCAAGAGCACCGTGAGCACGCTCTGCAGCCGGCTCAAACACGATTTCGAGCGGTGGCAGAACCGGGACCTGTCCGACGTGGATCTCCTCTGCCTGTTCTGCGACGGCATCTATCTCCGACTCCGCCCCGAAGACGCCAAAGCTGTGGCCGTTCTGTGTGCCTACGGCATCAAAACCGATGGAAGGAAGGTGCTGCTACATCTGGCCGTCGGGGACAAGGAGAGCACGGTCTGCTGGCAGAGCTTCTTTGAGGACATGAAGCAGCGCGGGTTAACCGATCCGCTGTTGACCGTGATCGACGGGAACAGCGGCTTGCGGAAGGCGGTGCGGGAGAGCTTTCCGGACTCATGGGTGCAGCGGTGTCAGGTGCATCGGATGCGGAACATCCTGTGCAAGCTGCCGGAGAAGGCGCGGCCGGGGCTCAAAAAGCTGATTCAGAAAGCCTTCACGGCGCAGAGCTACAGGGCGGGGTTGGCGGAAGCCCGAGCCGTCGTGGCGATGTATGAGGAGCAGTTCCCCGAGGCGATGAAGTGCCTGGGGACGGACTTGGAGGAATGCCTGACCGCCCTGCGATTCCCGGAGACGCATCGGAAGCGGATCCGCACCACGAACCTGTTGGAGCGGTTGTTTGGGGAGGGGCAACGTCGATCCAAGGTCATCCCCCGGTTCATGAACGAACGGTCAGGGTTGAGTCTGATGTTCGCCGTGCTCGTCGATGCCTCGGCCAACTGGCGGGGCGTGAAGGTTACGCCGGCGATTAGTCGTGAGCTGGCTGCCCTCATGACCGACTCCCAGGCGAAGCCGGTAGTCTGACTGGCGGCCAAGGGTGCCTGGAATCAGCATCGGTTACGTCCCTGATCCCGGAGCCGGCCGGCTTGAGATCCGGCTTGCGCTGATTCGCCGTTCGTGCGATTAATCAACCACTGCCTCCACGGGCCGCTGACTCGCTTCATTCAGCCAACGACCCGCGTGCAGGAAACGGCTCCGTAAACCGGTATGAACGGCCAGCTTCCAGTGTGGGGTGAGAAGGGTGAGTGGTTTCGAGGGTCCGCCCGACTGACTCTCAGATTCTTCGTGCGGCGTCTTCCGGGTGGTCCGCTGACCGCCTCTAACGGGGGTGCGAAGATCGATACGATCGATTCGCTTTCCGGCCAGCTCAGGGCGCACGAGAAACCAAACGCGGATTGGGCAATCGCCCTTATCACATTCGAATCCAAAGGAGTCATCTATGCATGAAATACGATCGACTCTGGTCCTGTTCGCTCTTTCACTGATGCCTGCTGGCGTTCCTGAAGCTCAATGGGTTCAAACCGACGGTCCCTACAGCTGTCCGATCAGGAGTCTTGCCGCGAGCGGCTCGAATCTCTTCGCCGGGACCTGGGGCGGTGGCGTCTTTCTCTCGACCAACAACGGCACAAGCTGGACTGCGACCGGCTTGACGAACACTGTTGTCCATGCCATTGCGGTCAGCGGCACGAATCTCTTTGCCGGCACTGAAGGCGGCGTCTTTCTCTCGGCCAACAGCGGCACAAGCTGGACGGCGGTCAATACCGGTTTGCCAAACCCGAGCGTCCAAGCCTTGGCGGTGAACGACACAAATCTCTTTGCCGGGACTTTCGGCCACGGCGTTCTTTGTTCGACCAACAACGGCACGAGCTGGACGCCGGTCAATACCGGCCTGAGGAACAAACAGGTTAACCATAACTCCCTGGTTGTGAGCGGCGTGTGTCTTTTTGCGGGGACTTGTGGCGGCGGCCTGTTTCTCTCGACCAACAAAGGTACTAGCTGGACGGCGGTCACCAACGGCTTGGCGTCCCTTCACATCGAAGCCCTGGCGGTCAGCGACACAAATCTGTTCGCCGGGACGATTGACGCCGGCGTTTTTCGCTCGACTAACCAGGGCGCAACTTGGATCGCGGTCACCAACGGTTTGCCGAGGAGGACTGCGGTCATGGCCCTTGTGGTAAGCGGTACAAATCTGCTCGCCGGGACCGTTGGCGCCGGCGTTTTCCGCTCGGCCAACCAGGGCGCAAGCTGGACGGCGGTCAATAACGGTTTGACGTCCTTCAATGTCTTTGCCCTGGCAGTGAGCCCCAGCGAGCGTGGCGGCATGAGTCTCTTTGCCGGGATCGGCGGCGGAGTTTTTCGCTCGACCAACAACGCCGCAAGCTGGACGGCGGTGAATGACGGCCTACCGGATGCTTCTGACCCTCACCTTTCGGTGAGCGCCCCAAACAGTCTCGTTCTCACCCTTGCGGTAAGCGGCACGAATCTGCTTGCCGGGACTGGGGGCGGCGGCGCTTTTCTCTCGACCAACAACGGGACAAACTGGACCGCGGTCAATACCGGCTTGACGGGGCTTTTTGTCCGCGCCTTCGCGGTGAGCGGCACGAGTCTCTTTGCTGGAACTTCAGGCGACGGCATTTTTCGCTCGACCAACAACGGCGCAAGCTGGACGGAGACCAACACCGGCTTGACGAATAGAGATGTCCGTAGCCTGGTGGTGAATGGCACGTATCTCTTTGCCGGGACTTTCGGCGGCGGCGCTTTTCTCTCCACCAACCATGGCACAAGCTGGTCGGCGGTTAATAAGGGCTGGAGGAAGGCTCATGTGGTGGCCTTCGCGGTGAGCGGCACGAGTCTCTTTGCCGGAACTCCAGACGATGGCATTTTTCGCTCGACCAACAACGGCGCAAGCTGGACGGAGACCAACACCGGCTTGACGAATAGAGATGTCAGTAGCCTGGTAGTGAGTGGCACGAGTCTCTTTGCAGGGACGGACGGCGGCGTTTTTGTCTCTTCCAACCACGGCACGAGCTGGACTGCCGTCAACGCCGGATTGACGAACACTTCGGTTACGGCCCTAGCCCTGAGCGGCACGTATCTCTTTGCCGGGACTTTCGGCGGCGGCGCTTTTCTCTCCACTAACCATGGCACGAGCTGGACGGTGGTTAATAGCGGTTTGACCAAGAGAAAAGTCTCCGCTCTTGCGGTGAGCGGTACGAATCTCTTCGCCGGGACTTGGGGCAGCGGCGTTTGGAGGCGGCCGATCGGTGTCGCAGATGATCGCTGAAGTCGGAGCCGGCGTCCAAAACATCCCTTTCCAGGATTCAGCCCCGCCCCGACCAAGAGTCGAGCCGGGCGAATGCCTTTGAATTGGTCAATTACCACACGGCCACTTTTCCTTTCGGCAGAACGTTTTCCAGCAGGCCGATCTCGCCGGACCGCTCTTCGGTCAGCGTCAGCGCCAGTTTCCGACTGTCGGCTGACCAGTCGGGCCGCGAGCGTTGGATTCTGTAACTGCCGACGTTGACCTTGGTCTGCCAGCCGCCATCTGCGGCGACGATACACAATTCCCAAGAGTTGTTCTGGTAGTACCGAGGAGGGTCGCGCCGATCATCCATCTGGTGGGCCTGTATCCCGTCCTCTCGCAGTCTCAGTCGTCCATCGTTTTTACAGGCATTTCTAGACTTGACCTTGGAAGGTGAAACCGCCGAGGGGCATTGGCCGCTCGGGGCTGTGGGCGGAAACCGCCAGTGAAGGGGCGACCGCAAAAGCCATCGACACCACCCGCTGGCGCCCGGTATCTTCGAGGTAGGAGCAGGATTAGGATTAAGATTAGGAACAAGGATTAAGATTAGGAAGAAGGATTAGGATTAGGATTAAGATTACGAGATCGACACCACCCCCTGGCGCCTGGCATCTTCGAGGGAAACGACGGCAGCTCAGCAACCCTTGAGCTGGCCGGATAACGGCTCAGAACAATTATGCAAAAGACAAGACTCACCTGGCTAATCTGCTCACTCATCGCCCTGCTCGCCGGCAGCGGCAATCTCCCACCCTCCGCCCGGGCCGAGGTGCGGTTGCCGAAGGTGTTCGGCAGCCACATGGTCCTGCAGCAGGAAAGGCCGCTGGTCATCCGGGGCTGGGCCCAGCCCAACGAAACCGTTACGGTCCAACTCGGCTCCGAAAGCCGCCAGGCCCAGGCCAATGCGGGCGGGGAGTGGAAGGCCGTGCTGCCGGGCCTGAAAGCCGGCGGGCCGTTCACGCTGGCCGTGCGCGGCTCCAGCACCGTGGAATTTGAAGACGTGATGGTCGGCGAAGTGTGGCTCTGCTCCGGACAATCGAACATGGAAATGGGCATTGGCGCCTGCCTCAACGCCCGGGAGGAGATCGCCGCCGCCAACTACCCCGGCCTCCGCCTGTTGAAGGTGCCCAAGCGCTGGACGCCCGAACCCCAAGACGAGATGGAGGGCGCTTGGAAAGTCTGTTCGCCCAAGGCCGTCGCCGAAGGCGGCTGGGGCGGTTTCACGGCGGCCGGCTATTACTTCGGGCGGGAGTTGCACCGCAAACTCGGCGTCGCGGTCGGGCTGGTTGATGCCACCTGGGGCGGCACGCGCATCCAACCGTGGACCCCGCTGGAGGGCTTGGCCGAGGTGGCGGCGTTGAAAAGGGACTATGAACTGGCTCAGCTTGGCGACCCCCGCAGCGCCCTCCACCAGGAGCGCCTCCAACAGGTCCTGGACGAGACGGAACGCTGGCTCGACGCCGCCCGGAAGGCGCTGGCACAGCGGACGCTGGTCCCGGCGATGCCCACCTATCCCGCCGAGTTGCTGCCCCCGCGTGACGTGCAGGACGCCACGGCCCTGTTCAACGGCATGATCCACCCCCTTTGCCCTTTGTCCCTGCGCGGCGCTATCTGGTACCAGGGCGAGTCCAACAGCGGCGAAGGCAAGTTGTACACCGAGCGCATGAAGGCCCTGGTTGGCGGCTGGCGCCGGATTTGGGGCGACGGCGAGTTCCCCTTCTATTTCGTCCAAATTGCCCCTTTCAACTACGGGGGCAACCCGGAGGTCATTGGCGAATTCTGGGAGGCCCAGGCCGCCGCGGCCCAGGCCATCCCCAATGCCGGCATGGTCGTCATCAACGACATCGGCAACCTCAAAGACATCCATCCCGCCAACAAACAGGAAGTCGGCCGGCGGCTCGCCCTGTGGGCCCTGGCCAAGACCTACGGCCAGGGAGAACTGGTTTGCTCCGGCCCCACCTTCAAGGCCATGAGCATCGAGGGCGATCACCTCCGGCTCACCTTCGGCAATGTCGGCCGCGGACTCGCCAGCCGCGACGGCCAGCCCCTGACCTGGTTTGAAATCATCGACGCCGACGAAGGCGGTTTCGTCAAGGCCGACGCCCGGCTCGACGGCTCGTCCGTGGTGCTGTCTTCCCCTGAAGTGAAGCGCCCGGTGGCCATGCGCTTTGCCTGGGGCATGCTGGCGGAGCCGAACCTGATGAATGCCGAGGGCCTGCCGGCCGGGGCCTTCCGCGCCGGCGTCGAGCCCAAGCGCGACCTCCTGGCCCTTAAGGTCCCCGAGGCCAAGCATTTCCAGTTGGTCTATGACCTCGACCTGGCCAAACTCGGCCAGGCGATTACCTATGACGTGGATAACCACGGGCGGATCAACAAACCGATTGACCGCGTGGCCTACTTTCTGGAGTTGCAAGGCAAAGACGGCAACCTCCAATACCTCTACGTCTCGATGGACGCCTTCACCCAGGACCTGGGCAAGCTCGGCGTGCCGACCTTCCAATCGGGCGCCCGTTTCCAGCAGAACGTGGCCAGCCTGAATGTCTATTCCAACGTCAGGGGCATCCTCACCGGCACGAACCTGGCCGGCGGCAACCTCGAGTTCTGGCCCAACAACTACGGCCCCGACAATGCCGCCAACGTGCCGAATGCCTCCTCCCAGGTCTGGGATTTCGGCGATCAAATGAGCGACCCTGCGGACGGCTACGGCTCGATGCAGGTCCACAACCACGACGCCAAGCAGACCCTCTTCGCCCTGAACCACTGGCGCGAGGGCAGCCAGGCCGACCTGGGCATCGGCAACCAGCCGGCCGGAAAGCCCAACACGAATCCCGACTGGACCTTTGCCGGCAACGCCGGGACCTACCAGTCCAAGCGCCTGCGGGTGTTAGTGCGCTGCCCGTGAAGGCGAGGCGAAGAACGGCTGCCCGGACCAGGAGCGGTCCAGGGCGGCTTGGACGGTCTTTGGACTGTGTTTAGCCAGAGGCCAAGGCAATCAAACGTAAGGCAGCATGAAATTCTTTCTTGTCAAACACGATTTTGAATGGGCCTTTGCACACGAGGCGGAGTGCCACACAGAGCGGCCCTGGAAGATGCCGGGGCTGGACTGTCCCGCCAGATGCTGGAACCTCACTACCTACATGGAAGGCTATTGTTACCCGGCGGCCGACTTCTCGAAGAACCCGCTGCTGCGCCGCGCCCTGCGTTGGGCCGGTGCGGCGTGGCTCTCAGACGAAGAAATGCGCTGGAGGGAGCAGTGGAAAGAGGCGGAGAAATGGCAGGAATTGCGGCAGACGCTCCTGGCGGCGCTGCCGTACGAAGTGCCGGTCACACCCGGCACGGCCTTTGGCCCGGTCGTCGCCAGCCTGTGGGGCAGGCCTGCGGATTGGTATATCGGGGAGCATATCCTGGTCGCCGGCTCGGCGCTGGACAAACTGCGCGCGGCGGGAATCAACGACCTCTTTCCCGTGGCTTGCGCGATCAAGTCCAAACGGAAATGGGAGCCTTACTTCGAGCTGCAAATCGAGCATTCCGCGGCACTCTCCGGCAAGCTGGATTCAAGACGACAGACGATGTTGCGCCGGCGTGGCTTCCCGCTCCGGTGCAACATTTGCGGACGGGAATCGGGCTTGGTCCCAAAACGGCCAGTTCTGAAAGGTCACACCATCCCGGAAGGCCTCAGCCTGTTCCGGCTCAAGAACCGCCCGAACGCCGTTTTCTGCAACGAGGTCTTCGCGGAAGCAGTCACCCGGCTGAAACTGACGAATATCCTGTTTGTGCCGGCCAGGACCGACGGCAGCGAGCAGCGACGCGGTTTCGCCAAGGCCCAGCCATCGCGTCCGGAGCTTTGGCTCGGCAGACCCGAGGTGCAGCCCGCGCCGAAACCGCGGCAAAGGCCTCGCCGGCCAGCACCGAAGCAGCCAGTCCCGGCGCCAGCCCCGGCGCTCGAGTTGGTCGCCAGGGCGAGGCTTTCCGCGCGCGCGTCCGAGTTGGCTCCGCTGGTCCTGCCCAGCATTCGATTCGTATTGAACCGGACAGACGACTTGCCGGTGGGCCGATCGCGTTTCGGCGGCCTGCCCGACCTGCCCGCAGATGTAAAATGGCCCGGGACCGCCGAGGCGCCGCTTGATTTCGTGCTCCAGCTCGACTTGGCCCAGATCGCGCGGTTCCTGCCCGACAGCATCCTGCCGCCAGCGGGCTTTCTCTGGTTCTTTTATGACACCGAGACCTTCCCCTGGGGCAGCGACCCCAAGGACAAACGGGCCTGGCAAGTCCTGTTCCACGCCGGCCCTCGGTCAGCGCTGGGCAGGGCTGGGCCGCCGGACTGGCTCCCCGCTCAGGCCTTGCTGCCCGCCTGCTCGCTTGAGTTTGCCAAAGTGGACTCGCTGCCGTCTTTGAGCACTGCCGCCATCGAAGCGCTCAAGTTCAGCGCCGCTGAGTGCGAGCGCTATCTCACTGTCCTCCACCGGCTCTGCCAGCCCGGCCGCAAGGAAGTGCCGGTTCACAAGCTCTTCGGCCACCCCGACGCCATCCAGAACGAGATGCCCACGAAATGCGCCATGGCCTCGGCCGGTCTCGACGCCAGTTTCAAGCCTGATCCCGAGAACCCCAGGGAGCGCCGGGTCGCTGCCGGCGCCAAGGACTGGTCTCTGCTCCTGCAACTCGATTCGGAGGAGGGCCTCGGCCTCGTTTGGGCCGATGCCGGCAGGCTCTTCCTTTGGCTCCGCAGGCCGGATGCCGCGGCACGCCGCTTCGACCGTTGCTGGGCCATCGTCCAGTGTTATTGAACCCAATGCGCGTCCAGACTTTGGAGGTCCGGCCTCGCCATCCTCTCTTGTCTTGACAAGCGCGCCCAAAGATTGTGGCATGGGCTTGTCCCATGAAGACCGCGAAATGCCGTTCACCAGCCTGGACGAGGCCGCCCAGGCCCCCGAAGTCATCTTCGCCGCCGGCCGCCCGGCCCAACTGGGCCGGCCCGTAAGACTCCCTTAGGCGACTGCCAACCCGCTCTCCACCATGCCCAACAAAGTTGCCATCGCCATCGGCGCCCACCCGGACGACATTGAATTCCAAATGGCCGGCACGCTGCTGCTGCTCAAGCGAGGCGGCTACACGACGCATTACCTGACCGTGGCCAGCGGCAACTGCGGCAGCACCGACTACAACTCCGCCGCCACGCGCGCCATCCGCAACACCGAGGCCCGGGCCGCCGCCAAAATCCTCGGCGCTCAGTTCCATCCCTGCCTGACCGACGATTTGGAGGTCATTTACAGCCTCGAACTGCTCCGCGCCCTGGCGGCGGTGATTCGCGAGGTCAAGCCCCAAATTGTCCTGACCCATTCGCCGCAGGATTACATGGAGGATCACGTCAATACCTCCCGCCTGGCGGTGACGGCGGCGTTCGGGCGCGGGATGGCGAACTTCAGGACCGCTCCCGCCCGCCCGGCGGCCAAATACGAGGTCACCCTCTATCACGCCATGCCGCAGGGCTTGCGCGACAGCCTGCGGCGGCGAATCATCCCGGGCGCCTTTGTGAGTACGACCTCGGTGCAAAAGACCAAGCGCGAGGCGCTGGCGGCCCATAAGAGCCAGCAACGCTGGCTGGATGCCAGCCAGGGGTTCAACTCCTATCTGCTGGCCATGGAGGACATGTCGCTCGAGGTCGGGCGCATGTCCAAGCGGTTCCCGCACGCCGAAGGCTGGCGGCGGCACCTGCACCTGGGCTTCTGCGCGCCTGAGGCCGACCCGCTGGGCGAAGCCCTGGGCAGAAGTTACCTCGTCAACAAGGCCTACGAACGCAACCTGGAAGCGGGCAGGGGTTGAAGGGGCGCCGGCGTGCAGGTGATTGGGGGGATTTTGCAGCCCCGATTTGAAAATCCGAATCGGATTTGCCTGCGGGCGGCGCCCGGCTAATTTGGCGCGGAGACCGATGAGCGCGAAGTATTGGCACCGGTTGGCGCACGAGCGCGAGCTGTGGCAGCAGGGTCTGGCCTGGGTCGCGGGCGTGGACGAAGCGGGCTGCGGCCCGCTGGCCGGGCCGGTCGTGGCCGCGGCCGTGGTGTTTCCGTGCCGTTGGCTGGAGTGTGGTTTATGCGCCAAACTCCGCGGCCTCAATGATTCCAAGCAGCTCACGGAGGAGCAGCGCGAGAAGTATTTCTCCCTCCTGAGCACCCACCCCGAGATTCGCTATGCGATCGCCGGCGTGGACGTGGAAATGATCGACCGCATCAACATCCGCCAGGCGGCCTGGCGCGCGATGAACCTGGCCCTGGACCGGTTGGACCCCAAACCGCAGCACGTGCTGGTGGACGGTTTGAAGATCAAGTGGCTGGCTTACGCTCAAACCGCGCTCGTCCAGGGCGACTGCAAGAGCTACTCCATCGCCGCCGCCAGCGTCCTGGCCAAAGTGACCCGGGACCGGATGATGCGCGAGTTCGACCGGCTCTACCCCGGCTATGGCTTTGCGCAGCACAAGGGCTACGCCACGCCCCAGCACCTGGCCGCCATCAACCAACGCGGCCCCTGCCCCATTCACCGCCGCAGCTTTGCCCCCTTCCGCCCCGTGGAAACCCAGCTCGAGCTCTCGCCGCCGCCGCCCTAGAGGTAACCGTCACTGTCATTGCCCTCAGCCCCTCCCGCTGGCCCCTGAGGCCCGAATAGTTACAAAATTTCCCAACACAGGCAATAGAGCCAATAGAGCCAATGGAGCATTTGGCGCCCCGCTCAAAACGCGCTATAACTATCACCCGGTGAATGCCAAACTGACAGGGCCGCTTCGGTTCGGGCCCGGCCAGGAGCCGGTTCTTGCCCATGGCGAGGGGCGCGGCAGCGGTTTTTTGCACATATTTCCACTTATTTCCAGTTAAGCGCCCGTCGCAAGTCAATTTTTGAATGGATTATTCTTAAAATGGTCGTATAGTTGGAATGCTTGAAGCAGCCGATGCCAAAGCGCAAGCACTGGGGGCGGTCGCAGGGAAAGCCCCGGGGGGGACCTTTCCCGCCTGGCTGCATTCTTCTCGCCAGGCTAAACCTGAACCAAGGAAATCAAGCTATGACCAAGTCGTTGGAAGTCATCACTGAAATGATTCGGAATCCCAAACACCCCTTCCGCAAAGTGGAGAACCAGCCCAAGAAGCTCCGGAAACATCGTTATGAGCGCAGGAAGATCCGGGCCTACCTGCAACTGGGGGATTGGGCTTCCGGAGAAGCGACCTGATTTTCATTTCCAACTTGAGAACGAAAAGGCCACGCGTCCGCGTGGCCTTTTCGTTCTCAATTTTCAATGATCGGCCCTGCTGGCGGTTTTCCTGGAACTGCCCCCGGGTGCATACCCAGGGCTGAGGGTTTGAGCTGTTTGAGTTGCTGGAACTCCGGTCTGGACCGATAGTAGTGGTCGAGCGGATAGCAGCCGCTGCTCAGGCCGAGGCGCGGGGCGGTGGTGCAGGCGCTGAAGGTGCGGCAGAGCAACCTGGTCGCCAGCCTGCCTTCGGCCAGGGCGTCGGCGAAGATCGCCGGGTACGCCAGGACCATGCGTCCAATGCCGACCAGGTCGGTCCAGCCGTGGCGGAGCACGGCTTGGGCGACCTGGGGCAGGAACTCCTGCAAGTAGGAATAGGCTGAGCCGACCAAGAGCAGGCCTGCGGGGGCGCGCGCCTTGAGCTGGCGGACGGCCTGGACCTGGCGGGCGACGCCGACCAACGGGTCTTCGGGCGGCTGATAGCCGTCCAGGGGAGGATAGGCGGCCGGGCGCTGGATATGCGGATTGTAATAGGGCGAACCGGCGCTCAGGTTAACCAGCTTCACCCCGAGTTGCTGGCACAATTCCACGAAGCGAAAGGCCTCGGCCAGGTCATACTCGACTGGGTTGTCCGGGTTGACGCCGAAGGCGTAGCGGTAGGGCAGGCAATGCGAGAAGTCCTCCGGGATGCCGGGTCCAGGCCGGCCCGGCCCGGACAGCGCCGGGTCGGGGCGGAAGGGCACGAAATCGAAGGCGCTCAGCCGCACGGCGAGGTCGATCCGATTGCCGGCGGCGCGAATGCCCGAAACGATCTCGCGGAGGATGCGGGTGCGGTTCTCGAACGAGCCGCCGTACTTGCCAGGGCGAGTGTAGGCGCTCAGGAACTCGTGCAGGAGATAGCCGTGGCAGTGTTTGATATCGACAAAGTCCGCGCCGACGTCCCAGGCGAGCTTGGCCGCCCGGACGTAATCTTCGATCAGCCGCTCGATTTCGCCATCCGTCCACACCTGCTCCTGGCGGGTGACGCCGAACTTGCGGTCGAGGATGGGGTGGCGGTAGGCCACGCGGGGCTCGAGGCGGAATTTATCGTTGGGTTTGCAGAACCGCCCGGAGTGCGTGAGTTGGAAGCCGATGACCAGGTCATCGGCAGTGCCATGCAGTTGCTTGTGGGCCGCCAGGAGGGTCGCGCGCAGCCTGGCCAGGCCGGCCTTGTTCGGTTCCTGGATGATGAGTTGGTTGGGATTGGCACGGCCGTCGGGCCGCACCGCCATGGCTTCGCCGCCGAAGATCAGTTTGGCCCCGCTTTCGCCAAATCGTCGCCAGCGCCGGAGCGTTGGCTCGGTGATGCCCCCGCTGGCCGTGCCGTCCCAGCCCTCCATGGGCTGCACGGCGCAGCGGTTGCCCAGGCGCTTGCCGTTGATGGCGACGCCCTCAATGGGTTGCGCCAGCGGGGAGGCGCTGCCCATGAGGATTCGCTCGTCACAAGGCAACTCAAGGCCGAGCGAGGCGGCGTGCCGGCGGAAATCCTCGACGGTCTTGAGCGAGGGGATGCGGGTCAATTTGATGGCCCCGGCCATAGCTGTTTGCGTTGTCAGGGCCGATGGCTGTCTGCTCGAATCGGTCCGTTAGCGAAGAAGGTCGGGTATTTCTCCTGGCGGGCTTCGCGCAGGAGCAGCAGCGCCAGTTCGCGGGCATGATAATCCCCCCACATCGAGCTCTCGCCGTTGGGGACTTTCTGGCCTGGCGCGATGTGGTCCCAACCGTTGGGCCGATGATAAACCGCATGCAGCAGGAGGCCCTGGTGTTTGGCATTGGCCGACAGATAGGGTTCGCCCAACAGGGAATGGGCCACGGTGAGGCCGGCCTGGCGGTAGCGCGCGCCTCTCTTGGCGTCGCCTTTGGCCGCCAGGTAGTTTCCCAGGCGAATCAGGCCCTGGGCCGCGATCGCGGCGGCCGAGCTGTCCACAGGCTCCCAGGGGTTGAACGGGTCGGAAACCCGGTTGAGGTAATCGCCCAGCCGAGGCAAGTTCGGGGCGCCGGTGTCCCACATCGGAATGCCATCCGCGCAGCAGTTGGCGAGGTAAAAATCGGCCGTGGCCAGGGCGGCGGCGGAGAACCAACCCAGCGCCGCCGACAGCGTGCCCTCGGGGCCGTCGGCTGGGGCCGGGGAGAGCTTCCGGGACCTGGGCGACGCCGGTTGGGAGCCGGGCCGCAGGGGCGCTGGTGGCAGCGTCTCAAGGAATTCCAATTGCTCGGCGTAGCCCAGAATGGCCCAGGCCAGGCCCCGGGTCCAGGTGCTGAAAGGCGAGTAGCCCTGCTGCGAGTTGGGACAGCGGTAGCTGCCGTCGTTCAGATTGAAGATACTCTCCTGGGCGGTGCGGCCGCGCACATCGTAAAGGTCGCGGCCCTGGCCGTAATAGACATTGTAGCGGGCGGCGCATTGGCCGTGTGCCAGCAGCCGTTGCCGCAGGCAGATTCTTTGGTCGCCCTCGCCCAGGAGGACGTGGCCCAGTTGATGGGCCACCGCCAGGGAGCGGAGCGAGCGCACGCTATCGATGAACAAGGAATGCGGGCCGTTGAAAGAATAGAGGTAGCCCCCGCCATCGGCGGTGGCGGTCCAACGCGCGGCCTGGACGGCGCCGGAGACTTTGAGCGCCAGTTCGTAGGTCTCCAGCTCACGTGGGCGGAAGGGGATTTTCCCTTCCCGCATCAGGCGCCAGAGATTGCCGTAGGTGGAGAGGTTGTTAAACCCGTGGTCGTGCACGCCGATGGCGGAGACGTGCGGCGCCATCAGTTCGATGGTTCTGCGCCGGCCGATTTCGAGGAACCGCTCGTCACCGGTAGCATCGAACTGGAGCAGGGCGGAGCCAAATTGGAACCCCTGGGTCCATTCGGTCCAGCCGCGTGTGGTGTAGCGGCCCTGGACGGTGAATACGGGGGCGCCCTGGGCAGGGTTCCAGGTCTTTTCCAGGCCCAGGATTTTGCCGGCCGAGAGGTCAAAGAACCGGCACAGTTTGGGCACGAGCTGTCTGGCGGTCAGGCGCTGGGCAATCTTAAGGGGCATGGGTCTTGGTGAGAGTCAGAGCCGGCGCAGATGGAAACCGCCGTCGACATTGAGGACCTCGCCGGTGCTGAAGGGCAGCAGGTCCTGGGCGATGGCGGCCACCGCCTTGCCGACATCTGCCGGCGTGCCCCAACGTTGGATGGGCGTCAGGCCAGCGGCAATCAGTTGGTCGTACTTTCGCTTCACCGGGCTGGTCATGTCGGTGGCAATGATGCCCGGACGGATTTCATAGACATTGATGCCGTGTTGGGCGAGCCGGGCGGCAAAGAGCGGCGTGAGCATGGCCAGGGCCGCCTTGGCCAGGCAGTAATCGCCCCGGCTGACCGAGGCAGTGTAGGCACTGATTGAGGTGATGGTGATGATCTTGGGGCGAATGGGAGCTGGGGGGAGGCTGGCGCGGGATTGTTCGATCATCCACCGGGCGGCGAGCTGGGTCAGGAAATAGGGGCCTTTGAGGTTGAGGTTAAGGAGCCGATCAAAGCTCTCCTCGGTGGCCTCGAGGAGGTCCGCGCGCGCCTCCGGGGCCACGCCGGCGTTGTTCACCAGCAAATCAAGGCGGCCAAAGGCCGACCTGGTGAACGCGATCAGCTTCTGCCGGTCCGCGCCGCTGCCGATGTCCGCCAGGCAAATCTCGGCGCGGATGGATTTATCCAGGCTCCCCGCCAGCGCCAGGCAGTCCGCCGCCGTTTGCCGGGCGGCCGGGAGATTCCGGGCATACCCCAGCACCAGGTCCGTCCCCAGCCTGGCCAGCTCCAGCGCAATGCCGCGGCCAATCCCGCGCGAGGCGCCTGTGATTAGGGCCACTGCATTCACGGGCGGCAAGGATAGGTCCGAGCCGAGCCAGGGAAAGACATTTCTGCGCCGCCCTGGGCCGTAGCGGCGGCCCGCGTGCCCGCCGCGGCGGCCCGGCACTGAGCTTGCTGCTGCAGACTTTTGTTTACTAAAAAGTGACAGAAAGCCCGCTAGTGCTTGATTGCGGAAATAAGCGATGTACTGTCCGTGTTATTGGATGGGCGGCGTTTCCGGCCCGACGGGCCGGTAGAGCCCAGCCCAGGGCTGAGGCCGTCAGGCCGATGCCCTGGGCAGCCGTTTACAAAACCAAGCGCGCCCTGAAGGGGCGCCAAAACCACCAAGCCATGCCACAATCGCTGGCCAAGAGCTACCCACACCTCGTCTTCTCCACCAAACACCGGGAGCCTCGCCTAACCGATGACATCCGGGCCGACCTCCAGGCCTACATGGGCGGGACGCTTCCTGGTTTGGGCTGCCACCCTATCGAAATCAACTCTGAGTGGGATTGAGGTCTGTAGCGCCCTTTCAGGGCGCGGGGCGGGCGGTGGGAATGAGGCCCCAGGGCATCGGCCTGCCGGCCTCAGCCCTGGGCTGGGTTCTGGCGGCCCGTTGGGCCGCGACGCGGACCGCGAACGGCGACGCATTCCATCGCTTATCATTGCAGCCTGACGCTAGTCGAAGGTGTTTCCCGAGGGGTCGGGAGAGCACACAGCCGGCGGGCCGCCTGCGTGTGAGTTGGGTGTGGTCGCCTCCGGGAAAGAGCGGCTACGCAGAATTGTTTCGATGCTCGTGGGGTTAATCAAAGCCAATTCTGATTGGCGGTTGCACGACGGAGATTAGGATTAGGATTAGGATTAGGATTAGGATTAAGATTAGGATTAGGATTAGGATTAGGATTAAGATTAGGATTAGGAGGGATCACCCAAGAAAGGGAAATGCTTCCCTGTGACGGAACGGATACGGCTAAGCTTTGACAGCCGTAACGCAGGGCCTATGCTGGAGGGGTGCGCACCGTGAACGTAGCCCTGGGCAGCCGCAGCTACCAGATTAAAATCGGGACCGGTCTTCTGGGCCGCCTGGGCAAGGAATGCGCCGCCCTCAAACTCGGCCGCCGCGGGGTCGTGGTCTCCGACCGCAACGTCGGGCCGCGTTACGGGGCGGCGGCTCGCCAAGCCCTGCAGGCGGCCGGGTTTGAGTGCGAACTCATTACGGTGCCGGCCGGCGAGACCGCCAAGAGCCTCGCGACGGTCCGGGCCTGCTACGACCAACTGGCGGCGCTGCGCTTGGAGCGCAAATCGTTCATCGTCGCCCTCGGCGGCGGTGTGGTGGGCGACCTGGCTGGATTCGTGGCCGCGACTTACCTGCGCGGGATTGCCTTCGTGCAGGCGCCGACGACGCTGCTGGCGCAGGTGGACAGTTCGGTGGGCGGCAAAGTGGGGGTGAACTTGAAGGCGGGCAAGAACCTGGTCGGGGCGTTCTACCAGCCGCGGCTGGTGCTGTGCGACCTGGCGACGCTGGCCACGCTGCCGGCGCGGGAGTTCCGGGCCGGACTGGCCGAGGTGATCAAGTACGGCATCATCTACGATGCCGGGTTGTTCGAGCGGCTGGAACGCGACCTGCCCGCCCTGGCGCGGCGGCAGCCCGCGACGCTGGCGGCGGTCGTGGCCCGCTGCTGCCAAATCAAGGCCCAGGTCGTGCGGCAGGATGAGACCGAAAGCGGCCGGCGCGCGATTTTGAATTTCGGCCATACCGTCGGCCACGCGCTGGAGGCCATCTCCCATTACGGCAAATACCTCCACGGCGAGGCCATTGCCATCGGCCAGGTCGCCGCCGCCAGGCTCTCGGCCCAGCACCTTGGCCTGTCCGCAAGCCAGGTGCAGCGCATCCGCAACCTCGTCCAACGCGCCGGGCTGCCGACCGAAGTGTCTTTGACCAACCGGCAGCGGCAAAAGCTCCTCGCCGCGATGAAGCTGGACAAAAAGGTCAGCGGGGGCGAAATGAAGTTCGTCCTGGCGCGGAAAATCGGGGAAGCGCAGTTTGGCCAGAGCGTGCCCGCTCCGCTGCTGGAGCAAACCCTCGCCCCGGGAGCCCCGGCGCCAGATTCGGAGTCCGAAGTTTCCTCCCGTTGGCTCAACCCTCAACCCTCAACCCTCAATCCCTAGATGCCCGCCGTCAGCGAAACCATTGTTCGCGAGTACTTCGAACTGCACGAATTCCTCGTCCGCCAGCGCGGCAAATACATCGACAAGACCCAGCGCGACGAGGACGATGATATCGATTTCTTCGTGCTCAACCCGCACCCGCAGACGCCGCCGGGCGCCTTGCCCTTTGTGCTGGGCTCGCCGGATTTGCCTTTCATCCGGCGCGCCATCGTGGTCGTCAAGGCCTGGCATAGCAAGGTCTTCAGCCAGGCCCAGTTGGCGGCCTCGCCGGAAATCCTCCGCTTCGCCGAGTCGAAGTTCTTCCAGCAGGCGGCGCGCTCCTTCGCCGAGGACGGCGCGGCCACCGTGCTCAAGATCCTCGTGGCCCCGGCCCTGCCCCGGCTTGCCAAGGCCCGCGAAGAAACCATCGCGCTGCTGCGCGCCAAGGGCCTTGACGGGGTCCTTCCGTTCCGCGCGCTCCTGGCCGACCTGGTCAACGCCGTCCAGGTCAACCGCGACTACCAAAAATCCGATCTCCTCCAGACCCTCCGGATCCTGAAAAACTACGACCTCCTCAAGGGTCCGCAGTTGGAACTGTTCAAAACCAGGAAAACGTTGAAACCGTTGAAACGTTAAGACCGGGCGCATCCTGACACCGCTGAGCGCGGGCGCAAGCCCTCCCCCCTTCCCCCCTCCCATCCCGCCAAGGCGGGACGGGAGGGGGGTGATCCGTTTTTCCACTTTACCCAGGGCGGTCCCGACGTGTCGGGACTCGGAGCGGCACGGGCCTTGCCCTGGGCTACTATCTTCCTGCCCCTCCGGGGCGGAAGCGTGCCGCGCTACGCGCGGATAGAGTGGAATTGGTGGCAGTGTAGGGATGCGCCCTTAAGACCGTTGGAACCACAATTCTGTTTCCCAGCCGCGGCCCAATGCGCTAGGTTCACCGGTGGTTATGGTGCTGGTCATCGACAATTATGATTCGTTCACCTACAACCTGGTGCAATACCTGGGCGAGATGCAGGTGGAGCTGCAGGTCCATCGGAATGACCGCATTTCGCTCGAGCAGATTGGGGCCTTGAGGCCGGAGCGCATCTTGATTTCGCCCGGGCCGGGTTCGCCGCGCGAGTCCGGGCTCTCCAACGAGATCATCCGCCGTTTCGGCCCGCAGGTTCCCACCCTGGGAGTCTGCCTCGGGCACCAGTGCATCGGGCACGTGTTCGGCGGCAAGGTGATCGTCAACTACCGAATGATGCACGGCAAATTGTCGCTGATTAAGCACAACGGCAAAGACCTCTTCGCG
The DNA here is from genome assembly GCA_049518415.1 of Verrucomicrobiota bacterium. GTDB lineage: Bacteria > Verrucomicrobiota > Verrucomicrobiia > Limisphaerales > UBA8199 > CAVQND01. The sequence goes on from JBEKRX010000029.1 coordinate 40,696, forward strand.
GGCCTGCCCAACCCCTTTGCCGCCACGCGCTATCACTCGCTGGTGATCGAGCGGGCAACCCTGCCGGCGTGCCTGGAACTGACCGCCGAAACCGAGGAGGGCGAGGTCATGGGGGTCAGGCACAGGCAGTTTCCGATTTGGGGCGTGCAGTTCCATCCGGAGAGCATTCTCACCCAAAACGGGCGGCAGTTGCTGGCGAATTTCCTCAAGCTCGGGTAAGCTGGCGGCAATCAGGAAGTGGCCGGAGCCGCAGGGCTTGTCGCAGAGTCTGAGGACGGCGGCCGCTGCGAACAGCGAATGGCGAACGGCGAACGGGGTGCGGCGCGAGTTGCGAATGGCGAATGGCGAACGGAGGAGAGCGAACAGCGAACGGCGAATGGCGAACGGCGAACGGAGAATGGCGAACGGAGAACGGAGAATGGAAATCAGCCGGCCCTTTGGGGCAAGATGCGGCTCGCAACGCCTGTGCCTATTGAATCCTATCGCGACCTGGACACCAGAGCAGGTAGAGTCCCGATGCCGCATCGGGATTCGCCATTCGCTGTTCGCAGCGGACTGCGACAAGGCCTGCGGCTGCGGGCACTTCCTGAATGCCGCCGCCCACCGCCTTGCCCGAGGCCTCGCCGCCCGAGCGCAGAATACATCGCCGAGCTTCCGGCCCAGAGCACTCACCTTGCGGGGTCGCCCCGCGGTCGGGGCCGGGCGGAGGCGCCGAATTTGAAGTAGAGCCAATTGCCCAGGGGCAGGAGCACGGCGAAGGTCAGCAAACCGGCAAGGACATCCATCGTGTAATGGTAGTGGCAATAGACCGTTGAGAGCGAGAGCAGGAGGGCGAGGGCCAGGTGGGCGTAGCGGATCGGCTTCAGGTAGCGGAACGAGAAATAGACCGTGCACCAGGCCACCGCGATGTGGCTGCTGGGAAAGGCTGAGCCCGGGGCCTCGAAGACGTAGTAAATCCACCCCATCAGCCGGAAAAAAACGCCGGCTTGAACGGCCGTAGGATAGACGTGCGTCGGCGCCAGCCGCTGGACCTCCTCCGGCAGCGCGTAGCCGTTGACGGGCTGGAAGAAGAGGCGGGGACCGATGATCGGCAGAAAGATGTAAATCAGGTAGCAGAGGTAGAAAAGGAACGACAGGACGGAGACATAGTGGAAAAACTGCTGGCGGCTGCGCAGGAAAAGGGCGAGCCCCACGCCGGTGATCATTATGTAATACGAGAAATAGGCCGCATAAAAAAGCTCGCTGACCGCCAGCCACGGCGCTTTTTCCATGAACAGAACGGCCGGCTGGCAGCCAAAAACCGCCTGTTCCCACCGGATGACCATGGGATCGAGGTATTCCGTGACAAACATCCGGTTCAGCCACCCGGTTTCGCAGAAAAACCAGAGGTAGAGCAGCACCGGGTAGAAGTGCCGAAGCAAGTCCAGCGCCGGGTTCGGCCGGCCGCGGGCGCGGTTCTGAACCAGCCAATGGACCAGCGCCAGGCCCGCGGCATGAGCGCCCAGGAGCCAGGGCCAGGCCGGCACGGTCTGGTTGTGGAAGACCAGGATGAGAACCGCCACCAGGGCCGAGTATGTCTGGGTGGCATAATCAACAAAGGTGTAGCGATTCATGAGCGTTACGGTCCTGGCCAGAGAGAGCTTGGCCGGGGCCCTTCAAAGCGCCAGCCAATCACGCACACCGGCTTCCGCGACTGCTTAGTCACAGCTCAGAGCCATCCGTTCTGCCGATACCAGTCCAAGGTCTCGCCCAGGCCGCGCCGGAGCGTGGTGGGGCAGGCGCAGCCCGTTTCACGCTGCAAGAGGCCCGGGTCGCAGACCCAGCCCGGGGCGCGCAGTTCGGCGAATTTCTGCAAGCTCAGCACGTTCGGCTTGCCCGTCAGGCGCGAGAGGCCCTGCTGGGCCAGGCATAAGGGCCAAAGCATCAGGGCCGGCAGCGGCAACGGGAGGGTCCAGACGCCCATCTGCGCTGCAATCTCCCCGGCCAGCGACCGGGCGGTCACGATTTCAGGGCAAGCAACGAAATAGGTCTTCCGCGCTGCCGCCGGGTGGTCCAGGCAGGTCACGATCACCTCGGCCAGGTCCCGCGCAAACACCAGGCTCAGGGCCTGGCGACCTGGCCTTGGCAGCAGGTGGGCTTTGACGGCCTTGAAAAGCCCCAGGAATTGGGTGTCGCGGGGGCCGTAAACCCCGGGCGGGCGCAGGATGACAAACTCCGGGCGGCAGTGGCGGAGGACTTCCAGTTCGCCCGCCAGTTTGCTCTTGCCGTAGGCGGAGACCGGGTGGGGCGGGTCTTGCTCGCGGGCGGGTTTGGCCGGCAGGGCCGGCCCGCTGGCCGCCAGGCTGGAGACCTGCACCACGCGCCGCACGCCGGCCTGAGCGTTGGCGGCCTCGATGAGGTTGCGGGTCCCGGCCTGGTTGACCTGGTAAAACTCGGAGATTCGCCCCGCCCTGAGGCAGCCGGCGCAGTGGATGACGTGGGTGATGCCGGCCATGGCTTCGCGGAGGCTGGCCGGCTCCGAGATCGAGCCGGGCCGCACCTCGGCCCAGGACAGGTGCCGCTCGATGAAACGCCAGTTGCTGGTGGGCCGGAGGAGCACGGCCGTGGCCAGCCCTCGCGCGCGAAGCTGGTCCAGGACGTGGCTGCCGACAAAGCCGCTCGCGCCTGTGAGCAGGGTCTTCAATCCGTTCAGATCAAACCGAGCTCTTTGCCCACCTTGCCCAGTTTGTCCACGGCGAAATCAATTTGCCGGTCGGTGTGCGTCGCCATCAGGCTGATGCGAATCAATTCCTGTCCGGGCGCCACCGCGGGGGAGACGACCGGATTGACGAAGATCCCTTCTTCCTGGAGCCGTTTGCAGAGTCTGAAGGCGACCAGCAAGTCGCGGCAATACAGGGGCAGAATCGGAGTTTCCGAGTCGCCCAGGTCGAAGCCGAGGCCCCGGAGGCCCTTTTTCATGCGGGCGGTGTTGTGCCAAAGCCGGGCGATCCGCTCGGGTTCCTGCCTCATGATCCGCAGCGCCGCCAGCACCGCCGCCGCGTTGGCTGGACTCATGCTGGCGCTGAAGATCAGCGGCCGCGAGTGGTGCTTGAGGTAATCAATCGTCTCCGCGTCCGAACCGATGAACCCACCCAGGCTGGCCAGGGATTTGCTGAACGTGCCCATGATCAGGTGGATTTGGTCGGTCAGCCCAAAATGATTCGCGGTGCCAGCGCCGTGCTGGCCTAAGACCCCAATGGCGTGGGCGTCGTCCACCATCACCGCCGCCCCGTATCGGCCCGCGATGCGGCAAAGCTCGGGCAAGGGCATGATGTCCCCTTCCATGCTGAAGACGCCATCGACCACGATGAGTTTGCCGGGGTCGGGCTCCAGGTCCCGCAGGCGGCTCTGGAGGGCCGCCATGTCCTTGTGCGGAAAGCGGAGGAACTTGCCCTGCGAAAGCAGGCAGCCTTCGACGATGCTGGCGTGATTGCTCTTGTCACCGAGCACATATTCCCCTTTGCCCACCAGGGCGCTGATGACACCGAGGTTGACCTGGAAACCGGTGCTGTAGAGCAGCACGGCCTCTTTGCGCACCAGTTTGGCCAGTTCTCTTTCCAGTTCCAGGTGGATTTCCAGGGTGCCATTGAGGAAACGCGAGCCGGCGCAACCAGTGCCGTACTTCTCCACGGCGGCGCGGGCGGCTTCTTTGATCCTGGGATGATTGGTCAGGCCCAGATAGCTGTTGGACCCCAGCATCAGGACCTTCTTCCCGTTAATCATCACCTCGGTATCCTGGGCCGAAGAAATGACCCGGAAATAGGGGTAGAGGCCCATCGCCCGCAACTGGTCTGCGCTTCTGAACTCCTGGACCTTGTCGAGCAGCGCGCAACGCGGCGCGCTCTTGGTCTTGCCGGGCACAATCCGATGGTTCACCGGCTGCGGCCCGACCGGGCGCAGCAAGGGGTACGAGGTTAGTTGTTCTGCCTGGTTAACTTTCAGGGCGGTCAATTTGTCGTGGTAACTCATAAATCGCGAATCGCCAACGGACATTTGTACGCCTCCCTTTTACGCTTTATCAGACGGCTGGCAAGTAGGAAATTTCAATCCAAACCTCCCTCCCGGACCTTTGGGAGGCCGCACAAACGGCTCCAGGCGCGCCTCTTTGCAGCAAAACCCAGGGCTGTGCCGACCGAATGCCGGCCCTCCGGGGCCGATTTCCACCGCTGGCGGCCAGTGACGCCAAGCCACAGTTGGGGCCACGTACAGCCTCGCGAAAGAGCACATACACCGGATTTCACCTGCGCGTCCAGTCCGGTCCATCGCCACTTCATCCCGGCTCGAAGTTCCAAAGTCGAAGTCCGATTGTCATGGCGATGTCGGAACACTCTTGAATGCGGGTATGAGGATGTAATCGTTGTAACCTTTGTAACCTTTGTGACTTACTTAATGGGGCGCGGTCCCGCCGGGTCGGGACCTTATTTCACGCGTCCCTGCCGGTTGGGTGGCGGCTGCGTCCGCGCTAAGCTCTGATCAGGGCGCATGGTACTCCTGGAGGGTCTTGACGCCGTAGCCGTTTTTGCGCAGGGCGGCGATGCCCAGGGCGGCGGCCTTGGCGCCGCTCATGGTGGTCATGATCGGCGTGCCGGTATAGACCGCGGTGGTGCGGATCTTCACTTCGTCGGCGCGCGGGGTCTGGCCGGCCGGCGTGTTGATGACAAGCTGGATCTCGCGGTTCTTCAGCAGGTCGACCGTGTTGGGCCGTCCCTCGGTGAGCTTGAAGATGCGGCGGACCTTGAGGCCGGCCTTTTCCAGCACGGCGGCAGTGCCGCTGGTGGCAATCAACTCGAAGCCCAGGTCGGCAAAGAGTTTGGCCACCTCGGCGACGTCCTGCTTGTGGGCGTCGCTCACGCTCAGGAACACGCGGCCGCTGAGCGGGAGCGGGCCGCCGGCGGCCATCTGCGACTTGGCGTAGGCGATGCCCAACTCGCCATCCAGGCCCATGACCTCGCCGGTGGACCGCATCTCCGGCGAGAGCAGGATGTCCTGCCCGTGAAAACGGTTGAAAGGGAAGACGGATTCCTTGACGGCCCAGTACTTGGGCCAGATTTCCTCCGTGAAGCCCAGTTCTTTCAAGGTCCGGCCGGCCATCACCTTGGCGGCCAGTTTGGCCAGGGGCACGCCGATGGCCTTGCTGACGAAGGGCACGGTGCGCGAGGCGCGCGGGTTGACCTCCAGGACATAGACCGTTTTGCCTTTCACGGCGTACTGCACGTTCATCAGGCCGATCACGCCCAATTCGCGCGCCATGGCGTGGGTGTAGTGGCGGATGACTTTGATGACCTCCGGCGAAAGCGTGTGCGGCGGCAGCACCATCGCGGCGTCCCCCGAATGAACGCCGGCGAATTCGATGTGCTCCAGCAGGGCGCCGATGACAATGGCGCCGTCGGCCGCATCGGCAAACCGGCCCACGTCCGCGATGCAGTCCACGTCCACCTCGGTGGCGTCTTCCAGGAACTGGTCCACCAGCACCGGGCGCTCGGGCGAGGCCTCGACGGCAAAGCGCATGTAGCGCCGCAGTTCGGCATCGGAATAAACGATTTGCATGGCGCGCCCGCCCAGCACGAAGCTGGGGCGGACCAGGCTCGGGTAGCCGATGGACTGGGCGACGGCGATGGCCTCGGCCTCGCTGGTGGCGATGCCGTTGGGCGGCTGGGGAATGTCCAGCTTGCGCAGCATCGCGGCGAAGAGCTGGCGGTCCTCGGCAATTTCGATGCTTTGGGGCGAAGTGCCGAGGATGTGGACGCCGTTTTTCTGCAAGCCGAGCGCCAGGTTGAGCGGCGTCTGGCCGCCAAACTGGGCGATGGCGCCCCAGCACTGCTCCCGCTCGTAGATGTGCAGGACGTCTTCCAGCGTGAGCGGCTCGAAATAAAGCTTGTCGCTCGTGTCGTAATCGGTCGAGACCGTCTCGGGGTTCGAATTGACCATGAGCGTCTCGAACCCGTCTTCCTTGAGCGCAAACGCCGCGTGCACGCAGCAATAGTCGAACTCGATCCCCTGGCCGATCCGGTTGGGACCGCCGCCCAGGATCATGACTCGGCGTCGGTCGGACCCGCGCACCTCGTCGTCCCCGCGGTCGTAGGTCGAGTAGTAATAAGGCGTGTAAGCCTCGAACTCAGCCGCGCAGGTATCCACCAGACGATAGCTGGGGACCAGGCCGCACTGCTTGCGCAAGGCGCGGATTTCGTCCTCGGTCTTGCCGGTAAGATTGGCAATTTGCCGGTCGGAAAACCCGAGCGATTTGGCTTTGGCTAACAATTCGGCGTTCATCGAGATGGCCACACTCGGCATAGTAAGCCGGAAAGCCTGGCGGGTGTCGAGTGTCGAGTGCCGGGTGCCAAGGGCCCAGCGGTGCGTGCCGAGCGCCGGGTTTGCGTCAAAAGCCCGCTGGATTTGCCTCGGCGTCCATCCCATCAGGCGCCCTGGAATCCATCCGCACGAAGCTGGGTTGAATCGCACTAACCGCGCGGTGGCAGCTTCTTCTCCACCTTGCTCTTTTCCAGCACGACGTACTTGGGCAGACCGGCCTCCCTGGGGAGTTCGACTTCGCCCTCGATCAGCGGCCGGGCATACTCGACGAATTTTTCATTCGGCAGGAAGCCGTCCTCGCTGAGCCAGTCGCGCGGGACCAGGTGTTCGACGTTGGCGATGTCGGCCAGCGGCTGGAGGCCGGTGCTCCATTTGACCGAGCCATCGGGCTGGGCCTCGCGCACGAGCTTCACCATCTGCCCGCTCTGACCGGCCATGGCCGCTTTGACAGCCGCCTCGCCGCAGGCGAAGGCGTTGTCGGCATCGGTGAGGCTGGCGCAGTGCCCGGCGGCCCGCTGGGCATAACTGAGCCGGGCGGTGCGGGCCTTGAGCTTGAGGTTGCCTTGGACGACCTCCTTGAGTCTCTCGGCCGCGCCCGCGAGCACGGGGTGGCCGAAGGCGTCCAGGCGCGCCTTGTCCGCGCCCACTTCCTGGCCGGCGGCGTTCTTGATGCCCTCGCCCACGACGACGATGCAGTAGTTGAAGGCCGCCACGGCCGCTTTGACCTTCGCCAGAAACTTGTCCTCCTCGAAGGCCAGTTCCGGCAGGAGGATGATATGGGGCGGGTTGGCCGGTTGGCCGCGCTTGGCCAGCACGGTGCCGGCGGCGATCCAGCCGGCCGAGCGGCCCATCACCTCGATCAGGCAGCAAGCCCCGTCGTCCGTGGCCATGCAGCCAAAATCAAGGCCGATTTCCATGACCGTGGTGGCATTGAACTTGACCACCGAGCCGTAGCCGGGGCAGTGGTCGGTATGCGGCAGGTCGTTGTCGATGGTCTTGGGCACGCCGATGACGCGCAGTTCGTAGCCGCGCTGGAGGGCAGCCTCGTGGATTTTGAGGGCGGTGTCCTGGGAATCATTGCCGCCGAGGTAAAAGAAGCAGCCGATGCTATGCGCCTGGAAGACCGCGAAGAGCCGGTCCAGGTCCCGGGCCGCCTGCTCGGGCTGGTTTTTGAGATCGATGCTGTAACGGCAGGTGCCCAGCGCCGCGGCAGGCGTGTACCTCAGCCCCCCGATGCTCCGCGCTTTCTCGTCGTTGATATCGATGAGGTCCTCGTTGAGAATGCCGAGGATGCCGTTGGCCCCGCCGTAGATCTCTGCAATGCCGTCGTGGCGCCCGGCTTCGTGAATCACGCCCGCCAGGCTCGCGTTGATGACGGCCGTCGGCCCGCCCGACTGAGCCACTAACAGATTACCTGCCAATGCTGCCATAATATTGAAGTCGTTTGCTTCTGTTTGAACCGTTCCCCCTGCCCCGCAAAGTCACTCGCCCAAAATGGGGCCGACACGATGCCAACCCTGGCCGTGGCTGTCAAAGCGAAATCCGGAACCAGACTACAGGAGCAAAGGACCGCCGAACCACCGGACCACAGGGCCGCGGGACCCTTTTGTATTCTGCTCAATTTGCCCTTGCGCAGTTGGCCTAAGACTGCTTCATTAGGAGCGGTCCTGTGCGCATATGGCGGAATTGGCAGACGCGCTACTTTGAGGTGGTAGTGGGGTAACCCGTGCAGGTTCAAGTCCTGCTATGCGCACCAGTTTTCCCGGGGAAATCGGGGGAGTTGGTGGTTCCGACACACTTTTCGCACAGGAAACGCAAGAGGCCGAGGCCGAGGCCACGATTTACCGCAAGAGCAAACCCTACAAAGGGCTGGCGGCCAAAGCCGAGGCGGGAAAATGGCTCGCCGTCAGGCCGTAGAAGCTCTCCCAAAACCGCCGGGTGGGCTTGAAGCCGTAGTTCATTCCCGCTTGCGCCGGGCAGGCGGCTTCGCCCCGCTCAACACAGTTTCCATATCCACAAACCGGCCGGCGTCCGCGTCGGCCATGCCTTCCTTGAGTGATTCAGGAATCCAGGAATCGTCGTTTTCCACTACGAACCTGGTCACTTCCGCCCGTTCGTGTGGCGGCAGGGCTTTGATTTGCTCAATGATTTCGTGTGCGCTCAGGTTCCTAATTATGCACAGGAATTCACTTCGAGCAAGCCGCGTTTCGGCCCGGTCAGCGGGAGACTCGCCAGATGCGCCGCCAGAGCGCGCCACCTGGCGGCCAATCTCAATCGGCTGGCGGTTCGCGACGAAGGGTCGCGCGATCGGAGGGCAGAGGTCAGTCTCTGCGGGAAGCCGGCGCCGGCCCTTGCAGCGCTGGCTGCAAATCCGGTTTGCGCCGCCACTGCGCTCTGTTACTCTGGGCCCAGTATGACAAGGCGAAAATCAGGACTGCTTGGCGTGTTAGTAATGGCTGTCGCGGCGCTTTCGGTCCAGGCGCAGCCGGCCAGTTCACTCCGGATTACGAACTTCCAGGGCACGGGCGAGGGTTGGGTGCTGGGCTGGGAGCAGTCGGCCACCGGCACGGCCTACACCGTGCAATTCCAGGACACGCTCCAGGATGGCATCTGGCGCAGCCCCGCCTCGGCCGCCCCGTTCCCCGTGGCCGGGAAAGAGTGGCTCGATGCCTGGAGCACGAATGCGAGCCGCTTTTACCGGGTCATCGGCGTGCCGGCCGCGCAACGCGGCCAAGTGCTCTCCGCGACGCTCAACAACGGGCTGACCGCCTTGCAGTTGGCGTTCTTGTTCAACCTGGCCGGCGTGCCGATCACCCCGCAATACGACGTGGGGCTGTATAAGATCGTCTATGAGACCATCACACCCCTGGGCGCGCGCACCCTTGCCTCCGGCGCTTTAGTCCTGCCTCAAAACGCCGGGGGCGCCCTGCCGCTGGTCAGCTACCAGCACGGCACGCTCACGCAAACCAACTCGGCCCCTTCCTCCCTGAACCTCTCGGGGGAGGTCACCATCGGCATTGCCTTCGCGACGACGGGATATGCGGCGGCGGTGCCGGATTACCTGGGGCTGGGGGACTCGCCCGGCCTGCACCCGTATCACCACGCCCGCTCCGAGGCCACGGCTGGTGTGGATATGCTCCGGGCGGTCAAGGCCTTCTGCGCGACCAACGGGTTCGCCCTCAACGACCGTCTGTTCCTTTGCGGCTACTCGGAAGGGGGCCACGCCACCATGGCGCTGTTGCGCGAGCTGGAGACCTTCCACACCAACGAATTCACCGTCACCGCCTGCGCGCCCATGGCCGGAGCTTATGATCTGTCCGGCGTCACGACGGAGGATTTCCTGACCAACCGCTTCGCGCCCAATCCCTACTACTTCGTCTATTTGCTGGCCGCGTACCAGGATGTCTATCACCTGGCCCCCAGCCTGGCCAGCCTGTTGCGTGTGCCGTATGACACGGCCTTGCCGCCGCTGCTCGGGGGCAATGCCAGCGGCAGCCAGATCAACGCCGCCATGCCCGCCGACCCCACTCAAATCCTGAAACCGGACTACCTGGCGGCCTTCCGCGCCCAGCCACGCCATCCGCTTCGCCTGGCGCTTGAGGAAAATGACTTGTACCGCTGGAAACCGCGCGCGCCCCTGCGGCTTTATCACTGCTCGGGCGATCTGGACGTGGACCCCGCCAACTCGCAAGTCGCTCTGGCCTCGTTCCACGCCCTGGGGGCGACCCAGGTGGAGTTGATCGATCCGCAGCCCGGCGCCGACCACAGCGGGTGTGCCCAACCCAGTCTGTTGCAGGCCAAGGCCTGGTTCGATTCGCTGAAGTAGCGGCCGATTTTTCGGGGCCACAGGTGGGGCGGAGGGGGCGGCCGCGCTCCGCGACCGTGCTGAGAGGGTGGCTGGACGAAGGGCAGGGGGTTGGTTATGCTCTTGGCCAGTGGAAAGTATTTTGGAAAAAGCCCTCGGCCAGAATGGCGAGCAATCGGCCGTGGCGGAAAAGAGAGACCTGCTGGCGCGCCTCCTGGCGCGGCTGGCGCACGAGATTCGCAACCCGCTCAGTTCGCTCCACATCCACGTGCAGTTGCTCGAGGAGGACCTGGGCGCGCTGGCGCCCCAGGTGCGCCAGCAATTGACGGCCCGCCTGGAGATTATCCAGGGCGAACTGCACCGCCTCGAGACCATGGTCGAGAACTTCCTGCGGCTCACCAGTCCGTCGGCCCTGGATTTGGAGCCGGTGGAAATGCTCAAGCTCGTCACGCACGTCTGCGAGTTGCTCCGCCCGGAAGCCGCGGCGCGCGAGATCGAAATCGCCACTTGCCTGCAGGAGGCGCTGCCGCCAGTCCTGGCCGACCCGGTCCGCCTGACCCAGGCCCTGCTGAACCTGGTCATCAACGCCATGCAGGCCGTGGAGCGCAAGGGCCGTATCGAGGTGAGCGTGGCCCTCGCCGGCGGAGCCCTGGCCCTGGCCGTGCGCGACACCGGCCCGGGCATTCCGCCCGAAAGGCTGGCGTCCATCTTTGACCCCTATTTCACCACCAAACCCGAGGGGAGCGGGCTGGGCCTGTGGATTGCCCAGCAAATTGTCACCGCTCATGCCGGGGGCCTCAAGGCCCAGAACGCGCCCGGGGGAGGAGCGGTGTTTACGATGACCTTGCCGCTGGAGCGGTGAGGCGCAGAGGGAGACTTGCCCGACATTGATCGTGCGCTGCGCCCAGGAACCGGCTGAGGACGAGTGAGTGAGTGGGAGTCAAAGCGGCCTCGCGCTCCGCTGGCCGCCGCACTCCATCGTGCCGGCCGTGCCGGTTCATGGGTCGGCTGCCGGATAGCGGATGGCGCGTGGCGGAGTGCGAGCACGGCCGAGGTGATAGATGGACAAATCGAGAATCAAGATTCTGGTGGTGGATGACGAGCAAGGGCTTTGCGCGGGCGTCCAGGAGGCCCTGCGGCGCGAGGGCTATGTGGTGGATGCGACGACCGAGGCCCCAGCCGCGCGCAAGCTCGCCGAGGAGCGCCTTTACAACCTGGTGATTTCCGACATCAGGATGCCCGGCCTGAGCGGGCTGGACTTGCTGAGCCAGGTCCGGGCGCGCACACGCGACACGCTGTTCATCCTCATGACGGCCTACGGCACGGTGGAAAGCGCCGTCGAGGCCATGAAGCAGGGCGCCTATGATTACCTGCCCAAGCCGCTGGACATGAAACGGCTGCGGGCCCTGGTGGAAAAGGCGCTCGAGTTCCAGGCCGTGGTGGCGGAGAACAACGAGTTGCGGCTGCGGTTGGAGACGCGCTCCGAGCCGAGCCTGCTGGTGGGCGAGAGCGAGTCCATGCGCGCCATCGCGCGCCTGGTCGAGGAGGTGGCCAACAGCGAGGTGACGGTTTTGATCGAGGGGGAGAGCGGCACGGGCAAGGAAATCGTCGCCCGCTCGATTCACCTGCGCAGCGCGCGGCGCGACAAGCCGTTCATTTCGGTCAATTGCGCCGCCCTGGCCGAGCAATTGTTGGAAGCCGAGTTGTTTGGGCATGTCAAAGGGGCCTTCACCGGCGCCGTGGCCAACAAACCCGGGCGGTTTCAGTTGGCGGACGGCGGCACGCTGTTTCTCGACGAGATCGGGGATCTCTCGCCCAAAGGGCAGGGCGACCTGTTGCACGTGCTCGAGGAGAGCGCCTTCCGCATGGTCGGCGGTTCCGAACTGATCCGCGTCAACGTGCGCGTGATCACCGCCACCAACAAGCGACTCCAGGCAGCCGTGGACGCAGGGAAGTTCCGCGAAGACCTGTTCTACCGGCTGCAGATTGTGCCCATCGTCATGCCGCCCTTGCGCGAGCGGGCGGAAGACATTCCCCTGCTCAGCGAGCGTTTTTTCGAGCATTTTTGCGCCAAACACAAACGCCGCCGCAAGCGCATGTCGCCCGAGGCGCTCCAGCTCTGCCAGCGCTTTCCCTGGCCGGGCAATGTCCGGCAACTGCGCAATACCATCGAACGGCTGGTCATCACCTGCCGCGAGTCGGTCGTCGAGGTCGAGCACCTGCCGGATTTCCTGCGCGACTATGACCGCAAGACCACCACCTTTACCGTCCGACCCGGCACGCCGCTGGCGGAGGTGGAGAAAATGCTCATCCGCCAGACGCTCACGCACGTTACCAGCAACCGCGAGGAGGCCGCCAAGACCCTGGCCATCAGCCGCCGGGCGCTGCAATACAAGCTCAAACAGTACGGGCTGCTGGAACTGCAAGGCGAGAGGAAGTCCCCGGCCGGCACTCCTGCTCCCGTCAATCGCCAGCAATAGTCCGACCGCAGGTTGGAACCTGAAGCAGAACGGACCGCGGAGCAGGCACGTCCAGTGGAGCCGCCAGCGGCTCAGCGCGCCGGAGCGCAGCTTTGAATTGCCACGGACACCGTGCTGCCGTTTGGGCTTGTTCCAATGAACGCGAATTGGAATTAGTGCGAGGTTCGCTGCACAGGGTGAGCCTCAGCCGGTGCAGGAATTGCGCCCAGGCCCCCTTTAGCACTGAAAAAGCGGCCCGGCGCCGGCGGGCGAATTGTTGTGAAACATGTTGACATTCAAAGGGTTACACCAACACGACCTCGTCTGGCACGCCCTATGCCTTTGGGGTGAGCCGGTTGCTCTTTAGCGGCGACCAAACAAAACGAAACCGAAAGAGTTTAATTAGTTCATTATGAGCGAAACAAATACTCCTCCTGCGCCGAATCCAACGCCTTGCACCTGCGCCGCCACCCCGGCGGCCCAGCCCGCCACCCCGGCGGCCCAGCCGCCCACCACCCCCGCCGCCCCGGCCCCGCCCCAGGCGCCACCAGTTGCCACCCCGGCCCCCGCTGCCCCCAAAGCACCGAAGCGCGGAATGCGGAAGCGTTAATTGGAATTAGCCGCACGCTTGCAGCAGCGTGGTCAGAGCACGCGGGCGCCGCTGCGGAGGAACGGCGGCGCCAGCTTCTTTTGCCCGATAACCATGTCAACGCTTCAACGCTTCAGCGCTTCCACCCATTAAAAAGGATGGGCCTGCACGGGGTTGGCGTTGTGCAGTGCAAACAATGCACGGCGCCGTTTCAAGGTCCTCCAGCTTTCCCGGCGGGTGGATGGCGTTTGCGTTTTTATCCGATTGTGAATCAAGAACTTACACATTGGAGCTTGAACCTGGTATGCAAATAGCGTGTACTTCATTTATGAATGCTGTGATCCGGAGCCTGTTGAAGCTGCAAGCGCTCGAATTCGGTGAGGTGACCGGCAGGAGAGTTGAGTCGCAGGTCGCGGAACTGCGCGGCCAAATCCCACAGCCCATCCTCGGACACTACGACCGGCTGCGTGTCCGCGGCAAGAAGGGTGTCGCCGTGGTGCGCAACCAGGTGTGCACCGGCTGCCACCTGCAACAACCGATCGGCAAGATTACCATCCTCATGCGCGGCGCGGACATTCAACTGTGCGATAGCTGCGGCCGTTATCTCTATCTGCCGGAGCCGGGGGAGAGTGAATTTGTGGAGCGCATCGCCGCCGCCAAGCCGGCGGAGCGCGCCGCCGAAAAGCCCGTGCCCAAGCCGCGAAAACGCAAAGAGCGCAAGGCCCTGGCGACCGCCTGACCTCCTGGGGCAGACGCACAGGCGCCAGGCCCGCCGACCTGATCAGCTCAAGCTTGGACTCCCCTCCGCACATGCCATTGGACGCGATCATTCCCGTTGCCCTTCCGGCCACGCTGGCCCAATACACCCGGCCGGCGTTGATTGTGCCGGAACTGCGCGAGCGCGACACCGCCGGGATCCTTGGCGAGTTGAGCCAGGTCCTGCAGCGGCAGGGCTGCGTGGCGGATGTGCTGCCGTTCTATCACACCGCCCTCAACCAGGAGTTGCTGTCCAACTCCGCCCTCGAGAGCGGACTGGCTTTCCCGCATTCGCGCCTGGGTGGGGTCAAGCAACTGACCTTTGCGCTGGGGCGCACGCCCGAGCCGGTGACCTGGGGCGCCGGCGGCCCGTGGCGCGTGCGACTCATCTTCCTCCTGGCCGTCCCCGCTACGGATGCCGCCAGTTATTTGCACCTGCTGGCCAGCCTTGCCCGGCTCGGCCAGCGAACCGAGCTGCTGGACCAATTGCGCGGCGCTGCGAATGCCGAGGCCATCCTGGCCGTGCTTGAGCGAATCAGAATGCGCCAAGGATGATGCGACCAGGTCCTTCGTGCCCATGAGTCAAGGCTGCTCTTGGCCACAGGTTCATTCAATCATCTCTTGCACGATGGCCCGAGCGGCCCGCCGGCTTGCACCCGCCGGACCCAAAGTGGCAATGATTTCTGAGAGCCGGGCCTTGATTTTGGCCCGCCGCGCTTCATCGCGCAGCAGTTCGAGGGCGGCGCGCGCGAGGTTCTCGGCCGTGGCCGCGCCCTGGACGAACTCGGGGAAAAGCGGCTCGCCGGCGAGCAGGTTAGGCATCGCGAGGTAGTTCACTTTGACCATCCGCTTTGCGGCGAGATAGCTGGCCAGGGAGGTCTTGTAGAAGACCACCGCCGGGACGCCAAAGAAGGCGCACTCCAAGGTAATGGTGCCGGATTTCGTGACGGCCAGGTCTGCCTGGCCGAGGGCTTCGGCCAACCCGCCAACCTGGACCTGGAGGCGCGGCGCCTGGGTCAGGAACGGCTGGGCATAGTTGGCCAGCGCTGCATTGGGCAGGACCAGGCGGAAAGAGGCCGGCGATTCGGCGGCTATCCGCCGGGCCGTCTCGAGCACGACGGGCAGATGGCGGCGCAATTCCCCGGGGCGGCTGCCGGGCAGGAGCACCACGGTGGGGCAGGACGGCGGTTGGCGGAGGGAGGCGGGAGCAGCGGCCGCCCGCGCGTGGCGATAGCGGTCCACCATGGGATGGCCGACAAATTCGACCCGAAACTCCGGCACGCGCTCGGCAAACCAGGCCCGCTCGAAAGGGATAATGCTCAGCAACAAATCGTAATCGCGGGCCATTTGGCCGGCGCGGCCTTCACGCGAAGCCCAGACCTGGGGCGAGACGTACTGGATCAGCTTCGGATGCCAGTCATGGAACCAGTCACTGTGCGACCGCACGTACTTCCTAAGCGCGTGGGCGAAGCGGCGGTTGAACCCGGAGAAGTCCACGCAAATCACCGCGTCCGGTTGGCGGCCCAGGGCCAGCCGGAAAAGCCGGCCAAAGAGTCGCCGGAACTTGAAGAGGTTCCGGAGCGCGTCCGACAACCCGATGACCGAATGCGCGGTGAGGTCGAAGGCCAACTCCACCCCGGCGGCGGCCAGGCGCGGGCCGCCGGCGCCGAAAAAGCGCGGTTCCAGGCTCGCGCGCAGCGGCTGGCAATCCGGCGTCGGGACCGCTTCGGCCTCCGTGAGTTCCTGGCGCAAGGCCTGGACCAGTTCCGCCGCCAGCAGGTCGCCGCTGGCCTCGCCCGCGATTAACATGAAGCTCTTGGGTCTCATGCGCTAATATGCCACGCGCTGCTGCTGCAGGGCAGGCCTTCCCCCGAGGTGCCGGGCGAAAGGCTGCCCTATGGAGATGAGCACCTAATCTGGCGCGTGATTTCAAAGGCCAGGTCCAGCGCACGCTTGGCCGATTCGCCGCTGACCAGCGGCGGGCGGTGGGCGCGGACGCACTGGGCGAAATGCTCCAACTCGAGCTTGAGCGGCTCTTCCTTGGCAATCGGCACCGGCTCGCGCACGATGCGCTTGCCGCCGAACTCGCTGACGATGGTCGAGTCTTTGGCGTGGAGCAGTTTCTTGAGGAACGAACTCTCCGGCTGGTCGTTGCGGGCGAGGCGGTAGATGAAACCCTCCTGGGCCCGGTAATCCAGCGAGATGTAGCTGGTCAAGGCGCCGCCGCTGAAGACGCGAATCTTGCGCATCCGTTCCGGGCTGACGCGGCTGGCGGTGAGATTGGCCACGCAGCCATTGGCGAAGCGCAAACGCGCGTTGGCGATGTCTTCGGATTGGCTCAGCACCGGGATGCCGACCGCGTCCACGCTCGTCACGGGCGACTTCACGAAGGCCAGCACCACGTCCAAATCGTGAATCATCAAATCGAGCACCACGCCGATGTCCGTGCTCCGGGCGGGGTAGGGCGAAAGGCGGTGCGTCTCGATGAAGCGCGGCTCGGTGGCCACCGTCTGGAGGTACTTGAATACGGGATTGAACCGCTCGACATGGCCCACCTGGAGGATGCAATCCCGCTGCTGCGCCAGTTCGACCAGTTCGGCGGCCTGCGCGGCGTTGTCGGTCATCGGCTTTTCGACCAGTACGTGCTTGCCTTGCCGGAGGAGGGTCCCGGCCAATTCATGATGCGTGCACGTCGGCGTAACGATGCTGACCGCGTCGCTGGCGGCCGCGGCCGCCGCGACCGAGTCGAAGGCGCGCACGCCATGCTTCGCCGCAACCTTGCGCGCGGTCTCGGCCGCGACATCGTAAACCCCGGCCAACTCCACCTGGCCGGCGGCCGCCAGTTCCGCGTAGATGCGCACGTGTTCCTTGCCGAGCGAGCCGGCGCCCAGGACGGACACCCTGACTTTGTCCGTGGTCTGTGCTCGGTGGTCCGCAGTCATGGCTGGGCATTCTGCCACCGATCGGTTGCCGCTGACAACTCAAAGGAGTAGTGGGGCAGCCGTCCGGGCGCATCTCCCAAAGAGGGCGGTTTCCGGCGCGCGGCGCAGGGCGCATCCTGACACTGCCCCCGAGCGCGGGCAGAAGCCCTCCCCCCATCCCCCCTCCCATGCGCTCGGAGCGCATGGGAGGGGGGTGATCCCTTTTTCCACTTTACCCAGGGCGGCGGCCCGTCCCGCCCGGAGCGGGACGGGCCTTGCCCTGGGCTACTATCTTGCCGCCCCTCCGGGGCGGAAGAGTGCCGCGCTACGCGCGGGTAGAGTGGAATTGGTGGCAGTGTCGTGATGCGCCCGCGGCGCCGGCCGGCCAAACTTTAGGCTTTCAACTTTCGACTTCCGGCTTCTAAAGTACCGCTGTGCCAATTGCTGGTTACATCGTGGCCGCGTTCGCCGGCTATTTGCTGGGCTCGATTCCCACGGGCTTCCTGGTGGCCCAGGGGCGGGGTATTGACATTCGCGCATTGGGCAGCGGGAACATCGGCGCAACCAATGTCTTCCGCTACCTCGGCCTGCCGGCGGGCATTTTGGTGCTGCTGGCCGATGCGGCCAAAGGCTGGCTGGCGGTGGCGGTGCTCGCGCGACTGGTTTCCGGCTGGTTTTTCACTGCGGCCGGCCCGGAGCCGCGCGAGTGGCTGGCCCTGTGCGCCGGCCTTGCGGCCATTCTGGGTCACATCTACACCTGCTGGCTCTATTTCAAGGGCGGCAAAGGCATCGCCACCTCCGCGGGCGTGCTGGTGGCGCTGGTGCCGTATGCGCTGCTGATCGTTCTGGGCGTATGGCTCGTGGTGTTTGCCTTGAGCCGTTACGTGTCGCTGGCTTCCCTGGCGGCCGCCTTTGCGGCGCCTTTCGCAGCGTGGTTCACGACCCGAAATTCGACGCTCACGGCGGCGCTGGCAGCCCTGGCCGCGCTGGCGATCTATAAACACCGGACTAACATCAAGCGGCTGCTCAGCGGCACGGAAAACCGGATCGGCGCAAAGAAACCGCCCCTGCCGGTGGCCCCGCCAAACTCCTGACTTCGGACTTCCGTTCACGCCATCGCTTGCTTCAGCAGCTTCAGCAGCTCGGCATAGGCTTCGACGGGCTGGAATTGGGGGAATTGGCGCTTGACGTTGTCCGGCGCGCGGAAGAGGAAGCCGACGTGGGCTTCGCTGAGCATGGCGGTATCGTTGAACGAATCACCGGCGGAGATGACGTGGTAGTTGAGCAGCTTGAAGGCGGCCACGGCGCGCTGCTTCTGCTCCGGGAGGCGCAGTTTGTAATCCACAATCCGGTCGTTTTCCACGACCAGCCGGTGGCAGAGCAGGGTGGGCCAGCCCAGTTGGCGCAAGAGCGGCGCGGCGAACTGTTCGAACGTGTCGGACAGGATGATGACCTGCACCAGCGGCCGCAGTGCGTCGAGGAATTCCTGGGCGCCTGGCAGCGGCCGCAGCGTCGCGATGACCTGCTGGATGTCGGACAGCTTCAAGCCGTGCTGGTCGAGAATTCGCAGCCGCCCGCGCATCAGTTGGTCATAATCCGGTTCATCGCGAGTGGTCCGCCGCAGTTCCGGGATGCCGGTCTTCTCGGCCACGGCAATCCAAATCTCGGGCGTCAACACTCCCTCCATGTCCATCGTCACGATTGATTGTTTCACTGGGCGGAATTTTTCAGAACCGGCCGCTTCTGTCCAGCGGTTCGTGCGGTGCCGCCATTGCCCCACGCAAGAGTATTCAGACACGAAAGTCAAAAGGCTGCGGTTCAAGATTGACAGCCGGCCGGCATCCTTCTAGTGTCTGCGCGCAAAGGCAGAGCACTTTGCCCCGAAGGCAGAATCGGGGATTTTTCTTGCGCTGCCTCCAGAAGCCGGCGGGCAGCCGGCGCTCCCGGAGGCGGCGCAACTTGAACTTATGGCCAATACGATAATCGTCGGCGCCCAATGGGGCGATGAAGGCAAAGGCAAAATCATTGACGTGCTGACCGAGCAGGCGGACGTAGTGGTCCGCACGCAGGGCGGCAACAATGCCGGCCACACCGTGCACCTCCACGGGCAAAGATACATCTTCCACCTTGTCCCTTCCGGCATTCTCCGCAAGAACAAGCTCTGCCTCATCGGCAACGGTGTCGTCGTGGACCCGGTGGGCCTGGTCGAGGAAATCCAAGGGTTGCGCAAACTCGGCATCCAGATCGACGGCAACCTCTTCGTGAGCGAAACGGCGCACCTGGTTTTGCCCTACCACCGCGAACTCGACGCCCAGCGCGAGACGAGCAAGGGCAGAAACAAAATCGGCACGACCAAGCGCGGCATCGGCCCCGCTTATGGCGACAAGGCGGCGCGCACCGGCTTGCGGGTCATTGATCTCATCCATCCCGAGCGCTTCAAGACCCGGCTCCAGGCCAAGATCAAAGAGAACAACGAAATCCTCCGGGCCTTTGGCGCCCAACCGCTCTCTTTCAAGCAAGTCCATGCGGCCTATCGCGCGGCGGGCGATTTCCTGAAACCGTTCGTGGCCAACACCGTCATCCTGCTCCACAAGGCCCTCCGCCGGGGCGACGACATCCTCTTCGAAGGCGCGCAGGGGACTTTCCTGGACATCGACCATGGCACCTATCCGTTTGTGACCTCCTCCAACACCACGGCCGGCGGCGCCTGCACCGGCTCCGGCCTTCCGCCCCACCGGGTGGACCGGGTGGTCGGCGTGATGAAGGCCTATACTACGCGCGTGGGCGAGGGACCGCTGCCGACCGAAAATGCGGAGATTGCCGATATGCTCCACGCCATGGGCCGCGAGTTCGGCGCCACCACCGGCCGGCCGCGCCGCTGCGGCTGGTTTGACGCCGTGGCCACGCACCAGGCCAGCATCGTCAATGGCATTGACGACCTGGCGGTGACCAATGTCGATGGCCTGGATTCAGTCGAGACCATCAAGGTCTGTGTCGCCTACCGCGACGGTTCGACGCGCTATGATTACGTGCCAAACGACATCGAGGTGCTGGGCCGTTGCCAACCGGTTTATACCCAGTTCCCGGGCTGGCGGACCCCGACCAGCCACGTGCGCCGGTGGAAAGACCTCCCGGCCAAAACCCGTTCCTACCTAAAGGCCCTGGCCAAACTCGTCGACGCCAGCCTGGCGATTGCCTCTGTCGGCCCCGCCCGCGAGCAGACCATCTTCCTCTGAACCGCGAGGTAGTGGGGCAGGCGGGACGCCTGCCATGAGGGCGTCTCGCCCTTGAAACCAACGCGGGCGAGACGCCCGCGCCGGCAGGCGGGACGCCTGCCCCACTGCCGCTGCCGCCCGGTTCGGCAAGCCACAGGCTTGCCCGCTGGCGCGGTGCGGCCTGGCCGCTTGACAGCCGATGGACCGGGAGATACATTCATTTCGCTGTGTGACGAAATATAACGTATGAACTTGCCTGAGTTTATGGCCGTGCCGAGGGCCCTGGCAGGCGAACACCCCGCCCGCCTCAAGGAAATGCCGGCCAGGGATGCGCCGGCACTAGGCAAACGCCAAGGTCGAAAGTGAAAGTCCTCTTTCTCTGCACCGGGAACTCCTGCCGCAGCCAGATGGCCGAGGGCTGGGCGCGCCACCTGAAAGGCGACGTGCTCGAGGCCTGCTCCGCGGGCCTCGAGAAACACGGCCTGGACCCGCACGCGCTTAAAGTCATGGCTGAGGCCGGCGTGGACATATCCAAACAGTATTCCAAAACGCTCGCGGACATCGGCCCGGCGCAGTTCGATTACGTCGTGACGGTTTGCGGCCAGGCCGAAGCGCACTGCCCCATTTTCTCTGGCCAGGCCAAGGTGGTGCATGTCGGATTCGAGGACCCGCCCGAGCTGACCAAGCACCTGGCCGATGGCGAAGAGAAGCTGGCGGTTTACCGGCGCGTGCGGGATGAAATCCGCCGGTTCGTGGAAGGCCTGCCCGCGTCGCTGGAAAGGCTTAAAACGTCAGAACGTCAGAACGTGGAAAGGATGCACAGGCTATGACAGCGAAGAGCGAAATAGCGATGGAGAAATTCCTAGCCGGTTACAATTGCGCGCAGTCGGTCTTATATGCGTATGCGCCCGACCTTGGGCTGGATGCGGAGACGGCGCTGAAGGTGGCGACCGGCCTCGGCGCGGGCATGGCCCGGCGAGGCGAGGTCTGCGGCGCGGTAACGGGTGGGATTCTGGTGCTGGGCCTGAGGTACGGGCGCGGGAGCCAGCAGGACCGCTCCGCCACCGAGCAAACCTACCTCAAGACGCTGGAGCTGATGTCGCGCTTTGAGCAGCAACATGGGTCATGCCTGTGTCGGGTCTTGCTGGACGGGTGCGATCTGAGAACGGCGGCCGGACAGGCCTTTTTCAAGCAGCAGGACCTTCTGCACAAGACCTGCGTAGCCTGCGTTCGCACCGTCGTCGAGGTCGTGTCCGACTTGATGCAGCCCGGCGAAGGAGCGGATTCGGACTCTAACAAGAGACCACAAAGATGACCGAGACCGGCGGCAGCGGACTTGACACCTGATTTATGAGCAAAACAGAAATCACCAAAGACGCGGAGGCCGTGCGCGCCGCCGTCCGGGATGGTTACAGGAAAATCGCGCAGAAGGACGGGTCGTGCTGTTCGGGGGTGAGTTGCTGTGGGTCGAACGCGGAGGACTCGGCGCAGTTGGCCCGGTATGTGGGCTACAGCGCGGAGGAGCTCGCGGCCCTGCCCGAGGGCGCTAACATGGGTTTGTCGTGCGGCAACCCGAGCGCGCTGGCGGCGTTGCAGCCGGGCGAGGTGGTGTTGGACCTGGGCAGCGGCGGCGGGTTCGACGTGTTTATTGCCGCGCGGAAGGTGGGCGCCACCGGCCGGGCCATCGGCGTGGACATGACACCCGAAATGCTGGCCAGGGCCCGAAAGAACATCGCCGCCTACCGCGAGCGCTCGGGGATCAATAACGTCGAGTTTCGGCTGGGGGAGATTGAGCATCTGCCGGTGGCGGATAATAGCGTGGACGTGGTCATTTCCAACTGCGTCATCAACTTGTCGCCGGACAAGCCGCGGGTCTGGCGCGAGATCGCGCGCGTGCTTAAGCCCGGCGGGCGGGTGGCGGTGTCGGACCTGGCTTTGCTCAGGCCGTTGCCGGCGGAGATTCTGAAGATGGTCGAAGCACTGGTGGGGTGCGTGGCCGGTGCGGTGCTGGTCAGCGAGACCGAGCGAATGGCGCGAGCGGCCGGGTTGACGGACATCCAACTCAATCCCAAAAAGGATTACGTGGCGGCCAAGACCGATTGGAACGACCCGCTCTATAAGAAGATCGTGGAACATCTGCCGGCGGGCAGCGGGCCGGGGGATTACATCACCAGCTTGGGGGTGACGGCAGGCAAAGCGGCCAAAGCGAAGTGCTGCGGTTGACAGGGGCCGGGATGACGAACGCTCTTACCGCTCAAGTTGGGCAGCCCCTGGCGCAGCGCAGGCGCCTGGCGTTCTTCGAGCGCTACCTGACGGGGTGGGTCTTCCTGTGCATGATTGCCGGCGTGGCGCTGGGTAAGGCCACGCCTGGCCTGACCGCCTTTCTGAGCAAGCTGGAGTTTGGGCAGGGCTCGCAGGTGAATGTGCCGATCGGGGTGCTGCTCTGGCTGATGATTTACCCGATGATGCTGAAGGTCGACTTCGGCGCCATTAGCGGCATCGCGCGGAGGCCAAAGGGGCTGATGGTGACGCTCTTTGTCAACTGGCTGGTGAAGCCGTTCGGGATGGCGTTGCTGGCCTGGGTGTTCATGCAGCATCTGTTTGCGGCCTGGATTGACCCGGCGACGGCGCGGGGGTACACGGCGGGGCTGATTATCCTGGCGGCGGCGCCCTGCACGGCCATGGTGTTCGTGTGGTCCTATCTGACAGAGGGCGACCCGGCCTATACGCTGGTGCAGGTGGCGGTGAATGACCTGATCATGCTGGTGGCGTTCGCGCCGCTGGTGATGTTTCTGTGCGGGGTGGCACATGTGGTGGTCCCGGCCAAGGTGCTGATTACGTCAGTGGTGGTGTTTATTGTGATCCCGCTGGCGGCCGGCTGGCTGACACGGACGGCACTGCTCGGCTCGCGCGGGCGCGATTGGTTTGAGCAGCGGTTTCTGCCGAGGTTTCACCCGGTGATGATCGGGGCCCTGCTGCTGACGTTGGTGCTGATTTTCGCGTTCCAGGCGAAGAACCTGACTAGCCGCTGGGTGGCGGTGCTGCTGATTGCGGTGCCGATTATCGTGCAGGTCTATTTCAACTCGGGGCTGACGTATCTGCTGATGCGGTGGTTCCGAGTTGAGCACAGCGTAGCGGCCCCGGGGTCGCTGATTGGCGCGAGCAACTTCTTCGAACTGGCGGTGGCGGTCGCCATCACGCTGTTTGGGCCGGACTCGCCCGCCGCGCTGGCGACGGTGGTTGGCGTGCTGGTGGAGGTGCCGGTGATGTTGTCCGTGTGCAAGGTCTGCAACCGGACACGGGCTTGGTACGGGCGGGCGGCTGAGGCTGCGGCGTAGTGGCCGGATGCGCCCGCGCAGCCGGAAGGCCGCCCTTCGGCCTTGACTCGGTCCCATTACGCCGTATGCTCATCTTGTCGGCGCTGGAGAGATGGCCGAGCGGCTGAAGGCGGCGGTTTGCTAAACCGTTATACGGTCAAAAGCCGTATCGGGGGTTCGAATCCCCCTCTCTCCGCCATTTTGATTATGAAAAGGGTGAATCCGGCTCTGGCCGTTGTGGCGGCGGTGTTTGTGGGCGCAAGGATGCTCGGGCCAGGGCAGGAGGTGGGGCAGGCGTATCGCATCAGCGACGGTGTTTCGCGTTCGCACGTGGAGTATCACCAATTGACGCTTGCGAGGGGCCAGGAGAAGGTGTTGGCGGACCTCGTCGGTCCGGGCAAGGTGACCTACTTTTACATCACGGACGATACCCAGGTGCACTGGTATGCGGGCCTGGTGCTGAGGGTTTTCTGGGACGAGGAGGCTGAGCCGAGCGTGGAGGCTCCGCTGGCGGACTTTTTCGGCGCCGTGGGGGGCAAGACGATTGATTATCAATCGGCGCCGATGCAGATCAATCATGGCTGCTACATGTGTTACCTGCCGATGCCGTTTTCTCGGCGGGCGCGGTTCATTTTGGCGAATGACGGGGAGAGGGATTATGCGCAGAGCGTGGCTTACGGGATCGATTACGAGCAGGACAAGCGGTATGCGTCGGAGCAGAGCCGGCTGCACTGCGCGTGGAAGCGGAGCAACCCGGTAAAGCAGGGCTTGCACACGGTCCTGGAGGCGCGGGGTCGCGGCCAGTATGTGGGGAATTTTCTCCAGGTGCACACGCGGTTTGCGGGGTGGTGGGGCGAGGGGGACACGATTTTCGACCTGGATGGGCAGAGGATAACGCACTCGCCCGGGACGGAGGACGAATACGGTTCTTGTTGGGGGTTTGAGCACACGTATTCGTACCTTTACAGCGGCTATTTGCAGATGGAAAGAGGGGACCATCGAATGTATCGCTGGTATTTGGCCAACCCCGTTCGGTTCCAGAAGTCGCTCAAGGTTGAGCTCCAGAACCAGCACCAGAATGGCAGGCCCACCACGACCGACGCTGACGATTATACGAGCGTGGCGTTTTGGTATCAGGAAAGGCCGCATCAACGGCCTGGGTTGGCGCCGTTTGCCGAGCGCGTCGCCCCAGCGGAGGCAGTGAAATCCGGTGTAAGGGCTGCCGCTGCAGAATAGGTGTGATTATGAGAGCTGTGGAAAGGGGCTGCGCCGGCTACGGTGGCTGGAAGTGGGGCTTAACGGGGCGGTCGGTTGCGCGGGGGTCTTCGGCGCGGCGCCTTGGGTTTACGTTGATCGAACTGCTGGTGGTGATCGCGATCATTGCGATCCTGGCGGCGCTGCTCTTGCCGGCAATGGCCACGGCCAAGGAGAAGGCGCGGCGCACGGGTTGTCGGAGCGCGCTGCGGCAGCTTGGTTTGGCGGTGACGATGTATGGGCACGACAACGCGGATCGGGTGCCGACGGGCGTTCGTGACGACGGCGGGGAGCACACGATCTGGATCGGCACCAACACCTTCAATGCCATCAGGCAGTACAGCGGCACGAACATGAGCACCTGCCCAAGCCTGGCCGGGACTTTTCAGTATTACGAATATCCATACGGGTGGGTGATCGGTTACAGCTACAACGGCGGGCACAAGACACCCTGGCCCAGCCAGCCGGGGCCGCCGTGGGTCTCGGCGCAGCGATTCAGCGATGGGGCGGGCTTGACGCTGGCGTGCGACCTGAACCAGTGGGCTGAACCGAACGGGGGTTCGAGCTGGGTCATCGCACCGCACTGCGCCGGCGGCGCCGCGCAACAGAACGGCGTGCCGTTCCTCTGGCTCAAGACGCTGACGACCTCGGCCCAGGCGGGGGCGCGGGGCGGCAACCTGCTGCTGCTGGACGGCTCGGTGCAGTGGAAGAACCTCAAGCAGATGACCAACTATGCGGCCTCGCAGTTCGGGAGCGGATATTGGAATGCCTGGTGAGGGCAAGAGGTCCCCTCAGGCCAGTTTGTCCCGGTTGTGGTAAATCTTTTCGATGGCATCGGCGATGTCATCCATGTCCTGCCGCGTGCCCAGCAACATGTTTTGCGTGAACCACACCGCCTCGCGACACAACTGGTCGTTTTGTGGGAGGACATTCTCTTGCCGGTATCGGTCCAACCGTTCTTTGGAAAAGAGCCGCTGAAAACTTTTCGAGTTTAGGCCCTCCTCGATCAAGCCATCTTTGTTGGCCGGGCCATAACCGCTGGAGCAGGGGATGCCTTCGGCACTCAAGGCCTCGAGGAATTTCTGGCGGGGGACCTGGTTGAAAGAGTCCTGCTTATAGCGGAAAGGATAGAGATGATAGACGGCCCGGGTTGCGCCCGGGTTGAGCTTGTAGGGCAGAATGCCTGGGATGTTTTGCAGGCGCGAAGTCAGGTATTGGGCGTTCTGCTCGCGCGCCTCCGTATCTTTTTCCAGGCGCTTCATCTGCGACATCAAAATCACGGCCTGAAATTCCTGCATGCGGAAATTGGTGCCGCGCACCGGGTTGCTGCCGGAGGGAACAAAGGAGCCGTGGCCCCGGCCGCAATTATGGAAGGCATGACAGCGATCCACCACCGCCTCATCGTTGCCGACGACGGCCCCGCCTTCCCCGGCCGGCAAATGCTTCGAGTTTTGGAAGCTGAAGCAACCGAGCGTGCCCAGCGTGCCGCATTTCTGGTTCTTGTATTCCGCCAGCCAGGCCTGGCAGGCATCTTCGACGACCACCAGACCATGGGTGGTGGCTATCTCCATAATCGGCCCCATCGCCGCGGGCAGACCCAGGATATGCACCGGCAGAATCGCCCGGGTCCGCTCGGTAATGAGTTCCTCAATCCTGGCCGGATTGATGGTGAAGGTCTCCGGGTCCGTATCGGCAAACACCGGCAAGGCCTTGACCATGAAAATCACGTTATAGCTGGCGACAAAGGTGTAGGGTGAAACAATCACCTCATCGCCCGCTTCAACGCCCAGGACATGCAGGGCCGTGATCAAAGCGGTCGTGCCGCTGGCGGTGGCCAGACAGCTCTTGGCGCCGAGCAGCGCGGCGTAGCGTTTTTCGAACTCCGTCACCCGGGTGCCCTGGCCGCGATACCAATTGCCGCTGCGCAACACGGCCAGGATGTCGTCCTCGGCGGTCCTGTCCCAAACCGGCCAGGGCGGCCAGTGCTTGGTCCTCACCGGTTGGCCGCCCAAGAGGGCCAGCTTGCCTGCCTTCTGGCTCAGGACCTGGGCCCCCGCCAAGGGGCTCGCCGCCATGGCCGCCACAACTCCGGTCGATGCGGTGGCCAGAAACTCTCGTCTGGATACGTTCATTTTATTCATTGTCGAGCCTCGCTGTTGAGGGTTATTGAGCCGCTCGGAAATCGAGTTTTGCGGCGCCGCTGCACGCGCGGCCGCGAACGGAGAATTGTTTCTCACCCGGGCTCATGCCGGATGAGTTTATTCCCACGCCGGGCGGTGTCAACCACCAAGCGGCGCGGGTTGAGCGTTGGGCGCGCATCCCGACACTGCCACCAATTCCACTCTACCCGCGCGCAGCGCGGCATCCTTCCGCCCCGGAGGGGCAGGAAGATAGTAGCCCAGGGCAAGGCCCGTCCCGCCTTGGCGGGACGGGCCGCCGCCCTGGGTAAAGTGGAAAAACGGATCACCCCCCTCCCATGCGCTCCGAGCGCATGGGAGGGGGGAAGGGGGGAGGGCTTCCGCCCGCACTCGGGGGCAGTGTCAGGATGCGGTGCAGCCTTCGGTCTTTGACATGCTTGCAGGTGAAAGTCCTGCCTCGGCAATGGATGGTTGGGCCGAGTAGTTATAGCAGACCCTGGCCCGGGGAGAC
>JBEKRX010000030.1:0-67889 GCA_049518415.1 Verrucomicrobiota bacterium
GGCCCCGGTATTGATGAGCTGCCCGCCGCTCAAATAGAGGTGGCCTCCGCTGGGCGAGGTGGAGAGCAGGCCCCCGTGGCATTGCACCCTCCCGCTGATCGTTCCACCGGTCCAATTGAGCGGGCCGGCCAGGGCCAGCAGGCCCGACCCGGCCAGCGTGCCGCCGCTGACAGTCAGAGCGGCCTGAGCGTTGCCGCTGCCCGGGCCGCTGAGCGTGAAGGTTCCGCCAGACAGATTGAGGGTTTGCGTGCCCGTGGGGCCACCGAGCGTGAGCGTGTTCACGCCGGCGTCCGCGCTCACCGTGACCGTGTAGGTGCCGGCGTTGGTGATGTAGGCGTTGTCGGCGGGGCCAGGCGCCTGGTTCGGGCTCCAGTTGGCGGGGGCGGACCAGTTGCCCCCGGCGGTGTTGGTCCAGGCAATGTCCGCTGCCGGCGCCACGCCGGAGATTGAAAGCCACACTATCAGGGCCACCCAGGTGTGGCGGTTGAGGCGTGAAGGTGAGGAGAGCCCTGCCTGAGTCCAGTTTCGAGCGTGCTGAGTTTTCATGGCGTTCTGTATAATACAAGAGAAAATCCGGTGCGACAAGACGCGGGATTTTGGAATACCTTTAGGAGGAATGCCGTATAGGGTTTCGTGAAGTATTTCGGTGAGCCACAGGTGTGACACCAGGCAATTTTTGCCTTGTACTATGAGACGATTTGGCACATTACCCTGGGCATGCGAAACCAAACCGCCGTCCCTGCCTCCACGTTTAAGGCTCTGTCACAGAGTTGATCAGGTGGTCCTTCATTTATGCCCTGCTGCGTCGTTGCGGCGTTCGCCGTCGCTGAAAGCCATGCAAGAGATCGCGGCGCTGATCCTTGCCTATGCCGTGTTGGTGGATTCTGGCCCCGCCGCGGCGGGGCCGGTGTGAGTTGAGTGTGGTCGCCTCCGGGAAAGGGCGGCCAGGCAGAATTGTTTTGGTGCGCGTGGGGTTAATCAGAGGGGATTCTGATTGGAGGCTGGGGGAGGGAGATTAGGATTAAGATTAAGGATTAAGATTAGGATTAAGATTAGGATTAGGAGGGAGCGGCCAGAAAAGTGAAATGGTCCCACTGAGGGATACGGCTCAAGCCAGTCTTGCCAGGGGCGGCGCCGGGCTTATCATACGGCTGCTACGAGTTGCCGAATCTTGATATGAACCTCGAGGACCAGAGCGGCCCGGGCGCCGATAAGGCTGTGGGGGCGCTACAGGCCAAGGGCCAAACCGGGCTGGTCACGCTGCTGTTCACCGACATCGTGGCTTCGACGGCGCTCAAGCAGCAATTGGGGGACAAGGCCGCGGTCGAGTTGCTGGAGCGACATCAGCGACTGGTGCGGGAGACCTTGCGCCAGTTTCCGGGCGGACAGGAGATCGCCACCGCCGGCGATTCGTTCTTCTTCGTCTTCACGACGCCCTCGGCGGCGGTGAAGTTCGCGTTGCGCCTCCAGTGGCAGTTGCGCCGGTTCAACCAGGGGCTGGCCCTCGGGGTCCAGGATCGGGTGGGGATACATTTGGGGGAGGTGGTGATCCGGGAGCGGGCGGAGGGCAATCGGCCGCAGGATTTGTATGGGCTGCACGTGGACGCGGGGGCGCGGGTGATGGGCTTGGCGCAGGGCGGGCAGATACTGCTGAGCCGCGGGGTGTTCGACAGTGCGCGGCAGACACTCAAAGGGGAGGAATTGCCGGAACTGGGCGGGCTGTGCTGGCTCAATCACGGTCCGTTCCTGCTCAAGGGCATTGAGGAACCGGTGGAAATCTGCGAGGTGTTTGAGGCGACTCAGCAACCGCTGCCACCACCGACCACCTCGGACAAGGCCCACAAGGTCGCCGCCCCGGCCGAAGAGCCGGTCTTGGGCTGGCGCCCGGCGGTGGGGGTGCTGGTGCCCAACACGCAATGGCGGTTGACACAGAAGCTGGGGGAAGGCGGGTTTGGGGAGGTGTGGCTGGGGCGGCATGAGACGATGAAGGAGCGGCGGGTGTTCAAGTTTTGTTTTCGGGCGGACCGGGTCCGGGCCTTGAAGCGGGAGATGACCTTGTTTCGGCTGATCAAGGAGCGGATCGGGGATCATCCGAACATTGTCAGGTTGCTCGAGGTGTATTTTGAGGCCCCGCCCTACTATGTGGAGGAGGAGTATGTAGCGGGGCAGGACTTGCGGAGTTGGTGCGAGGGGCAGGGTGGAGCGGAGAAGCTGCCCTTGGGGGTGAAGCTGGAGGTGGTGGCGCAAACCGCCGAGGCGCTGCAGGCGGCGCACGATGCGGGGGTGATTCACCGGGACGTGAAACCGGGGAACATTCTGATTTCGCAAGGCCCTGGCCCAGGCGCGTCACTGGCGGCCAAGCTCACTGACTTCGGGATTGGCCAGGTCGTGTCGGCCGAGGCCCTGGCCGGGGTGACCAAGGCGGGCTTTACGCAGACCATGCTCGGTTCCGACAGTTCGTCGCAGACTGGGACGCAGCTTTACATGGCGCCGGAGCTGTTGGCGGGCAAGCCGGCCTCGACGCGGTCGGACATTTATTCGCTCGGCGTGGTGCTCTATCAATTGCTGGTCGGCGACTTCACGCGCCCGGTCACGAGCGATTGGGCAGAGGACATCACCGAGCCGCTCTTGCGCGCGGACTTGAAACACTGTCTTGCGGGAAAGCCCGCGGAGCGCTTCGCCGGCGCGACCCAGTTGGCCCAGAGCCTGCGGGCACTGGACCAGCGGCGAGCGACGCAGGCCCAAGAGCAGGCCGCACTGGCCGCCGCGGAACGAAAGGCTTACCGCCGGGGCGTCGCCCGCGCGGCCGGCATCGCCGCGACCATTCTGGGCCTCGTGACGCTGCTGGCGGTGGTCGCGGCGCAGCAGGCGCGGCGCGCCGCACGCCAGCGCGAGCGCGCTGAGGCCAGTGAGCAGCAGGCCCGGCAGAACGCTTACGCCTGGGGCATGGGCCTGGCCTTCGCGGCCCTGGAAGAAAACAACTTGGGGCGCGCGGCGCAGTTGCTCGAACAAAACCGGCCGCGGCCCGGCGAAGCTGACCAGCGCGGCTGGGAATGGCGCTACCTGTGGCGGCAATGCCGCAGTGACGA
Organism: Verrucomicrobiota bacterium; assembly: GCA_049518415.1. Taxonomy (GTDB): domain Bacteria; phylum Verrucomicrobiota; class Verrucomicrobiia; order Limisphaerales; family UBA8199; genus CAVQND01. The sequence continues at coordinate 3,090 of JBEKRX010000030.1, forward strand.
ACTGGCCACGCTCGGCCGCCACGGCCACTATGTGCATAGTGTGGCCTTCTCTGCCGATGGCAAGTGGCTGGCCTCAGGCGGGCGGGATGGCATCGTCAAAATATGGGATGTAAGCGAGCGTCGCCTGGTAACAGACCTGGTTCACACGGGCTACGTGTATGCCGTTGTCTTCTCGCCGGACGGTCGTTGGCTGGCTACCGGGTCCGGCGGGCCCGGCGAGACGGCAGTAATTTGGACCACGACCAACTGGCAGCGCTCCCTCGCTTTGCCCGCTAAGACGAGAGTGGGCGCGCTGGCGTTTTCGCCCGACGGCTTGCGCCTGGCTTGGCTGGATGATGACGGCGTAACCTTGTGGGCCCTGGCCGCCCAGCGGGCGGTCGCCCATTGGCCGGGTTATAACGAATTGATGGGGACCCCGCGCCTGGCCTTTTCCCCCGATGGCCGCCGGCTCGCTTGGGTCGCCTCCGCCGGCCTGGCGGTCTGTGACCTGGCGTCAGGGGCTGCGCCGCTCATTTTCTCAGGTAGCCCTTCTTACCGCGACTTCGCCGCCCTGGCCTTCGCGCCGAATGGCAACCGATTAGCCGGCGCCAGGTGGGACAACCTCATTTCTGTTTGGGACCTGCTCACGCGGGGTGAAGTGGCGCGCCTCACCAACCATACTGCCTGGGTCAGTTCCCTGGCCTTCTCTCCGGACGGTACGCGCCTGGCCAGCGCGGGGGCGGATCAGCGGGTCCTGCTCTGGGACACCTCCACCTGGCAGCCCAGCACCGTACTCAAGGGCCACCGCGGCGAAATCTGGGCACTAGCGATGTCGCCGGACGGCAAGCTGCTGGCCACGGGCGGGAAAGACGACACGGTGCGTCTGTGGAGCACCGCACTGCCTGCCCAGGAGCCAAACGAACTCCGCGGGGCGCGAGCGTTTATTCATCCCTCGGGCCGCTTCTGCGCCAAGGTCTGGTCCGAGGCCTCGGGGATCATCGTTGACCGTGAGTTCTACGATGTCACTACGCTGAGGCCACTAATGCCCAGGTTGGGACCTCCGCCCGCCGACATGGTGGCGGCCGGCTTCACGGCCGACGGCAAATGGTTCGCCGTCGGTTTGGATAACGGGAGCATCTGGATCGCGCAGTTGCCCAGCGGACAGGAGGCCTGCCTCCGAACCAATGGTCCGCCGGTCTCATCCCTTGAGTTCTCCAATGACGGAACCTGGCTCGTGTGCATCGGCGGGCAACAAATCCAAGTCTGGGATTTCCCTCATCGCCGGCCCACGGTCACGCTCCCGCCCTTCCCTAATACTGCCACGCGGGTCAGCTTCTCAGGGGACGGCGAGTCCTTTGCTCTGGGGGCCAGCGATGGCCTGGTCCGGGTTTGGGCCACGCGCACGGGGCGCGCATTGCTGACGCTCAAGGCCCACCGGGATGTCGTTCGGGACGTAGCGCTCTCCTCCAATGGGCATTGGCTGGCTACCGCAGGTTGGGACGCGACGGTCAAACTCATCGAAGTCGCCGGGCGGAGCGAACCCGTGCAATTAGTGGGGGCGCGACTGTCGTACCACGCGGTTGCGTTTTCGCCCGATGACCGCCGCCTGGCCGCAGGCACCGGCGAAGGCTCTATTAAAATTTGGGATGTCGCGTCCCGCCAGGAAGTGGCGACCCTTCGAGGCCACACCCATTTTGTTACCCAGGTTGCGTTTCACCCGGCTGGCGACCTGCTGATCTCCTCCACCTGGCCGGCCGGGGGGCCCGTGCGCGTCTGGCGCGCCGCCCCGCTGGCCGAGGTGGATCGCCTGGAGGTAGCGCCGGGCAGATAGACGCTTTTTTCCAGCGAAACTGTTCAGCAAATCAACCGCCCGAAGGGCGGTAGATTTGCTGAACAGTTACTATTTCCCTTCCTTACCGCCCGCATTCAGGGGCCGGGTTTAGTCATACGCCAGATCTTGCCCGCGCCACCACCCCCGTCCGCGACAACGTTAGTCACCCGGGCAGCAACGCCGCCCATGCGGTAAATCCAACCTACTTCGGCCTCAGACAGCGCGCGACTGTAAATGCGGAGCTCATCAAGGCTGCCATGGAAGTAAGCCCCACCGCAGGTGCTCGAGAAATCATCGCCAACCTGTAGAAAGTTTCCAGATAAGGGCACTGCTGGCATCGCGTTCTCGCCCGATAGAGCGCCATCAACATACATGCGGTAATCAACACCACTACGAACGATAGCCAAATGGTACCAGCGATTCGTTTGAAAGATGTTCCCTGACCAAAGTTGAGATTGTCCCAGTTGATAGAACTTAATCTTCTGGTAGTTACCCTCTTCGCTGTAGAGCAGTCCTGCCGCCTCTAAGCGGATGTAGCCGAGATCCCCATTGATGATGGCGGGGCACTGCGCCTCAAAGTCATCAATTCTGATCCAGAGCGCCAAGCTAAAGTCCTGCGAAAAGTACGACGGACCAATATCCAGTCTTACCCAGTTTTCGGTGCCCGAAAACTTAAGGGACGAATTCGCTCTGCCATACCTGTCCGCATCAGGAACTGCCCCGTAAACAGTCCCGTCGAAACCGTTTGCGCTCGCGTCGATGGCGTTGCCATCGAAGGGGTAGTAGGCGACCAGGCCGGCAGCAGGCGTAAGGGCGCGATAAAAACGCTTCGACTGAGTGCAGACGCCCGAGTCAGTGACGATTACCGATCCCCCTGCAGGAATCGTGTTCGTCAAGATGGGGGTCCAGTTGGCCAAATCCGTTGACGCTTCAACGAGGAAGTTGCTTCCGACCGGGCCGTTAAGGTGGAAGCTCAAGACGCAGTTGCTGAGGCTGAGCCCGGTCAACGTCGGGCCAGACCCCGACTGGCCGGCCTGCGCGACCGAATAGCTTTGCCCGGCGATAGTCATGTTCACGGACCGGGGACTGGCGCCCGCGTTGGCGGCGACCGTGTAATAGACCGTGCCGCTCCCATTGCCGCTGCTGCCGGAGGTGAACGTGACCCAGGACGCACCGCCCGTGTCGGCCGTCCAGGCGCAACCAACGCCGTTGGCGGTAACAGTCACGCTCCCGTTGCCGCCGCTGCTTGCAAAACTCGCACTGGCGGACGAAAGGGAGTAGTGGCAGCCAACCCCAGCCTGGGTAACAGAGTAACTCTGCCCGGCGATAGTCATGTTCACGGACCGGGCACTGGAGCCCGCGTTGGCGGCGACCGTGTAACAGACCGTGCCGCTCCCATTGCTGCTGCTGCCGGAGGTGATCGTGACCCAGGACGCGCCGCCCGTGTCGGCCGTCCAGGCGCAATCGCTCGGACCGGCGGTTACACTCACGCTCCCGTTGCCGCCGCTGCTTGCAAAACTCGCACTGGGGGACGAAAGGGCGTAGGAGCACGGACGCCCAGCCTGGGTGACAGAGTAATACTGTCCGGCGATAGTCATGTTCATCGCCCGGGGACTGGCGCTCGTGTTGGCGGCGACCGTGTAATAGACCGTGCCGTTCCCATTCCCGTTGGTGCCGGCGGTGATCGTGACCCAGGACGCGCCGCCCGTGTCGGCCGTCCAGGCGCAATCGGCGCCGTTGGCGCTTACAGTCACGCTCCCGTTGCCGCCGCTGCTTGCAAAAACCGGGGCCGCGGACGAAAGGGAGTAGGAGCAGGGAACCCCAGACTGCGTAACAGAGTAAGTCTGGCCGGCGATAGTCATGTTCACGGACCGGGGACTGGTGCCCGTGTTGGCGGCGACCGTGTAATAGACCGTGCCGTTCCCATTGCCGCTGCTGCCGGAGGTGATCGTGACCCAGGACGCGCCGCCCGTGTCGGCCGTCCAGGCGCAATCGGCGCTGTTGGCGGTGACAGTCACGCTCCCGTTGCCGCCGCTGCTTCCAAAAATCGCGCCCGCGGACGAAAGGGAGTAGGAGCAGGGGCCATTGACAGTAAAAGGCATGCTGGAGCCATAGTCGTTGGAGATATCACTCTGCCCAGCCGAATTAAAAGCGTCTAGAACCACGTAAGCGCCATAGCTGCCCGGCGTAGCATCAGAGGGAATCTGGATGGGGTAGTTTTGACTGATTGTCTGCCCCGCCGCAATGCTTGGGGTCGAGTAGTACTGGTCCGCAATCGTGACGGTAAGGGATGAGTTTTTGATCTGCAAGCGGGTGGTCGTTGCAGGCGCTGTGGTCGTTCCTTGGTTCTCTATGTTGATCCCAACGGTTATGTTGCTGCCAGCCGTAGCCGGGTTCGGATTAACAGTTAGAGCGCCTGCCCCATTAACTCCACCAACAACGATGAGATCGGGGGCCGCATGCAGGCTTTGCGCTGCGAGGCACAAGAGGATAACGAAAAGCCAGGAAACCATTGGGTGCCGGAGAAGACCGGGGGCGGATTCACGAAATTGGCCGAACTTACGCCGGTCGAACTGGCTGGATGCGTGCCGATTGTGATTGAACCGGTTCTCCCCGGCGGGCTTGCCGCGCGGCCCCAAGCCTGCGGGTTTTCTCAGAAGATTACTGTGATTAATGGTCATTTGAGACTTAGTTAGGTGCTCCTCATGATTGCCCGTCCCCGGGTGCTTCCCGTGCCGCCGGCGCCCGCACCGCACGATTGCCGAGCGCACGCTCCCAGTTGGGCCAGTGGCAGCAATTGGGCTTCGTGCGTTGAGGGGGGCGCGCGGAACTGGTCGCCCTTTTGTGTCACGCCCGGCAGCGCCGGCACCAACGAGTCCGAGCGCTCAGAGGCAGGGCAACCCTGCGAGGGAAGGCGGAAGTCATTCCCCAGGCTTCGATATGCCAAGAGACCAGTCTGTTGCTTGAATCCCACGATTCTGAATCCGCCGCAGCCACAGCAATCTAATGGATTTAAGAATGCCGTGACTTCGGTACGACTCATTATGCACAACCGCCCTCTGAAGGCAATGGGAAACTTCAGCAAATGGCCGGATGGCGAGGCGCGACGAAGCCAGGCGGCCATTTCCCGAACAACCCCCCGGGCAGGACAATTCTGGCAATATTTCCTGGAAAGACAGGGCTGGCCCGCTTCAGCCTCCAATAGGGGGGAAATGGATTTGCGGATGATTGGGGCTGAGCAATTTCACGACCAGGGGCAGCGGCACAAGCGGGATGAAAAGGAAAGGCGCCACGACCGCCAGCGGATAGTGCCACCAGCGCGGCTGCCGGACTTTGCGCTCCGCGGGCACACAATAGGCCGGCAGATACACCATGAGGCCATAGACAAATATCCACAGCCCGAACTCCAAGGCGTGCTGAAAGCCAAAGCTCATTTCAGCCAGGGTGCCGGTCAGCCCAAAGAGGACGAAGACGGCAAACGGACTGAAATCGTAACGCCAGAGCATCAACGCCCACGCGCAGAACATCGGGACGAAGACCACCACGCTGTGGCAGGCGACTACATCGAGGTAATTGGCCGAAGCGGTAATATAGGCCTCGCCCGCCTTGACACCGAACAGGGGCGCCAGATTGGTCATCGTGGTGGTGATGGCTTCCTCCGCCAGGGCCAGAACGATGGCAAACAAAATGAACTTCAGCCTCCAGTCCAGCCGGATGCTCGACACCACCCCGCGGATGGGCTCCCGGAAGCGATGCATCAGCGTCCCGCCCAGGAAAATCCAGAGCAGGATCAAGCCCCAGCCCATGCCCACCACGGCGCGGACACGGCGGTTCGGCCAGGTGGCAAAGGTGACCAGGCCGGTGGTCGCCAGCAGCCAGAGGGCCAGCGCTTTAATAAATATTGACGGGCCGTTTTTCATGGCGCGCAACTGGCCGGCAGTCTGCCTGCCCCGATGGCCCTAAGCGAGGCTCTTATGGCTCTTGTCCGGCGGTTGCGATGGCTTAGCGGTCCATTTCACAAATCCGCTGGCGTATTCGGCGGTTCTTTTTCGCGCCGACGGCGTTACTCGCACCTCGTGCCGGCGGGTCGGGAGGGGTATGCTCGGTGCGCGCGCCTTGGCGGCGCGAAAAATCCCTCCCGCCTGCTCTGCCAGGTTAGCGCCCTTCCGCCTGGGCGTTGGGCGCGGCGGCTCTAGCGGCCGCATCGAGGGCCAGGTTTAGTTCCAGGACGTTCACTCCCGGTTCCCCAAGCACGCCAAAGTCGGCAGGGTCGGTATGCCGGGCAATGAGCGCCCGCACCGGCGCCACCTCCAGGCCCCGCGCCCGGGCGACGCGCCGGGCCTGGAGTTCGGCATTTTGCGGGCTGATGTGCGGGTCCAGGCCGCTGGCGGAGGCGGTGACGGCATCGGCGGGAACGGGGTCTGTGTCCTTAAGCCCGTTCTCCTTCCGGTAGGCGGCGATGCGATCCTTGATCGCGTCGTAAAGCTTTTGCGAAGTCGGGCCGAAGTTGCTGCCGCCGGAGTTGGCGGCGTCGTAGCCGTTGCCCGCGGCCGAGGGGCGCGGGTGGAAGTACTTGTCGGCCGTGAAGCCCTGGCCAAGAAGTCTTGAGCCGCGCACCGTGCCGTCCTTGTCCGTAATCAGGCTGCCGTTGGCTTGATCGTGGAAAGCCGCCTGCCCAATTGCGAAGACGATAAGCGGATACAGCCCGCAGCAGACCACGGCGAGGGCGAGAGTCGCCATCACGGCGCCGCGGAGTTGAGAGAACAGTTCTTTCATAGGCTTAGATGAGCTTGAGGTTGGTGGTGATGACGTCGATGAGCTTAATGCCGAGGAACGGAATGATGACGCCGCCCAGTCCATAAATGAGCAGGTTGCGCTGCAAAATCGCGAGCGCGCCGATCGGCTTGTAGGCCACGCCGCGCAGCGCCAGCGGGATGAGCGCGACGATGATGAGCGCGTTGAAAATGATCGCACTCAGGATCGCGCTTTGCGGCGAGACCAGGCGCATGATGTTGAGCGGGGCGATGGCGGGGAAGGTGGCCATCAGCATGGCCGGAACGATGGCGAAATACTTGGCGACATCGTTGGCGATGCTGAACGTCGTGAGTGAACCGCGCGTGATGAGAAGCTGCTTCCCGATTTCGACGACCTCGATGAGCTTGGTCGGGTTGCTGTCCAGGTCCACCATGTTGCCCGCCTCGCGCGCGGCCTGCGTCCCAGTGTTCATGGCCACGCCCACGTCCGCTTGGGCCAGCGCCGGGGCGTCGTTGGTGCCGTCACCCGTCATGGCGACCAGATGGCCGGCGGCTTGTTCGCTGCGGATGCGCTTGAGCTTGGCTTCGGGCGTCGCCTGGGCGATGAAGTCATCCACGCCCGCCTCGGCCGCGATCGCCGCGGCCGTCAGCGCATTGTCGCCCGTAATCATCACCGTCCGTATCCCCATCTTCCGCAACTGGGCGAACCGCTCCTTGATGCCGCCTTTGACCACGTCCTTGAGCTGCACGACACCGAGCACTTCCCTGCGTTCGGCGACCACCAACGGCGTGCCGCCCGCGCGCGCGATCTCTTCGACCGTCAGGCTGACGCTTTCGGGAAACTTGCCCCCCAATTGCTCCACATAAGCGCGCATGGCCTCCGCCGCGCCTTTGCGGATGCTGCGAATCAGCCGCGGGGCCGGGGGGGCGATGACCACCGCCGCCGGGGCGTGCGGCGGCGCAGCCAGGGCCGCGCCGGCCAGTTCAGGCGCCCCCGCGGCCGCCCCAACCTGGCTGTAAAAATCCACCCCGCTCATCCGGGTCTGCGCCGTGAACGGGACGAATCGCGCCTGCGGTTCGGCCACCCCGCGCGCGCGCAAATTGAACTGTTGCTTGGCCAGAACCACGACCGAGCGCCCTTCGGGCGTCTCATCCGCCAACGAGGCGAGTTGCGCGGCATCGGCCAACCGCTCCGGGCTGATGCCGGGCGCCGGGATAAAGGCCGTGGCCATGCGATTGCCCAAGGTAATCGTGCCAGTCTTGTCGAGCAGCAACACGTCCACGTCCCCAGCCGCCTCGACCGCCCGGCCGCTGGTGGCCATCACGTTGCGCCGAATCAGCCGATCAATGCCGCTGATGCCGATGGCGCTGAGCAAGCCGCCAATCGTCGTCGGGATCAAGCACACCAACAACGCGACCAGCACCGGCACCGAAAAGACCACCCCGGAGTAGAGGCCAAACGGCTTCAGCGTCACGCATACCAGCAGGAAGATGAACGTGAGGGCCGCCAGCAAAATCGTCAGGGCGATCTCGTTCGGAGTCTTTTGGCGCCGGGCCCCCTCAACCATGGCGATCATGCGGTCCAGGAAGGCCTGCCCCTTCTCCTGCGTGACCCGAATGACAATGCGGTCGCTGATGACCCGCGTGCCGCCCGTCACCGCGCTGCGGTCGCCCCCGCTTTCGCGGATGACCGGCGCCGATTCTCCCGTGATCGCGGATTCATCGACGCTGGCAATGCCCTCGATCACGTCGCCGTCAGCCGGGATGATGTCTCCCGCTTCACAGACCACGAGGTCCCCTTTCTGCAACTGCGGGGCGGGCACCTTTTCTTCCCGCCCATGCTTGAGCCGGCGTGCGATCGTGTCTTTGCGCGCCTTGCGCAAGCTCTCGGCCTGAGCCTTGCCCCGGCCCTCGGCGACCGCCTCCGCGAAATTGGCGAACAGGACCGTGAACCACAGCCAGAGGGCCAGTTGCGCGATGAACCCGCGCTCGCCCGGAGCGCAGGTGAAGATGCCCACCGTGGTCAAAACCGCGCCGACCATGGTGACGAACATCACCGGGTTCTTGACCATTAGCCGGGGATCGAGCTTGCGGAATGAGTCCCCGATGGCCGGACCAGCGATACTCCAGTCAAAAAGAGATGGAGCTTTGTGAGTCATAGTTGCGTGCAACGTCGCTTCAATAGAGTTTTCCCTGGCCCGTCACGAAATGCTCGACGATGGGTCCCAGGGTCAAGCCGGGCAGAAAGTTTAGCGCCCCGACCAGCAGCACCGTGCCCAGGAGCAATAGGACGAACGTAAGGCCGGCCACCGGGAAGGTTCCGGCGCTGGGCGGGGAAACTTTCTTCCGTCCGAGCGAGCCGGCCAGGGCCAGGATCGGGATAATCATCAAGAAGCGGCCAATCAACATGGCCAGGCCAATCGTCGTGTTGTACCACGCTGTATTGGCGCTCAGTCCGGCAAAAGCGCTGCCGTTGTTGGCATTGGCAGAGCTGTAGGCATAGAGCATCTCGCTCAAGCCATGCGGACCGCGGTTGTTCAGTCCGGCCAAACCCCACTTGCTCACGGAAGCCCAGGCCGTAAAGCCGAGGATCGACACAGCGAGGACCAGTAACGCCAGCATCGCCATTTTCACGTCGTAGGATTGGATCTTCTTGCCCAGGTATTCAGGCGTCCGTCCCACCATCAGGCCGGCAATGAACACCGCCAGCACCACGAAGACGAGCATGCCGTAAAGGCCGGCCCCCACGCCGCCGATGATGATCTCGCCAAGCTGCATGTTGAACAGCGGAACGAATCCGCCCAACGCCGTGAACGAATCGTGCATCGAATTGACGGCCCCGCAGGAGGCATCGGTCGTAACGGTCGCAAACAAGGCGGAGTTGAAGATGCCAAACCGGACCTCCTTGCCTTCCATATTCCCGCCCGCGGCCGCGACCCCAAGTTGCTGATGGATCGGATTGCCCGCCGCTTCCGAGTGCCAGCACAACCAGACCCCGCCCAGGAATAAAGCCATCATCGCGGCCCACACGGACCAGCCATGCGCCTGGTTCTTGACCATCCGCCCCAGGTAGTAGGTCAGGCCGCTGCCGATGGCGAAAATGGCGAGCATCTGCATGAAGTTGGAGAGCGGTGTGGGGTTCTCAAACGGATGCGCGGCATTCGCGTTCATAAAACCGCCGCCATTGGTTCCCAGCATTTTGATGGCGACCTGCGAAGCCACGGGCCCCTGCGCGATCACCTGTTCCTCCACTTTCTGATCCACCATGACAGGCAGGTTGGTCATGACCGGCTGGCCCTTCGCGTCGAGTTGGGGCACATCCACCATCACCGCGACGCCGTTGGCCAGCACGGGCTCGCCCTGTGCGTCCAGCTTGGGCGCTTGAACCATCACCGCCACGTTCGTCGTCAGGGGCTGGCCTTTGTCGTCGGTTTTGGGAACCTGGATGGCAAAGGGTTCGGTGAGTCTAGCCTTGGTGTAGGGCTTAAAGTTTTCAATCATGCCTTGCGACACCAGGAACACGGCAAGCACCACGCAGATGGGCAGCAGCAGGTAATATGTTGTCCGTACCAGGTCCGCCCAGAAGTTACCCAGCGTTTGGGTCGAATGCCGCGCAATGCCTCGCACCAATGCTGCCGCAATCGAAATCCCGGTTGCCGCCGAGGCGAAGTTGTGAAGCACCAGCGCCACCATTTGCGACAAGTACGACATGGTGGATTCGCCCGCGTAACTCTGCCAGTTGGTGTTGGTGGTGAAACTGACCGCCGTGTTGAACGCCAGGTCCGGACTCAGGGCCCCGAACCTTTGGGGATTGAGCGGCAGCCACTGTTGCAGCCGCAGCAGCGCGTAGGTAAACAAGCAACTCACCAGGCTGAAAAGCAGCAGGGCAAACGCATATTCTTTCCAGCCCTGCTCCTGGTCGCTTCTGACTCCCATCAGCCGATAGGTCCGCCGCTCCAAAGGTTTGAGCACGGGGTCCAGCCAGGTCCGCCCGTTCGCATCCAGCACCCGGACCAGGTAAAGCCCCAGCGGTTTGGTGATGGCGGCCAGGGCCCCCACGAACAGCGCCAGTTGCAGCCAATCAGTCGAGCGCATGAGGCCTCCCTTAGAATTTCTCCGGCCGCACCACGGCCACGAGCAGGTAAACGAACAGCAGCACGGCCACAACGCCGACGATCAGGTTTTCCATGCGCCCCTCCCTCACATCTTCTCGCAAAGGCGAACGTAGAGCCCGCCTAACACGAAGAACAGCACTACAATTCCGACATAGATGAAGTCCATCATAAGTTTTCCATCGCGTTCCATTTTCTCACGGGGGAATATGGCGCCCGGCCGGGGCGCCTGGTAATAAAAACCAGGCCCAGGGACCTTAAAAATTCGTAAAAAGGCCTCGCGCGCCCTCAGGGCTCCAGACAGACAATGAGGTCAAACCATTCGCCCAATCGTTTGCCGTCGACGGTGGCGTCCAGCGCCACGATCCGCACGCCGGCGCCGGCCTCGGCGGCAGCTTTGAGGCGGAGGGGGAACGCTTGACGCGATCTGGCCTTGAGCTTGCCTTCCAAGACCGCCGGTTCAGCAATGATTCCCGGCGGGGTGTGGATTTCAATGCGGTGAGATTGTGAGCGATTGCGGAAGTTGCGCACCCACACTGCGGCCTCAGTGCTTTGGCCGCCATGCAGCGTCAGGCGGTAGGGTTCGGCCCGCACCCAGAAGGGATCGAACCAGTAGCGATAGTCCTTGTCCGGGCTGAGGGCGGCAAAGGCATCCCGCATCTGGTAGGCCCAACCGCGGTAGCGCTCGATGAACTTCGCCGGATGCGCCATGACGAAGGAGTGTCCACCGACCAGCAGTTCGGGCTTGAGCCGGTGCAGATACTCCGCTCCATAGAGGTAGCCCTCCTCCAGAATGGCGCTGTTGTGCGCCACCATGGCCTCATGGCCGGTTTGGGTCACGTCGTCCGGATCACCAAAAATGTTGTCGCCCGTGAACGCCACTTCGCGGCCATCGATGCGCCCATGCAGGCACAGGGCGAACTCGGTCTGGCCGGGCATCCAGTCCACCGTCAACCGGTAGCCTTCCCACTGGAAGGTTTCGCCGGGCTTGAAGACGCGATCCACTCGCACGCCATCTAGACCCTGGCCGTAGGCCTGGATGGGCGCCGCGTAATCGAAACGCTCCGGGTGCTCCATTTTGTCCACCATGCAGTCCAGCGCCCAGACCTGCGCCCCCCATTGCTCCCGCAGATGCGGCGCTTGCAGAAAATGATCCCCGTGCATGTGCGTGATCATCACCGCATCGATGCCTTTGAGACCCAAATGTTCACGCATCCCGCCCAGCGCTTGCTCCAGAAACTTCGTGTCCAGCAGCCCGCAGTCCACCACCAGTCCCCGGCCGCTCTCCGCCAGCAGCAGCCCAAAGTTCGGCCAGAAGTTCGGGCGCTTGAATTTGAACAAATGCGGGGTCACCTGCCACACATTCGAGACGACGGTTGGCGTCGAGACCTTGTCCTGGTAAGCGGCCGAGGCCCCCTCGACCCCGTAGCCACGCACGTAGAGCTTCTCCAGCCGCCGCAACTTTTCGCCAAAATCCCCCAACTGGACCTTGGGATGACGGACGGCCGGCCCGTGCGCGGGCAGCAGCCACGCGGGGTCGTAGTCCGCCAGCCGCCCCGCCGACTTTTCCAGCGCCCGGATGCCCGCGCCAAAGCCGTAATCCCATTCCGTGTCGAACCAGGTGTGCATCTTGGCCCCTGCCAGCATCACGTCGCCGCTGAAAGCCACCCGCAGGCCCTCTTGCTCGAGCAGGTAGGTCATTGCCCCCGGGCTGTTCCCGGGTGTGTCCACGCACACCAATTCCCGTCCCCGCCACTGGAACCTGCTGCCAGGCTTGAAGGTCCGGTCCAGGTGGATGGCCTGCCTCGGGGGACGCACGTAGCTGGAGCCATGAATGCTGAAAGCGTCGCCCAGGCTCACCCTCATCTTGCGGAAGTCCGCCGGCCGCTCGAACAGCGGCCCCTCCGCTTCCGGCGCCCCTACGCTGGCGCCCCAATCTTTCAATCGCGGCGCCCCCTGGCATTGCTCCCGATGATGGTGCGTAAACAAGACCCACTCCACGCGCTTGACCCCTATCTCGCTCAAGTGGTCCAGCACACTGCCGTCGCCCAAATCAATCAGCAGCGCCGCCTCCCCGTCCCGCAAAACATAGACGTTGCACGTATCGCTCCAGACAAACAGGTCCCTCAACACCCTGGGCTCCACCGGACGCAGCCGGCGCACCGGGTCGCTCCTCGCCTCGGCCCGGCCACTCCCGGCCTCGCTCTGACCAGGACCGGCCAGTTCGAACTTGACCACGAACGCATGCCGGCAGGGCGGCTCTTTTTGCGCCGAGACCGGGACCTCAATCGTGGTTTTTCCGGACCCATCCGTTTGCCAGTTGAGCACTCCCTTCACCCCGAGCAGGCGCGCCTTCGTGCCAACTGCCGGCCGCAAGGAGGAGAAGCTCAACTGCGGAGGCAAACCGCCGTCTTCCTCCTTGGCCAGGTATATGGCATAGACCGCCTTGCCTTTCCGCGTGAACACCACCTCGCCCTCCTTGTAAGGCGCGATGGGTCGGGTCCCATAGATCGCCTCGCCGTTCACCTTCATCCAGGCCCCGATTTCCTTCAGCCGCGCCACCGCCTCCGCCGGCAACTCCCCGTCCGGTTGCGGGCCGACATTGAGCAGGAGATTCCCGCCCTTGCCCACGATGTCCACCAGCAGATGGATGAGCCGGTGGGTGGACTTGTATTTGTCGTTCGGCTTGAACGACCACGAGGTGCCCATCGTCAAACAGCTTTCCCACGCGTAAGGCAGCGGCTTCTCGGGCACTTCCTGCTCCGGCGTCCGGTAATTCTCATAACGCCCGCCCACCGTGCGGTCCACCACGAGCAACTGCGGCTGGTGACGCCGCGCCATGGCCGCCAACTGGTCCATCTGCAGGTCCTGGGCCGGCGGGCGCACCTGGCCCGCATCCAGCCACAAAATGTCCACCCGCCCATAGCCGGTCATCAATTCCTCAATCTGCCCGTGGGTAAAATCAACAAACCGCCGCCATTTCTCCGGCTGGGCCAGCGTGTCGTAGTTGGGGTTGCGCGTGCGGGCCGGCGCCCCGGGCTCCCAGTAATCGGGGCTGTGCCAATCCGCCTTCGAGAAATACGCGCCGATGACAAACTGCTCCCGGCGAAAGGCCGCGAAGACCTCGCGCACCACATTCGAGCGGGCGTCGTTGTGAAACGGCACCTCCGGCGACGTCACCCGATAATCCGTCAACTGGGTATCGAACATGCAGAAACCGTCGTGGTGCTTGGTCGTGAAAACGACATATTTCATCCCGGCCGCCTTGGCCAGTTCTGCCCAGGTGCGCGGCTCGAACTTCACGGGATTGAACGTCTTGGGCAAGGCCCGGTAATCGCGCTGGAATCGTGCCAGGTCCTTGCCGCGCTCCACCCACGGCCTCAGGTCCTCCGGCCGCGCCCACTTGTCCTCCTCGACCAGCGGCCACGACTCGATGCAGCCCCATTGGCTGTAAGCCCCCCAATGCATCATGAAACCAAACTTGAGGTCCTGAAACCGCGCCAGCCTTTCCGCCAGCCAAGGCTCCGGGCCGGCCGTTCCGCTTTCCGCCGCTCGGGATGACGCCGGCAGAGCGGCACTGGCGATGCAGGCCAGCCAACAGCCAATGACCAATCGGGTTCTCATAAATCACACCGCAACAGGGCCTCCAGGTTTGCGGCCGGGGTTTCCACCGCCAGCGTGCACCCTGAACTCAGAACAAACCGCCGCCGCCCGCAGGCCCTCACCGTTTCCAGCGCCGTCTGCGCCGCCCGCCGCACCTGCTCCACGCTCCCATGCGCCAGCACCGCCACCGGATCGAGATTGCCCCACAACGCGATCTCAGACCCCACTGCCTGGCACGCCCGCCCCAGCTCCACCTTCTGATCTATCTCCAGCACGTCGGCCCCGGAAGATGCCATGTCGGCGAGGATGGGCAACGCATTTCCGCATACGTGCAACGATACCGGCTTGCGGGCCGCCTCGACCTCCAAAGTTTCGACGCCCATTGGCTCCATGAACGGGCCGGCAGTGGCAGTGGTAGTAGTAGTGGGGCAGGCGTCCCGCCTGCCTCCAGGGCGTCTCGCCCTCGATCCCACTGAGCCAGCCGAGACGCCTGCCCCACTACCCGACGGTTCAGGGTAAGCCGACTTCAGCCCGGCGATCAAACGCTGCTCGAAGGGCAGCGCCACCTCACGATACGCGCGCGGGCCAATCAGGCCCGCCAGCGAGTCGCCCCCGCTCAACATGTCGGCCCCGGTCGCTCTCAGCGCCCGGGCGTAGGCCAGCCCATACTCAAGACAACGTTCCATCAACGCCCGCACGAACGCCGGGTCATCCTCCACTTTGAGCATCACCTCCTGGACGCCCATGAGCGCCCCCGCCAGCGAAAAAGGATACTGATCAAAGCAGGCCACGATGTAAGCCTCCCTGCCCAGCGCCTCAACGATGCGCCCGCAGGCCTCCAGCATCAGCGGCCAGCGGCCCTGCGACCCAGGGTCGGGCGGCGGGATGCGCTCCAGGTCGCGCGCCCTTTGGACCAGCGGCGCGCCCAGGCCGCCGAATGGCTGGTCGTCCCCCTCCGCGCCAACGCTGGCCCCCATGGCTTGCGCGCTCACCCACGTGTCGGCGGACACCCACACCGCGTCCGGCTTGAACCGCTCGTAATAACGAATCACCGACTCCGCCAGGGCTTGCGCCTCGGTCGTGTATTGGCGGAGCGTGTACCCGGCTACCCCGGCGCAGAAATGCACCGCCAACGGCCCCGTCGGCGCGCGCGCCGTTGCCCGCCCCATCAGCGCCGCGCAAACCAGTTCTTTGGAATTCATGGCCCTCTTAATTCCAACGAGCATTGGCGAGTTGGCCCGTGGTCTGCCGTCGTTGCTTTAGGGTCGCGCATCAAGGCCTCGGTTGAACGTCGTTCTTTCGGCTCTTGTCCTTCCGCATTTCGCTCGTCATAAAAGGAGAAAGACAAACCCAGTTTCTTATTTGCGAATCTGAAAGCAAGCCGGGAAAATGCCAAACCGGCCCTCAGCCCCCTCGGGCGGACTGCCCACTCAGTTCCCATGGCTTCCGGGCCGTTCCTCGGAGTGCATCTCGCAATTCCCTTGCTATTCCCCGAATCCGGGAGTATATGAGTGATCGTGCATAAACTCTTTCCAGTTTGCTCCTGGCCTTTGAGTTGGTGCCAATAAATAATGTTGGGCCGCATTCGAGCGCCATGCGTGCAAAGCGAGGAATTCTTGGAGTGGTTGCGGTAATCGTCGCATTGTTCGCTTACTGGGCTGGCTCTGAGCTCTATTATGGACACAGCATTTCGCCGCGGGGCATTTCTACGGTGCGAGACTTTTTCGACCGCTTCGGCGAGCCTCGCTTGATTCGCATGGTTGAGCGCAACGGGAGGAGCTATTACGAGTTCTCGGGCCGCCTGCCGCCTCCTCTGGTCTTCGCACTGCCATCCGATCCACCCGCCTACGTTTTCGACGAGGAGGGACGTTTTGTGACGTGGTGCACCGACCCCGGTGACGCACCGGACTATCGGCGCGAGTGGCGGCTCCAGAGCACCAATAGCGTTGAGATTCGTATCGCCAGACAGAAGTTCGGACTATGACCACTTGGCCTAGCAAGGGCGGTCGAGCGAATCCCGATCAGATCGGGGCCTCCCCGTTCAACGCCGGGCGGCGGTTCGGGAGCGGCTCGTGCGCTCCACCGTCCCCGTCGGCGGCGGTCGCTCACCTTTGACCTTGGCATTAGACGAATGAATGGCCGGGATACAGAGGCCGTAAGACGCCTGCAGCAGAAGTACGCTGCCAGCGCGACTCAGACTCCGCAGGGCATCCATTTGCAATTTCCAGGCGTTTCAGAGACCTTCGAGCTTACAACAGCAGGTGGTGAGTTCACCCTTTTCACAGCCGCGTGGCATGAGCACTTTGCCGACATGGACGAGTTGGAGGGATTTTTGGGCGGTCTGTTCTCCGGCACAGTGGAGATCGTGGTCACGTATAGAGGCAAGACACCCGTCGGCCACAAGGTTCGAGTTCAGAAAGATGGAGGCATGAAGGTTATGTCGCGCACCGCAAGCCTCGTACCCTTATTCTGGCGACCCAAGTCATGCAAGACATTGAGATACACAACTGCCAACCAGTCGGTGCAGCCCGCGCCCGCCCGCGATGACGCGGGCGGGCGCGGCTGACCTCTGCGTCACACCACTCCACCCGCTATGACCGATACCGCCACATCACCGCTCGCCTGGTGGGCAGCACGTCGGTTCCGTTACAACATCGCCTTGGTTGTCGCTGGCATTCTTGCCTTCATCGCCTACGTGGCCGTCGGCTGGACGTTGTTGCCTGCCGACGCGGATTTCGAGGTCACTCTTTTCACCATGCTGTTTCAGGGCATCGGCTACCTGGTCATGATTGGAGTTGCGAACGTTTGTTATTTCCTTGGGCCGCTTTCAGAGCGGTTCTTCCGTCCCACAGACCCGGAGCGGTATCGCCGCATCTGCTACCGCTTGGGCTTTTGGTTTTCGGTCTTGCTCCCGTTCAGCATCCCAGTACTATTGACGCTGTTGGCAGTCTTTCATCCGAATTACTGGAGACATTCAACATGAGAGACACGTGCTGTAACCAGTTCGCTCCAGCGCACCGCCGCTATGCTTCTCCGCCAGGTGCGGAGCGGCAATTCGGAAGGGCCTTCCACGCTCCACCGTCCCCGCCAGCGGCGGTCGCTCACCTTGGCCGTTAGCCTGCACTACGCGCACGCCATGTGGAGCACCCCAGCACCAGCAATTGAGCAGGAGTTGAGTTCCAGCGAGCGGCTTGTCTGGAGTGGGCAACCGCGTGGCGGCATTCGGCTGCGAGCTTCCGATGCTTTCATTATTCCGTTCGGCCTCCTCTGGTGCGGCTTCGCCATCTTTTGGGAGGTCATGGCACTGACGGCCACGGCCAAAGGCGCTGGGCCGATTGCCATCGCGTTTCCACTTTTCGGAGTGCCGTTCGTCGTCATCGGTCTCTACCTCGTGTTTGGCCGGTTCATCGTGGACTCGCGGATTCGCGAGCGCACGTTTTACGGCCTTACCAGCGAGCGCATCATCGTTGTGAGCGGCTTGTTCTCCCGGCGCACGAAGTCGTTGAATCTGCGGACACTGAGCGATATTTCGCTGACTGAGAGGCCCGACGGCAGCGGCACCATCACTTTCGGGCCGGCACATCCGTTTGGTCAGTGGTTTTTTGGTGAGTGGTTTCCGTCAGGTTCGTGGCCCGGCGCCGGCCAGTTTGCAGCGCCGGCCTTCGACATGATTGACCGCGCCAAGGAGGTTTACCACCTCATCAGGCAGACACAGAAGACAGCCACATGAGGACGCAGGCTAACAAAATCGGTCGAGCCAACCGCCGCCTCACAAGCCCGCCTGCCCCGATCAAATCGGGGCTCAACGCTTGGCGGCAGCTCGGGAGTGCCTCGTGCGCTCGAGCGTCGCTGTCGGCGGCGGTCGGCCACCTCTGGCGCTAGACAATAAGAAGTATGCGCTTCGACGACATTAAGCGGCATCTCGCACCATATAGCATCTACAAGCGGCGTAAAACGACCATGAATCACGCGTTCGCGGCGGCAATTGCGCCTTGCGATGAGTTTGACGCCGACGCCGTCAAGCGCGCCATTCGTGTTCTTGGCCAAGATCCCGAAGAAGAATTGCGGTGCGTTTACTGTGATGCGCCCGCTGAAACGTGGGACCACGTACTGGCGACGGTTCGCGATTCCGTCTTCAGCGGTGCAGGACATCGGATTGGGAATCTCCTTCCGTGCTGCAAGCCCTGCAACTCGAAGAAGGGGAATCGAGCATGGGACGATTTCATCACGGCGCGGGAGGAGGCTAGCCCAGCTCGTGACGCGCGTATTGCACGCATTCGTCAGTATCTTGAGGAGTTCTTTGTCGTGGATTCGATTCCGAATGCACTGCCAGAGTACGCCCGCCTGATAGAGATTAAAGAGAAAGTTCTGTGCTTGATGAAAGAGGCGGATGATGTTGCCACAGAGATTCGGAAGAAAATGAGAGAGGCTAACAAGGCGATACAGCCAATGCCTACGCCTGCCACGGCTCCTGCTGGGGAGGAGCCGCGCCAGCCATAATCATGGCTCATCTTCCCCGTTCGGCGCCAGTGCGCCCCGGCTTGACAGAGGCACCGTGTAAGCTAACGTGAGCAGCGTCGGGGCGGCCAACAAACGCGTTGCGCTGGGGGCCGCGTTTAGCCTCGAGGTTGAAGCCACAACTCCAAGGGTACCGGAAACACCCGAGCGGCAGCGGGTCCTTGAGCAGGACGCGCCCAGAGACCGCACTCGGACATTTCCTGAGCGGCTTAGTTTTGTGCTGGACGAGCGTGTGAGCTCCGCCAGCGTAGTTCAGCTCCTCTTCGTTCCCTTCGTTTCCTTCTGTGAAATCAGCCTGGGGGCGCCGATGGGCGCCGCCAGCGTAGTTGAGGGAAAGCGAGGCGATTTTCCTCACGGTCCGTGAGGGCTGGCCGCCGTGGTCCCTCAATTATCTGGAAAGCGTTTTCTGGCCCTGCCGTTGCTCTCCAGACCCCTTTTCCCGAAGCGTTTAAAGCAGGAGAATCAGCAGCAAATAAAGGAGGCCAGAGAAGCACGGCGGCGTCCCGCCGCGGCGCATCCGCGTCAACCTTATTTGGTCGCGAGCTGAGCAAACAGTTCACAGAAGTTTTTGCGGTCATTTCGTTGCTCGTAGAAAGCGTGCTGTGCCAGCGAGTGCTCCCACAAGCGCTCGGGGGAGATCCCCGACAGGAAGGCTTCGATCCAGCAGGCGCAGGCGGCCATAATGCGAGCCAGCCTCTGCAGACTCACGTGCCGGTCGGCGCGGCCGCCAAGGAGGTGGGGATGGGGAATCCCGCTGAAGGAAACGACCGCACACCGGGCATAGCCGTTATAAAAATCCTGGCCCCGGTGGTCAAGCACTTTCTCCGTCGCGCTGACCTCGTGATTGTGCCGGGCGCGGCCACCCAGAACAGGCGAGGCCGATTTGTGAATGTCAACAGTCCGCCGCCGGCGCCCCAGGCGGCGCGCGCCTTTTCCGGTGGTCGTTCTGCCCTGTCGCCCCAGGACGACCACCGGCTACTTTCTTGCACCCCTGGCGGGGTGCGAGCTTCCACACTTGCCGACCTGATAACTGGAAAGCCTGACAGCCGGATGACTGTGGGAGCGCTTGAGCGCTTCAACGGCCCTGGCGCTTTGCAGGGCGATGGAGCCGCAGGAGATACACGAGCGCCACGAAATCGTAAGCGGCATGGGTGACCATGGGCGTCAGCAGGTTGCCGGTGAAAAGCCACAGCCAACCCAGATAGGCGCCGATGGCCGCCGTGATGAGGGCGTAAGTCAAGGTCAGCGGATGGGCGGCGCCGAAGAGCAGGCTGGCGATGATGATTGCCGGAAGGTTGCCCAGGCCGCGCGCGAATGTCCGCTGGAGGGCGCCGCGAAACAAGGCCTCCTCGGCGAAGCCCGCCGCGAGGCACAGGACAGCCAATTGGGGCAGTGACCAGCTTCCAAACAGCGGCCGGAGCAGGGCCTCCAGGACCTTGCGGTGCCGCGAGATGACGGGGAGGTCCGATCTGAGCGTCCAAAGAAAGAAGACAAAGGGCGGAATGACCGCCGCGCACCCAAGGAGGGCATCCTGGGTGCGCCATCGGAGATCGCCCAAAGTCGGATGCTGAGAGAGCGCACCCCAGAGAAAAGCCACCGCCAGGAAGACCAGTTCCGCCAGGCAGGCCTTGTCAAACGAAAGGGGGCCCGGCTCGGGCCTGAGATTAAATTTCAATTTTCAATTCCCATGTCACCGCGCGGCTGCGGCTGCGCGGCGGAAGTTGAACCGCTAATCTGCGCTAATAAACGCTGATAAAGGCGGGCTTGAGGCAGGAGCATGGCACTTCCAGGCGTCCCGCCCTGCGGGACCACACGGTGAGCGGAACCTTCCGGTGAGAGCATCGATCACACGCCTCTTCTTAGAGTTACCCCGAAAACAGGCGTGTGACGGGATGCAAATGAGCAAAAGCGTCGTTTTCATGCGGAGTGGTACTAAAACGGGTGGGGGATTAATTGAGAATTGAGTGTTGAGTAATGGTTATTGGTCATTGAGCCGGCAGCGCGCAGGCAAGTTTTGAGGTTACGCCGAAAATAGCCACGTAAGCCGTTGCAGATGAACAAGAGCGTCATTTTCATGCGAAGTGGTATCCCTGCAAGGGATGGGGGATTCATGCAAAAACAAGTTCCGAAGGCGAGGCGTAATTGCAACATTATTCTCTGGCACCCCTCCGGGGTGGACCGCCAGAGGGCGCCCTACCCGGTGGTCCCGCCGGGGCGGGACCACCGACTACTTTCTACCAACCCTCCGGGTTGGAGAAAATCGGAATTTGTTTTTGCACGGGCGTTTAGGTCAAGTAGCCCAGTTGACGAAGGTAATCCAGGAAACGACGGGCGCAGGCATCGAGGTTCTTTTCCTCACCGCCGCCCCGCAAGGGCGAGCACATCTCATAATTGACCCAGCCGGTGAAGCCGCCGTCGCGCAGGCCGCGCAAGAAAGAGCGGTAGTCAATGAACCCCTCGCCCATGGGGACGGCCCGAACCAGGTCGGGCGAGAGAGGGCGGTAATTGACGCAATCGGCGGCGTAAGCGTAGCGAGGCAGGCGCAGATAATCAGCGCAGGTGGTAGCCACGGTGAAGGGGGCGGCTTTTTTGGCGGCCCGATAGAGGTCCTCGCCGCGCAAAGCGGGTGACCAGGCATCGAACATCAATTTGACATTGGGCCGGGCGATGTCCCGCAGCAACTCAAGCAGCCCGTCGGTGTGCACGGCAACGTCGTGATGGTTTTGGATGCCTAAGACCACGCCAAAGGGTTGGGCGACCTCGGCGCACCAGCGGAGGGCTTCCACGCAACGATTCCATGAGGCCGTTGGCGAGTCTCCGTCCAATTCATAGCCGGTAAAAACGCGCACCAGGTGGCAATCGAGGTCAGCGGCCAGCCTGGCCAATTCCTCGACATATTTCACCTGGAGTTCGACGAGGGGGACCTCCGGGCATTCCCGGCCGGCGGTAAAGCTGGTATAGCCGGCGAGGCAGGCGGCCTCCAGGCCGGCCTGGCTCAAGAGGCGGCGCAAGGCCTGCCGCCGGGGAGGGTCAAGGTCGAGGATGGAGGCATGGGGCCGTTTGCCCATGAGCATGACGCCTTGGTAGCCCAGGGCCTTGGCGCGGTCGATGAAGGAGGGCAGTTCCAAGCGGACTTGGCCCCAGAGGCCAGCGTAGCTCACCGAAAAGAGGGCGGCTTTCATGATTTGGTTTCGGTGGTTCGCAGGGGCCTGGCTTTGAGTTTTTCAAGGATCCGTTGCACGAGGCTGGCCGGGAGGGCGTAGGTCGTGACCCGGCCAGCGCGGGCAATATTAAGCCCGATGGCTCGGCCGTCCAGGTTCACGAGCGGGCCTCCGCAAAGCCAGGGCTGAAGCACGGTGTCGTGTTCGAGGGCCTGTTCGAACCCCTCGGCGCGCTGGCTGACTGCACCCCCCAGGCGACTGAGTTGCGGCTGAGGATAAAACCCGGGTCCCAACTGTCCGGACCTGGGCACCATCATCCTCACGTCGGCGTCGAACTGTGCGGCGGCGCGCTGGAGGCGCAGTTTGACGGTTTGGCCTTCGCGGAAATCGCGCAGGATTTCGACGACTTGCTCGCGATTGGTCACGGGCGCGCTATTGACGGCCACAATGATGTCGCCCGGCTTGAGGCCGGCCTGCTCGGCGCTCAGTCCGGCCAGGAGCGCCTCGACTTTGGGGAGGGAGGTGGCGGAGTCGAACTGGACGCCGATGAGAGCGCGCTGGGGCCGGATTCTGCGGGGCAAAGCGCTGATGATGCCGACCGCGTGAGGGGTCTCTGCAATGCCAGGCGTGATGGCCCATTGCCCCACGGAAACCTCGCCCGCAGCCCACCGGATCGGCTTCAAGCCCCGGGCGTGCACCCGCACGAGCGCCACGTCCTCTTCCGCATCGCTGCCCAGCAATTCAGCCTCCACCTCTTGGTCGGTGGCGAGCCAGCACGTCAGTTTGCCCGGCTTGAGCTCGCTGGCCTTGGTGAGTGCCAGCCCGTTGGTATCGACGACGGCGCCGAGTGCGATGGTCTCCCCGTTGACATTGAGTTTGACAATGGAATGACGAGTGGCCTCGGACACGGGCGCAAAGGCGCGGAGAGTTTCCTCGCCGTTGCGGAAGCGATTTCGGGGCAAGGTGGGAGAAAGGTCCGGGTCCTGCGCGGCTGCAATCGGTATGAGGCCTCCGAGCGCCAGCGCCAAGGCCGGCAGCCAGCGGCAGAGCGCATCCTGACAGTGCGCCCGAGTGCGGGCAGAAGCCCTCCCCCCATCCCCCCTCCCATGCGCTCCGAGCGCATGGGAGGGGGCTGATCCCTTTTCCCACTTTACCCAAGGCGGCGGCCCGTCCCGCCCGGGGCGGGACGGGCCTTGCCTTGGGCTACTATCTTGCTGCCCCTCCGGGGCAGCAGAGAGCCGCGCTACGCGCGGGCAGAGTGGAATTGGTGGCAGTGTCGGGATGCGCCGCCAGCGGCAGGGAAGGAAGACGGGCCGCGGCCTCGTCGCTTGGGTTGGAGTATCCGGGGACATGGGCCAATCAATCGCCCTGCGGCTGGGTTTGGAGTTTCACAGCCAGCGACAGCAGTTTGTCGCCGCGTTTGACTTCCAGGTTCAACGTTTCGCCGGGTTGGGCCTCGGCCACCCAGCGCCAGAAAGAGGCGGACACCTTGATGTCGCGTCCTTCGACTTTGAGGAGAAGGTCGCCGGGTTTGAGGCCGGCTTTGAAGGCCGGGCCATTGGCCTCAACCGCACTGAGCCGGCAGCCGGCGGCATCATCGATGACGCTGGCGCCGACGTAGGCCCGTGGCCGGCCCAGTTGGCCGTTGGCGCTATCTCCTTGCACAAGCTGGTCCCAGGTCCCGTAAAACTCTGTCACCGGCACGTGGAAGTTGTCGGCGATGGAAGTGCTGATGGCGCTGTGGATGGCGATGACTCGGCCGAGCATGTCGAAGAGGGGTCCGCCGGAGTCACCGGGGCTGATCGGGCAATCGGTTTGCACCAGGTCGGGGGCGAGCCGGATGATGCGCCCCAAGCGCACGACCAGTGAGCGCTTGAGGTCAAAGCCGCCGGGATGGCCCAGCGCCAGCACCCAATCGCCGAGGCCCGCCTGGTCGAGGTCGCCCAGGGCCACGTGGGGCCAGGAGCCTGGGTCGGTGATCCGCATCAGGCCGGTGTCGGCCTCGGGATTGACTCCCAGGGTCTTGCCACGGGCGGTCTTGCCGCCGGGAAAAGTGAAATGCACGTCACGATTGGGCCGGACACAAACATGGCCGGCTGTCAGCACGAGGCCATCGGCGGAGATGACGACCCCGCTGCCGCTGCCCGGGCCGACTTCCACTGCCACCACGGCGGGGGACACGCGCAAGACCAGGGCCTTGAGGTGCTGCTCCATGGACCGCAGGTCGGCGAGGGAGGTGGGCGTGGGCTGGTTGAAGGCCGCGGGCAGTTCCTTACGGCTGGCGGGGGCGGCCCTCGGCGCTGCCGGCCTGCCGAGGGCAGGTGCGCCGGCCGCCTGTGGTCGCTCCCAGCTCTTGGGTGGCTGGGGTGGGCGGTTGGTCTGAATCGAATTCGGAGGAGCGGCAGGGCGAGGCTCTGCCTGGAGCGCCGGCATGGTCAACGCGGCGGCGAACAGCCAGCAGGCCGGCGTGGCTCGCAAAAAC
Organism: Verrucomicrobiota bacterium; assembly: GCA_049518415.1. Lineage (GTDB taxonomy): Bacteria > Verrucomicrobiota > Verrucomicrobiia > Limisphaerales > UBA8199 > CAVQND01. The sequence continues at coordinate 27,530 of JBEKRX010000030.1, forward strand.
TCGACTGCACGCATGAAGGTCACAGCTCTTTGCCCGACCGTGGCGGACATAATAATCGCGGCTACCACTGGTCGTCATCAATCCAGACGCACACTAACCCGATTTGCTGTCGGGTCAAGGGGCAAGCAGTTCGGTCAGGGGCGTGACGTTAAAGTGGTGGAAGCGAGGGCCGTAACGGGCGGGTTTGCCATGCTTGCGCCGGTTGAAGCGCTCCTCCTCCGCAAAGGCCACGGGCACGCCGTCCTGAAGGAGGCAGGCGGCGGACTCATGATAGGCCGAGTTGAGCCCTAGCACGTATGCCATCGCGCAACGGTCCCGACTGGCCGCGGATGATGCGGCCAGCGGGTTGATGGAGTGGAATCCGCGGTCTGCAAAGGGCGGCGCAGGCCGTGAAGCCGGCGGGCCACCAAATCCGCATCACCCCCGGCGGCCACCAGCGGGCCGACTAACTGCAATTCCGCCTCCTGTGGGATGGCAGTGATCCCAAATCAACGGCGGACCGAATTTTGTCGAGGCACAGGGGCTCTTACTCGCCGTAAACAGTTACGGTGTACTTGGCCCAAAAGCACAGGATTCTCCGGACGTTCTGGTCGACGTGTTGGATTTTGGTAATGCCGCCGTTGGCTGAGGCGGCCTGGATGCTGGCATCTCCGATTGCGACGGCGCCCAGAAACGACTCGGCCGAAGCACTGCCTGACTTGGATGATCCGGAGTTCGCGGTCACCCAAAGAGGCGCTGAGACTTCGGTGTAGATTGCTCCGGCGAGGGAGCCACTCTGCGCTGGCGGGCTCACCGATGCGCAGCCAGTGAGTAATGCCGCCAGCGTGACGAGGGACGAATAACCAATCAGTTTTTTCATAACTTGGATACTTTTTGTTGTGGTCTTTGGATTTATTAACAGTTGCGTCTGCTTTGTGATTTGTTTCTGGCTCGGCGGCCCAGTTCTGTTCGCCCGGGCCGCCCAGGGAGGCCACTAGCCTCCACCTACTGATTAGGATTCCATTGCCGGCGGAGCAAATCAAAACTCCCGATGATTGTCGAGCAAATTCCGCCCAAGGAAGCTCATCCATTCATGCTCACGTGAAGGCAAGAAATGGGGGCCGACAGCTCTTGATAATACGCGCTCAGTCAACCCACATTCGCCCGCAAATGCCGGACCTGCTCGCCGGGGGCGCATCCTGACACTGCCCCCGGGCGCGGGCGGAAGCCCTCCCCCCTTCCCCCCTCCCATGCGCTCGGAGCGCATGGGAGGGGGGTGATCCGTTTTTCCACTTTACCCAGGGCGGCGGCCCGTCCCGCGCGGAGCGGGACGGGCCTTGCCCTGGGCTACTATCTTCCTGCCCCTCTGGGGCAGAAGAATGCCGCGCTACGCGCGGGTAGAGTGGAATTGGTGGCGGTGTCGGGATGCGCCGCAGAGGGATCAGTTCAGGGCTTCCGCGGTGGGAGGACGCCGACAATGAGGCCGGAGGCGGCGCTGCCCGCCCGATAGACGCGATGGGTTGCCTTGCGGAAATCCTCCGGCCTGGCGGTGGGGATGTTCACGAAAATCTGCGGGTTGCGGTCCACCAGCGGAAACCAGGAGCTCTGCACGTGGACCATCACCCGGTGGCCGGAGCGGAAGGTGTGAAAGATGTCGGGCAGCGTGAAGTCCACGCGCGTCACCTGGCCCGGGTGGAACGGCTCGGGTTTGTCAAAGCTGTTGCGGAATCTTCCGCGAAACACCTCGCCGCGCACCAGTTGCTGGCAGCCGCCCAGCTCCAGCCTGGCGGGGTTGGGTTCGGGGTTCGGATAATCGCCCGGATAGACGTCGACGAGTTTCACGACCCAGTCCGCGTCCGTACCGGTGGTGGAAACGTGGAGCGTTGCCTTGAGCGGACCAGCCAGGGTCAGGTCTTCGTTCAGCGGCTCGGTTGCATAAACCAGCACGTCCGGCCGGGAGGCTGCGAAGCGCTGGTCTTCGATGGGGTAGGCGCGGGGATAGCCGGTTGAGGGTTCGCGGGTATAGGGTACCGGCTTGGCGGGATCGCTGATGTATTCGTCGAAGGCGTCTGGGCCGTCAGCCGGCGGGTCAAAAGCCAGCGAGCCGCCGGGGCGGAAATAGAGGGTGCGGGAAGAGACGTTCCTCGGCGGCCAGGCATCGAAGCGGCGCCACTGGTCGGCGCCGGTTTCAAAGACCTGAGCTTGGGTCATGGTGTAGTTGGTGTCCCCTTTGAGAAAATGCCGGAAAAACGGCAGTTCGATCTTCTCCCGGAAGAACTCGGCGGTCCTGGCATGAAAGCTGATTGGGCCGAGGGTGTCGCCGAGGCCCCCACCCCATTCGCCGTGCGCCCAAGGGCCCATCACCAGCAGATTGGTGGTCCCGGGATTCAGCCGCCCGGTCCAGCGGTAGGTCTCCAGCGCCCCGAAGAGGTCCTCGGCATCGAACCACCCGCCGACCGTCAGCACGGGGCAACGGACGTTCCTGAGGTGCGGGCGGATGTTTCGGGCCTGCCACCAGTCATCATAAGTCGAGTGGGCGAGCAACTCCGTCCACATGGCCGAACGCCCCTTGAAATAGAAGGCGTCCGAGTTGGTCAGTGCTCCCAGGCGCAGGAAAAAGTCGTAGCCGTCGGGGGTGCCGAAGTGAAAGCGGCTGATTTCTTCATGCAGGGGGTCGTCGACGTGCCCGGCAAACCAGTAAAAGAAACCAAAGCTCTGCGCGAGGAAGAAGGCCCCGTTGTGGTGGGCGTCGTCGCCTATGAACCAATCGGCGATGGGCGCCTGCGGGGAGGCCGCCTTCAGGGCGGGATGGCTATCGATCATTCCCATCGAGGTGTAGAAGCCAGGATAGGAGATGCCAAACAGGCCCACCTTCCCGTTGTTGCCCGGCACGTTCCTCACCAGCCAGTCAATCGTGTCCCAGGTGTCCGAGTTTTCGTCGGTGTCCCTCGGGCCCTTGTTGGGATGGAAGGGTCGGACGTGGACGTATTGGCCTTCCGAACCGAAGCGCCCGCGCACGTCCTGGGTGACGAGAATGAACGTGTCCTTGGCGAAGGTCTCGAACGAGCCCGACCGCTCGGTGTAGTTGTCCGCGCCGTAGGGTTTGAGCCCGTACGGGGTGCGGGTGAGCAGGATCGGCCAGGTCTGGGAATCGTCCTTGGGCACGTAAACGCTGGTGAACAGCCGGACGCCGTCCCGCATTGGGATGCGGTACTCGGACTTGGTATAATGTTCCGCCAGCCAGGCGGCGGTGGCGTCAGCGGGCTTGGCCTCCGCTGGGCAAACGCGAGCCGGGGCGAGCACCAGAAAGACCAACACCCAGCGCAGGATGTGGTGGCGCGCATTGCAGGGTATGAGCGTCGGCAACCACCGGGCGCGCCTGGCCGTCGGCGCGATCATGCGTAAGCGCCGGCGTCTATAGAACCCAGTCGAGCTTGGCACAGGTCTCGCGACTGGCGAGCGGGAAGCCATAACCGTTTTGGATGAGCTTGCAGTAATCCAGCTCCTGGCGCAAGACGGAAAGGGGGGAAACATTCAATCGGGAGGCGTCTCCGAATGAGGGCGGTTCCGGGATTTACCGAATCCAGCCGCCGGGCTGAGCGTGCTTGGGGCTATCTCCTGAGGAAGAGGCGCCAGAGCTGGCGCCAGCGGGCCGGCTGCGATTTGGCGGGCAGGTCGCCCCGGGCGATCAGCCGCCGCCGGGAGGCAGGCAGACAAAACGCCGCGGCCGCCAGGCGCCCATGCATCCGGGACACCCGGAGCATGTCGCGCCAGGGATCGAAATGCGAGAGCCGGGAGGTTGGGGCCGCATAATCCACCGTCACGGGCAGGGCTTGCAGAGGAATGCCCGCCCAGGCCGCCTTGACCAGGACCTCCAGTTCGTAGGCATACCGCTCTCCGGTCAGCCGCAGGGCGCGGACGGCGGCCAGGGGATAGCACCGATAGCCGCATTGCGTGTCCGATAAACGCAGGCCGGTCTCGAGGCGAAACCAGAACCTGGACAGGGCATTGGAGGCCCGCCGCGGCCCGGGTGCGCCAGCCTGCTTGAGGTCCCGCACGCCGACAATCAGCGCCTCCGGGTGGCGGCGGCAGGCCCGGGCGAAATCGGCCAGCGCCGCCACCGCATGTTGGCCGTCGGCATCCATGGTGATCGCATGGGTAAACGCCAGTTCCGCCGCTTTGGCAAAGCCGGCCCGCAAGGCCGCGCCTTTGCCCTGGTTGCGCGGCAAGGTCACCACCACGAGGTCTTCGGCTCGCGCCAGGATGGCCGGGGTCTGGTCGGTCGAGCCATCGTTGATGACGATGACCGGCAAGGCGGCGCGCGCCCCGCGCGCCACCGCGCCCAGGGTGCGGCCGTGGTTATAGACCGGGATCAGCACGCAGAGGCGCGGCGCTGGATCGGTGGGGGTCATGGGTTCCGCTTGGTGGCCAGAGCCGTTGCAGGAGCGAAAAGTAGCTCCAGAGGGGTCCGATGATTCCGCGCTGGCGCAAGCGTTCAACCAGGCTGAGATAGGCCGGGGTGGGATCGCCCGCCACCCAATTGGGCTGGCGGCGCGCGAACTCCTGCAGTTGGGCGAAGATTTCATCGGCGGTCAATTGGGGGGCGACATAGTAAGTGGGGCGGAGCAGGTCGTGGTCGGGGCCGACCAGCCCATCGGCCAGTGCGCGCTGGGACAGGGGCGTGCCGGGATAAATTCGCATGCCGACCACGGCCATAAAAACGGCCCCTGGAAGCCGTCGGGAGTTATCGAAGGCAAGGCGGAGGGTTTGCCGGGTCTCGCCCGGCCCGCCGCAGATCAGGAAATGGCAGTAATCGATGTGCTCCCGGGCCGCCAGGGCGCTGGCTTGAAGGATGTCGTCGAAGCTGAGGTCTTTTTGATAAGCCGCCAGGACTTCGTCGCAGAGACTGTCGGAGCCGAATTCGATATTGGTCAGTCCCGCGCGGGCCATGAGCTTGACCAACTCAGCCGTCAAGCCCTGGGGCCGCAGGAAGCAGGACCACGTGATCTTGAGCTGGCGCCGAAGCAGCGCCTGGCAAACCTCGGCCACGTGCTCCGGGCAGGAATTAAACACCGCATCCACAATGAAGGCGTGCCGGGCCCCCAGGCGCTGAAGTTGCTCGAATTCCTCGGCCACGATTTCCGCCGGGCGGCGGTAGTGGCGGCGGCCTTCAATCTGCGGATAGGTGCAATAGCAGCAGTGAAAAGCGCAGCCGCGTTGGGTTTGCAGGTTCAACATCCCGCTGGTCCGGAGGTAATACTCGGTGATGGGAGCGGGCCGATCGGCCTCGCGCAATTCCAGCGGCGCCGTTGGGCCCGCGGGGGGATTGACCCTGAGCTGTCCGTTGTGGCGGAACACCAAGCCCGGAATCCCGCTGTGGGGAGCGCCGTGGTTGAGCGCCTCGAGCAACTCAACCAGGCTGCGGTCGCCTTCGCCGCAAATCCCGAAATCGGCTTCCGCCAGCTCCATTAGGCTTTGGGGAAAGATGCTGAAACCGCTCCCGCCAAGGATGACCGGGCAGCGTGCCTGCCGGCGGATGGCCGCCACGAGCCCCTTCAAGCCGTCAAAAAACGTCTCCCGTTTCCGGATGAGCACGTCGTCAATGTTGCGGACGGAAATGCCGACAAAATCCGGCCGGAAAGCGGCCAGCCTTTCCTCGACTGAGGGGCCGTGGAGCAGGCAATCGAACCAGGAGGTTTGATGGCCCGCCCGGCGCAACGCCGCGTTGAGATGCGCCAGGCCAAGCGGGAAGACCGGGTCGGGCGCCCGGCACCAATTCGGGCTAAGGAGAAGGACCCTGCTAGCCATGAAGCGACGCGCACCTCCAGTTGACCGGCCCGCGGCGCGGGCGGCAGCCAAAAACATCGCCCGCCGCCAGGTTATCCGCTCGCGCCGTATCAGCGGGCGCATCCTGACGCTGCCCCCGAGCGCGGGCAGAAGCCCTCCCCCCATCCCCCCTCCCATGCGCTCGGAGCGCATGGGAGGGGGGTGATCCCTTTTCCCACTTTACCCAGGGCCCCGGCGCGCCGGGGTCCCGCCCGGAGCGGGACGGGCCTTGCCCTGGGCTACTATCTTGCTGCCCCTCCGGGGCGGAAGAGTGCCGCGCTGCGCGCGGGTAGAGTGGAATTGGTGGCAGTGTCGTGATGCGCGCCGTATCAGCCATGCCGGAGGATAGGGAGCGGGTTGTTGGCAGAGCAACTCAAAACCAAGATCAAGACGCGGTTGCGGTCAGGCCGCCGTCCACCACAATCGTCTGGCCCATGATGTAGGAGGCGGCCTTGGAGGCGAGGAACCCGACCACGGCGGCCACCTCCTCGGGCCGGCCAGCGCGTTTGAGCAGAATGTGTTCGAGGTTGCGCCGCTTTAGCTCGGGGGGCACCCGCGCGCTCATGTCGGTTTCGATGAAGCCCGGCACGACGGTGTTGACTCGAATTCCGTTGCCGCCCAGTTCCGCCGCCAGCGCCCGGGAAAAGGCGATCAACGCCCCTTTGGAGGCCGCGTAGTTGGTTTGTCCGCTCACCCCCACGAGGCCGGCCACGGAAGCGACGTTGATGATGACCCCCTGGCGGGCCTTGAGCATGGGGCGGCTGACGGCCTTGCACCAGCGGAAAGCGCCGTTGAGGTTGGTGTCAATCACCTTGTGCCAGTCTTCCGCGGGCATCAGCAAGAGGAACGTGTCGCAGGTGATGCCGGCGTTGTTCACCAGCACATCGATGGCTCCCCCCGCGGCCAGCACCTGGTCCACGGCCGTCGCGATGGCGTCGGCGTCCGCCTGGGGACATTTGATGGCCTGCGCGCCACAGGCCGCGGCGACCTGGGCCGCGGCGTCGTCCCGCTGATGAAAGGTGAAAAAGACGCGCGCGCCCTGGCGGGCAAACCATTCCACGATGGCCCGCCCAATGCCGCGCGAGCCGCCGGTGACCACGACGACCCGGCCTTCAAATTCACGGTCCTGCCTGGATTGACCTGCGGTTTCCATACCTGCCGATTCAGGGGCAGCGCCGTCCAGGAGGGCTAGCGGGCGGTCCCGCCGATGGGGAGGGAGATGCGGACGGAACCGGACTGGCCGGACTGGGGCGGGACAATCTCGAGCTTGCCGCGATGGGTCTCGATGATTTTTCGGCTGACGGTCAGGCCCAGGCCCAGACCGACATTGCGGGTGGTGAAGAAGGGAGCGGAGGCCTTTTGCGCTGACTCGGGCGTGAAACCGGGGCCGTTGTCCTGGACTTCGATTTGCACGCCAAACTCGCCGCCCTCGCCGTTGCCGGCGGGTTCGGCGCGCAGATGGATGCCGATCCTCGGGTCGGCCGGGTTAGCCTGGAGGGCATTGAGCATGACCTCGGCCAGGGCGTGTTTGAGGGCGGCGCGGTCGCCGGTGAGGATAATGGGTTGGTTGCCGGTATCGTAAGTGAGTTGGCCGGGTTTGCCGGGTTGATAGCGGCGGGCTTCCAGGTAGGCCTCTTCGAGCAGTGGGGCCAGGGCAAAGGCTTCCTGGGCCGGAAGGCGGTCGGAGGCCAGGAAGCGCATCTGGTTGGTGAGCCGGGTGACGCGTCGGACGCCCGCGGAGAGGTCGCGCTCCATGGTTTGCAGGAACTCCAGGCCCACGCTCTTGTCGGCGAGTTTCTCGCTGAGCATTTGTTGGTGGACGGAGAGCGGGACGAGGGCATTGCCGATTTCATGGGTGAGCCGGTCGGCCATAGTCTTGACCAGGCGCAGTTTGGCGGTCTCGATCTCGAGGCGCTGCAACTGCTGGCTCTGGGTCAGGTCCTCGACCATGAGCAGGGCGGCGGCGGGCAGGCCGGGCTGCTGGTGTTGGAAGGGGACGATGTTGGCGTTGAAAACGGGGCCGGACTCGCCCTCGGGCTGGTATCTGAAGTTGGAAACCGCCGAGCCGGTCTTGAGGACCTGATAGACTTTGGCGCCCAGGGGTTGCGGCAGGTCGCTGAATTCGAGTTCGCCCTTCTGTCGTTCGGTGCGGGCGAAGAGCTTGCGCGCCATCTTGTTGGCGTGCAGGATGGCCAGGTCGCGGCTGACGAGCACGCAGGCGCTGCTCAACTCGCGGAGGATGTCCGCCATCATTTCATGGTTGCTGACCAACTGGTCGTGGAGCCAGATGTTCTTGAGGGCCAGGCCGAGTTGCTCGAGCAAATGGAAGATGAGCTCCAATTCCGAGTTGACCAGCGGCTCGCCGGTGACGCGGCCGTCGAAGACGGCCACACCCAGGAGGCTTTCCCGGTCCAGGATCGGCACGGCCACCTGGACGCCGAGCAGTTCGAATTCTTTCTGGGTGGCGAGGTCGTTGCGGGCCTCCTCGCCCTGGCGCCGGAGGATGCGCCCGAGGCGAAGCAGATGGCTGCCAATGCCGGCTTCAAAGGACAACTCGAAGTGCTGGAGCAGGCCGGCAGACAAGCCGAGCGAGCAGGCGGCCCGGAGTTGGCGGCTTTGGCCAAAGACGTGGGGGCCGCTGAAGGAAGCAAGGGGCGGGCGCAGGAAGATGGCCGCCCGGTTGAGGCCAAGGATTTCGCGGAGCAACAGCAGGAATTGGTTGAGCATCCCCTCGGCGTTGAGGGAATGGGTCAAAATGCGGGAAAAATCGCGCAGCACGCCGAGGGCATGGGCGGCGCCAGCCACTGGAGTGGGCGCGCTTTCCACCGGCCGGACGGTTTCCTGGGGCCGCGGGGGCAGGGGGCAGACCAGGGCCTGGGAGGCAGGCTCCGACCAGAGCCGCGCGAGCAGGGCGGCCAACATGCGGGTGCGCACCGGCTTGTTCAGCACGTAAGCTGCGCCTTGCAGGTAGGCTTCCTCCTCCCACTCCCACTGCCTGGCAGCGGTATAGATGAGGAGCGGGCACCTGGGCGCGCGCCGGCGCAATTTCTCCACCAACCAGACTCCCTGCACGGTGGTCAAATCCAGCTCCAGGATGCACGCATCCACCAAACCGTGGGCCAGCAATGGCTCCGCCTCGTCCAGGCTGTAGCGGTCCACCACCCGGTACTGTTCGGAATCCATTCCCGCCCGAATGGCCTCCGCCAGGTCAGGGTGTTGAGCCAGCACCAGCAGCGTTTTCATGGCGGCATCGCCCTTTCGATACCGGTTTTCAAGTGCATGGGCAGGAGGGTGTCCGATGGCCGGTGTCGGGGGTCGAGGGACGAGGGTCGAGGGCCGAGGGAGAGAACTGGACGCGCGGATGGAATGCGGTGTGAATACCGCGCCACTCCCAGGGCACAGCCCGGCTGGAGCGTCTTGCGAAATGGCCTCCGACGGCCGAGGCGCGAATACAGGGGAACAATCGACCCGCGAGGCGATCCCGCGAACCTCGCCTCGGTCATGACCGGCTGGCGCCCCATCTGGCAGCACGATAATTCCACTGCCTTACTGGAAACTATTTCCATTCTCTTGGCAATCTCCAAATTGTCACCTGCCCGGCAAACAGTTGTTCGAAGGACTGCCACCAGTGGTAGATGAAACATAGACTGGGCCTCTGGTCAACAGAATCTTGGCCCAGATTCTTAGCACGCCGGCCCGCCAGACACAATCCGGGGGAATGCTGATTCGGGCCCCAGGAAATCCCCGGACCCAGGCCAGGGAATGCGCTGGGCGCGGCACAGCCGCAACCAGTGGGAGAGGGGATGGAGGATGGAGGATGGAGGATGGAGGCTGGCAGAGGCCTTGAACGTCGAACTCTGAACTGCGCCCGTGGCGGCAGTTGTTCAAAGTTCAAGGGTCCACTGGTCAGAGAATCCGCGGGTGTGGGACGGGAAGCTTAGGGCTCGTGCAAAAATAAATTCCGAGATCTGGCTGCTTGGGTGGAGCGTGAAGCGTGAGAGCGTGGAGCGTGGTCCCGATTCCGAATCGGGAATGCCTTCACGCTCTATCCCGATTCGGAATCGGGACTCCACGCTCTGGACGCCAGGCGAAGGCAGTTTGTTAGAATTGCGCCCAGAGCACCGAAGTTGTTTTTGCACGGGAGCTTAGCGGGCCGGCGGGCCGCCGGCGCGCCCCAGGGCAATGGAACCGACAGGGATTAGTCCGGGGAGATGAGCTTTTCCCAGAGCTTGTCATTGAGCAGGACCTTGTGGAGGAACTCCTGCTCCTGCTGCGGGGTGAGCGCCTGGGCGGGATGAGTCGGCAAGCGCAAGGTGAAGGTCGTGCCGTGGCCCGGTTCACTGCGGGCTTGGATGCGCCCGCCGTGATGGTGGACGATGAAATAGCAGGCCATAAGGTGGATGCCATATTCCAGCGGGCTGTCGTTGCGGACCAGAAAGGGGTCGAAAACCAACCGCACGGCCTCATCGGGCAGACCCGGGCCGTTGTCGCTGACCTGCACCTGGATTTCCTGGTTTTCCGCCGGGGCGGGTTCGAGGCAGGTGGCCGAGCAGATGATGCGGCTGCCCGTGGGCAGGCTGACCCCTTCGTCCCTCAACAACAATTCAAAGAGCCGGTAAAACTTCGGTTTGTCCACGTGCAGGGCCGGGAGTGAATCGGGGATGCGGTTTTCGACGGTGATCTGCTTTGCGGCCAAGGCGTCGCCGAGCAGCGCGACCGTGTCGGCCACCACGGTGTGCAATTGGACGCAGTCGCCGAATTCGAAGGCGGGTCTTTCGGAAGCGGTCCAGAGGTCCTTGAGCAAGGTGTTGATCCGGGCGATCTGGCCCTGGACATTCTGGTAATACTCCTTCCAGAAACCCGGGTTGCGCAGCTCGTTCAAGTCCCGCTTTTCCTCGGCCATTTTGGCGGGCGCCAGGTCGAGGAAGGTCTTCACGGCCACCAGGGAGTTGCGGATGTGATGGCTCAGGCCGGCGGCCAGCAGGCCCAGGCTCACAATCCGATCGGCGATCAGCATGTTGCGCAAGACGGAGAGCTTTTCCTGCAACAACTGGTCGCGCTCGCGCTGGACGATGAAGAACTCGAGGCTGCGTTTGAGGGTGTTTTCCAGTTGGGGCGGGTCCCAGGGTTTGGTGACGTACTTGTAGATGGCGCCGGTGTTGACGGCGGCAATGGCGGCCTCCATGTCGGCGTAAGCGGTGACCAGCAGGCGAATGATGCGGGGGCGGAGTTGGCGGGCGCGTTCCAGCAGCCAGACGCCTTTCTCGCCCGGCATGCGCTGGTCGGTCATCAGGAGGCCGATCTCATCCTTGTGTTGTTCGAGCAGCTTGAGGCCGTCCTGGGCGTTGGTGGCGGTGAGAATGCGGAACTGGTCTCCGAAGGCCAGGGTGAAGTACTTCAACGACATCTCCTCGTCATCCACGTAAAGGATGGCGAAGTTCCGGTAATCGTAAAGGTGGTCCATAGGCTCGGTTAGGCGTTGGCCGGGAATTCCAGGGCAAATTCACAGAAGCGGCCGGGCTCGGTGTTGACCGCGATGCGGCCCTGGCAGTCCTGGACGATGCGATAGCAGATGGTCAGCCCCAGGCCCATGCCCTGGCCGACGTCTTTGGTGGTGAAAAACGGGTCGAACACTTTGTCCAGGTGCTGGGGCGCGATGCCGGGGCCATTGTCGCGGACGATGAGGATGCTCTTGGCCGGCTCGGAGCGGCCCTCGATCCAGATGGTGGGCCGCTCGCCCGCGAAGGTCTTCTGCGGGAACGCGTCGAGGGAGTTCTGCAACAGGTTGACCAGCAGGTGAATGAGTTTGTTCTTGTTGGCCCGGATGGTTTGGCCCGCGGCCAGTTGCCGCTCGATCAGGACTTTGTCCTTCCATTCATTGCTCAGCAGGCGCAGGGCGGCGGCGACGGCGTCCGCCACTTCCACCTGGTCGCGGCTCTCCACGTCCGGATGCGTGAACATTCTCAGATCGGAGACGATGTTCCTCACGCGCTTGAGGCCATCTTCGACATCCAGCAGGATGTCCTGGTATTCCTGCTGGAAAGGGGGCGCCAGGTCGCGGGTTCGCTTGCGGAGGGCGAACAAGCCGGTGGTGGCGAAATTGAGGGGATTATTGATTTCGTGGATAATGCCGGCGCTCATGCGGCCGAGGGAGGCCAGCTTTGCGGATTGCACCAGTTGGGTCTCGGTCTCTTTGAGTTGCTCGATGGTGGATTCGAGCACCTGGTTCTGCCGGGAAAGTTTGCGCTGGTACTGGCGCGACTCGACCAGGTTGCGGATGCGGACGTGCAATTCGGTGGTCGAGAAGGGCTTGGTCAGGAAATCGCTGGCGCCCGCCGACAAGGCGGCCAGCTTGGTCTCTTCATCCGCCCGCGCGGTGAGCAGGAGGACGGGAATGCCCTGGGTGGGGGTGCGCCCGCGCAGTTCACGGCAGGCCGCCAACCCGTCCTTCTCCGGCATCATCATGTCGAGCAGGATCAGGTCCGGCAAAAACTGGCCGGCCTTATCGACCGCCTGCTGACCGTCCACAGCCTCGAGGACCTGGTAATCCGGGCTCAATTGTGTGTTCAGAAAACGCAGCATGTCGGGCTCGTCGTCCGCCACCAGGATGACCGGCCGGCTGCCGTTGGGCGAGGTCTCCACGGGCCGCGCCGAAGGCGGCGAGGGCGTCAGGGCCGGGAACAACTCGGCGCGCCGGTACAAATCTGCCAGCCACTCGTTGGAAGTCGCGGCCGGCGCGCCGTCCGCCGCCGCCGGGGCAAGGTCCGCGGCGGGTTCCGGCTTGGGCGTTTGCCCCGGCCCGGCCGCCTGATAGGGCAAACGGACGGTGAAGGTGGCGCCTTGGCCTTCCTGGCTTTGGACGCTGACGCGGCCGCCCTGGAGTTCGACCAGTTCTTTGACCAGGGCCAGCCCGATGCCCGCCCCTCGGTACTTGCGCTTGGAGGAGCCGTCCGCCTGCCAGAAACGATCAAAGACGAACGGCAGGTTCTTCTCCGCAATGCCCACCCCGGTATCGGCCACCACCAGGACCAGTTCATCGCCTTGTCTTTCCGCGCGCAACTCGACCCGGCCGCCGGCGGGAGTGAACTTGAGGGCGTTAAAGACAAGGTTGAGCACGATTTTCTCGAGTTTGTCGCGGTCGGCCAGCACGCTGCCCAGGGCGGGGGCGGCGAAGGTCTCCAGCCGCAGGCGTTTGTCGTCGGCGACCTGGCGGGCGGCGCTGGCCAGGCCCTTGATGAACTGGGTGATTTCGAGCGGTTCGCGTTTGACCTCCATGCGGCCGGACTCGAGGCGGACCAGTTCGAGCAGGTCGTTGATGAGTTTGAGCAGCCGCATGCCGTTGGCGTGCATGGTGAGCAGGAGGTTGGTGGTCTCCGTGTCGAGGGGGAAGCGGCGGATGAGCGTCTCGAGGGGGGCCAGCAGCAGCGTAAGCGGGGTGCGGAGTTCATGGCTGATATTGGCAAAGAAGCGGCTCTTGATCTGGTCGAGTTCGAGCAGCTTGCGGTTGCTCTCCTCGAGCATCTGCCGGTTCTGGTCGAGCTCGAAGCGCAGGGCGAATTCACGAAAGCGGATTTCGTTGTAAAACCAGGTTCCGGTGAGAATGAACACGCCGGTAACAAACAGGAAGTACAGGTTATTGAAAAAAATCCCTCCGGGCGGCAACGGCAGAGGATGGAGCAGGCAGGCCGCCAGGTAGGTCAGCATCGAGAGCAGAAAAACCAGGATGCTGTCGACCAGCGTCCAACGGAGCAGAATGGCCGCGCCGAGCATGACCAGGTTCAGCCCCGCGTAGTACGGGGAAGCGGCGCCCTCCGTCCGGTAGATCATCCAGGAGATGAACGACATCGGCAATAGTGCCACGAGCTGGCCCAAGACCCGATAGAATTTGAGATTGGGGCGGAAACTGAGCAAGGCCCAGATGCCTCCCAGCAGCAGCGAACAGAGCAGCCGGAGTTGGATGAACTCACCCAGCATGTCGTATTTCGCGTTGTGATAGACGAAATAATCCAGCGAGGCGCCCGCCGGCATGAAGATGAGAGCGAGGATGCACCCCACCTTATAATTGCGCACCCGCACCTTCCGCTCGTAGTCCTGGAAGGCGGAGCGCAAGGCAGCCGGGTTTAACTTCGGTTCAGCCTGCACGAGACGGTTTCCTGACTTCCAGGGCGATGTTGACCGCGTCGCCGATGGCCTGGACCGAAGCGGTGTCGGCCGGGGCGCGCTCGGGCGCCAACCGGGAGAGCTCGTCGGCGCTGCGGTAAACCAGGTGCCAATCGAGCACATACTCCATCCAGTTGCGAGACGGGTTGGTGGTGCTGACGTTGGTGCCGAGCAAAAGGCCGCCCGGGGCCAGAAGCTCGTAAAGGAAGCTCATCAGGCGTTTGCAGACCTGGTCCGACAGGTAGTCGAAGAGCCCGGCGCAATAGATTAGGTCGTACAGCGGGGGAGTGCTTGGCTTGCCCGCATCTTTGAGCAGGTGATGCACCGATTTTCTGATAGTCTGAATTCCCGTGGAACGGTGGTGAGCGGCCTTAAGGTCTTTCAGGACTTGGGCGGTGTAGGAAAGGGTTTCCTCGTTGAAATCCAGCAGGGTGAAGCGCGCCAGGTCGGCGAGTTCGTGTTGGGCCAGAAAATCCTGCATTTCCTTGGCGGGGCCGCAGCCGACGTTGAGAACGCGCAAAGTCCGGCCCTGGGCTGCGGCCCGCCTGGTCTCGTCAAGCAAGCGGCGGGTCAGGTAGGTGACGCGATTCCGATGGGCCACGACGGGCGGCGTGTCCAGGAAAATCCGGTTGACTAGCTTGGCAAACATGGAGGCGCCTTCGAACGGATCGCGGACCATCATGTTCACCATCTCATAATCGCCCGCATAGCCCAAGGGCTTCTGGAAGGTGCGGTAGAGGAACGGGGAGCACAAAACCACCGGGTGGATCTGCCGTTTCATGTAGGCCCGGTGCGCGGAGCGCACGTCCGGCTCGAGTTGGTTGGCCAGAAGTTCGAACTTCTCCAGGAGCGGCGCCACCGCCGGCAGGATCGGACGTTCCAATTCGAGCAGGACCTCCCGTTCCAATCTCAGACGGTCTCCCGCCGGTTGCGATCTCACCCCCAATTCCATCTGTTCCATCCACAGGCGCGCATCGAGGAAGAACATCTGCATGTCGGCCACGACCACTTTAAATTCGGACCGGACCCGAAAATTTTTGCCGCACTTCTCGAGGAACTGGGCAAAAGCTGCCTGGATCTTCGACCGGTTGTTCACCAGGCCGGCCAAGGTCAGGTCGAGACAGGCCTCATCCAAGGTCACTTCGCAGACCAGGGCTGAACCGAACTGGATCAGATTGCTGACGACCGCACGGCCGGAGTAAATCAAGTGTCCGTGGAGGAGAATCTTGAAGCTCTGCAACACTTCGGACAGGCGCAGCACGGCCGACGGGCTATAGACCTGGAAAGCGGCCTGGAAACGGGTCAACTTGAGCAGGGTGGCGTGGAGTTCGACTCCCTGGGCGTTCTCGCAGGAGACAGAACTGTCCGGCATTTCGCGTTGCACCGTGTCAGTCGGCATAATCATTGCGTCATTCAGCCCCCGGATCTTGGGGGCAGACGGCCCGTTTGTCGACGCTCGTAGCGCGGACTTCCAGAGCCAGGCCCAGGCAACCGGGTTTCCTAACATTTTTCGTGCCAGGGACCACAATAGTCTTGCCAGGGAACGGTCCTGGCTTTATGAAGGGCGTGCCATTCAACACAGGGCAAATATGTTAAAATTCGTCTATTGTGTCCGCCGCCGCCCGGACCTCACGCCCGAGGCGTTTCGGAAATACTGGCTGGAAAACCACGGGCCGCTGGTGCGGAAGTACGCCAGCGCGATGCGCGCAAAGCGCTACGTCCAGAGCCATACGCTCGACACGCCGCTCAATGCCGCCGCCCAGCAGCCTCGCGGGACCAAGCCGCCGTACGACGGCCTGACCGAGCTTTGGTGGGATAGCGTGGAAGACCTGGCCCAGGCGCTCAATACCCCCGAGTGCCGGGAAGCCAACCGGGCATTGGCCGAAGACGAGGCCCGGTTCTGCGACCTGCCGAATTGCTCCGTGTTCTTCACCGAAGAGCACACGATTTTCTGACCGGCCCCGGCACTGCCTGGGCGGGCGCATCCGGATGCTGTTTCAGCAGTGACGCAGGCGCGTACGGTCTGACTTGGGGGCTGTTGGCATCTGGTATGCTGCGCAATGACGGGCCTTTGTCGTTTCTCGCCCGAGGCAAGACGCCCGCGGACCGAGCTACGTGTTGGCAAGTGACCATGAAAAGACAGCGCTCCGTCTCAAAGAATGTCCGAGCGCAACCGGCGGCTCGCTGCGCTGGCCGCCCGGTGTGGCGGCAGCTCCTATGGCCGGCCGCACTCCTGGCGCTCAGCCCCTGCCAGGTCTCCGGCCTCGGCTCGCGAATCCCCAACCAGGACGCCACCGCCATCGGCTGCGGCAATGCGTTCGTCGCTACGGCGGACAATCCCTCCGCCTTGTACTATAACCCGGCGGGCATCACGCAACTGGAAGGACAGCACTTCCAGGCCGGCTTGCTCTCCTACTTAAATATCGTGGCGGATTACCAGTCGCCGTCGGGGAAGCAATTTGAGAGCAAGTCTCAGACCATTGCCATTCCGCAGTTGGAGTACACCCTGTCCTTCAAAGACAAGCCTTTCTCGGTTGGCCTGGGCATTTATGCGCCCTTCGGGCTGGGCATGGAGTGGCCGGACAACGCGCCGTTTCGCAATGCCGGGCTGGAGGCGGAAGTGACTTATCTTACCGTTAACCCGGTGGTGGCCTGGCGGGCGCTGCCCTCGTTGTCTGTGGCTATCGGTCCCACGTTCAACTACTCGGAAGCGACCTTGCGCCAAGGTGTGCTGGTGTCTCCGTACCGGTTTAAATTCAAGGGCGATGATTGGGCTTATGGATTCACCGCCGGCATCCTTTGGCAGCCCCATCCGAAGTGGTCTTTCGGCGCCAAGTATATGAGCGCCACCGCGATGGACTACGACGGCACCGCGTCCTTCGGCCCGGCGGGGGCGCCGCTGCCATCGCCCACGCATACCAAGACCCACCTGGAATACCCGCAGATTGCCGCCGGGGGCATCTCCTTCCGCCCCACGACCAACTGGAACTTCGAGGTGGATGTTGACTATACCGATTGGGATACGGTGAAGAATGCGGTGATCGGCGGCATTGGCACGCTCACGCTGAACTGGCGGTCAAGCTTCTTCTATGAGTTTGGCGTGACCCGACAACTGGGCAAGGGTTACTTCGTCAACGCGGGCTATTTCTTCAGCGAGGCCTCGACCCCGGACAAAAACTACACGCCGCTGGTGCCGGACACCGACCTCCATGTGGGCAGCCTGGGTTTCGGCCACCGGGGGCGACGGTGGGACTGGGCCTTGGCTGGCCAGCTTATCGGCGGCACTTACCGTACCGTTTCCGGCGCCGCTGACCCAACCGTCAACGGCCGCTACCGCCTCTTCACGCCCACGATTTCGCTTGCGGTCGGGTATCACTTCTAAGTCAAGACGCGGCGAACAACGGTCCCGGGATGGCCTCGGCAAATCTCTGCGGCGCCGGTCTCCGATCATTCTCCACGGGCAACCCCCGTCCTGTCGAGCCGGATTCGCTGGGCTGGAGGGTGATGGGGGCATCCGGACAGTGCGGTAGCGGCAGCCCTCCCTGGGTGCCAGTGAAGGCGGCCTCCGGCCGCCTGTTCCAGCCTCACCCCTGCCAATGCCCCCTCTCAAACCTCAAGGACTGGCGGCTGGCAGCCGCGCGGTCGCCACGGTCAGCTTGCCCGAAGGAGCGCCCTCAGTTCCACCATTCAAAGGCGAAGGAGGTTGGCTAAGCGTGTTCATCAGTCTCAAAGCGGTTATCTGCCACGGCGGAGTTGCTCTGGCTATGACCGCACCAGCCTACCCGCTCTGTTTGGAACCAGTCAAACGCCGGGATATAAGGCTTGATGTCGAGCAGCGGGGTATTGTCCAGAACGTCCACCCCTTCCACGTCCAGACAATGGCCGGTGACTCCAAGCAACCGCACTACTGAGAGTCCAATGGGATTTGGACGGCAGGGAGCGCGAGTCGCAAATACCCCATGCGGGGTCGTATCCAGATAGGGAGTCACGATGAGTTGCGCAGGCTTGGCCCGGTCAAACCAGTATAGGAGCCAGATGCGGTCGAATCCGTCGAGGTCGCGCAGCCCCAGCGCATACTCAGGAAACACTTCAACCGTGCCCTTCACACCAACGGCACAAGCCGACTGGATTGGGGTTCCGGTCGCCTGCTGGTAGGACGAGTGAATGGTGCCAATGGGCTTCAGTTTCATTGTCGAAATCAAGGTTCGCGGTTACGCGGCATCATGCAAGCCGGGCCAAAAGTTGTCCAGCATGAACCCAGAGCGCCAACCTGCGGACCCGTGCCGCCCGATTCTTCGCATCACCACACCGAATCGAAGAACAAATCGCCCCTGACGGGCCATCGCGGGCTGTTCATCACTCTAGGCGGATACACCGGGGACGCCAAGGAGTTAGGCAGCCGGCTTCAACGTTGAAAGTGCGAATGGCGCTCATCTCCTGCGAATCATGGAGTTTTCTCCCGCTGCACCCAGCGGTAGGCCGCCTTGGCGCTCTGCGAGAAAACCTGTTCCTCCGCCGGGCGTCGATAGATGCGGAAATAGTCTGCCACGATACCTTGAACGGTTGTCAGCGGCGCGAACCGCTCGCTCACCGGCCAGTTGCTGGCGTAGATCAGGCGTTCGGGGCCGAAAATCGTACGCATCACATCCAGCACCGGACGGTAAAACTCCACGTCACGGGGCGCGGACCCGTCGCTCCGACCGGTGCCTTCTACCAGACCGGAGAGCTTGCAGGAGATGCTTGGCCTGCGCGCCAGTGCCCGCATCTGTTTTAGCCAGTCAGCCGGGGGTGCTTTGCCGTCCACAACGACGCCCGCCAGGTGGTCGATGATGATCCGCAGGCCGGGCACTTCCTTCGCCAGCCGGTCCGCGAACGGGAGAATCTCCCTGCCGCCGACCAAGTCCAGCGACAGATCGTAGTCAGCCAGCAGTTTCAGATCGCTGACAAAGGCGGAGTCGTCCAGCGTGCCGTCCAGGTTGCGGTCACGAATGCGGATGCCCCGAAAGAGTTCATTGGCCGCAAACCGTTTCAGGTGCCCGGCAAATTGTTTCGTGCCGACCGGCAGGTTCCCGACGAAGCCGACGATGAACGGCTCGTGCGCCGCGAGGTCGAGCACCCACTGGTTGTCCTCCAGCCACGGGCTGGCCTCCACGACGACCGTGCCCGTCACGGGCCGTGGCACCGGCAGGGCGCGGTAGTCCTTGGGCAGCACCGGGCGATAGAGCAGTTTGTCCTCGCGGGGTGGCCACGGCACCCCTTCGGCGCGAGTCGGGTCGTAGAAATGAGTGTGGGTGTCGATCAGGGTGAAGCCGCCCGCGCCAGCCGCAGGCGGAGCCGACGCGGCCCGGACAACTGAACCCCAGCCGCTCAACGTCACTCCGGCAACCGCTTCCACGGTAGCAGTCAAGAATCGTCTGCGATGTCCGAATGGCCGCCCCGCGTTGAGCGGACAAGCGCAGCGGCGGCTCGCTTTACCGGTCTTGTTAGGCGGCGGTGCTTTCAATGCGGCCCAAATTGTATTTTGAACTGCTCTGGAAAGACAAAGCGTTCGACGATGCAGATGCCTATCCCGCCGCTCACGACGAGGCATGTCAGGGCGATGGCAAAGATCAGAACTGACTGTTTCACGCCTGACTTATGCTTGAAGAAGGAGATGATGATCAAACCCAGCAAGAGCATTTCCAACGAAAGGAAAATGTGCTTGAAGGAATACATGTTCCATCCGGCGACCCTGGCCAGAGCTCTTTCGTCCTTGGGAAGGATTCCGCAAAGGTACGGGACGAGTCGTTCGATGGATGCCTGGACTGCGACCGGATAGAACAGCGACGGGTTCCTCCCCCGGAATATGAGAACCACAGCGGTCGCAGCCACGATGATCGGCAATGCTGGGCCTCCGAGCAGACCGAGAAATGGCGTCCTGCCACCGGAAAGCAAGTAACTCCGAGCATACGACATCGTTGCCGGATGGCCGGTAACCCAATCGCAAATTACGTGGCCCAGTTCATGAACAGGAACGAGGAAGAATCCGAAAACAAGCGACGTGATCGTGAGTTTCTTAAAGTCGATTTTTACTGGACTGTTGCTGTCGATCATAAACAAATGATCTGTTTTGCTCTGACGGAGAATTCCAGTTGATGCGCCATAAAACCAGTAACTCGATGCGCTTTGCAACTATCGTGGTAACGGCTGAGCGACAGGCGATATTCGCGCTCCGGTTTCGTAATGTCAATCTGCAAGATCAAGCGACGAAAGTCGGTCAGGCTGATTATGCCGGAGCGACCCGATGGCCGCGAAGCTGACAGGCGGGTCAAAGCGCACGGCGGAGTTCGCGGCCAGGCAGGCCAAGCCATTCATCCATCTCTCCCAGGAGGCGGACGGCGCGGCTGCGGCGGCCAGGCCCCTGGCTCTCATTTACGACCACGGCATCAGGGCGCTCAGCGTAGCTGGGAGCCGGGCGTCGAAGCCGACCGGCCCGACACGCGATGGTTCCCATCACCTGCCAAAAGCCCCCAGGTCGGCGCTGGCGAGGCCGGGGCCAGGCCCTTCATGCGCCGGACAGCCTTCCTGGCCCCTGTCGGGTTAGGCTGGGCCGCAAGCCGGTTTCAAAGGGCCGCTGTTGCGGTGGGCGATGCGGCACCTGGCCAAGAAGCTGATCTCGTAGAAGCCAGTATTCCAACTGAAGAAAATCGCGTCTTCAGCGGTTCCGGTCGCGTCTTGGCTTGTCCACATCGACCGCCAACCGGACGGTGGGGCCTTTTTTCCGCGAAATCACCGGCCTGTGGCTTTTCTCACGCCGCCGCCGCGCCCGCGCCTCGGCGCTGAAGCGACCGCGCACCAAGAACAAGACCACGCCGAGCGCGAGGACGCCGATGAGCCAAAGAATTGGATTTCCGATGTCGCCCATAGTCAGAATATCAATCCGTGTTGGGCTTCATTGAGCATCGCGGCGTCACAATAATCCCTATTGCTAGACCCGTGAGGATGCCGCTGCAATAATATCTCATAAAGCGTAACAGCTCAGATTGCCCAACCATTATTATACAACCATCGGTTCGTATATTGCGTCATGCAACTTCAAGATGCAATCCATCTGGTTCGTGCGGTTTGTAGCCGCCGTCACCCCGGCTCGGCCATTTCGACAAGACGACAGGCACCACACCGCGACAGGGGGGGAACAAGGTCGCCGAGGGCAACATCGTGGCCAGCTTGATCGTTGACGACCGTAAGCAAGGATGATGGCGCAGTTTGCGCCTCCTGATCGCGTCTGCCGGACAAGCTGAGCTGCCCAGGTCCATCGCGCCCACACCCTCCACCAGCTTTGCCGGACCCAGGAGGCCAAAGACCTGCTGCTTTCGGTCGTAAGCGATTTCGCGTCCAACTCGACCATCCCGTATCACTTGGCGCAATATTGCGCTAGGCTGGGCCAGCTCGACGAGGCGAAGCAGTGGCTGGGGAAGGCTCTGCTGGTCGCGAGTGACCTGGAAGAAGTGGAGCGGCTGCGCAAGATGGCGATGGAAAACCCGGACCTGGACCCGGTGAGGAGGATGCCGTGACGCGCAGCTAGCCAGTCCTAAACTGACTCCAAATTGATTAAGCCGCCTGTTCCTGTTCCGGGTTCTCGACTTCCGGTTCCGAGGTCAATTGGGCTTCGAACGAAGATTGCAGCGCGGGGATTGCGAGCCTTCGACCAAATCCACCTGCCTCCATTTCTTGCTGCCCCCGCAACGAGAAACGCGCCCAGGGAATCGCCTTTAGTCGCCCTTCCTCGATCGGTTCCCCGGTCACCTCGCAAATCCCATACGTGCCGCACTCGATGCGACGAATGGCCTCAAGCACCTCAAAAACTGTCTCCTGCGTCGTACCCGCAGCCGCGAAGGCCAGGATGCGCTGAGTTTCCTCCGTGGCGGCTTCACCGAGGTCATCCATTTTGACAGCCGATGGGGCCGGGGAGGAGAACTCCCGTGCGAGCAACCTGTCGCGTTCACCGATGAGGCGTCGGAAATGAGCGGCCCATTTGGCCGGCACCTTGGATTTTCGGTTGGAACCTAAAATGTCTGCTGCTGTCGACATGCAGTACTTATCGGCAGAAACACCATTCCGTTAAATGGAGGGGAGCGAAATTGGGGAAAACCTAAGACTGGCCCCAGGGATTCTTCTAATTCGCAGGAGCCACTCGGGCGGAAGACCGCTGGCTGCAACGCGACTCTTGCTGAAGCGCACTCCAGATTGGCGCGTCAGTTGGACATGCCATGCCGTTGCGTCCAGTACTGCCGGAGCGGACGGTCTTTCAGGGCGGGCCGTCGCGAGTCTCCGACTTGGAGCGCGAGCCGGCCAAGCACCTGGTCGTCCGGCTGACCAACGCGGTCGCCGCCTGGATGGCCCGATAGATTATTCGATGGTGTGGGTTTTACTCACTTTCCTGGGCGCGTTCGGAGTCCACCGGTTTTGCCTTGGCAAGTCGGGCACAGGCATTTTATACGTGGTGACGCTTGGCCTGTTTGGCATTGGCCTCATCTACGATTTCTGGACGCTCAATTCGCAGATAGGCGAACTGAACTTGAGCAAGCAGGCGCGGTGAAACAAATGTTTTATGAAAATCTCAGACTTAGTGTTCATCGGCATCAAAGGATCGGTCGTGGCGCTGAATCGCGCCACGGGCGAGCAGGTTTGGGCGACCCATCTCAAAGGCTCCGACTTTGTCAATGTCGTCGTGGAAAACGAGATAGTTCTTGCCTCCTGTTGCGGCGAAATCTTTTGTCTTGATCCGCTCACGGGCAATGAGCGTTGGCACAACCCGCTAAAGGGTTTTGGCAGGGGGCTGGCCACAATCGCCACTGAAGACAACTTGCGAAGTGGAAACGCCCCGGTGCTGGCCGAGAAACGTCGCCGCGACGAACAAGGGGCGGCTTCAGCGGCAGCAGCTTCAACGACCGCCGCGAGCAGCTCCTGAACCTCGCACGAGTCGCAAGGGCGAGGGTCGTTGCCTTGGCGATACGGCTCGTGACGCAGCAATACCTCCTGCTCCAGCGCAACCTGCCCCCCAGAGGACTGCGGCGGAAGCAACGGCTACGCCGAATTTGTGGACGCGATGGCTGATCCAAAGCACGAGCAGCACGACGTAAACATTGTGATGATGCCCCGGCTGCCTTTCGGCCCGGACTCGCTGGAGCGTTCGACGCTTCATTCGGCATCCACCGGGCCTCACTTCAGCCAAATGATGGTGATTCCTTCGTTGGTTGCGCCCAAGTCCGGGTCGCCGCGCAACTCCGGCACCGCTTCCAGCAGGGCCAGTACCGCGTCGTTGAAAATGGAAAAGTCTTCGCCCGCGATGAAGTCCTTGATGACGCCTTCCTTTTTGCGAAGCCCCAAGGATTTCCGCAACCCGACACAGAGCGCCCCGCCTTTGCCCGATGAACCGTAGCCGTGAATCACTTTCAGCACTCGCGCCCCGTCACGCTTCGCCCGCTTGATTTCCGCGATGACCAGCCGCCGCGCATCATCGAGAGTGGGCAGCCCTTGTTCGACGTTGAATGTCCGAATCGCCCTCATTTGCTCTCAATCACACGAGGTTTCGCGCCTCCGGCGAGGTTCTCGGCGCGGCCACAAATTCTCCGAATTCCCTCCGCAGCGCCGAACGGCAGTCCAATCTGGCCGCTCGGAACGTCGTCCTCTCGCGGGTTGATGCGGATGAGGGTGCCGCTGATTCCTTGCAGCACCTGCTCCGAGGTGTGCCGCACGGTGGGAACGGCGCTGCCCGCGCCCAGTTCAACAACGGCCAGCTTGGCAGAGGATTTGGCCAGTTCGTTGAGCCACTGGGCAAACCGCTCGTGCTGCGCCTCAGTGCGGTGGCCCAGCCACGACCAGTCGCCGAACATCAGGATGTTAGGCCGGGCCAGCGCCGGGCAATTCCTGCATCGCGGCAAAGGCTCCAGAGCGCGGAAGGTGCTTTCCTCAATGTTCACGCTTTCACCCTCAGCCTCCCAAATCTCATCAGAACAGGAGGCGGTGCATTGGAAGTGGTGAATGGAGCCGTGGCATTCAACTACTCGCTCCGGAGCAAAACCGGCTTGCTGGAATTGCCCGTCCACGTTCGACGTGAAGACAAAATAGCCTCCCGGCTTGGCTGAGCCGATTTCCAGCAACTGATTGAAGCCTTGGTGCGGCGTCGTTTTGCGATAGAGGTTCAGCCGGTGCCCGTAAAAGGCCCACGCCAGATGCGGGTTCTCCTTGAACCAAGCCGGGTTGGCCATTTCCTCGAATGACATGCCAAGTTTGGCGATGACGGGGTAGGCCCGCCAAAAACCCTGTGTGCCCCGGAAATCAGGCAAGCCGGAATCAACGCCCATGCCCGCTCCGGCAGTGACCAAGAGCGCGTCGGCGGCCTTGATGGCCTCCGCAGCCCGCCTGACCTTGGCGTCAGTATCCTTCTCCATCAGTCAGCGCTTCCCGCAGCCCTGCTTGTATTTCTTGCCGCTGCCGCACTCGGCGACCGGCGGGCAGCTTGTCCGGCGCATACAGGCCGAGGAAGTGATGGAAATCGCCACGCTCGACCTTCGAGCGGCTAAACTGGTAGAAAATTAAGTCGGCGTCCGTCACGGATGCACAGGATGCCAGAAGCGCCGTCCGGCTGCGACCACATTTTGCCGCGATTGGCTTCCGATTCAGCAATCCGTGGATGCAGGTTGGCCAAAAAACACGGCCTCGATATGAACGCTCCGCCCTCGTAGAGTTCCACCGCCGACAGCGATGCCTGCTGAACAAACTCAATCACCCGGCCAGGGTGCCAGTGTCCCGCAAGAGGTCACGGGACAGCCCCGGCGCGTGGTCGTGGGCGGCGTGACGTGGCGCGACACCTTCGCCGCCCTCAAGCACCGTAATTTCCGATTGTTCTTCGTCGGCCAACTCGTGTCGCTCACCGGTACATGGATGCAGACCACCGCGCAAGGCTGGCTGGTGTACCAGTTGACCGGCTCGAAGGTTCTGCTCGGCACCGTGGCTGCTGTGGGGTCGCTGCCCATGCTGCTCTCCGTCTGGGGCGGCTCCGTGGCCGACCGGCATCCCAAGCGCACCGTGGTCTTGTTCACCCAGACCGGGATGATGGTGCTGGCCTTCGCGTTCGCGGCGTTGGTGTGGAGCAGGCACATCCAGCCGTGGCACATCCTCGTGCTGGCCGCGCTGGGCGGGGTGGCGATGGCCTTCGACATGCCCGCCCGGCAGGCGTTCATGGTCGAGATGACCAGCCGCGAAGACCTGATGAACGCGGTGTCGCTGAACAGTTCCATCTTCAACGGCGCACGGGTCGTCGGCCCCGCCGTGGCTGGCTTCCTCATGGCGCATGTGGGCATGGCGATGTGCTTCCTGCTGAACGGCCTCAGCTTCCTGGCGGTCATCGCGGGTTTGCTGATGATGCGCCTGCCCAAGTTTGTCCCCCCGGCGGAACCCGCCTCGACCGGGCGGCACATGCTGGAAGGCTTCGCGTATGTGGCCAACCATCGGCGCGTCCGCATCCTGCTGCTACTCTTCGCCGTCGTGGGCGTCTTCGGCTGGTCCTACTCGGTCCTGCTGCCTGCGTATGCGACGGACATTCTGCATGTGGGAGAACGCGGCTACGGCGCACTGCTCAGCGCCAGCGGCCTCGGCGCTCTCCTGGGCGCTCTGACCGTGGCGACCTACGGGGGCCGCCTCCGGCCACGGCGAATGATTCTCGGCGGGCTGTGGCTGTTCTCGGCCATGCTGCTGCTGCTTGCCGTGGTGCGCTGGTATCCGCTGGTGCTGGCGTGCCTGGCGGTGGGCGGCTGGGGGATGCTGCTCTACTACTCGACGACCAACACGCTCGTTCAGACCAGCGTCTCGGACGACATGCGCGGGCGCGTCATGGGCATCTGGGCGCTGGTTTTCGGCGGCATGATGCCGGTGGGCGGACTCGAATCGGGTTTAGTGTCGCAGGCGGTGGGTGTGCCCTGGACGGTCGCGGTGGGGGCGCTGGTGTGCGGGGGTGCCGGTGTGGTGACGTGGCTCGTCGTGCGGCACAATCCTCCGGCCCCAGTGGAACCGCGTCCTTGAGACGGGCACACGGGAAATCACAGTTCGCCACGCTGGGCCAGCACGTACATCTTGGCTTCAATCCGGCAGAGAGCCTCGCGGTATTGGCTGAAAGCCGCCCCGCTGAGCCAGGACATCTGTTCCCTCTGGAAACCGGTCGGTCTTTGGGGGTATAGCCAGGGCCGTGGGTCACAGGATCCCATTTCGCCGCGTCCGGCAGTGCACGCCGCTTTGCGCCGAAACGCCGTTGGCCGCTCCCAGGGCAGTTCATAGGAAGCTCCCTGCTCCGAAACCGGACGCGCATAGGGGCCATGAACCGGGCGGCAGCGGTTGTGCTTCAACTCCTGTGGCTTTCATTTTCGACGAACGCAGCGGTCTCACGCCCGGGAGGCCTCGGTTGCCTTTTTGCCTTGAGTCAACGCGCCGTTCCATCCTGCCGACGAAGCTCGCTGCTTCGCCGAACGTTTTCCGCCCGCAACACCAGGATGGAATGAGGCGGAAGCTTAACCGGACGATCCAGCGCAACACTGTCGGACAAATGGACGGTGGTCACACTTTCCGGCTGGCCGGGCTTGTTGATCGCAGCGAGACTTGGCCCATTGATGCGCCACGCGATCACCGTAGGTGCTGGCAAAACGCCCTTCAGGCGGATCGGCAGCACCGCCTCCTGGTCGGTGGAATAATTGATCAACGCGAGGCCGAGACGGCCCGTCTGGTTGTCCCAGGCGGCGACGGCATCCACCGGCAAATTGCCATCCAGTTGTGTCGGCACCAATATCCCGCGGAGCTCGGCGCGGTAGAGCGCCAGCAAGTGACCGACCGGATCCATCACTGCGTAGTTCCGGCTGGTCTTGATGGCGGCGATGACGTTGACCGTCTGAGCCCAGTTGGCCATTTGCACGAGGTCGGCGGAGCGCAACAACTCGTTCATGGCGCGGCCCGCCGCAATCATGTCCCCGAGCGTGTAGTAGTGCTCGAACGGGCCGATGCCGCCGGCGTCCGGCGTCGGGTTCCAGTCGCGCACGATGCCCCATTCATCAATCGCCAGGCGCACCCGTTTGAGTTCGGTGTCGCCCTTGCCGAGGCGGTCGCGGAAATCAGTCACAATGCGGCGCACGCCAGCCGCCACTCCACCGGAATAGTCAGCAAAGTTCTGTTCAAACGTTTTCGCGTCCTCGGCGCTGAAGGGTACGGGCAGCTTTCGTTCGGTGTAATGATGGCCGCTCAGGAGGTCCATGTTCGCGGCACAATGCGGCAGCATCACGTCGTTCCATTTCCCTGGCGCGCCGACGGCGATAATTTTGATGTGTGGATTCCGCGCCTTCATCGCGGCGACAAACGCGTTGTGCCGAAGCGCGTAGCGTTCCACCGACACGTTGCCGAGCTGCCACTCGCCGAACATCTCGTTGCCCACGCCCCACCAGGTTACCGCGTAAGGCTTGCGGTGGCCGTTCCTGGCACGCTCCGCGCCCCATCGGGTGTTCGCCGAACCGGTGAAATACTCCACCTCGTCCGCCGCCGCCGCCACGCTCCCAAGGCCGGTGTTCACGGCTACGTACGGCTCGGCGCCGACTTCGGCGCAGAAGGCCATGAACTCATCCGCGCCAAAATCGTTGTCCTCGACATCATTCCAGGCGCGTTCCCAGCGCGGCGGTCGGCGGTCGCGGTCGCCGATGCCGTCCTGCCAGTTGTAACCGGAAACGAAGTTGCCGCCGGGCCAGCGGTAGAGCGGAGCCTTGAGTTTCTGAATCAGCGCCAGGGTGTCGGCGCGCATGCCCTGCACATTGTCGGCCGGCATGAGCGACAGATTGGCGATCCAGAGATACGCGGGCTGCGACAGCAACACCGACAGCGACGCAGACTCGGTCGTGGCCCCGGCGCGGAAGCGGAAGGGAATCTTGCGATACGCAAGGCCCGCGTCACCGAGGAGGAGGCTCTGGCCTTCGTCCGGCCTGTCGCCCCAGGCGAGGCGGATCTCCACCGGCGGGTTGGATGCGCCCACATGGGCCAGAATCGCGTAGCCGACGTATTCCTTGCCGGCAATCAGGCCGAGATTATTTTGGCGGAGACCGCACTTCGCGCCTCTGGCGTCCCGCAACCACAGGGCCAGGCAGCGGTCCCCGCAGTAGGCGCCGGCGGGGTCGGGCAGCGCGTCGAAGACCGCGCCCGCGGGCCGCACGATTTCCCACGGCGACTTATTGGTAAGGTCGAGCAGGAATTTGCGGTCGCGCAATTTTTCAGCCCAGATGCCATCATGAATGCAGCGACCGAGGTGCTCGATGAACTGGCTGTAAATGTAAGGCGAAATAACCGGGCCCGGCCGGGCGAGGTCCACGGAGAGCTGGGCGTCCGCCGCGGAGACCGCGATGGACGACGACCAGTGGGCAGCGAGACAAGCCAGCAGGAGGCTAAGACTTCTTTTCATCGTGGTTACATTCCCACAAAACTGTAATCGTAAGGCTTCCTCATTTCCCTCGCGGCGTGGGCATTGCCTTCCTTGGCATTTTCGCCCACGAACCTTTCCCCGGCGGGGTCCCAGTCCAGCCTTCGTCCAACCCGCAAAGCGATCGCACCCAGGTGGGAGATGCAGGCGGAACGGTGGCCCACCTCAACGTCGCAGATCGCCAACTTCCTTGAGCGAATACAGTCAAAGAAGTTCCCCATGTGGTCATCGCTCGCATAGACCCTTTCCGCCTTCTCCGGGAGTGCGGCCTTGATGAGTTCAGGGTCGTTTGCCTTCAGATTTCCACGGTTGACCCAGATCCAGCCGTTGGAACCTTCGAAGCGGATGCCATTTCGCTGGCCCTGCGGATCTTCGATGCCCCCGAAAATGTTGTCCGCCTTGGTCGTGCGAACGTTTTCGATCACACCATTCGCGTAAGTGAACTTGACGTCATATTCGCTGTAAGCCGTGTAGCCTCCGGGAATGGGTTCGGCGAGCGGTTTGGCCTCGACTTCGACGGGACCGGGGAGCCCGATGGCCCACAGGGCGATATCGTTGTGGTGCGCGCCCCAATCCGTCATGGTTCCGCCCGAGTAGTCGTACCAGTAACGGAAGAAAGTGTGGCACCGTTGCGGCACGTATTCGACCTTGGGAGCCTGGCCAAGCCAGTAATCCCAATCCAAGCCCGCCGGAACGGGCGCGGTCTTGAAGGGACCATCGCGCAGTCCCGCCGGCAGCCAAACGGTGACCTCCTTGAGTTTGCCAATCCTCCCGTTGCGAACCAGTTCAACCGCGAGCCGGAACCTGGCATCGCTGCGCTGCTGCGTGCCGGTTTGCAGTATGGTTTTGTGTTCGCGAACTGCCTGAATGAGGCGTTTGCCTTCATCAATGGTCAGCGTCAGAGGTTTCTCGCCATAGACATCTTTCCCGGCGAGAGTGGCGGCGAGATTGATCAACGTATGCCAGTGGTCAGGTGTGCCATTGATTACGGCATGAAGGTCGTCGCGTTCCATGACCTTGGGGAAATCGCTATATTTGGCGGGAACTTTGCCATCTTTCGTAAACTGCTTGGCCGCCTGCTCCACGTGGCTGGCGTCCACGTCGCAAACGGCGATTATGTCCCCAAAGCGGCTGGCGTTGCCGGCGTCGCCCTTGCCCATGCCCCCGCACCCGACGAGCGCAATCCCTGGACGGTCATTGGGTCCGAGTTTTTTCGGGGTCGGGGCTGCGGCCAGCTCCCGTTCAAGGAACCATACTGGCAAGCCGGTGGCAGCGGCGGCCAGCGAACATGATTTCAGAAACGACCGGCGGGAAATGTAAAAGTATTTCGTTTGCACAGCAAGATGTTCGCCTCCCATGGATGCGCCGGCAAGCGCAAAAGCGTCCGGCTCATGCCTTCAACCCTCTCAGGTTCAGTTCTAGCCGCCGGTTCTCCCTGATGACCTTGTCCATCTTGAGTTGGCTCTGTTCCGTTGCTGGCTTGCCACCAACAACTGAATTGGTTTTTCATGCAATGGATGTCAATCTCAGGACCGTGCCGATGATAAGGTCAACCGCAGCCCCCAGTCCGTATCAGCCGGAAAATCCGGCAGCATAATGATTCCGATCGGGCTTGATCGCAGCGTCCCCCTGCCAACGTCCCGCCAGGCGGCGGTGCGGGGATCGAACCATTGCGCGCGGTAGAGGCTTTCGAGCCTGGCGCCCCGGACCTGGCTGCGCGGACACCCTTTCTCGAAATAGAGCAGGAATATTTCCTTGTCCGGCGTCCGGGCGCAGTAGGCCCAACCTTCATACGACTGCAGGACGGGCGTCTTGTTAGGTGAGACCAGATCCGCATTGGGGACCAGCTCCTGGTACCGCTTCCCGATCGAAAACGCGAAGGTCCGCAAATGCTGCATTTGCCCGGCGGAACTCCACTGGAAAGCGTCCCACATCTTGACCGGCGCCTCGGCCTCGATATCCCCACCCCAGATCCCTTCGGCGCCATAAACATGCCCGGCGAGGCCTCCGGACAGAAAACACCCGTACATGGCCGAGCGCACGAACTGATCATCTTTCTCGGTCCCCCCGGGCGCGCCGTACTTGTAACCCACGGAGCGCGCATCGGCATAACCGGAGTAATACGGCTCGCCGTTCAGGGCGGGTTGGGAATGGGGCGAATGGAAAATCTCGGTCAGGTACCAGTAGTTGTTGTGTTCGCGCATGTTCCCTGTTTGATGCAGTGTGACCCATGAATCTTCGCCCCAATTCTCCAGGGTGGAGGGATTCGAGTTGGCGGAAAGCAGCGTGCCAAAAGGCGGCGGCCCGAACTGCTCGAGGACCATCCGAATCGCGGCCAGATAATCGCCCGGACTGACGGATTCGCTCAGAGTGTCCAGGTGAACCGGACTGAGGACGGTGTTATTCGCCTGGTAGCGGGACCAGATGTAGTGGATGAATCGGGCGTAAGAAGCCGGCCAGGCGTAGTACTTTTTCCAGCAAAGGCTGGCATCCCGCCTTGAGACCTCGATGAAAGGAACAAATCCCTGCTCGTTCAGGTAATCCACTTTCCGATCGACGTAGCGGAAGTAGGCCGGGTTAACCCGGTCCACATCCGGGAACATGTTTTCATAGCCCGGGACCTTGCCGGGGAAAAGGAATGGCCGGCCTCCTTCGTTGTCCATGTTCTTGGCGCTGTTTGCCCCGAATTCGAGCCAGGCCGAGCGGACGGTGGTTCGCGCCGGGTCGTTCATGACGACATGCCACGGCTGCCCGTCAGTCATCCAGTTCGGAAACGCGGCGATCAGGTTGATCCAGTTGAAGCCTTGCGCCTTGCGGTAACGAACGTAATCCTTAAACCCCGCCGTCGGCCCGAGCGGGCGCTCCTGGTCGTCGTCGTACCAGCGGAACCGATTTGCGCCCAGCGGCCACCAGGTGTCGCCGAGGACGAAAAACGGGGTCCCATCGGCGTGCTCGAGTGCGTGATGATTGGCGGTCGGCCGCAGAAAACCTCGGCGCAAGGGGTTCGCCTGTTTCTCCGCTTCGCTCCAATCCATCGCCTCGAACGAACCGCTCTTGCCCGCGAGGCCATCATCCGCCGGACTTGAACCGCTTCTCCACGTCCATGTCCCTGGCTCCGTTGCCAGGAGCCGCACCCGAAAAGTCTGGCCGCCATCCCAGAAGCCATAAACCCGCTTCTTGAAGTTGGGTCCAGTGAGATCGACCCAAACCACTGCCTCGGTGTAGGCGTTGGTGAAGGCGCGAGCGGCGGTGAAGGTCAGTTCCTGCTTCTCCCAAACGTGCGCGCCCATTGCACTGGGGGCCAGCGGAGCGGTCAGCAGCAGGACGGTGAGCACGAGCAGGAGACGTTTCAGGATAGACGAGGTCTTCCACATAAGCGCTCGCCGCACGGTTTGACACATCATGATCGATCTGCCAGAGCGCGTCGGACAAGGCGCGATTCTCGCCCGACTCCAAGAAATCACCCGGTACATCCTTGCCATCGATCAAACGTTCAGGGTCTTGAGATACGCGACACTCTGCTGCGTCAATTCCCAAGGTTGCTCGACAAAGTAGTTTTTGACCCCGCCAACCTTCGCCGCGGTGAAGGTCTTCACCCAGTCGATGCTGCCTTGGCCGAGCGCAACCTGCGGGTGCCGCCCACCGCGCCGCCCCGCGGGCGCACCCTCGCGCGACGGAGCCGAGGTGTTCATGTCCACGTCCTGCAGATGCATCGAGTTGAAGCGGCCGGGGTACTTCAGGAAGTACTCGGCGCCGACCAGGCCCGCCGTGATGGTCGACATCTGGAATTGGAATTTGACCAGCTTCGGGTCGAGCAGGTCGAACAACCGGTCGTAGGTCCGCTTGCCATCCACCATCGAAAGCTCAAAGCCCTCGTTGTGCAGGCCCTGCTGCATGCCGGCCTTCGCCGCCACGGCCGCGATCTGGTTGTATTCGTCGACCGCCCTTTTCACCTGGTCGAGCGTCGGGTTGCTCCCCCCGTTCCCTTCGCCCAGGCTTGCGGTAATCATCTGCGTGATGCCGATTTCTTTCGCCCACTCGAGGCTCTTCTCCTGGCTCTTCCGCAGCTCGCCCATGGTGAAGTGAGAACTCTCGGCTTTCAGGCCAAGATCGGCCAAAATCCTGCTCGCTTCTTTCCCGTCAGCGAGCGCCGAGAACTCAGCGCCATAACCGATGGGCGAACACAGCTCGAGCCGGGTCACGCCTATCCCGGCCATCATCTTGGCGAATGCAGGAAAGTCCTTGAGCATCGAACGCAGCGGCCAGACCTGGCTGCCAATGGGCAGGCCCAGCGGATTTGCCACAAGCTTCGCCGCACTCTCGAGCAGCAACCCGACCGCGCCGGAACCGATCGCCACTCTCTTCATGAATTCCCGTCTGGACATCGCAGTCATAAGCATTTCTCCTTTCTTACAGTTCCCAGCCCGGGCGATATTCACGCGTGAGGAACCGGTTCGCCTCGGGGAGGTTCGTGATCTTCGCGCCGGCGGAATCCCAGAGAAGTCTCCGGCCGCCGAGCCTCAGTGAGATGGCGGCCAGGTTCACCGCATCGCAGATCGGGCGTGCCAGCAGGAAATCGCCGTAGCTGGCAGGGCCGCCTTTGAAGGCCGTGATCCAGGCAGCCTCACGCCCTGAGGAACCGCCGCCCCGCCGGCCGCCGGCGCCGGGTTGGCGTGGGGCCGGCTCGGGCAACTGGTTCGCCGCTCGATAGGAGCGCATTCTCGCTTCGGGAATCAACTGCGGGTTTTCGCCGCGGAAGCCGCCCAGGATCTTTCCCTTGTCGCCGACGAACATCATGCCTTCTTCAGCCAGTTCCTTGTTTTCCGCCATGAGTTCCTCGGGCACGGCCGGTTTAATGCCACCGTCATACCAGAAGATGTCCAAGGCCGCCCGCTCCCCCTTGGCCGCGAATCTCATGCGAATCGTGCAGGCGGCAGGAAAGGAGTAGTCGTTCTTGATCCGTAGGCAGACCTGGTCCGAAACTGTGCAGACGTGGCTGGGTGTCGATTCGACGCTGACCGGAGACTCCAAGTCGAGGAGCTGAAAAATCGGCCAGAGGCTGTAATGTCCCATGTCGGCGATGGACCCGCCGCCGAACTCATACCAGCCGCGGAAATTCGTGTGGGTGTAGTTGGGGTGATACGGGCGATCCAGCGAGGGGCCCAGCCAGAGGGCCCAGTCGAAACCCACGGGAACAGGAGGCGTGTCGGTCGGGAGGGTCGGGAACTGGGGCCACATCGGCCGCATCGACCAGTTGTGAATCTCCCGAAGCGTTCCGATGGCGCCGTTCTTGATCATGTCCAGGGCCTGTTTCTGACCGGCGCCTTCACTGGCCGGCAGGAAGTGCGTGGCGATCTTCTTCGCGCGGGCAGCCTCGATGACGGCCTGCGCCTCCAGCAGACGATTCGCCAGAGGCTTGTGCACGATCACGTTCATTCCCTTTTTCAGGGCCGCGATAGCTATGGTCGCGTGGGTGTGATCCGGCGTCATCACTTTTACCGCGGTCACATCCTTCTCCTTTTCCAGCAACTCGCGGAAGTCCGCGTAAGTGGCGCATCCCTTGAATTGCTCCGTGCCGCGCTGCTTCGCGTAGTAGGTTTCCACGATCTCCTTGCCGACATCGCGGCCGCCGGGCGCGTGGTTGAAGCCTTCTCTCCAGGCCGGGTTCTGAATGAGCCGCCGGATTGCGTTTCGGATCTCATTTTTGCCCCATTCCAGGTAATTGACCCCGTCCTTTTCGACGTCGCACATGGCGACGATTTGGACGTCCGGCCTGGCGAGGATTCCCCCGATTTCCCGGATCGCCTGGGTCCCGAACCCGATGCAAGCCAGGGTAATCTTCTCGCTGGGCGCGACAAATCCCGGCCCCCCCAGCACGTGTCGCGGCACGATGGCGAAGGCGCCCGCCGCCGCGCCGCCAGTCAGCATGAACTGGCGCCGTGAAAGGCCGCGCGCAGGAGATGGGTTGCTGGTTGCGTCGGGGTTCCTCGGCGGTGAGTCTTTGCCTTTCATAAAAAAGCTCAAGTATTGAATATTAGCGCTCGTGCGGAGTATGACGCGTCATGATGACAATCGTCAACATTCACTTTGAGTTTGGGTCAGGCCGGTCCTTTCCCGACTGGCCCTCCGCGACCACACGGAACCTCAGCAGGCCGGGATAGGTCTTCGGTGGGCTTGGGTCGCTGCTGATGTATTCGATCTCGCCAACGGCATAACCGGCGTTTCCTTTGGCAAAATGCCCGTGTTTGGCCTTCCGGTCTGCTCTCCCGCTGTCCTCGGGCGGGATGTGTTGCGGGTCCACCGTGTCTTGGCGCTCAAGCTCGCCCGTTCCGTCGCTGACCCGCTCCCACCCGGTGCTGAGCATATCATAAAACCCCCAG
The DNA here is from genome assembly GCA_049518415.1 of Verrucomicrobiota bacterium. Classification (GTDB taxonomy): domain Bacteria; phylum Verrucomicrobiota; class Verrucomicrobiia; order Limisphaerales; family UBA8199; genus CAVQND01. The sequence goes on from JBEKRX010000030.1 coordinate 62,360, forward strand.
GCGTTTGGCTGCCTGGACTTGACCGGCTTGGTCGCGTCGCTCGCCTGGTCCGCGTACTTCCCGGCAAACGTCGGATTCGACGTCCCAACGCGGGCCGCGTAATCCCACTCGGCGGCCGTCGGCAACCGGACCTTCCGGCCAGATTTTTCCGAAAGGCGCCGGCAGAACTCGTGGATGTTGATGCAGGAAACATTGGCGGGAGCCTTCGAATCCGTGAACATCGGGTCTGTGTCGGGAGTCCGGGTCGCCATGGCGGCATCGTACATTTCCCACGTCACAGGGTGTTCTGCCAGGTAGAAGCCCCGGGTCAACGTCACCATGTGCGGCGGGTCCTCTTGCCAGTGCGGGCTCATGTAATAAGGCTCGCCCATCAAGAACCGGCCGGCCGGCACCCAGATGCACTTCAGCGACAGGCGGTCGCTGATCTTCAGGACCAGCGGCTCCTTGTCAGGCATCACGAAGGGCTTGTCCGGAGACAGCATCTTGTCCGGGTATTGGAACTGGGTCGGCTCGCACTTGCTCGCGGTGATCCACTTCCTGCCGCCTCTTTCCGCGATGATGCCGGTCACTGCCATTACCTGCCGCGCGTTGTAGGTCGCGTCCCTTTCCAGTTTGTCCGCCATCGGCCCGTCCACAAAGTATTTCAATCTGGCCGTGAATTGATCCAATAGTGTCCGGGCGGCGTCGCCGTCGAGCCCTCGCTCAGGATAATACTCGGCCATGATCTTCTCGAATTCAGACTTGATCTGCGGCGGACCGTCCAGGGCATACACGAATACGCTCCGGTCCTTTTCTCCCGTATGGACGTGGTTCAGGACCATGCCCATGATGGTGACTTGCTCGGCAGGCTCGGCGGATCGGTCACCTGCATCCCCGGCAACCACCGCTCCCAAGACCGGAACGTTGACGATCGACTTCAGCACGAGCAGGCCGATCCAAATGATGATTGATGAATGGCACAGGCGTCGCATCTGGGCTGGTAATTTGGCGTTGTCGCCCACGAAGATTCAACCTCTTTTTCGACCCGATCCGCCGAAATGCCGCTACGCCGCTTCCAGTTGCATAGCTGGTCTGTCGGCCGGTGCCGAGCGTTGTCAGTTTCACCGCTCGCAGGCTGCTGGAATTCGGGCAGATCAGCTATTGCCTTTGCGCCTGACGCACCTCCGACCAAGCATTGCTCCAGAAGCCATTCCTTAGCGGCGCCCCTTGGCAGAGGGCGGGGCGGTCAAGGTGGAGCGCAGCAGGGCACCAGGGCACGTGGCGAGCAAGACCTTGACGGCCCCGCCCGGAGCCATACCCTGGCCGCGCCGGAATTGCTTGCAATCAAACTCTCGGCCGCCAGGCCGCTCGATTCATCTCGCGGCGTTCGAGAGCCAGGGGCGTCCAAATGTCACCCTCGTGACCGAAGTCAGAGATGGTCCTACACTGAACGCATGTTCAGTCAATTCACCCACAAATTCGGTTCATCCGGGAAGTTTGTACCTGGGATGATAATTCACCGGGATTCTGGCACTTGGAATGGGCCGGCCCGAAGCGGCGCATTGAATAAAAGGACACAACCGTCACACTTTGACTCATTAACAGCAAAGCCGCTCCGGGCCGGGCCATTCCAAGTGCCAGGGCGCCACTGCCCACCTGATGTCCTAATCATCCGCCCCGGCATTCAACCCCTCCACCCGCTCGTTCACCTCCACCCGGGCCGACAACAGCAAGACGGGCGCCCCAACGCTCTGCGCCCGCAGCTCCCGCAAGACGTTGAGACCGTCCCGGCCTGGCAGCATGACATCCAGCACCACGGCGTCGTAGGGCGTCATCCGCGCCGCCGCTCGCGTGACATGTTTCCAGGCGGATGGTCAAAACTGGCGTGGCATTTGAACGCTCACGCTTGTCGCCAAAACCGGCCCGGCTGCTGGTCGGCTTGATTGCCGTCTGCCTCTTCACGCCCTCAGTCGCCCGCGCCAACCCGGTGATGCTGAACCCGTCCTCGCTGCTGGCGTTCTACGTCGTCGCCTTCTGGGCCATGGTGGTCGAGGCCGGGGTCGTTGCCCTCCTGCTTACGTTGCGGGGTGCCGCCCCGCTCCGGGTCTTCGTCGCCTACTTCGTCCTGAACAGTGCGGTGTTCCTCTTCCTGTTCCAGCCGCTGCTGGAGGGCAGCAGGTCGCTCCCGGCGCCGGTGCTGGAGGCCATGGTCGTCCTGGTTGACGGAGCCGTCATCAAGCTGCTGGTCACGCTCAATCCATTTCAGGGCGACAGCTATCGCGGCGTAAGCTGGTTCAGCTCGTTGGTCACCTCCGGCCTCGGCAATGCCTTGAGCTACATGGTCGGCTGCATCGCCGCGCGCAAGCCGTGGGAGATGGTGATGGCCTCGTGACCCTGCCACGGAAGACCTCCGTCAGCCGCACGACCGGCACCATCCCACTGTCGATAACGAGCCGCAGCACTATGCTCGGCCCGAGGGCTATAAGCTGGCTGGAACTTGGACGCAGAACGGTCTTCCCAGGTCCGCGCCTGGCCAAGCTGGCGAGCTTTCAAGCCAACCACTCTCTAAGAGTCCGTTTGCCGTTGTTACCGGTTTCCAGCACGACGACCTGGAGCGTGGATAGCGTGTCCCGGAAGGCACAACATTGGCACTTGATGTTTCAGGGCGAGGTTGTAGGCTTTTCTTATGCTTTCAGGCGTTGTTTGCGCTGATTGTGACGCTCTTGCCCTAAAGGCGAGAGGTTCGGGGCATCGGGTTTTCGCGGTTCGATATACGAACCCGTATAATAAATAGTCGGCCCACTGCGCGCCCGTGATGAAGATTTGTCGCGCCATGTTAATCTGCGCCCTGCTGCCGCTAACCTCTGGTTGCCAAGTCACCCGTGCGCTGAAACAACCCATCCCTGCCTCGGCGCCGCTCGGAGGGGCAGATGAACGCACGGAGCGGATCGCCAAAGTCGTCCGAGATACCATGCGCAAGGAGGGTATCCCTGGGCTCTCGATTGCCGTCATCGATCACGGAGAGGTCGTGTGGGCACAAGGGTTCGGCTGGAGGGACATAAAGCAACGGCTCCCGGTTGACACGAATACCCAGTTCCAGGCCGCCTCCATCAGCAAGCCATTGACGGCCTTGGCGATCCTTCGGATGAGTGCCTCCGGCAAAGTCGATCTGGACGCGGACGTGAACCGTTACCTGAAGGGTTGGCATCTGGAGTCGAAATTTCTGACCAATCCAGTGACCCTCCGGGAACTGCTCTGCCACCGTGCCGGCACAGTGCCGCACGGGTTCACGGGCTTCAGCGAATCGAAACCGGCGCCCTCCTTATTGGACATCTTGACGACGCGTTATTTCATGAACGGGCCGGTCAAGGTCACCGATGCGCCCGGCTCCCTGTATCGCTATTCGGGCGGGGGTTATTGCGTGGTCCAGAAGGCCGTGGAAGACGTTACCGGCGAACCCTTCGAGCTGGCCATGAATGAGCTGCTGTTGCAGCCGATGGGAATGGAACGGTCCCACTTTCATCAGCCGCCCTCCGCACAAGAGAGTGAGAATGCCGCTCGCGGGTACGGGTGGATGAAGGCCGTGGCCTATGGCGGCCGGTGGGGCGTTTTTCCACAAAAGGCCGCCGCTGGACTTTGGACGACTCCGGCGGATCTGGCGCGGTTGGTTGTGGCGGTGCAAAAGGCAAACTCAGGTGAGAATGCAGGTCCTATTTCACCAGCCATCGCCCAGGAATTCCTCAGGCCGCAATTCGACCCCGGAATGGGAACGGGCGTGTTCCTGGACGAAAAGGGCGATTACCACGGATTCTTTCATGCGGGAGAAAACCTTGGCTATTTCGCTCGCTTCGGCGCCGGCGTTTCAAACGGTCGCGGCTGGGTCATCATGAGCAACGCCCAGAAGGATCGATTTGGTCCGATCCTGCAAGCCGTTTTCCAGGAATTCGGACCGGTACGGAACCCGCGGGCCGAACCATGACACTTGAGCGAACTGCTGACGCCTTGGTTAAGGAAATTGTGGCCTTGGCTGCGGAGTTCGGAATCGAGCGCCTCGGGTTTCTCACTTTGACCTTTGCCGACCACGTCCTTGAACTGAAAGAGGGGCAAAGACGGTTTCACAGCCTGGCTACTCATGTCCTCGCAGACCGCTACGAATGCGCAATTGCCGTTGTAGAGTGCCAGAAGTCCGGGCGGGTGCATTGGTTTTGTGTCCCTACCGCGCACAGCGTCCCGACCTGCCCGGCCTGAGGGCTCAAAGCTGGCTGGAACTTGGACCTAGGGCAGCCTGCCCACGTCTGGGCCTGGCCACGCTGCCAGACTTTCAAACCAACCATTCTCTAAGAGCTCTGCGTTGCGCGTTCCCGGGTTTGGGCGTGCCTTCCGGCTCCGTGGTCCGTGGGCGGTTGGACCTTGGAGCACTTACCAGCCGAAGGGTAGTTGTCAGGTCCGCGAGCGGGAACCCGGCCCCGCCGGCGGGTGCACTTTGCGGCTGGCGAGGTAGGATGGGGCCAGGTCTCGGGCGTGGCGAGGTTTCCTTGCGGTCTTTTGGGGGCAGGTCTTCTCCGTGTTTTTGCTGTTGACTGGAAATATCGCGCGCGGTATGCTTTCAAGGTGAACGCAAAGCCAACAGCACCCTCAGGCGAACCCGTCAGATCAGTAGCCGAGCCGGCCCCGGGAGCACCGGAGGGCGTCAAGGGCGGTGAGAGCTTCCAGTTTTGGAGCAGCGGGGCGCTGGCACGGAGTGAGCGGCAACAGAAGTGCGTAGAAATGAGCCTTACGGTTACCGTGGGTCTTGGGGCTGCTTTCGCCGTACTGGGCGAAGGGGTTGTGAAGGGGAAGGGCACAGACACGCATACGGCATTTGCCCTCGTGCTCTTGCTGTATGCGACTATACAAACGCTGATCCTGGCGAATTACGTTTTCCAGACGTTGCAGGTGGTTCTCTGCAACGTTCATATCGGCTTTCTGAGGGAGAAACTGGACACGCAGGTTAACACGCGGATAGTTGAGAAATTGCCCAACAGGACTGGTTTTTGCTGGCGGTGGGGCTTGAGGCTGGGTGAGGGCTTGCAGCCGTTGGTTATTTACTTCTCTGTTTTCTGCGGCTGGGTGGGCGCGGCTTTATACTGCTGGTTCTGTGCTTGGCCCAACATTAGCGGGTGGTGGTCTATGCTCTTTGTCATTCCTTTAATCGGCTTCGTTGTCCTGGGGATAATGCATCGCTGCCACGAAGATTTGGGCAAGTGGTGGGTCACGCGTGATTCGAAAAAGTGCCTAGACCCGACAAAGGCTGCCTGAAATATAGCTTCGCTTGACGGCGGAATGACGACACGGGTAGGCACTGGTCGGGGCGGAGCGTTCGCGCGTTGGCGTTCGGCTTGCCCTTCGTCGATTGTCGATTGGTCGATTGGTGGTCGATCGGGTCAGTCCTGAATGGCAGTTAGTTAAGCCCCGACGCCAAAGGCGTCACTCATGTGCGCCTGAAAGCGCGCTTGGACAGCAGGGTGAAAGTCCCTGACCTGGCCGACACTGTAAGGCCAGTAATTGAAAG
>JBEKRX010000031.1:0-67258 GCA_049518415.1 Verrucomicrobiota bacterium
GCCGTCCGCCCGCAGCGCCAGACTGTGAAAGACGCCGGCCACCACGGCCACCGCATTCGTCAGATCGGGCGGAACGTTGGTCTGGCCATAACCGTTGTCGCCCCACGCGATGACATTCGGGCTGGCCGCCGCCCTCACGGCCACGAGAACCGCCAAACCAACCAGAAACCTCTTCATGCGACCTCTTTCCTTGCTGCAAAAGGGACGAAACAGGAACCGAACGTTTCAACCGATAACCCTCCAAGCCTTCATCCAGGGCCGCGCCAAACCCGGCATGTCCGGCAAAACTCCGCCGACGCGGCCATCCACCGCGTCCAGCGAAGCCGTTCTGCTCGAGTTCTACGCGGCATTGTTCACCTCTCGCTCCTCTCCCTCTTAGTACACGCCCCAACACCACTTGCCCACATTGCATCTCCTCCATGCACGGTGCAAGTTGTCTAACCTTATTTTGGCGAAAACTCACCTTACTTTGCCCTGTTAATCTTTCGGTTCCTGCACGTTTTTTCGATGGTCGAAAGGCTTGGATTAGTATTACTACTCCCTAATTGCGTAAATTAACGATAGTATTACGTAGCTGTGAACCCTTCACCTCCCGCTTCCGCCATTTGAAGGGTTTGGCGGCCTGCGGGCCGGAGTTCGTTCCATTCGCCGGCCGAAGCGGGTCGGCGCCCGCGCTGCGGCCGCATACTCCATACTCCTTTGCCCCGGCCAGCCGCCCGAGCCCAGCCAACGACAGTCATCCCCCCATGCGCCCAAGCCCTTACGCCGCATCCCGGCCCCAATCCCCGTCTGACGGCCGCCAGCGTAGTCGGCGGAAAGCGGGGCGGCTTTCCTCACGGTCCGCGAGGGACGGCCGCCCATGGTCCCTGAATTATCTCCAAAGCGTTTTCTGGCCCTGCCGTGGCTCTCCAGACCCCTTTTCCCGATGCGTTTAGAGCAAGAGAATTAGTGCCAAATAAAGCAGGCCAGAGAAGGACGGCGGCGCAGCAAATCCCGCGACCCGGCCGAACACTGCATTGGCCACATTGGCTGGATTGGCCACATTGGCTATTTTTTTCAAAAAACTGGCCGCGCCGCCTTGCCGAACTCCGCGGCGGCAGCGTCGAGGGCTGCAACTATTTCCTCGGTGCTGCGGCCGGCCGCGCCGCGCGCCGCCGGGCTCCGTGTGCTGCAACGCTCCTACGGTCCACTGCCCGGACCCTCCTCCGGCAACAAGCCTCTGGCCTTAAGGTCATTCAGGGTTTTCGGATCATTGAGTGGCAGTCCGGATACGACCCTCAAACAAAAGCGGTCACCCAAGTCCACCGCCTCGATATCGAGGAGGGGACGCTTTTTGTCCGGAAACAAGTCCAGCTTTCGCTTGATGAGGTATTCCATTATCCCCATCCCCTTCGGCCCCAGGACGTCCGTGATTTTCGTGTCGTGCAGGAACCCGGCGCGCTCTTGTTCCGGCAGAAGCGCCGCGTTCCAGGCGACTACGGCGAGACGCACGAAGTTCGGATAATCCTCTTTGGAGTCGCACATATCGAGGAGCGGCCGCGCGAACTCGCCCAGGATTTCGGACATCTTCTCGACACCGGGCACATCTTTCAGCAGCACCGATTCTTTGCCCAGCACCGAGCAGCGAAGCCGCTCGGCCAGGGCGCTGTCCGCCGTCAGGATGAGCTCTTGCTCCCGCTCTGGAGGCCGTGCTTCTCCCATTTCCGGGCTGTCAGATGCTTTCTCGATAGGGGGCGCACCTTTGACCAGCGGGGACGCTTCGCCAGGCTCCGAGCGCTGAGCTCTTTGGGCGCGGGCCTTATCTGCCGCCTGGGCGAGCTTCCGCTCCCGCTTGAGGCGCGATGCTTTTCCCATATCCTGGAAAAGCTTACATGCCGGCGCCGCGCGGGCAAGGCGGCAGCATCGCGGCCAGGAGGGCGATGATGGCGATGACCACCAGCAGTTCGATGAGCGTGAATCCTGCTCTTGAGGCATTCCGGCATAGCATCGGAGTAGGCCTGAGAATCGGTGATTTCACAACTCCAGGATACGCCCTCGGCCGGGAATGACAACCCGAATGCCCCGGCGGAGCGATTCACCCCATTTCGGGGACGCCGCTTTGCGGCATCGAAAGGGTTTGGCGGTTCGCGGCGAAACAGCCACGACAGTCTGTTCTGGCGGCTATCCCAGCCGCCGCTGGAGTTCCTCCAAGGAGAGGCCTTTGGTCTCGGGAAAGAAGATCAGCACGAGCACGAACTGGGCAGCCATCATGGCGGCGAAAAAGGCGAAGGCATAAGCTGCCGACGCACCCGCCACTACCGGGAACGACCAACTGACTCCCAGGTCGAGCACCCACAAGAGAATGCAGGCCGCCGCCGAGCCGGAGGCGCGCACGGCGTTGGGCAGCAATTCGTTGATGCAGACCCAGACGACAGCGCCCTGCGAGTAAGCGTGCGAACCCACGATGCCCATCATGGCCGCAAGGACAATCCAGCCGTGGGCGTGGGTCTGAAACACCCAGGCCGCCAGCCCATGAGAAATCATGAAGGTGATGGAACCGGCCAGCAGCAGGGCCTTGCGGCCCACGCGATCGATGAGCGCCATCGCCACCAGCGTCATGACCAAATTAGTCGCCCCGACCACCACCGACAACATCAGGGCGCTGTTCTTGCCCGAGCCGGTCATGCGGAAAATGTCGGCCGTGTAGTAAGTCACGGCGTTGATGCCATCGAGTTGGTTGAAGGCGGCGATCATGCAGGCGAGCAGCAGCGGCTTGAGGTACTTGCGCTGGAAGAGCCGTTGATGAGGGCCGGCCATCTCCTCCCGCAGCGAGACCTCGATTTCCCCCAACTCGGCTGCCGGCTGGGAATGGCCTAATCGGACCAGCACGGCCTTGGCTTCAATAGACCGCCCCTTCTTAACGAGCCAGCGCGGGCTTTCCGGAATCACGGCCCCCGCCAGCAGAAAGAGCACCGAGGGAAGCATCATGACGCCGAACATCCACCGCCAGATAGCGGGATTGTCAGCGCCCACCAACTGGGCCACGAGGTAGTTGGAAAAATAGGACAGCAGAACACCGATGACGATATTCAACTGGCTGACCGCAACCAGCACCCCGCGCCGATGTGCGGGGGCGATCTCGGTGATATAAACCGGACAGACGACCGACGCCGCCCCAACCGCCACGCCCCCCAGCCAGCGGAAGACCAGCAAGGCGTACCAGTCCCACGCGCCGGCACAGCCGACCGAGGACACCAGAAACAACCCCGCCAGCAACGCCAGCATGCGGCGGCGCCCCCACCAGTCCGCCGGGCGCCCCGCCAGGAGCGCGCCGGCCATCGTGCCAAACAGCGCGCTGGACACAGTGAATCCGAGCGTGTTGTCGTTGAGCTGGAAGGCCGTCCGCAACGACGCCGTGGTGCCGGAAATGACCGCGGTGTCGAATCCGAACAGGAATGAGCCCAACGAAGCCAGGAGGGCGCTCGTGAGCAACCTGCCGCTGCCAGTCCCGGTTTGGGGATTTGGGAGTTCGTTCTCGCGGTGGAGCGTGCTGGTCGCCATGCCTGGAGCGACCTTAGCTGACCCCGGCCAGCAAAGGCAAGCTGGATGTGCGGGGGTTGCGGGGGGAGTTTTGACGGTGTAGGAAGCGCACTACAATAATCGGGCAAAAAGCGCCAAGAATTCTTCAAACCGGCTTTTATCTCGTCCACCCGAATTGCCGGCCAGGTTGACAACAAACTTGAAAACCCGCGACACGCTCAACGGCGAGGCGCTGCCGGACCGGCTCGCGCGGCAAGGTATCCCCACACATACGCGTGGCCGGCCATCGGTTTGTGGATCGTATATTCGCAGACCATGGGGTCCCAGAAGACATCCCAGAACGCTTCGAGAGCTGGCCATTGTTTGTACGGCGGACAGAAGACCCCGCCCGCAAACTGCCCGATGAACGGGTCCTGCAGGTCTTTGATGGTGTTGTCCATCGGCCCTCCCACCGTGAAGCCGGGTGGAGGCAGTTGGTGCGTGATGCGATGGTCGATCTGGAGCGGGTGTTTCGGGGAGTTCTGTCCCAGCCCGGTCGTGTAACATACGTTCACCGGATTCGCTCCCGCGCCCGTCTGAGCGGCCAGCACCAGCCCATGCAAATACTTCGGTGCGGCCGAAAGGGCGTGCGCCCGCGCCACAGATACGCAGCTCTCGGGGCTGCTCAAAGCTCCGTAGATCACTGGCGCGTAAGGATGCTTGGCCCAGCGGAAGCCGGTCCGCTGGATGCTGGCAAGCCGCGCGTCTGCCTCTTTCAGCAACACGTCCCGGCAGTTCCGTTTTACTTTTTCATCAACCCCGGGCCGATCCGCGCGCGCATAAACCCAGGCGCAATCGCCCTGGTCCAGGCTGTCCCAAGTATATTCCACCGCGCCGGGAGAGTTTTTGTAGGGAGTGGTCGCGAGAAAGAGCTGGTTCCATTTCAAGTCGCCGGTCAGGCAGAACAGCTCGGCCGAGGCGAAGTTCCGAACGTCACGCACGGCCGGGTGCTTGGCCATCAAATATTCCCGCTCTTCGCGCTCGCGGTCGCGCTCGGCCCAGTTCATAGCGCGCAAAGCGCTTTCACGGTAAGCCGCCGACCGTTCCGGCAAGCGCGCCGCCAGCCATCGCGCGGCGCGGGCCGCCACGCCGGCGTACATGTAACTCGCCAAAACGTCCGGCGCGTAGGCCATCACCGTCAGGGATTCCTGGAAGCTGGCCTCGCCCCGGCGGGGGTGTTCGGAGGACTCGATGCCGCCCCGGACGCCGCCCTCAGGCAACTGCAGTCGCCTGAAAAAATCGATACCCCAGAGCGCTTCATTCACGATGTCCGGCAGGCCGTTGCCGGACTCCGGGAGATTCAGAGAGAGCGAACCAAAATAGTCGGGGAACAGCTCGGCCAACTCGAGGAGCAGCAGGCTGGCTTTGAGATGCTGCACCCGCCGATCCCAATCTCCGGCGTCCATGTAGCCGCCCCAGGCATTGGTGACGAGGTCGTCCGTCCTGCCCTTGACGAGGTTCCCGAAGTTCGAATCGTTCTTGTTGAGGCCATTGCCGGTGTCCATCAGCGGGGCCCTTGAGGCATACACCTTGAGCCCGTCGTCCGGATGAAACGGGCGCTGGCGTTTATAGGCAGTATAGGGCTCGCCAAGCGTAATGCCGCTCCGCTGATGATAAAACCCTCGGGCCCCGATCAAGAACGCCCGTCGCCAGACATCGTCCGCGACTTCAAAAGGGTATGAACAACCGATGGCTTTGACGCACACACGGTACTTTCCGGGTCGATCCAAACCGGTGAAGTCCATCTGATAGACATCCGTGCCATTGTAATTCTTGTTGTATGCGTCCTCGGTTTTATCCGCGGCGGCCTTCGACAGCACGGTGGTCCCGGTGAACACCGCGCGGCCGGTGGAGTCGTCGATGATTTCGAAGGGCAAGCCGGCCGGGTAGTGCAGGCCGCCGCCGTTGCCCATCCAACAGGACAAAAAAGCGAGTTTCGCGGGATCATCGGGGCGGAAGCCGACCTGAGTCACATGGACGGCTTCGCTCCGAAGGCGAGCTGTATCCAGGACGAACTTCTGGGCCGGCAGGTCCGGACTGCTGAAGATCACGGCATAATCCGCGCGCGCCTCCAGCGGCACGGGTAATTTGAGATACACGACATTCTCGGTGGGCGCCTCGAATTGGTAAGGGCCGACCATCCCCAGATCGGAGGGTTTGCTTTTGCGGTGGACGGACTTGGGCATCTGCGGCGACTGATAATGCGGATCATGCTCCGATTTTATGCTGTAGCTCGCCGGATCATCCGCCCAGCCAGTGTCGAGTTTCTGCCCGACGACCTCATCCATAGTGCAGAGCATGTCGCCGGTTTTCCCGACCAGGGTGCCGATGGTTTTCCCATCTCGTCTTACGAACCGGTGGATATCGGCATCAGCTACCGCATCTCCCTTTTGTTTGACATAGGGAATCTGCCGTCCATATTCGACGTGGCGCGCGGATAGGGTGATGCCGATCACATCCGGAGCAACCAGACCCACATGATCGACTCGCACGCGCTCAGTCGCTGAATTGTCGGCAAGGGCGGCGCTGCCAGCAGCGACCGCAAGAAAAACAGCAAGACGCATAAGAATCCGCAGGATGCCACTGGACCTCCTCGACCACAAACAGAATTCATTCGGGAGGTCCGATTCCGACCCCCATGTGAAATTTCACCTGGGGGGTCGTTATGTTGACTTCTCACTTATGTGCCCCAGGCGCAGAGGTCATCGGCGCCTTTTCAGTTCTTAATAATCCCAGGTGTAATTTGAGGAAGGACGGCCGAGCCTAGGAATGACGGCGGTTTTCAGAACCGCGCTGAGTACGGCCCGACTCCAGCAGGCCCGCCGCGCTAACGAGAGTATCGGCCAGCAACTTCACATAACTACAGGGGGCTAAAGCTGGTGATTAATCCCTTACTGCTGCCGCACCCGATAGTAGGCGCCGCTTACCGGCGGGTTCGACTCCAGGTATTCCACGATTCCATGAGGCGGGATGGTGGTCTCAACCAGCGTATTCCAATGCGCCAGGTCAGCAGACCGCTGCAACTCACACAACCGCGCCGGGGCGCCGCAATACCGAAGGCGATAACCGGTCGTGAGGGGAACGATGCTCAACTGGTTGGTTGCCGGGAGCGTGCCGCTGTAAACGAGAACCTCCACACGCCCCTCCGCCGACAGCCCGCCACTGGCCGCCACGGTGTACGTGAACCAGTCACTGCCAAGGAAATCCGGAGCCGGCCGATAGTTCACCTGGCCGGCGCTCCAGGTGACCGTGGCCCCGAAGTGGCTGGAAGCGCTGACCGCCGTCAAAACCAAAGGCTGCCCTCCCGGGTCAATGTCATTCGCCAGCAGCGTCGAGTCAGGCACAGACGCCTGCTGACCCTGCAGCACGAGCAGTCCGTCGGCTCCCGGAACGGGCGGCCCATTCGTAAGCGAAAGCGTCGCGGAAGCGCTCATGACCCAACCAACGGCGTTCGTGATGAGCACCTGGTAAGCACCCACATCCGCGGCGTTCGCATTAGTGACGACGAGCATGGGCGCCGTCGCATCCTGGATTGGCGCATCATTCAAACGCCACTGGTAGCTCAGCGGGGATGTCCCTCCGGCATCGACGGAGAACACCGCGGTTCCCCCGGCCTGGATTTTCTGGCTCGCGGGCTGCCCCAGGATCGCCGGCGCCAGAAGCGTCCGCGTCCCGGCAAATGACAGGTCGAAGCTCACATCCGGGCTGTCCCTGGACGCCTGGTGGACTTCAACCGCGAGCACATTGGTTCCGTCTCGCATCAGCGATGAGTCCACAGCTTTCTGAAAGTACGTCGTCTCTTCGGCGCCGGCGACGGCGTTCAGGGCGAGCTGCAAATAGTCGATCGGCCTGTCGGGCATGTTGCTCCGGAATACCTCTTTGCCGTTCAGATACACGATGGCGCCATCGTCCCGAAGAAGGCTCAGGCTTAAACCTTGCAGACTGGCGGCCTGCGCAACGGTGAAGGCCTGCCGGAAATAATACGTAACCCATTTCTTGCTCGCATCCGGGCCATAGCTGATTTCGGTTGCCTCCGGCCGACCCTTGGCCGCGTCACCATAGCCCAACTCGGCCTTGCCGCTCTTCCAGGTGCTATCGTCGAAACCAGGCGCGACCCAGTTCGTTCCCTGGTTTGACCCGTCGTCCAGGTACTTCCAGGTCGACCCTGTGGGCACCAGGGTTGTCGGCGCATTGCTGCCCGTAGTGAAGCCGGCCCTAACCACAGCGGAGGTGCTGGCGCTGCCCAATGTGTCCACGGCTACCGCCGTCAACGCGTAGGTCGCAGCTACGGCAGAGGACAAGGTCATCGCGTACGGCGGCGCAAACAGTTGGGCGAAAAGCAGGTCGCCCGCATAAAACTCCACCCGGTCAATACCACCGTCCGCAGACGTGGCATTGGCCGTTACCGGGAGACCCGACCCGGCCAGGACAACCGTCCCGTCCGCCGGTTGCGTCAAGCTCACCATCGGCGGAGGCGACACCACCGCAATCCCCACCGCGGCGGATTCTGTCGCTCCCAGGCAGTCGTCCACGGCAACCGCCGTGAGGCTGTGGCTGCGCGGCGCCGGGTTCGTCCAGACGAACGTGTACGGCTCGGCCAAGACCTCCCCCAGTTTCTGTCCATCGGCGCGAAACTCCACCCGCAGAATAGTGCCATCGCTGTCCGCGGCAGTTGCCGCGATCAAAACATTCGTCGGGATCTGGTAGGTCGTGCCGGGGATGGGCGAGGTAAGTTGGACTGTGGGCAGCAGGTTGGGCTGGTTAGGGGCGCCAGCGGTTGGCGTGGAGGCAAACCAATTCGTAGGCTCATTCGCATAGGCTGAAAGGGTGCGCCGCTGGAGGGAAGAGCCCGCCCCGTCGGCGCTCTCCGGCCAGGGGGCATGGTCAAGGTAATGCACCTTCTCGACCATCACATAGGGGACGCCGTTGGTTCCCCACGGGTCGGGTTTCTTGAGCTCGATCGTTTCGTCCGCATTGCCCAAGCTCCCCTGCCACGGCCCGTAAATGGGCGTGCCCGGTGGGACGCCATAAAGCGCGCAGAAGCTGTTGAGGGCGGGGGTGTTCGTGACTGGATCAAAGCCGACCACCAGCAGTCTGCTGCCGGCAGACATCACGACATTCGTCGGGAAATCAAAGTCGACGGCGTTCCTTAGCCGCCACGTGTTGGTGGGTTCAGCGGGATTGAATAGCGGCGTGCTGACCGAAGCCACGTTGGCCAGTTCGATATAGCTTGCGGGAGTATTGGATGGTGTGGTCGGCGCCGGATGATACATGATCTCCGAGAGCACGATTGGGCCGACGAGCGGTCCGGCATTGGCCCGGCCCAGCGTCACCGCAACCTGGGCCGGGTAATCGATCTCCCCCGCGCTGTTGGTGTAGCGGCCCAGGCTCACGCCATTGGCCGTGGCGCCGAAATCGAACCCCTGAACATACCCGGTCAGAGTTGAGGCAGCATCCGCGCTGAACAGCCAGACGTCGTCTCCTTCCGAATTCAGCGCGAAGCTCGGGAAAACTCCCGGCGTCGAGTTGAATTGTGCCTCGGTAAAATAGATGAAGCTCTGCGGAGGGATAATGGTCGGGTAAGGAATCCGGAACTTCCTTGCGACGTTGAAGTCGTCGGTCAGGTACCAATTGCCGACGTTGACATTCGTCGCTGCCGGATTGTAGAGCTCGATGGCATCCACCTGGGGCGGGTCGGTATGGGCGAGGACCTCGTTGATGACGATGGCCGGGAAGTCAGGCGGGAGAGGATCGCTTTGGCCCGGCTTGCCACCCAGGGCGCCGTTGGGCCGCCAGCTCGTTTTTTCGCCCCACAGGGACCAGAGGATGGTATCGTCCACAATCACGAGTGAATAACCATGCCCATCCGTGATCGGGTACCAGCGGTTGTCATAGCTGAAATCGAGGATTTTCTCGCCATAAGGGTCCTCGAGCCGGAGGCGTTCGCCGGCGTTGTCCAGTTTCCCCGTGAACTGGCCCGCGACCGGCAAGCCGCTTCCATAGCGCAAGGCGAACGCATTCGTGTCGCGAACCAATAGCACACGCGCGCCCGCGGCCAGGTTCGTAATCGCCCCCGCCGCGAAGTCGAACTGCACGCCTTCGGTGAACCGCACGCCGCGCAAGTCCAGGGGGACGGGGCCGATGTTCCTCAGCTCCAGGAATTCAAACAGTTGCGCGTCGATGTTGGTGTATCCGGGCAGGGGATCGGGGTTGTAAAAGATTTCCGTAATCCTCAGGAACCGCTGGGCCAGGCTCGGGCTGCCGACATAGCTGTTGCTGTTCACCAGCCGCCCGGTCGGATCCGTCAAGACCAGGCTTTCGCCCCACGCGGACAGGTTGCCGTCGTACGGGCCCACCACGAGCCGCTGCTCACCGCCCTTCGGGCTTGCCTGCCGGCTGCGGAAAGCGTTCACGTCCGGCGAAACAAATATCGCCGACCGCGCCGGGATCACCGTGCCCGGTTTAAACTGAAAGCGCACACCGCCGTCGAGGCGCCAATTGGAAATGTCCACCGCGTAGCTATTCGGGTTCGTAAGCGAGAGCCATTCCTGCAACGGGTTGCCACTGCTCGGGCGGTACTCGAGACCGTCGATTTGCACCACGGCATTCGTCGGCTGGGCCGCGGGGATCTCGCCGCCGTTGGTTACGGACATCGTGCGGAAAAGGAACGTTCGGCGTCCGGGCAGGAACTCGTTCCAAATGCGGTTCACAGCCTGCGTGATGGTCTCGCGGGTGCCCCACGTCCCCCATCTGGCCAGGTCGAGCGCGGCGTCGGGGGCGATCTGGTCCCGTAAAGCGAGGGTCTTCAGGCGGTAGAAATCATTGGTGACCGGCGTGCCGGGCGGCTGGAACAACTCATCCATCAACGTGCGCAAGCGGCGCAGAAACATCTGGCGCGTCGCGGGTGTGTCGTAGATGGGTGTGAACACGGTGTTGCCGTAGCCAACCGTGATGCCCTGGTTGGTGTAAATGGTTTCGTCGAAATACTCGTAGCACGGTGTCCCGCAGGTCCAGACCCTGCCAAAACTAAGGTCCACGTCCCAGGGCATCCCCTGCCATTCGCCGGTGCCGTCGCTGTCCCGGTACAGGTAGTAGTTCTTGAAACAGCAGTCGACGTCCGCGGTGATGATTTTGGCCGCGAGGAAGTCGATGACCTCGGGCACATTGAGATTGTCGAACATGAACGCCTGCCTGGCCGTGGCGTTCGGCTGGCCCATGCCCGTGATGAGCGCCTGGAGATCGGCAGTCCCCTCGTTTTTCCTGGTTTTCTTCTCCGCACCCGCGACGCTCTCGGCGGAGTTATACATCTTGTAGAGCGCGCCCTGCGGGTCGAGCCCCAGGCGTTGCAGAAAATCGTCATTGCCGCTTTCCACCACGTTGGCCACGCTGAAAAAGGAGCGGTTCTGTTGCACGCGCACCGGGAAGGCAAAATGGCTCGGCGCTCCACCATCGCGATACGTTTCATGCGCCAGCACATTGCGCATCTCCGTCTTGTCGGCCCAGGTGGTCAGCAGGTTCAGATCCCCTACCCGCGGCGCATCGTCCGACCAGCGGAACTTGTAGCCCGGGTTAAAAACGAGATCGTAGCTCTGCTTCGGAAAGCTGCGCGTCGACTCCCCATGGAGATTAACCCCGATGTTATCGTAGAACTCGCCGTTGAAGAAAAGCGAGCATCGCGCGGTAACGTCGGAGTTCGCGGCGCTGGGGTTCTGGATGAACCAGTGCAGCACCGGCAGGCGGGAGTTGGTCAGCACGGGATCGAAGACGACCGTTCCGAAGTATTGCGGGCTCCGCGAGGGGTTTGGAAAGGCCGGGGCCCGTGTCTCCTGGCTGTTCATGTCCGCCGCCACGATGCAATAGCGGACCATCTGCCCGGGGTGTGACGCGCTGGCGGGGATCCGGGCGCCATACACGGAGTCGCCCGCAGCGCCGTCTCCGTGGTTGCCATCGTCATACATCGGCGTCGTCGACTCGGCCACGTACATGGTGCGATACTTGAGGGTCACGGATTTGACCGGGCGCAGGCTCGGGGTGACGCGCGCCTGCACCACCAGGTCGTCGTTGTCCCCCGGCACCAACGGGGTGTGGGCGACATCGCTGATAATCGGGCCGATGGTCAGCGAACCGGCCCCGTTTGGGGCGCCTGGAGTCGGCACCGTGAAATAAGCGTGCTGCCCTGGGTCCATCCCTGGTTTTGTGCCAATCAGCTCCGGCAGGACCAGGAAATCCCGGTCCGAGGGACTGGCGTTCAGTCCGTGGATCGCGAGCACATTGGTGCCCGCCACCAGCAAGTCGCGGTTCCCCGAAAGGTCGATTTCTTCCGCGACGCTGGTCTCCGGCGGGGAGCGTGAAGCTGTGGCCGTGGAATTCCAAACCGCGCCCTCGGAGGGGGGCTGGTCGATAGCCGCGGAGAACGTGCAGCCGTCGCACGAATCATCGAGGCTGCCGTCCGTTCCTTTCGGATCGAGCGCAAAATCAAGGTAGTCGCCCGCCTGGATATTCATGAGCACGAGATTGGTTTGGAGCCCCGCGGCATCGTTGTAGGCGAGCGTCCAACTGAAGCGCTCGACACCGTTCTGCAAGACGCGCAACGTGGCGCCGCTCCCGCAGGCGACGTTCTCCTTTGCGAAAGCGATTCGGCAGGTCACCTGGCCCGAGGTCTTGCTGATCCAGCGCCGGATAGGCCAGTGCACGCCACCGCTGTTAGTGCCGTTCGGCCGCCATCCGCCCAGAGAAATCATGGTCCAGGGCGGGTCGCCCGGCCGGAGCACCCACGCCCCGCCATTCCAGGTCCACTGCGTCCCCGCACTGGAAAAATCCGCGGAGGCATCATAGACCCCATCCGCATCGGCGCTTTGGTCATAATACCCGTAATACCAATTGTTGAACCCCTGCTGGCCGGTGCTGGACCAGTCGGCCACGCTATCGGCTTGGAGCCCGCCGGGCGACGCTACCGGAGCATTACGCGTCGCCACGGGCACCCCGTTGAGATACGCGACGAACCCGTCATTGTACCATATCCGGAGCTTCAGTTGATCCAGGTCTGCAGGGTCGGCGGCCACAAACGGCAAGCGCAGGTAAACGGTCGCGTTGGAGCCGCACATTAGCCCCCCCACCTGGCTGCCCATCAGGCTGGTCATGTAATTCAGGCTCGAAACGGTTAACAGGTTCGCCGACCCGTCACCGCCATCGTCGGTTTCGCCGCCGGCGCCAATGGGAGTTAAAGCCAGGTCAACCACGTCGCCCTGGCGCACCTCCCCCAGCATCACATCCCGACTCACGCCCGTCGTGTCGTCCCCGCCGATAGCGGCCGAATCCTTGAGCACGCCGTTCAGATAGAGCTGGCCGGTGACGCCCGATCCGGTCGGGTTGGTCTTATACATTCGCCACCGGGCCTGCATGATCGCCGTGGTGGTGCTGCGCCAACGCCGGATGACCCAGTGTTCGGCGCCGTTGTTGGTGCCGTTGGGGCAGGCATCTGTCTGGCCGACCGTGTCCCAGGGAACGGTAGCCGACGGCCAGCGATACTGGCTGCCCGTCCAATAGTTGCTCGCTCCGTAAGCGGCATCACTGCGCGGGAACAACACAAAATCGTTCGTCTGGTAGCCCGGGGAACCGTCGGCCGATTGGTTGTAATATCCGTAATACCAGCCGCGACTGCCCTGCACTCCTTCCGCGCTCCAATCCGCCACCGAGTCCGCGACCGGCACCAGGATTAACGAGTTATTCAGGTCGAAACCCACGCCGGTTGTCACGTCCGTCCAGCCCGCGTCATCGAAAGCTGGTAAAACCCAGTTCGTTCCCAGGGCGGCGTTGGGTGGCACCAGGAGTTTTCCCGCCGCACCGCGCCCCAGCAAGGTCACGGTCTGCGACGTGATGGGCAGGCCATAGCTCAGGTCGTCCGCTTGCGGCGGGAAACTCGGCGCGTAGGCCGTTGCTATCGTAATCCCATCCGGTTTAACCAGGGCGAGATACTCGCCGTCCTTGGAGAGCTTAAAATTGGTGTGCAGGGGGTTGCCCGGAACCCGGCGGTCCTTTTTCGAGGCAAAAACCACGAGAAATTGCCCGGCCGCCAGGTTGGTTGACGGGAACTGCCACTTGTTCAACTGGTCGCTTTTATCGGTCAGATACCAGCCGCCCAGGTCCACCGGCGCGGCGCTGACGTTGCAAACCTCAATCCAATCTTCGAAGTTGCCATCCTCATCCCTGAGGGTCCTGATGTTCGAGGCTTGGAACTCGGACAGAACGACTTGTGCGCCCGGCCGGGCGGGAGCGCATAAGCTCAGGAACAGGCTTAACCAAAGAACGGATTGTCTTGCCGAACCGCGCACAGAAAGCAGTCTAGCAAGATTCGCGCCCCATGACAAGAAAAATCTCGGCGCATAACCCTTGGGGCGCAATCGCGAGCTGACGGTGTTTCCTGAGCGAATCAAGAGGCGAAGATTCACTTTTCGGTCGTTGCGAGCGAGTGAGCACCAAGAAAGAGGACCGGGCTGTCGCCCGGTCCTTGGCTAAGGTTCAATTAACGAGGCCAGCGTTACTGCTTGACCCGATAGAATGTCGTCGCGCCCGGAGCCGGGGTGACAACAAACGGACTGATCGCGCCCAGGACCGGAGTGTAAGTCCCCCGCACCGTCGGGGAGGATACGAGGGTCCCGGTCGCCCAGGTGATCCTCACCTTGCCGGCCACGTCAAGCGCAATCTTCAGTTGCGGATCAAAAACCGCCGAATAATCGCCGTAATCGCGGATCTGCGCCAGGAACGTCCCCTGGTCGGCCGGATCGGTAATGTTCGCGTTCTCCGGCGCGAAGTCCGGGCCGACGTACACGGTAGCTGGCATGGGCCTCTTGCTCGCATCGTCAACCCCCCACGTCGTGGAACCGAGGGCGACCCAGTTCACGCCGTCGTCGCTCCGATACGTGGTGAAGGTCTGCCCGACGCGCTGGAGGCGGCACCAGGCATCCGGATACGCCGGTATGGCGTTGGCCCCGGTCATATTAGCTCCGGTGGTTATGCCGCCGGTGTCCAACCGCCGGTTGAGTTCCCATTCCTGCGGGCCAAGCAACCCCGGCCCGAGAACGGCTCCAACTGGGGTGACGAGGCACTTCTGGTAACGAGCGGCGGTGGTCGCCTGCGTGGCCCGGTCCACTCCGAAGCTCGTCGCGTCTTTAGCGATCAGGCCCGCGCGGGCCCATTGACTGGAGCCGTCCTGGTAAGCCACCCGGAGCTTCTTGTCGAAGTCACCCGTGACCTGCTCGTAAACGAACGCGGCTTCGTCGTAGTTGTTCCACGCAGCGATGCCGTCGCTGTAAATGTCGAAGCCGTTGGGAGCCACCGGCACCACGGCGTTCCACCCGCCGAGTTCGTTGGCGCCCACCACGCCCCATTTCATCTTCGTATCCACGGTGAACGGCACCGTCACGGAGGTGATCTTATTGCCGTACAGATCGGCCACGTTCCTGACCGTAAGAGTACCGCTGCCCGTAAGCCCGGTGACTTTCAGCAAGGCCGTCTGCTTCCGCACCATGGCCAGGGGATTTTGGGAGTTGGCGGTGAACCTGTTGGTTTGCCAACTGAACCCCGTAATCGTGCCGGGCGGCGAAACCGAGTAGTTCGAGAGCAGTTGTCCCGAGACCTCGTCCACCGTCTCGTCGAACCCGACGCCGACGTCCACGACGCCGGCAGTTTCATCCAGCATGGCACCCACCGAGACCACGGGCGGAAAGGTGTCCACCATGACCGTGAGCGTGGCCACGGAACTGGCTGATGAATAGGGCGGCACGGAGGCGATCAAGCGGAACTGCGTGCCATCGTCCGCCAACCCCAGGATCGACGTCTGGTAGGACGCGCCCGTGGCGCCGGCAATGTCGGTCCAGGTCGAGCTGCCCTTGGGCGCCGACTGCCACTGATAAAACACTTGCGTGCCGTAAGCCGAGCTGCCGGTTGCGGCGGCCGTGAACTTCGCCGTCTGCCCCTGCACGACGCTCACATTCTGCGGCTGCGAGGTGAACGTGACGCTCGCGCCGCTCGGATCGAAGTAGTAGCCGATGACGCTGCCAGCCAGCCTCGGCGCATCACCATTGTTCGGATCGGGTTCACCTGCCAACTTGTAGGTCGCCCCGGAGTAGTCAGAGCCGCACCAACTGGGATCATGATGGACGAGCAACATATAATACCGGTGGCCGTTTGTCAGCGTGATGGTGTTGCCCGACGGCCAGTCGGTGTTGGCAAACGTGTCGGAGCGCAACGGCGTCAGGTCGGTGCTGTTTGGATCGGGGGGAGGGGGCTGCCCCAACATCCAATCGCGCGGGTTGGTCCAACCACCTGGTTCCGCCGTGATCAGATGCTTGTTCGCCGGATTTTCGTCCGTGCTCAGATACAGCCAAAAACGGTCGGCGCCGCAAGTAAAGAACACGTAATCGCCGCTCGTCGGCGGGATGAAGTAGCCTTCGATCGTATCGAAATAATTCCTCGCCGGGTCGTCGGAGAGAACGCGATAAATGCCGTCCGCCGGATACTCCCATCTGAGCTCGATGTCCCTGCGATCCGGGTTGTTCGGGAACCGGGGATCGTTAAACAGGCCGTTGGGAGTGCCGCCGGTGCCGTTATCGACGTTGCTGTACTTCTGGTGGAGGGCGGCTCCGGTCAGGAACATCAGGGACCGCACCTCGATCTGGGTGTTCGGGGCGATCGTGTTCGGCGGGGTGGCCGTGTCCTGCACGCCGTTGATGGTCAAAATATAGACCTTGTTCTCCGCCAGCTTGCTGGTCGTCAGTTTCACCGTCAGGAGGTCCAGGCGGGCAACGGAGGAGACGGTGATGCCCTGGTCCATCTGGTAACGGGAGGCCAGCAGGGCCGTGTCGGTCACCGGTTCGGAGAACGTTACCACCACATGGGTCCACGTCATATCCGTCGAGGCCTTGACCACCGTGGGCGGCACGATGTCCACGGAAACGGTCAGCGTGGCGACGGAACTGGTTGCCGAGACGGGCGGCACGGTGGCGATGACCCGGAACTGCTTGCCATCATCCCCCGCGACCAGGAACGGGGTCGTGTAGGTCGCGGCGGTAGCCCCGGGAATGTCGGTCCAGGTGGAGCTGCCCTTGGGGGCGGATTGCCACTGGTAATACACGTTCGTGGTGTAGGCCGAAGTGCCGGAAGCGAGCGCTGAGAAATTGGTCTTGGTGCCAGCGAGGACGCTCGCACTTTGCGGCTGCAGGCTGAAGGTGACGCTCCCCACGGTGGGATCCAGGTACGAACCCACCACGCTGCCGGTCAGCGTCGGCGCAGAGCCATTAGCGGGGTCAGCGTCGGTGTCTAACTTGTAGGTCGCGGCGAACCAGTCCCCACCGGCCCAACTCGGATCAAAGTGCGCCAACAACAGGTAATACCGGTTGCCATTTGTCAGGGTGATGGTGTTGCCATCCGGCCATTGGGTGCCGCTATACCGGTCAGAGCGAGTCAGGTCCAGAATGTTGTCGTAACTCGTCAGCCAACTGCGCGGTTCGCTCCAGCCAGACGCCGCCGCGATTAGGCACTTGTTCGCCGGGCTTTCGTCGGTGCTCAGGTACAGCCAGCCATAGTCGGCAAAAGCGATGACAAATACGTAGTTGGCGGTCGTCGGCGGGATGAAATAGCCGTCCAGGGTGTCGAAGTAATATCTGTTTGCCACCCCAGAGGGATCGGCAGCCTCATCACGGCCAATGGCGTCGGCCGGATACTCATACCGCGTCATGAGGTCCCTGCGATCCGGGTTGTTTGGAAACCGGGGATCGTTAAACAGGTTGGCGATAGTGTTGCCCGCGTTGTTGTCAAAGCCTTTATACTTCTGGTGGAGCACGACGCCGGGCGCGAAGACAAAGGACTTGAACTGAACCTGGGTATTGGCGGCAATCGTGTTGGCGGGGGTGGCCGTGTCTTGCACTCCGTTGATGGTCAGGGTGTAGAGCTTGCCGCTCGCCATCGTGCTGGTGTTCAGCTTCACCGTCAGGAGGTCCACGCGGTCAACCGAGGAGACGCCCACCCCCTGGTCAATCCCGTAATGGGAGGCCAGCAGCGCGCCGTCGGACACGGGTTCGGAGAACGTCACCAGGACGTCGGTGAACGAGGCATCCGCCACCGCTTTCACCACCGTGGGCGGCGCGGTGTCGGCCGTCACCGTGAGCCTGACTTCACTGCTGTACAAGGGAATGCCCGGGACGGCGACGTAACACTTCACCATCATGCCGTCTTGGGCCTTCTTCGGCCACGCAATCGAGTAGTTCGTGCCATTGGCGCCTGGAATCTCCACGCCGTTCGTAAACCATTGATAGAACGTGTCGAGCTGGGCCTTGTCGCCCAACGGAACTGGCCCACCCAGGGTGGGTGTGAGGGTGGTACTGCTGGTGTATTTGCCGTAAGGCGTCACCGCCGTCGCCGCTATCGAAAAGGTGACGACCGGCACGTTCTCGGGTACGGAAGTGGCCACGGGCTGCTGCGTGATCGCCAGGGAGGCACCCGCCGGGTCCGCCATCGAACTCAGCATCGTGCTGACCAGCGGCACCAGCGAGGCCGCCGGCGTCGTGCCGCTGGCGGCTTGCATTGCGACCTCGACGTAATCACCCTCCGCCCCTTCCTTCATGAGGATCTTGACGGCATATTTCTGGCCGACTACCAGGTGCCACGGCGCTAACGTCGTCTGAGGGTAGCCTACCTCCAAGAAGCCCTTGCAGCAGCCAGTTTCCTCCGCCACAAGTTGCAGGTTCGCCGCAGTCGCGTCGGTGCTAAGCCACAATTGCGAGGCGTCATCACTTGCGAGGTAGAAATTATAATCGTCCGTCACGGTCGGGGTAATCCAGCCCGTCATCCGGGCGCCGTATTGTTCGTGCGAGTCATCCGGGAAAACGCCCCGGCTGTTGAACCCAGCCGCGTAGCTCGTCATGTCCGGGATGTTCGCGACATAGTTGGGGTCGAAGTCCAGGAGGGCCACGTCGGTCCCGGTGAGGGTCGCGTCGCGCAGCGGCGGGAACCAACATTCGTATTTGAGGAAACCCCGGGTTTCCACGGAGGCTGCCTGGCATGGAATACTGGTCAGGCCAACCAGTCCCAGCGCGCAGAGTAGGGTTGTTGTTGTTTTCATTTGAACTGTTTTTGCGTTTTTGTGAAGGAACAATCCGCTTATATCCTTCTAATCCGCAAAAGGCAATAAAAAAATTGACTAAAAAATTGAGCAATGTCGGCAGACGGAGCGCATCCGGGCACTGCCCTCAAATCCGGGATGCGCCCGTCGGACTCGGGCGTGCCTGAGCGGACTGGACGTCCGACGGGGCGGGCGCTAACTTCCCCGGGCTGCACAAAAAGAACCAAAAGCGAAAATCGGCGGCGGCAGCGCGAGAGCCGGCGCCGGCCCCGGACCGCGTGGTGGGGGCGACCCCGCGGAGGCGACGATGGTGGTTGCGCTCGCTGGCGGTGGTCGGAATTCCGTTGGTACTCCTGCTGTCAGCCGAAGGGGTCCTCCGGCTGGCCGGTTGGGGGTATTGCCCGCACTTCTTCCAGAACCGCCAGATCGAGGGCCGCGCGGTTTGGACCGACAACCAGGACTTTGGCCGGCGTGTCTTTCCGCCCGGGCTGGTTCGTTATCCGCGCCCCTTCACGATGCCGGCGGCCAAACCTCCGCACGCACTTCGCGTCTTTGTGCTGGGCGAGTCGGCGGCGATGGGTGACCCGGACTTCAAGTTCGGCCTGCCGCGGATGGTGGAAGTGCTCTTGCGGGAACGTTTTCCCAACCGGCAAATCGAGGTGATCAACACCGCGATGGTGGCGATCAACTCCCATGTCATCCTGGCGATTGCCCGGGACTGCGCCCAACAGCAGGGCGACCTGTGGATCGTTTACATGGGCAACAACGAAATCATCGGGCCTTTCGGCGCCGCTTCGGTCTTCGGCGCGCAGGCGCCCGCCCTCCCTGTGGTGCGGGCCGGGTTGTGGGTGAAGGGGACGCGGCTGGGGCAGTTGCTGGACGGAGCGCTGCATTTCGTGCGCCAGGGGAACCAACCTTTGCCGGAGTGGACTGGGATGGCAATGATGGCAGACCAGAAGATTCGTCATGATGCGCCGGCGACCGCCAGGGTCTATCGGCATTTTGAGCGGAACCTGGCCGACCTGCTGGCGAGTGGCGCCCGCGCCGGCGTGCCGATGGTTCTCTGCACGGTCGCTACCAACCTGAAGGATTGTGCGCCGTTCGCATCCCTCCACCGGCCGGGCCTGGCGGCCACTGAGCTCGCCGAGTGGCAGGCCGCCTATGCTGCGGGAGTTGCCTGCCAAGACCAGGGCAAACTGGCCGAAGCCAAGGCGGCTTACGAACGGGCTGCCTGGATTGACGGCGAGTTTGCCGACCTGGCTTTTCGCCGGGCCGAATGCTGTCGCCTGCTGGGGCAGGATGCCGAAGCGGCGACTCTATTTCGCCTGGCCCGCGACAATGACGCGCTGCAGTTCCGTGCCGACGGGCGGATCAACGGGATGATCCGGCGGGCCGCCGCCGCCTTCGCCGCCCGGCGGGTGAGCCTGTTGGACGCCGAGGAACTCTTTGCCACGAACAGTCAGCAAGGATTGCTGGGCGCCGAGTACTTTTATGAGCACGTCCACTTGACGCCGGAGGGAAATTATCTCCTGGCCCGCGCGGTGGCGGAGCAGGCGGCCAGGGCGCTCTCGTTGGAAGCAACCGGCCAATGGGTTTCGCAGGCCGAATGCCTGCGGCTGCTGGGATTCACGGATTGGAATCGCTACGAGGCACTTGATGTGATGCGGGAACGTCTTGAGGGGGCGCCGTTTACGAGCCAGGTTGGTCACGCCCGTGAACTGCAGAGGATCAACGAGCAACTCGCCCGATACCGGCTCACCAGTAAACCGGCGCAGGTGCGGCGCGACATCCAGCGGGTTTCAGAGCTGGTTAGCCGTCACCCCGAAGACCCGGATCTCCGCTGGAACCTGGCTGCATTGCTGGAAAACGGCGGGGACGCGGCAGGGGCCGAGGAACAGTGGCGGGCGTTGATCGGTTTGCAGCCCCAGGCCGCGTTGCCTCGCATCGGCCTGGCCAAACTGCTGGAGAGGCTTGGCCGCCGGGCCGAAGCCTTCACGCTCTACGGCGAAGGCCTCCGCATAAACCCTGAGTATTACCCGGCCCGGTACGCGCTGGGATTGCTGTGCCTGCGGATGGACCGCTTGCCGGACGGGCTCCACCACTTGAAACTGGCGGTGCGACAGAAGCCACGGTCGCTCGAAGGCCGGCTCGCTTTGGGCCAGGCCCTGGCTCGGGCAAACCGACCGGCTGATGCGGAGAAACAGGTCCTCGAAATCTTGCGCCTCGAGCCGAATAACGCACCGGCCCGGGCTCTGCTCAACACCCTGCGCGAGGCGAAGTAGCCGTCCCGGCGAACCCCCATGAATCCCAGCCATACGTTGGTAAAAGATCGGCCTCAGACCGCAAGGTCTCAGCGCGGCAAGCCGCCGCCGAACTCACGCCGCAGTGTCCGTCGGCGCCAGTGAGCCCCCCGGGTTAGGGTTTTGGCGGTGCACCGCCTGATTGCTGGACTTCGATCGCTGCGAGCGCCGACTTTGCCGGTCCAAAGTCCGGTTGCAGACGCAGGACGGTTTCAAACTCGCTCCGCGCCTCGCTTACACGTCCCTCTTGCAGGCAGCTCGTCCCGAGGTTGAAGTGAGCCTGCCAGTAGTCCGGCTTGAGTTTAACGGCCTGTCGAAAGTGCACCAAGGCGTCGTTCGCCCGCCCGACCTTCTGCAGCGCAGTGCCGAGGTTGTTGTGGGCCGAGGCGTAATCCGACATGATTTTTACCGCTTGCTCGAAGTGCTGTATGGCTTCCTCGTTCCGCTCGAGGCGCATCAGCAGATTGCCCAAATTATTGTGGGCCTCAGCATAGTCTGGAAAAATGCGCAAGGCCTCCCCGTATTGCTGGATCGCTTCCTCAAATCTCCCCAGCCGCGTCAGCGCCAACCCCAGGTCATAATGAACGTCCTCGTCCTCCGGGTTCAACCGCATCGCTTCGGTCAGAACCCGGGCGGCCTCGGCCGGATTGCCCTCAGCGAGCAGCTCGTTGCCGCGGTTCACTTGAATGATGAACTCCCGGTGGTTGTTAGCGGCGTGGGTGGCATGCTGGGCGGTTGGCGGGTTGGTGGGCATACCGGTCCGGGCGACCGGAGGCGCCGGTGGTTCCCTGGGCGTTTTGCCTGAATGCCTCCAGGAGCTCACAGCGAACCAACCCGCCAGTGCGATGGCGCCCAAACCCGCGAGGAGCGCCAGTCTCCAGCGGGACCGACGGCTGGCGCTCGGCGCCGCGGAGCGCAGGGAGTTTCCGCCCCGTTGATGGGGTGGACGATGGCGCTGGTTGTGCTTCGCCCTCATGCGTGTCGAAAGGATTGTAAACTCCGCACCGTGGTGGGCAACAACAACCGGGTCAAAAGTCGGTAGTCTGCCTCCAACCGTTTTCTCATGGGCGCTTAGGTCAAGCGCCTGCCAACCGGCCCGGGCTGGCTGGCGCGGGGCTTGGGATAGACCGCTTCCAGTCCCCTTTCCCGCAGCCGCCGCCGCACGAAATCCGGCGCCCGTTCAGCCTTTCCGCGCCGGCGCGCGCAGCGGTCTGGCCCACTTCTCTCGTCACTCGCCAAACACCGTCAGTACGCCCCGCCCCCGCAAGGGAGGCAACGCGGGGCGAAAGTCAACGAAGGAGCCGTCACGAAATGACCGGTAAAATATGACGCCGGGATTTTGGCTGCTGGCAAGCCGGGAGCGAGGAGCTTCTGCGGACGCGTCGGTCATGCTGCGGTCGGTGAGCTGGATGGCCATTCGGTGCCTATGGATGTCCTGAATCTGGCTGGACTTTGCAGCGAGGATTGCTTATTCTCGACGCAGAGCATTGGACTGCATCGGAGCGGTGGCGTGGTCGGTCAGTGATTGGCGGTATGCCAGATCGTAAGACGGCGCGTCTTACGCTACAGATTTGTGCTTTCCGTCTCCCGGCAGCTCTGCGGAAACTATGTCGGAAGAAGTGCCTTGGCCGTAGCCGTCGCTGGGCAATTTGATCGAGCGCAACCAAAAGCGTAACGCTGCTGCTGTGTGAATGCCCCAACCCCACTCCGCGTGAAAACGGTCCTCTTGGTCGATGACGGAGATGAATCTCGCCTCCTCACCAGGTGGTTTTTGACTTACTTCGGGTACGTCGTGGATTCCGTGCGCAGCGCCGAGGAAGCCCTCGGTGTCTTCGACCCGAAAATTCATGACGCCGTTGTGACCGACAATTCCATGCAGGGGATGACCGGGGTGGAGATGGCGCACATTATCAAGCTCAGGTCTCCTGCCACACCCGTGATCATGCACACCGGATTGGTGCCCGAAGATCGCTCCTGCCTGGATTTCGTGGTGCAGAAACCGGCTCACCTGCTGGAAATTAAAGAGGCTCTCGATAAATTCCTGGGTGGAATGCCGCCCCCGAAGTGATGCCCGGGTATTTCCACCGCGCGCTCTTCACGCTCTGAATCAACAACTCGCGCCGACCTGGAGCGAACGATTATTTGATTATTTCGCCTTGTCCGAAAAGTGATTGGCCTTGTCTTATTTATGTATAGACTTCATAACCGATTTCCGCTTTAATACCGTTTGCTAATAATGCCGGTCAAGGTCCCGAGTGAGAGAAGGCCACAGATGGGAGGCAGTCCGGCTAGGGTGCCGGCCCCGGAAGGGTGTCGATATTCTTAACGGTGTCGATATTCTTAACGGTCGCATGGCGGGAGTGCCCGACGGCCGATAACAGTTTCATAAACACCGTAGAATCAAGGCCTTACGCAAGCGCCGCTGGTTGGGACTGGCAGTAGAGCGCTTCTGGGTGTCGGTCAAGCTTACACAATCGCCGAAAAAGCCAAGGGCTGATCGAACGGAGAATACGAAAATCCGAGACCCTAAGTGGTTGAGAATAAACATGATACAACTAAGCACCCCGTCCCGCTGTCATATTGGCATGGGAATGGCTAATTTCTGCATGGGAATGGCTAATTTCTGAATAGTTAATTCCTGATTTGGTTAGATTACAAGACAGGCTCTGTGGCAGAGTCTGTGGGTCACAATCGCCCTCCAGGACTGGCGCCTCCCCAATGGGATAGAATGGTGCACAGCCCCGCTGGCGGCGGATAACGGTGAGCTTTTCGCTTTCGACCATGGATTGCCAGGCATCTTCGAGAGTGGGACCGAGTGGTCACCGCTGTCGGCGTGCATTTGTCAGGCCGTTCTGGGCCGAACACAGGGCGTTTTCCGCGCTCTGGAGTCAGCGTTCACTCACAGATTCTGCTATGGAGGCGGAAAGTCGATGTTGTGGGACGGGCAGAAAAGCGAGCCTGGCAGGGGCGCCTGCCGGAGGGGGCTGGGTGTGGTTTTGGCTATTGGGGCCACCTACCCCTTCCGCCCCTCGTGGAACCTGCTGCCCATTTCGCATCAGGATCTTCCACGACCCGGTTGGTTGGCATTGGGACGGGGCCTGTTCTCGGCGGTTGAAGCAGCCGCAGGAGGAACTCGCGCTGGAGAGATTCGGGGCTGTTCCAGCCCAAAAGTGACGTCCCAATGGAGGTGCTGAATGCTTGCTCACGATCATCTTGCCCTGCAGCTTCTTCGCCTCAAGCCGCCTGAAGAGTGGCTGAATCGAGGCCACAGCTTCTCTTTCCTGTTTCCGCAGGGGGGCGTCGGAACGTTCGTCTCCGCGGCGATCAATCATCCCCTTGCACCCGGCGATGTCCTTGTTCTCACGGAGGCCCAGGGTGGCAAGGTCTGCGCCGCGGACGCTGGGGAACTGGTCTTTTGGTGCTTTTCCCTCTGTTTGGAGCATCTGTACCCGCTGTTTGGGAGCAATGAGCTGGCCCTGTTGCAGCACGTCACCGAATGTTTCAGGACCCCCAGGCTGTATCCCGCTCCCAGCCCCCTTGCCCAGGAATGCCATCGACTGCTGGCGGCTGCCCCGGCCCAACACCACCTGGACCACCGCGGCCAATTGCTGCGGGTCGTGACCGCCATTTTAACCGTGGAATTCAAAGACGCCCGCCGCCAGCGGGGCGGGTTTGTCGGCACCGAGGAACACATGATCCACGTGTTCGAGGAGCTTTTAGTGGCTGACATCATGGGTCTTACGGTGGGGGAATTGGCGGACAAATTCCATTGCAGCCCGCGCCATTTGAACCGCCTCTTTCATCAGCACTTTGGCTTCTCCGTGGCCGCCCTGAGAATGGAGATGCGGTTGATCAAAGCCATTTCCCTGCTGCGAAATCGCGACGCCAAGGTCATCCACGTGGCTGAACAATGCGGTTTCAACCACCTGGGTCTTTTCAATTCCTGCTTCAGGCGCCGGTTCGGCACCAGCCCGGGCCAGTGGCGCGACGGCAATATGCCCGCCCACGCTCACCCCGCAGGACTGATCGAGGGCGACCACCTTTGTCAAATGCGAGCCAACGGTTTGTGCCCCTGGACCGGCAAGCCCGGCAGCGCAGGACCCACCAGCCCAAAACCCGCCCGCTTGAGCCCCTCCGGGCTCCGGAAGGCGGGCTCCCCCTTCGGTCCGCTGGCGCCCCAACCCCGGGACGCATCGGTGAAGGGCGTCATCCGCGCAAAGCTGGAGGCCGCCGTCCGCGCAAAGCTGGAGGCCGCCTCCCGTCCCACATCGGAGAAAGGCCGTGGTTTATGAACCGCGCGCGAACACTGCGAATCCAGGAGCACCGCCGATGATTTCCGACCGTCGCCGAGGCATCCAGCACCTGGTCCTGCTCTCCCAGTGCATCCTGGTGACACTGGCCTTCTGGACCTGGTTCTTCCTCTGCTACCACCTTCCCATCGACCGTGCGGCCATCGGCCGTTACCTCA
Source organism: Verrucomicrobiota bacterium (assembly GCA_049518415.1). GTDB lineage: Bacteria > Verrucomicrobiota > Verrucomicrobiia > Limisphaerales > UBA8199 > CAVQND01. Next base: position 25,445 of record JBEKRX010000031.1, read on the forward strand.
TTTACAATGAATTTGTTCTCCTGGGCCTGCTCATCGGCTCCGGGCCCTTCCGGGTGGACGCCGGCCTGCACACCCCGAGCTTTGAAGAGATCAACCGCCGCTCCTTCCGGCAGCTCGGCACCACCCTCTTTTATCTGCTGCTCTACCTGGTCGCCGCCCACGATGCGAATATTTCCCGCCTGTTCTTCTTCACCTTCATTCCGCTGCTTTACCTGGTTCTCTACGCGACCAACCGCTTCCTGCCGTCCCCCCTCGGCCGCCTGATCTTCCGCCGGGCGCTGCATCAGAAAGTCCTGCTGATGGGGCCGAGACGCAAAGCGGTCCAGTTGAAACGCTGGCTCGAAGAAAATCAGCACCTGGGTTTGGAGGTGTTGGGGTTGCTGACCGAAGACGCGGACGACGACACCAGCGCTTCCCTGCCGACGCTCGGGCGGCCCGAGGAGCTCGAGAAGACATTGGCCGCCCCGGGGATCATGAAGGTCATCATGGCCGAGTTTCCCCGCACCAATGGCTTGGTGCAGCATTACACCAACCTCTGCGAGGGGCGCGGCATCCGGTTGCTCGTCGTGGCGGACCTCGACGAGATCTTCGGCCATCCCCTGGCGGTCTTCGAAGACCAGGGCAAGTTTTTCATCGGCTTGCGCGAGGAGCCGTTGGAGAACCCAATCAACCGATTTTTCAAACGTTGCGTGGACATCGCGGTGAGTCTGCCCGTGGTTCTGTTCATTCTGCCGCCGCTGCTTTTGTTTGCGTGGATTTGCCAGCGCCTCCAGTCGCCCGGGCCGCTCTTTTTCGTCCAGCCGCGCGAGGGTTTCCACAACGAGCCCTTCCCGATTCTCAAATTGCGAACCATGCACGTCGGGGACCCGGCGAATGACACGCTGCCAGACTCGAAGGACGACCCCAGGCTATTCCGGATCGGCAGCTTCCTGAGGAAATCCAGCCTGGATGAAATGCCCCAATTCTGGAACGTGCTGCGCGGCCACATGAGCGTCGTGGGACCACGACCCCACATCATGGCGGATAATCAACGCTTCCTGCGTTTCTACGACAAAGCCTACGTGCGCAGTTTCGTGAAGCCGGGAATTACCGGGCTTGCCCAAGTCAGGGGCTTTCGCGGCAGGGTTGAAACTTCTGACGAGGGGGCGCACCGCATGGAGTCCGACCTTGAATACCTGGAGAACTGGTCTTTGTGGCTCGATTTCTGGCTGATCTTCCGCACGGCACTCCAGATGTTCTGCCCACCGAAAGGAGCGGTATGAAGAGCGGAGGTCGGAAGACAGAGGTCAGAGGTCAGAGGGCGGAAGGCCGAGGCCGGAAGTCCGAGGTCAGAGGTCAGTGCCTCCGACCTCCGACCTCCGACCTCCGACCTCTGTGCTTTATCTGCGCCGCGCTGGCCGCCGCTGGCGGCAGCGCTTCGGCCCAGGACGCCCTCCGCCTTTCCCTGAGCTGCCAGTCTGCCGCCTCCCAGCCCCGCCTGGAACTCGAAAACCAACCCTACACCGTCCGTTGGGGCGATTTGAAGGTCCTCGCCTCCGCTTCGCTGGACGGCGAGTGGAATGACAATGTGAACCTGGCTCACGCCGATCCCCAGCAGGACTTCATCATTCGGCCGCTGGCCAACTTCGGTGTCTTCTGGCCGGTCACCGAGCTCAATGCCTTGACCTTCTCGCTCGGCGCCGGTTACGAAAAGTTTGTCAGCCACGACCAATATGATCGGCCCCTGATCACGCCCGGATCTGCGCTGACCTGGGACATTTTCACCAAGAACCTCCGCATCAATCTCCATGACCAGTTCTCGTACGAGCAGGACCCGACGGCCTGGGGCGCCATCAGCCGCACCGCCAGGGCCGGCGGATTGGACAATACCCTGGGGGCGATGGCCGTGTGGGACCTGCACGATGTGGTCCTTTCCTTCGGCTACGACCATTTCAACTTCGTCTCCTCCTCCTCGACCTACGACTACCTGAGCCGCGCTTCCGATTTCCTCCTGCTCCGGGCCGTCTTTAAGGTCCACCCGGCGGCGACCGCCGGCCTCGAGCTGAGCGGCGGCCCGACCGCTTACGACCAGAAGCTCCTGAGCGACAACGTGACCGCTAGCGCGGGCGGGTTTGCCGAGTGGCAGGCCACCGAGGTTATCAAACTGCTGGCGAGACTTGGCTTCTATCAATACAGCTTCTCCAACGAAGGCGCGGCTGCCGGGAGCGGCGATCAATCCGGCTATTATGCCTCCTTGAACCTGTCCTATCGGCCGAGTCCTAAAATCAGCTACTCGGTGGAGGGCGGTCACGAGGCCTTCATGGGCAACTCCTCCGCCCTGACCGACCAGTACTACGGCACTGCTTCTGTCAATTGGCGCCTCATTGAGCATATCTCGCTCTCCACCTCGGTTCGGTATGAAACCGCCACACAACCCATTGGACCCTTTAGGGACAATTATGACCGCGTGTCCGCCAACCTCAGGTTGTCCTGCCCCATAAAGCAGAAGCTGACCGCCAGCCTGAACTACCGGTATTGGCTCAAGACCTCGGGTCTGAGCCAGTTCCTCGATTATGAGCAAAACTGCCTCACCTTGCACCCTGCATACCAGTTTTGATTCCATGAACGCTCCCCAAAAACCACGGACCGCGAGGAGTAACCCGCAGAACACGCAGAACACGCGGAATTCAGAACCCTCCCATCTGCCTTTCCGCGTATTCAGCGTATTCCGCGGTTGCTTCTTCGGCTGCCCCCTGCCTTTCCGCGTATTCAGCGTGTTCTGCGGGTACTTCTTCGGTTGCGCCCTGGTGCTCGCCGCCTTCGGTTCCGCGGCCGCCGACCCTCGCTTTGCCGACCCCAAGACCTGGTTGCAGGGTCTAAGCAATCAGTGGAACGCCACCTCGCCGGCCCCAACCAATGTCCCTCCGACCAACGCTGCTCCCCTGACCTCCGACCTCCGACCTCCAACCTCCGCCCCCCCGGCCTCCGGATCTAACACCAACGCCTTCTCCACCATGGACACCCTGGACGACAAGCACAAGCTGGCCCTGGGCGACCGCCTCAGCTTTCGCATTGTCGAGGACCAGGAAGACCCGAGGGAAACCCTCGCCCCCAAACCGCCTGTCCCCGTCACTGATTCAGGCGATGTCGAGGTCCCCTACATCGGGCGGTTTCCGGCCGTCGGCAAGACCTGCAAACAGTTGGCCCGTGAAATCAGAACCGAGCTCGAGAAGAAATACTATTACCAGGCCACGGTCATCATCGCCCTCGACCTGGTGACCAGGAGCGGCGGCCGGGTCTATCTCGTGGGCCAAGTGCGGGCCTCCGGGCCCGTTGAGATTCCGGGCGACGAGGTCTTCACGCTCAGCAAGGCCATCCTGCGCGCCGGCGGCTTCACCGAGTATGCGAACCAGCGCCATGTCAAAGTCACGCGCAATGGGCGCGACGCCGCGAACAAAACGCAGACATTCATCGTAAACATGAACGAAGTCTTCGAGAAAGGCAAAACCGAAAGCGACATGAAACTCGAACCCGGCGACCTGATCTTCGTCCCCCGCCGGCTGGTCATCTTTTAGCGTTGACGGTAAGCCGGGTTCCGGCCGCCTTGAACCATTGGCCTGAACCCTGGCTCCTGTGAGCCTGGCTAAAATAGCGACTACTCGGCGAGTAGATTCGCGCCAAACGAAAAGAGGCCCGCGAATTGACCGGCACGAAGTGTCGGCTGCCCTCTGACGTCACTCTATGGTCAAGGCGCATTTTGAGACAACCTATGAGGCCCGGGGGGTTCTTGACTCGAGCCTCGAAGCCGTGAAACAACTCATAACTGACTTCGCTGCGCGGCGCATCCTGGAAGTCGGAGGTGGTGCTCACCCTTCACTCGGCCCGGATTACATTGCCGCACGAGGCCTCGAGTACACCGTGAACGACGCGCGCGAAGAGGAATTAATGAAGGCCGATTCGACCTATCACAAGCTCCGCATGGAACTTGGCACTGAGGAACCGACGGCACTTTTCAAAGGGCGCTTTGATCTCATTTTCAGCCGGATCGTTCACGAGCATGTGTACAACATTCAGCGTTTTCACCAGACCATCCATTACATGCTGGCCGGGGGCGGCGCTGCAGTCCATTGCTTTCCGACATTGTACGCGCTTCCGTTTGTGATGAACAGACTCTTGCCCGAGTGCTCATGCGGCGGGCTTCTCAACTTCTTTGTTCCTGGCTTCACCGAAACACATCGCCACTTTAGGGCCTATTACAGGTGGTGTCGTGGTCCCTCGCGCAGGATGATACGGCGGTTCGAGCGAGTTGGATTTGAGGTGGTCGAGTTTCGGGGGTACTTCGGTCATAGTTACTACCAAACGCGTATGCCCTTGCTCCATAAACTCGAGCGAGCAAAGGCGCGCTGGCTCGCCAAACATCCCATTCCCCTCTTAACGAGCTTCTCTTGGGTTGTTTTGCGGAAGCGCAACGTTGATCCTGGAAGACGCATTAGCGACCTGCCCCCGCTCGGCGGAGTCGGCTCGAATCACGCCCCCGTGGATGTAATCTGACCGCATGCAGCCTCCTAATTCTGACAATTCCGTCTCCGATGTCCAGGGCGCCCTCCCGGCTCGCGCTTTGGTGCCGGGCAACGGCTACGTCGACGTCCCGGCCTATCCTGTCTCCCCGCCGGCCTTGCGCTTCCGCCGATATCTCATCTTGCTCCGCAAGAAATGGTGGATCGTACTGCTGAGCCTCTCGCTATGCAGTGTTCTGGCCGCCGCCTACATCTTGTGGTGGCCTGAGACCTACGTCTCCTATGCCCACCTTTGGAGCATGGGCAGAACTGGCCTCCGCCTTCCCGAGGGCGGCACCTACGAGGAAGACGCGCAAACCTCCGGCGGCACCCAGGTCGAATTGCTCCAGAGCGGCAGGATGAATGAACGCGCTTTTAACCGGATCGTGAGCACCCTCCACCTCCCCGTTCCCACCAATTCCGAGGGCCTGCCTGAACCTGTCAAGATCCGCGTCTCCCAGCTCCCCAAGAGCGCCGTCTTCGAGATCAAGGCCACGGGCCCAAACGACTCCTATACTCGCGCCTTCCTCGATGCCACTATTGATGAGTTCCTCGCCTTCAAACGCGAGATTCGCGCCACTTCAGCCGGTGACACCTATACCTCCGTCTCGGAGCAGATCACCAAACAGGAAACCGACCTCAAAAGCGGCCACGACACCCTCACCGCCTACATGCGCGACAACAACGTCGCCGTCCTCGAGGAGCAGGCCAAGGCCGCCAGCGCCTATCTCACGCAGCTCCTCGCCGAATTCTCCCAGCTCAAATTGGAGCATCAGCTCCTCGAGGCCACCTCGACCGAGGGCCTGTGGGCCCTGGCCGGCCTCACCAATGCCCTCGCCGGCGCTCCGGACCCCCGGAGGCTGGCCGACCCGGCCATGCCCTCCGCCAGCCCGCCCCCCGAATTCCTCGGCGCCCAGCAGGAACTCGAGAAGCTCCGCATCATGCGGACCCGGCTCAGCAAACATCTCCGGCCGGAACACCCCAAGATTGTCAAACTGGACGAGGAGATCTCCCGGGGCGAAAAACTGGTCGAATTCCTGAGCAAACAGAGCCGCGATCAGCTTGCCAACGCGAGGCAGACCGTCAAGTTGAAGCTCGACCGGATCCAGGAGACGATCAAAGAATGGGAAGCTAAGGTCAACAGCGCCAGTGAACGTATTGCGCAGTACCAGCGCCTTAAACTCAATGTCGACCGCCTTCAGGGCCTTCACGAGCGCCTGCTCGGCCTCCTCCAGACGGTCGATGTCACGCGCAACCTCGACCAGGAGAACATTACCATCCTGGATCGCGCCTCGGCGCCGAGGCGGGACAAGTCCTCGGTCCCATTCGTCCTCGCGCTAGCCATTTTCCTGGGCCTGGGCGGTGGCCTCGGGTTGGTCTTCCTCGTGGAAGTCTTGAATGACCGAGTCATGTCGCTGGAAGACCTGAACGGGCGATTCAATGAGTGGGTCGTTGGCCAGGTCCCCGAAGTCGGCAACGCGAAGAAGAAAAAAAGACCCGCCTTGCTGGATGCGGACGACCGCCGGCACATCTTCGCCGAATCTTACCGCAATATGCGCTCGGCCCTGTTCTACGCCGCAGTCCCGGAAGAAAAGCCCAAGGCCCTGCTGATCACCAGCGCCATCCCCCGTGAAGGCAAATCTACCGTGGCCGCCAACCTGGCCCGGGCCATCGCCTTTGCCGGCTCCCGGGTCCTGCTCGTGGATGGCGACCTGCGCCGCGGACTCCTGCACGAACTCTTCGAGCTGCCCCAGGAGCCGGGCTTCGCCGACCTGCTCACCCAGGGCGGGGACCTGGCCCGATTCGTCGTGCCCACCTCCGTGCCCAACCTCTCCCTCCTGCCCCGGGGCAAACCGGTGGGCAACTCGGGCGAACTCTTCCTCGGGGCCGGGTGCGACCGGGTGCTGGCGCAAATCCGTGAGCAATACGACTGCGCCATCATCGACAGCATCCCCGTGTTTGCCGCCGATGACACCACCAGCCTGGCGCCGAAGGTGGACGGCGTGCTCCTGGTGGTGCGTGGCTCTTATGCGGGCAGCCGGACGATCCGGCGGGCCATGGAATTGCTCTACGAACGGCAGGCCAAAATTATGGGGCTGGTTTTCAACCGCGCCAACAGCGCCTCCCGCTCATACGAATACTACAAATACGCCGATTACTACCACTCAGCGGGGAAGGACCACTGACGGCGGACGAAGGACTACGAGACTACTGACCACTGACCACTAACCACGGACTACTGACTACGGTGGTCCGTGGTCAGTGGTCCGTGGTCCCGTGGTTCCGTGGTCCGTGGTCCGTGGTCCGTGGTCCGTAGTCCCTTGTCCCTTATATGCGAGATTATACGAAAATTGAAGCCTGGAAGCTGGCGGACGACCTGACGGTGGCAGTTTATTCATGCACCCGGTCTTTCCCTAGGGAAGAATTGTACGGGCTGACAAGCCAAATCCGGCGTGCGGCCTATTCTGTTCCGGCAAATATCGCTGAAGGCTCCTCACGAGAGAGCAAGCGCGATTACCTGCACTTTCTCTACATTGCAAGAGGCTCCTTGACCGAAACGCAGTACTTCATCCATCTCGCGCGCCGCCTGGGCTATCTATCAGAAGCCGACGCCGAGCAGCTCCACGCGCAGACGAAGTCCACTTTTGCATGCCTGCACGGCCTGATTCGAGCCGTTGAGAAAGAAACCGGGAGATTAAGCACCGTGGTGGCCGCGATCACCAGTGCCGTCGTCCTCTGCCTTTGGTCCCGTGGTCCGTGGTCCGTGGTCAGTAGTCCGTAGTCCCTTCCGCCCCCCCATGCTCGAGCTCGCGCTCACTCTGCAACTGCTCTTTTTCCTGGCGATCGCCTTGGTTTTCTTCGGTTCACGCCAAGCCTCGATTTTTCACCCCTGCACGGTTTACCTGGCCTTCCACGGAATTGTCTTTGTCATTAGGCCCCTTTTTGCTCATTACCTTCACTTCGACCATTCCTGGCAATATATGGCCTTCTGGCCCAGGGATGAGGATTGGCTCAAGACGCTTGTTGTTACCTCATTAGCCTTGGGGGTATTTGTCACCGCCTGTCTCTCCGCTTCTCGGGGCCTGCCCAGCCAAGTGGGGCCTGCTGCAACCCTGCCTACGCCCGAACTCAGAACCGCGTTCCTGCTCACCGGTGCTCTGCTCGCCCCATTGCTCGCTTATTCTATTTATGCGACCAGACACGGAATTGCCGGTGAGCGTGTCGGCGCCGTTTACATCATGACGGGCACCAGCGGTTATGTGAACGACGCTCAGCACATGGCCGTCCCACTGCTGGCGATTTTCGTCTGGGCTTTTGCCTTTAGGTGGTGGACCCTCGTTCCGGTCACATTGTATCTTGCCTACCGCGCCTGGTTTGGATGGTCCCGCTGGACGATAATAATCTGCGTGTTCATGCTGTTTTTGGTTTATTGCTGGCACCAGCGCCGCAAGTGGCTGCCCGTTCGCTTGCTTGCCCTCTTGCTGCCCCTGTTCATCCTTTTCAACTGGCTAGGTGACAACCGGGATGTATTTAAGAGCCTTCTCCAAGGTCAAGAACCAGCTCCCAAAGTCCTGTCCGGCAACGGCAGCGCCGCGGAAAAGATCCGGACCAAGCTCGACAAACACGACCTCGCCAGTTTCGACTTTCTGACTTACGTATTGGCTGCGGTTCCCGAACGAACCGGAACCTACAATTACGGTCTTCAGTACCTGCAGTTATTCACCGAACCCATCCCTCGGAAACTATGGAAGGGGAAACCGGCCGGCGCGCCCTTCGGGCGGCTGAACCTCAATGCCTATGGCAATTTCCTCGGCTTGACGGTCACTCTCCTGGGGGACGGGTGGCTTAGTGGCGGCTGGGTCGGCTTGGTCCTGACCGTCGGGGCGGCGGGATGGGCCTTGGGACGCGCTCACCGTTGGTTCTCGCGCCACCAGGCCAATGCTTTTATCGCCTTCTCGTACTGCGGGATTTTGGCAGCGACCATTCAGCTCTATCGCGACGGCGGCATTTCCGTTTTCAAATTCCTCCTTTGGCTCCTCCTGCCCATCCTCATCTGGAGGGCGGTGTATCGGACGATGAACGCGCAATCCCCGTCCGTGTCTGCAAGCCCTGCAACCGGCGCCTCTTACCCTCTCCCTCTGCGCTACCGCCCTGGGCTCTCCGCCCCCGTCCGCTCCTACCGCGGACGCCCGCGGCTCAGTTGGAGAAGAATTCAACGCCGCTGGCCGCCACCCGCCCGATGGCGCCAGGTGTGAGGGCGGCAACCCGCCACCCAATTGCCCGCGTTTAATTCCAATGAGCTTCCAAGATGAGACTAAGGCGCGCAGGATTTTGGGCCTCTGGCGAGGCGCGAGCGAGGCGCATACCCGCAGCGGTCTGTAACGAGCGAGCAACGAAGCCAGAGGCCCAAAAGACAAACGAATTAGTCTCATCTTGGAAGTGATTTGGAATAAGCCCTTTGATGTGTCTGTGCCGGCTGATCAGCATGCTTCTCCTGGCCGTGGCTTGCCACCTTCGGGCAGGATCGCCCTCCTCTGGAGTAATTTCGGCCCGTACCACCATGCGCGAGCCTCCGCCCTCCGGAAACTGGCCCGCCCCGCCGAGGTTTTTCCCATCCAGATTGGTTCCGAGTCAACGGTCTATGACTGGAGTCGTGCTCCAGGCGCCCTGGCGGCTCGCACAAAGGCCGGGAGCGGGCCAGCCCGCTGGCAGCTATCGAGCCTTGTAGTTCCGCTCTTGACCGACACTATTGACGAGAGCCACGAGCATAGTGCACCTCCTTTTCGGCGTCAAAAGTCATGAACAACCTACCTGAATCAGTTCAAGCCAGCAGGCACTATATTGGCCAACGAGGCCAGACGTACGCACGGCAGCACATGCAGCTTAGCGACGTCAACTGGCTGGGTTACGCCATTGACGCAAATTCCTTCAGACCGTACATGCAACAGGATGACTACCTCTTGGACTTCGGTTGCGGGAACGGCGGCATGCTCCGCGAGCTCTCGCGCCACGTCAAGGAGGCCGAGGGGCTCGAGGTCAACCCAGCGTCCCGGGCGCTGGCGCTTGCTACGGGGCTGAGAATCTACTCCTGCCTCTCCGAGTTACCGGGGCTCCCAACATACCACAAGGTCGTCAGCAATCACGTGCTTGAGCACGTAAGGGACGTGTACAGCACTCTGTTGGCATTGCGCACGAACCTGCGCGAAGGAGGAGTCCTGGTTGCGAAGTTGCCGATAGACGACATCCGGCAGCGGAGACAGCGGCGTTGGGTCAAGGACGACCCCGACCACCACCTATGGACCTGGACTCCCCGTCTGTTTGCTAACGTCCTCATTGAGTGCGGCTTCGACGTCTCCGAGTGCCGGATTATCAGCCAGGCATGGCACCCAAGGCTCTTTCCATTTTACAGGACAGCTTTGAGATCGCCTCTCTTGTGGCTGCTCTCCGTCCTCAGGAACCGGCGGCAGTTGCTCGCTGTGGGGCGGAAGCCCTGACCCGCCCGGTACGCCCCTAGCTGGGGGGTGGCGGAGGTCCTGCTGCCTCTCACGATGGACTGTGGTTGCGCCGAGTAAATCCCTTTACCGGTCCAGCGGACGCCGTCTGCTATTCGTCACCAATTATCCTGCCCCTTTCCAGCAGGATGTGGCTGAGGCGTTCGAGTGCGCTGGGTTGGGCCAGTACGACGTGATTTGCGCCGAGGGAAAACAAAGGGGCCGGGGCAAGCACTGGATGAATGCGGCAGTGTATAGCCGCAAGCGACCGCGCCACCCGCCAGACGGCGCCGGTGCCGCTTCCTTAGAAGAGTGGTTCCGTGCTTGCGTTGTCAGCGCCAGGTATTCGGTTATGGTGATCGGGCATCCGAGACAGCCGCTCGCGAGCATTGCCCAGCGCGAGGCGGTGAGGCAGGGCATCCCGTACGCGTACTGGATGGAGCCGCCGAATCTCCTCAGGCCGCGAGCAGCCCTGGCCCTCTATGGGAGGTTCTACCTGCGGCCTCGTCTGGCTGGGGCAAGGTTCCTCATGGGTATAGGTGATCGTGCAGTGGCCTGGTTTTCGAGACACTTCGACGGCCCGGTGGAATTTCTACCATACGGAGAAGACCTTTCTGCATGCATGGATCGCACGGGCTTACCCCCGAAGAGTGAGCTTCTCACGTTTGTCTTCTCCGGGCGACTATTGCGACGCAACAATGTTGGCCTTGTGTGCGATTGTCTCACTAGGTTGTGGCGCCAGAGGCCCCACAGCTTTCGATTTATCCTCGCGGCCAGTGGGCCTGAGGAGACGAGCTTTTGGAAGGGAGTGGGCAGCGAGCCCGGGCTGCGGTCCGCGATCGAGATTGACCGGGAGTACCCGAGTTGGGAGGAGAGGCTGCGGCCGTTCAAAAACGGGCACGTTCTTCTTTACCCCGCCTCCCATTCGGGCTGGGGCCTCGTGATTCCGGAGTCGATGGCGTGCGGCTGTGTGCCCATCACGACGAGCTGCGTAGAGGCGGCGCGGTACTTCGTAAGAGACGGAGTGAGCGGATTCCTGGCGGCCACCGAGGTAAGCGCTGTGCTGTCCGCCATGAGATCATGTTTGGAGCATCGAGCGTCGCTCGAGAGTATGGCGGAGTGCGCTAGGGCGGACTCAAAGCGAGGAGACGCTCGGGCGGTTGCGCTGGTCCTCGCAGCCATACTGGAAAAGAACGGCGTATGACGCAATAGGCTCGTGGGCCGTGAATTGGGCCGGTTGGTTACCGAAGCCGCGTCCTGTGGCCGGCCCCCGCTGGCCTCGAGGCGCCGCGGCTGCGCCGGCACACGCTGGTTCAGAGCCGCGCAAAAGGCTGTATATTCGAGCCCTTTGGTTTACGCGGGTCGGCCGAGCTAATGCTGAGCCTGTCCGCCAACGAACTGGAGGGTGCGGCTTCCAAGCGCATCAGCTGACCCCTCACGGCCCAGGGCACAAAAAGCCAGCCCCGCGTTGGGCAATCTGTTCGCGCGAAAATCCGGGCAAGTGGCGCCAGAGAAGAGTGGCCTCTTGTTTGATCCAGCAAACGAGGCCGACCTGGCCAACTGCCTGGACCGCCTTTCAGGTGATGCCCAAGCCAGAACGATGACGGGCTGGAATTCTCTCGAGCACATCCGTCGTTGGGACTGCGACAATTTTGCCCGCAACGCCCTCCGGGCTGTGAGCGCGGCTTTGGCGGGCACCCCTCTCAGCTCTTGATGCGCCGTATGCGTGTCGGCATTGTCCATGCGCTTTCCTGGTTATCCCGGTCGGCGGGCGGACTTTTCGAGAGTGTTCCGGCTCTTGCTAAGGCCGTGGCTGACCTGCCGGGTTTCAGCGTGTCGGCGGTCGGCGTGGAAGACCCTTACCTGGCCCAGGACCGGGCGCGTTGGGTCTGCCAGGTGTTCGCTGTGCCGGTGTCGCGGTGGGCTCCCCGCAAGTGGCTCTATGCTCCAAAGATGTTGGCCGAGTTGATGGCGTCGGATGCAGCGATAGTTCATTGCCACGGATTGTGGACCCACCACAATCTCGCCACCCTCCAGTGGGGGCGTAAAACCGGTCGGCCTTTTCTGGTTTCCACTCATGGCATGCTGGACAAGGTTGACCTGCAAAAATCGCGCCTGGTGAAACACATCGCCGCATGGTGCTACGTGAACCGGCTATTGCGCCAGGCGGCCTGCATCCGCGCGATTTCTGCCTCTGAGGCGGCCTCGATCCGCGCATTTGGCGTCAAGACCCCCATTTGCCTGGTTCCAAACGGCGCGCCTGTGCCTGCTCTGGGCCCGCCTGATCCGCCCCCCTGGAGCCAAGTTGTCCCCAGGGACGCCAAGGTCCTCCTCTACATCGGCCGAATCCATCCCAAGAAGGGGCTGGCGGCGCTGCTGAAGGCCTGGTCCCGCGTGCGCCGCCGCGACAATGCTTCCGCGCATCCCTGGCGCCTGGTCATCGCCGGCTGGGACCAGGGCGGGCACGAGGACTCCCTGAAGGCCCGAGCGGCCGAACTTGGCCTTGCCGGCAGCGTCCATTTCACGGGCCCCCTCTTCAAGGAGGCCAAGCACGCCGCCTTCAGCGCCTGCCACGCCTTGGTCCTCCCCTCGACGAGCGAGGGCCTCCCGAATGTCGTGCTTGAGGCCTGGGCCTACGGACTCCCCGTCCTGATGACCCCCCAGTGCAATATTCCCGATGGTTTCGCCCTCCAAGCCGCCATTCGAAGCGAACCGGAGCCGGACGAACTGGAGCGTGCCCTGTCGGCGATGGTGTCCATGACCGACTCCGAACGGCACGCCATGGGCGCCAACGGGCGCAAGCTCGTAGAGATGAAGTTTTCCTGGCCGCGAATCGCGTTACAGATGCAGGAGGTCTATCAATGGGTGCTCGGCCAGGCGCCGGCGCCGGCGTGCGTCGCCCCATCCGGCATCCCGTGACCCGCGTACGAAACGATTTGTTCGACGCGCGGCTCGGCTTCACCCGTGGCCGATCAACGCCCGTTGTGGCCCTCTGGTATTTGATCAAATGCGCCTTTTTCCTCTCCCCGCTCCCCTGGCCGTCTCCCTTAAAGCGCGCGCTTCTCAGGGTCTTTGGAGCCGAAGTCGGCAAAGGCGTCTATATCAAACCCCGCGTCAACATTCATTTTCCGTGGAAATTGCGGGTCGGCGATTTCACCTGGATTGGGGAGGAGACGTTCATTCTCAATCTCGAACCCGTCGTCATCGGGAGCCACTGCTGTATTTCGCAGCGTGTGTTCCTTTGCACCGGCAACCACGACTTCACCAAAACCGACATGCCCTACCGCAATAAACCTATCGCCATCGAAGACGGCGCCTGGATCGGCGCCCAGGTCTTCGTCGGCCCGGGTGTCACGGTCGGCTCGGAGGGTGTCGTTACCGCCGGCTCAGTTGTCACCAGGAATGTCCCTGCCCGGATGGTCTGCTCCGGCAACCCCTGCATGCCGGTTAAGGGTCGCTGGCCCAATCAGGTGAACGCTGCCGCCACGCACGGATCGGCAGCCGCGGTTGAGAATCGCCCGGTGGCACTCCCATGACCTCGGTTAAACCCGTCCTCGATGCGCTCTGTCCGGCCGTCTTGCGCACATACAAAGCGCGCATTGAAGCCTCGCCGCTGGGTTACCGGCTGGCGCGCGGCGCATTCTGGTCACTCATTGGAACGGTGCTTTCTCGCTCGCTCAGCGTGGTTTCTTCAATTCTTGTAGCGCGAATGTTGGGCAAGGTAGGCATGGGTGAGTTGGGAATCATTCAGAGCACCGTTGGAATTTTCAGTGCGTTTGCTGGTTTGGGCATGGGGCTGACCGCTACTAAGTTCGTGGCCGAATACCGGGCTAAGGACCCGCGACGCGCTGGAGCTGTGCTGGGACTTTCGGCATCTGTTTCTTGGGCGAGTGGTGCAGTGATGTCGCTGGCGATGTTCGTTCTCGCTCCTTGGTTCGCGCAACATACGCTGGCGGCACCTCAATTGGCTGGTATGATCCGGGTTGGCTCCGTGCTATTACTTATCGGTTCAGTAAATGGTGCGCAAACCGGAGCTTTGGCGGGCTTTGAAGCTTTCAAAACAATTGCGCGATTGAATCTCATCTGTGGGCTATTGAGCTTTCCCTTGATGGTTGGTGGCACTTGGTGGCTTGGTTTGGTGGGGGCGGTGTGGGGGTTGAATGGTAGCGTTGCAGTGAATTGCTTGTTCAGCCATTTGGCCCTCCGGCGGGAAGCAGCGGCGGCGGGCGTTCCGTTTTCCGCAACACTTCAACCAAATCAATGGGGGATGTTGTGGCGATTCAGCCTGCCTAGTGTGCTTTGCAATGTCATTTTTGGCCCGGCCAATTGGGCATGTAGCGCCTTACTGGTGAATCGGCCAAATGGTTACGCGGAGATGGGTGTTTTCAATGTAGCATTGAGTTGGTTTAACGCGGTTTCATTCCTGCCAGGTGTTCTTGCCCTGGTGATTTTGCCGGTTTTATCATCACAGGCTGCTGAGGCAGGCTATGGGAGCCAGAAAAAAATCGTTGCGCTGGCAATAAGGGCCAATGCCATCGCCGTTATCCCAGTCGCGCTATTCATTGCCTGTGTCAGCCCCCTTATCATGTCCTTTTACGGGGCTGGATTCCGTGAGGGGTGGCCTACTTTGGTGGTGACAGTTGTGACGGCGGCGATCCTCGCTGTCCAGGTTCCGCTGGCTCAGGCAATCACTGCTTCTGGTCGGATGTGGATTATGTTCTTTACCCACGTAAGTTATGGCGTGCTTTATTTTGGCCTTACGTTTGCGATGGTGGAGTGGGGAGCATTGGGGTTGTCAACAGCCCGCCTTTTTGCTTACATCGTCAATGCAGTATGGGTGTGGTGGTTCGCCTCAAAGTATATTTGGGCGGATACGCGCGCTGGGACTATGAACGCAGCTTCCCCGCCGGAGTCCGCTTGAAGCGCGAAGATATAAGGCTTTTGTTCCCTTGTGCCGACTTTTTCATCTGATCACTTTGTTACGAAACGTCACCCGCCCATTACGACCGACGCCGACCCGCTCGCGGGACATTTAGTTCCTCCACCCGGGATTTGGTCAAAATGTGCCCATTATTCAGCCCGTTACGGGTGGTTCCACGCACTTTGTAGCTATGTCGGTAGAAAGTGGCCTCTAGTTTGGGTATGGGTGGGGCCAATTGTTACCCGGCGGTATCTTAAACAATGGCTGGGCTCATCCGGCCCGCATATTCTGAATCTCGGTGGCGGCGGAGTGCTTTCGATCCAATGGCTTACGGCGGACGTTACAGCACGCGCTGATGTTTTCATGGATGCCACCAAGTCGCTGCCGTTGCCCAATGCGGCCTTGGATGCGGTCTATTCGGAAGAAGTCATCGAGCATATTGACCGGCAGGCGGGACGGCGCATGTTGGCGGAGTGCTTTCGAGTTCTCAAACCCGGCGGAACAATCCGCCTGACGACGCCTAGCTTGGATTACTTTGCCAAGCAAGTGCTCTCCAATCCCGCCGCAGTCCAGCAAATAAACGACATATTCTACGGTCATGGCCACCAGTTCATTTACTCAGAGGAATGTCTGCGCCAAGTGCTGAGCGAGACGGGGTTCACCAATATCCGGCAGTCCACCTATCGAGATGCGAACTCAAAATATGGTTCCTTCGATTCCCACCCCGCGCGCTTTGCCTTCGCCCCGCCTGAATGGTCTCAGTATTGGGAGGCGGAAAAACCGTTGAAGCTGTCCTAACTGCCGGGCCGCGTTAAAGGTCATAATATGATGCAAAGCGAATCAGACAGGGGCATTCGGAGTCTCTTTGTTGTGGATACTGAGGCTTCGTGGATTCGGTCGTTGCTCCACGCAATGCCGCCGGACGTGAGAATTCATGGCTTTCGGATTCGCAATGCCTTTTCGTTTCCCGGCGGCTTGCGCGGTCAGTTTCAGAAAGTCGGCCGGAGCGAAGGGGTATCCGAATCATGGCGTGACACATGGGTATCTACTCCCAGTTGGCACAAGGCCTTTGGCCTTTCCTCGTGGCTGGTGACCAGGCAGATCAGAAAAGCCGTTCGCTGCTTTGGACAACCCGATGCAGTTCTGTTCACCTTGCCATGGTATGCTAAGGTTGCCGAGGATGCCTCTGGGCCGAGGAAGGCATATTACGCCCATGATACTTTCCGGTTTTACGGCTGGGATAACAACAAACTCATCCCCTTGGAGAAAAGGCTTCTGGACTGCTGCAATGTTGGTTTCGGCGTCGCAAGGCGAGTGGTCGCCGATTTAGAGGAACTGTCTTCCACGCCAGTGCAGTATCTCCCGATGGCCACCGGATGGTTGCCAGAACAAATTGCCACTGAAGGTGAAACTGCTGCGGAAAAAGACCTGGAATCAGTGCCCAAGCCAAGAGTGGGTTGTGTGGGACAGATTCATAGCAGCGCTTACGATTGGGACTTGATTGAATATGTCAGAGCGAATCTTCCCAATGCGCATTTCGTATTTATTGGCCCGAGATTCAAAGAACGATCAACTTCGGGAGCGAATCGCGTCGAAGCCGTTTTCGCCCGGCCTAATGTTCACTGGCTGGGCCCCAAGCCGCATGCGCATTTACCTGCGTATTTCCGCCGCTTTGATGTCTGTTTCAACCCGCTTTGCGTCAGCGAGCACAACCACCGGCGTTCCCCTTTACGCCTGTTCGATTACCTAACCACCGACCGTCCTATTGTCAGCACCGCGATCGCCGAGGCGTTTAACCATGTGCCTTTTGTCAGCATTGCCAAAGATAAGGAGGAGTTCTGCCGGCTGGTGCGGGAGGCGCTGACGCTAAAAGTGGCACCGGACTTGGAGCGCCGAAGGAATTACATCTCCGCTAATACTTGGCATGCCAGAGCCGCAGAGTTTTGGCGTTTTGTGAACGGAGCGACCTACGTGCGGTCTGTTGATACACTGGGTTGGTTATCCAACGGTAAATGATCTATGGCCAGTTGTTTTCAAAAAGTTAAACTCTTGTCGACGAATCGTCTCATGCGAGCAGCCTATCCGCGCTGGCTTTTGGCGAGATTAACTACTGGCAAACCACCGACGCTCAAACTGGGCAACAATGTCCGAATCGGTGGGTGGATCAACTTTTCGGAATATTGCAGCTTTCACAATGCAGTGCCAGAAGCCGAAAGGCTATTTATAAGCCGCTGCCTTGGAGCGAAACCAAACCAAACGGTGGCTTTTGACATTGGCGCGAACATCGGTGTGTTCACCTGCTTGCTCGGCTCCATGGGCGCGGCTCAGGTCCACGCCTTTGAGCCAATCCCGGAAACCTTTTGTCGCTTGAAAAACAATGTGGTTGCCAATGGCATGCTCAGTCGCAGTGTGCTGAATTGTCTCGCTGTCGGAAGGCAGCCGCAGTTGATCACGTTCCAAGTTCAAGATCATTCGCCGGCGACGAACAAGCTGTCAATTACAAATCCTGAAAACGCATCCAACACGGCGGTCAATCTCCAGCATGTCGCCGCCACCAGTCTAGACAGCTACTGCGAAGCCTTTGGCGTGGAGCAGATTGATTTCTTGAAAGTGGACGTGGAAGGAATGGAGCCGCAGGTACTTGAAGGCGGCGGGCGTATGCTGTCTCAAAAGCGAGTCACGGGGGTTTTATTGGAGTTTTGCCCTGACAATCTGGCCGCTGTAGGATCGTCCCCTTCTCGTCTCTTCAAGGACATTATGAGCTCGGGGTACCATCCCCATCGCCTTGACCCTTCTGGAAGTCCCGGCAAGTCAATCAGCCTGGGTGATATGGAGCGAGTGTCTCTGGAGAACGTTATTTTATTGCCAGGTTGACAAATTAGCCCGAAGATCATCACCCAGCGCTGCTGCTTTTTGCCATATCGGTTTCCGCGTGTGTGATTAGCAACAAGGCACAAGAGGAATGCGCGGCAATACTCCAATGTCGAATCTGTCTGTAGCTTGGGTAATTCCCACGCTCGGCGCAGGTGGAATTGGGCCTGCCTGCCGCTACGCGGCTCAAGCGGTAGCAAAGCACGTTGGATGTGAATGCACGGTGCTGTCTCTGCATGAACAGCCGGACACGTGGACAGACAAAAACTCGGGCGTGCGTTTTGTTTCCATCGGAATGCCAGCGGATGCGCCGCAGAGATTTCTGGAATGGCTTGGAAACAATCCTCAGGATGTCGTCATTACCAATGACGTGTCCAGAATCGAGTCCTGCTTTCCCTTCTTTCCTGAGGGAGTGATTCATATCGTTCAGATCCACGATTCGGCCAGGAAATATCTCGATGTCGCCATCCGCAACCAGCGCGCTATTGATGGGGTGTTATGCGTGGCGCGAAATGTGGAGACGAGGTTGCGCCCGAGCCTTGAGAAGGCAGATTTTCAAGGTGTGATTGGCACCGTGTATAACGGGGCGGATTTTCCGGCCCAGCCCAGGCGTTCTACGCATGAGCGTCCGCTCCGGCTCCTGTTTATGGGCAGTTTAGACCCTTTGATCAAAGGGATCTTCGACTTGGTTCCGATTTTGCACCGTGTGAATAAAATGGGCGTCCCAGTCAAACTGATCATCGCTGGCGGGCGGAGTCGCACGCTTGAGTCTCGGCTCAAGAAGCGACGGCTGGATCATCTGGTGTCCTGGATGGGCAGGGTTGCGCATGAAGACTGTTATCGGTTGGCGGCGGAAAGTGATGTTTTCCTGCAGACGAGCCGGCATGAGTCGTTTGGCATGGTAACCGTTGAGGCCATGGGCATGGGGAGTGTGCCCCTCGCTTATGATATTCCCTCCGGCAGCCGGGAAATCATTGAACACGGGAAAAGTGGGCTTCTCTTGCCGCTGGGTAATTTCGATGCCTGGGCTAAATCCATCAGGTCTCTGCATGAGAACCGCCGGCGATTGTGGGAGCTTTCTCAGGAAGCCATGGTCCGCGCCAGAATACATTTCAACAGTGACAATCTGGCGAAGGGGATGCGTGATTTCCTCAGTGCCGTTCAGGTGAATTCCAGAAATTATCCAGCCCGGAGAAGTCTTGGAATGCCTGTTCTCAATGCTTCGATTGCCAAAAGCATTTCCTATAGCAGCCTGCCGACATGGTTCCGGCGGTGGGTGCGAAATGCAGTTGGCTCCTATCCGTATGTTTCGTGGTGGTGGCTTAACCGGTGACTTGTGTTTTTTATGATTGGAAAACAGAACCAGCCCACAGAAAACACATGAACACCATCGAAAATAGGGGCTTTGTGTCGATGCTATGGCAAGTAGGCTGCCGCGCGCGCCCCCATCCCCCTCCACTGCATTTGGGCCCTGCACCCGACGCATGTGCTTGGGACGATTGCCTCGCAAGTACAGGATAGTCCGAATTGTTAAACGTGTGCGGCTCCTGCGTCCCTCGCCGACGTGGCGCGCAGGGATTTCGACCTGACCACGGCACGATACATGCTACGATGCCGTATCATGAGATCCGCTCTCGTAGCGGTCCGGGGAATTGCCCAGCACCGCGCCTTTTTCACATCTGAGTGTGTTCGGGCTCTGGCAGGGGTTCTCCTCACTGTGTGGGCTGCGCTATTCGGCCTAACCGTCGCTGCTTTCGGACAAACCACCGTGAGCGTGACCGATTACGGAGCACGCGGCGATGCTGTCCACACTTTAGCCACAACTGTCCAGAACTCGTCCGTGATCACTCTCTCTCCACCAACCGCGCTCTCCGCGGCGGACGTGGGGAAACTGATCCTGCTTTTCGGCGCGGGCGCGCAGACCACGGCAACCAATTACCAGGACCTCATCACCACGATTGCAGGCGTCGCCGACGGGACTAACGTGACCATGGCCACGCTGGCAGGGGCCTCGGCGACCAATATTGACTGCACCTACGGTACCCAGAACGCGGGGCCCTTTCAGCAATGCCTCGATGCCTGCACGGGGACAAACACGCTAGTCACAATTCCGCCGGGAACCTACCTGTTCATGCCCCCGTGGATGCTGGACCCAACCCGGGTGATGACGAATCCTTACGAGGCTTGGCCCACCGTGATCATAAGAAAGGGCGGCATCACGTTGTTGGGCGCCGACCCCTCGAATACGACCCTCCTCGGCAACGGCGCCTGGTTGCTCAAAGGGCCGTATGTGCAGCGCGGTGCCCTGATAATGTGTATTGGCCCCATTACCAACAACTTCCCATTGGTATTCCAGAACCTGACGTTCGATGGCGGAGTCAGCCAGGGACGCCAGAGCTACTACGGCTATCCGGCCCGAACAAATGACGGGGCAGGTTGGGACAACACTCACCATGCCGTCATCAATGAACCGCCTGCGCCGTTTTACGCTGTTGAACAATTCCTCAACTGTCGTTTTCTTCACTGGCGCGGCGAAATGGCTTACAACGGCACGAGCTTCGACAGCGGAATTATTCAAGTCACCAATTGCTGGTTCGTTGATGGCAACGCCGACGGCTACAATATGAGCTGGACCCCGCACGTCATAAGCGGCTGTCTTTTTTCCAATCTTTTCCAGCCCGTCGAGTATTACGTTGGCACGATGCAAAGGCCATCTTTATTTGTGAACAACACGATAACAGATGTTACTAGCGCATGTAGTCTTGTTGGCGGCTTGACCAACCACTTGTCGCCGGGCTACACAATCCAGAGCAATATTTTCTCCAGGGCGGGCAAATATGGTGTATTGCTGGGCCCAGCCTGCAACGTCACCATCACAGGGAACCGTTTTATTGGCGTGGCTCACGGTATAGGCACCGATGGCGCCGCCTATCAGGGCACGGATTACAACCATGACATTACTGTCGCATCAAACTCGTTCGAGGGGACCTACATGCCGATCAGCATTGGAGGCGACGGCCGGGATAGGCTTGTGAACATGACCGTGAAGGGCAACACCGCATCGGGATGCTATCACTTCGGCTTCGGGTATGGCTGGTGCTCGAACGTGGTGTTTCTCGCCAATACCTCTGCCTCTACCAGCGGCCAACCCAGCCTCGATAGCGCCCAACTGACCGGCCAGTGGTTTTTGGATGATGTCTGCAACCATTTCCAGGGCGGCGGCGCCTCCGACAACGTTGGGCAGACCAATATTGTCAGTTACGCGTATGGCATCCACGAGACGTTATGGACGGCGACGACGAACTCGGCGTTCCTTTTGGACGATCAATACCCGCTGAGGATACCGCCTGGGGCCCGCTTGGAGGTCACCCATCTGGGAAGGTTTCCGGTACTGTTGTACTCATCGAGCACCTCACCTGTGGATCCCCCCAAGCGGTTGCTGACAGGTGATACTGCAAGTTTCTCGTGGCAGAATGGGCGCTGGATTAGTATCCCGAATCCGGTCGGAAATGTTCGCGTCCGAAAACCTTAGCAGGGTTTGCGCTCCGGGGGACCTGCCATCTGGTTCCCTACGAAGTCATCGTCTCCGAGGCGATAAACGTACCCATTACAGGCTTCCAGTCTGCTCCGGGATGTGAACACCGCCGCTTCGGGCTTTCTTCGCCAGAGCCGCACTGTGCACGTTGCTCTGCTCGCCCTAGCGAAACACTGCCCGCGGTCCATTATGTCAGAACGCCATGCGAACCCGCGCCAATGACCGGTCGGGCGCGGGTGCTGCGCCCCAAATGCAAGCCGCCCGTCCGTTCCGCTGGATCGTGAGCCAGGAGGGTTCCCGCGAAAGTTACAGCGTTCCGCTGTCTTTTCGCCGCCTGAATATGTTGCGGTTGTTCTACGCCGACATCTGGTGCCGCCTAGGACGAGGGATTCTGAGGCACGGTCCCGCGGGGACGCGAGCCCTGGCAACGCGATTCCACTCGGACATTCCTAGGGATCAAGTGATCTCATTTAGCTGGGCCGCCATCCTCGACCGTGCCGCGCTTCACTTCCAGCGTCGGCGCTACTCGCCGGCGGAGCTCGGGGACCACTACTGCCGCTTTGGCCGCTGGTTTGCCCGGCGCGTGCGCGAGCACTTGAAGACACTCGAGCTGGAGCCCCAGCGGGATCTGTTCTTTGGCTTCAACACTAACTGCCTCGAAACCCTCGAACTGCTCGAGGACCGGCGGGTCTTTGCCGTCGTCGACCAGGTGGACGCCGCGCGCGTCCATGAAGAAATGGTCCTGGCGGAGGCGGAGCTTTGGCCCGGCTGGGCGCCGGCGCCAGGCCGGATGCCGGAGAGTTACTGGGCGAGATTGAAGGCGGAGTGGGCCGCCGCCGACCTCGTGCTTGTGAATTCGGAATGGTCGGCGAGCGCGCTGGTCCGGCAGGGTGTGCCCAGGGCAAAAATCATCACTGTTCCGCTGGCGATCGATCTGTCGCAGGATCAAGAACTCGAGCCGGTTACGCCGTCCGGAACGTTGAGAGTCCTCTGGCTGGGGAGCGTCGTACTTCCCAAGGGGATTCAGTACCTGGTCCAAGCGGCCCGGCTTCTGCAAGGCCAGGATATTGAATTCCTTGTGGCTGGGCCAATCAGGATTTCGCATCGAGCCGTCCAAACCTTTCCACCGAATATGAAGCTCCTCGGGCGCGTGACCCGGGACAAACTAGGCGAGGTGTATCGGCAAGCCCACGTTTTTGTGCTGCCGACGATTTCGGATAACTTCCCCATGACACAGCTCGAGGCGATGGCTCACGGATTGCCCGTCGTTATCACGCCAAATTGCGGCCGCGCAGTCACCGATGGGGCCGACGGCTTCATCGTCCCAGCCCGTGACGGTCAAGCCCTCGCCGATGCCCTGGCGCGGCTCCATAATGACCGGCCCTTGCTGCGAGAGATGTCTCGCAGCGCCTTGACCACCGTTCGCAAGTACGATCTGCCCAGCAACGCCATTCTCATTAACAACGAAGTCGCTAAACACCACCCGCTTTGGCGCAGCGACGCCACCAATGAAAATCACCATCTGGGGCATCAACTACTCGCCTGAGCTGACGGGAATTGCGCCATACAACCGGGCCCTGTGCGACTTCCTGAACTCGCGCGGGCACCGGGTGCGGATGGTCACCTCGTTTCCCTACTATCCAGCTTGGCAAAAGCGGCCCGAGGATCGGCGCCGGCTTTACCGCACTGACAACGTGTGGGGCGTGCCAGTCCATCGCTGCTATCATTATGTGCCGGGAGGCCCTACCTCGTTAAAGAGAATTCTTCATGAAAGCTCTTTTGTGCTTGCCTCGTTCCTGCGGTTGGTGACGCTCCCGCGTCCGGATGTCTATGTGGTGATTTCGCCGCCGTTGCTCCTGGGAGCAGCCGCCTGGCTGCTGACGCGGATCAAGCGGGCGCCGTTTGTCTTCCATGTCCAGGACCTCCAGCCTGATGCCGCGTGTGGTTTGGGCATGCTCAAGCGCGGCCTGTTTACCAGGGCGCTTTATGCCCTGGAAGGCTTTGCTTATCGAAAGGCCGCGCGCGTCTCGGGCATTTGCCGGGGAATGCTCGAGGTGTTTCAGCGCAAAGGTGTGCCGCCGCGGAAAATTGTCTATTTTCCCAATGGAGTGGAGTTCACGAGCAAGGAGCACCTCCCGCCGCCAGGGCGCTTTCGGGCCCGGCAGGGCTTTGGCCGCGATGAGTTCCTGGCCGTCTATTCGGGGAATCTCGGCGTGAAGCAGGGCTTGGAGATTTTGATCGAAGCCGCGCCTTTGATCCGCGACCCCAGGATACGAATCGTCATCTGCGGAGACGGCGCCGAACGAGAAAGGCTGGCGGCGGAAATCAGGCTCCGCCAAATCACCAATGTGCGGCTCATTCCCTTGCAGCCGGAAGAACGCTATCTGGAGATGCTCACGGATGCCGATCTGTGCCTCATCACCCAAAAGCGGGGCGCTGGCGCCTTTTTCCTCCCGAGCAAAGTGCTCCGCAGCCTGGCCATGTCCCGGCCAGTACTGGCCGTCGCCGACGAATCGAGCGAACTCACGCGGGCCCTCAGGGCAGGGGGCTTTGGCATTACTGTCGAACCGGACGACCCGCGCAGCTTGGCCGGGGCGCTGGAGAACCTGGCGGAAGACAGGCAGCGGCTCCGCCGGTTCGGCGATTCCGGCCGTGAGTTTGTGAAGCAGTTCGAAATGACCCGCGTCCTCGAGCAGTTTCAGAATGAACTTCAGTGGCTCGTCAAGGGCGAGACGCGCGTTCCCACCTTCCCGGCGCCTCTCTCGGGGGCCCCTGCTCCGGAACGAAGATCGACGGGCGTCCAGGAGGTCGGCGGGTAGAGCGCCCGGGCCGCCGCCGCCTTGAAACCGTGAACTCCACCGCATCCAACGGGTTTATTCCCCCCGAAACATCCACGACTGCCGGGCGCTGCTCTGGCCTGCGCGGCTCGGTCCTGATCGCCCTGTGCTGGGTTCCGTTGCTGAACTTGTTGCGAGTGGACTGGAGCGTCAACCCGGAATACGGTTTTGGTTGGTTTGTGCCCCCAATCGCCGTCGTACTGTTCTGGCTGCGCTGGCGCTGCCGGCCCGAACCGGAACCTGCCCCTGCCTCGACAGCCGCTATCCTGCTCGCTAGCGTGGCGCTGTTGTGCCTTCTCCCCCTCCGCCTGGTTGAAGAAGCAAACCCGGACTGGCGGCGGGCCTTTTGGTACCATGGCATCCTATTGTCCCTACTCTCCGCCGGCGTCTTTTGGCATCTGGGGGGCCGGCCCTGGGCAAGGCATTTTGCCTTCCCTATCTGTTTCCTGCTCACTTCCGTGCCATGGCCCGTGGGGCTGGAGGTTCTTGTCACCCAGCGGATGATGCGTTACGTAGCTGCTGTTACGGTGGAAGTCGTCGGGTGGTTGGGGATTCCAGCGGTGCGGAGTGGAAACGTCGTCGAGATCAGTACCGGCCTGGTGGGCATCGACGAGGCTTGCAGCGGGGTGAGATCCCTCCAAACTTCGGTTATGATCGGGTTTCTCCTGGGCGAAATCTATCGACTGAAAGCCAGTCGGCGGGGTTGGCTTCTCCTGGGCAGTGTCGTGCTCGCATTCTTCATCAACGTCGGCCGAACTTCCACATTGACCTGGAGCGCCTCGCGCCAGGATTTCGGGCGAATGAATGCATTGCATGACGCCGCCGGCTTGGCGGAGGTTTTCCTGGCCCTGGCCGGCATTTGGACCCTCGCCATCCTGCTTCGACAAAAGACGCCTGTCCAGCACCAGGCCTTGGCCAGCAGCACCGCCACCCGCATCCTGGGAACGCCCGTGCTGGTCGCGGTGTTCGGGTGGCTCTTGTCGGTGGAGGCCATCAATGAAACGTGGTACAGGGCGCACGAAGCCGAGCCGCTCAAAAACATTCAATGGACAATCAATTCGCGCACCAATTGGCCGGGGTGGCGAAAAGTTCCGATCCCCGAACGGTCTCTTGCCATTCTACGCTGCTCAGATGCTGCAAGCTACTCCTGGCGGGATGCCAGCGGCGGTGAGTGGAGGCTCAACCACCTCCGCTGGCCACCGAGCAGGAACTCGGCCCACCTGGCGAAGGGGCACCGTCCGGACATTTGTCTGCCCTCAGCCGGGTGGACTGTGGTCGAGCAGCGGGGGAAGATATCCATTCCTGTGCATGGACTGAACTTCGCCTTGCAACATGGCGTTTACCAGAAAGGCGGCCAGCCGGCGAACGTCTTCTACGGCCTCTGGGAAAACGATTCCGGCCGTGGCGGCCAGGATCTCCCGGAAAATAACACCGTGGCCAACCGTTTGTCTGCTGTGCTCCACGGTAAGCGGAATCGCGGCCAGCAAGTCCTGGAAATCCTGATTACCGGCGCCTCCTCTCCGTTGGAAGCACTCACCGCCCTCCAGGAGACGCTGGGCCAACTCATCGAGCGGCATAAGGATCGGTAAAGGGAAGCCTTTGGATCCCCAGCGTGGGCTGCCTGGGGGAGGGGACCTTTTGCCTGCAGGCGATAGCCTGGACGGTTTCGCAAGGCGATCTCCGTCATCGGCCCAGCGAGCCCGGAAGAGGCGGTGCGCGTGCTCCGGAAGGAGTTGGAGAAACTGATTGTTTTATGAAAAAGCTCTTCATTGTCATCCTGTCCTTGTGCGTGATCTTCGTGACCGGCTTTGCCGGTTACCGCGGTTACAAGATCTGGAGACAGAAGCATTTTGTGAAAATGGCGCGGGCCTTCATTGTGAAGGGCGACGCCGCCAATGCGGTGCTCTGCCTGCGCCAGGCGCTGGCGTCCAACCGCAACAACCTGGAGGCCTGCCGCCTGATGGCTGACTTCGCGGAATTGGCCGGTTCGCCCCAGGCGGTGCTCTGGCGCAGCCGGGTCGTGGATTTGGAACCGAACTCGCTGACCAACCGGCTGGCCCTGGCAAGGACCGCGCTGGCCGCCGGCGACGCCGACCTCGCCAACAAAACGCTGGACGGTGTGGACGAGGCCGGCAAGAAAACGGCCGTGTTTCAGAGGGTGGCCGGCGCGGCGGATCTCGCGGCCAGACGGTTCTCGGAGGCCGAAACACATTTCTCCGAGGCCGCGCGCCTGGAACCGGCCAACCCCGTCTCGCAGTTGAACCTCGCCACGCTCCGCCTCAGCAAGAGCGATCCGGCGGCGTCAACTGAGGGGCGGGCGGTGTTGCAGGCGCTCTGCACCAACCTGGCGGTCCGCTGTGATGCCCAGCGCCAACTCACCCGGGACGCCTTGCGGCACACGAACTTGCCCGGCGCATTCGCCTTTTCCCAGGAGTTGCTCAAGGATACCAACTCGGTCTTCGCCGACCGGATGCTGCACCTGGATATTCTGCGCGCGACGACCAATGCCCAGCAGGAGAGTCTCCTGTCCGCGTTGCAAAAGGAGTCGGTCAACAACCCGGCCAAGGCCTCCGAGGTGGCCAAGTGGATGTTGAGGACGACCGGCAAGCCGGAGGCGGCGCTGGCCTGGATGGGCGCCCTCCCGCCTGCGACCCGCACCAACCTGCCCGTGCCAATGATCCAGGCGGACTGTTACATCGCCCAGAAGAATTGGACCGCTCTCCAAACCAATTTGGCGCAACAGAACTGGTCCGACCTGGATTGCCTGCGGCTGGCCTGCCGCGCCCGCGCCTTCAAGGAACAGAACATGACCGCTACGGCCAAAACGGAGTGGACCGCGGCGATGAAAGCGACCGGGAACCGCCGCGAGCTCCTGGTCCAACTCCTGAACACGACCGGCTTATGGAACTGGCCGCAGCAGCAGGAGGATGTGCTTTGGGCCATCGTCAATACCTACCCCAGGGAGAGTTCCGCGGTCCGGGTGTTGTCGAGCCGGCTCTATGCGGCCGGCAGGACCCGCTCGTTGCTGACGCTTTATGGCGTCGCGCTGCAAAATGACCCGGGCAACCCCGGCCTGATGAACAACCTGGCGATGACTGCCCTCCTGCTGGAGTCGTGGGATAAAAAGCCGCACGACCTGGCACGCGAAGCCTACGCCAAGGCGTCCACGAACGCGGCCTTCGTCTCCACTTACGCCTATTCCCTGCTGGTGCAGCAGAAGCCGGCGGAGGCGCTGAAGACGATCGAGCAGCTCAGCCCGCAGCAACTGGAGGATCCCGGCATCGCTGCTTATTATGGCTTGATCCTGAAGGGCGCCGGCAACGCGCCGAAGGCCAAATCATACCTGGACCTCGCCTCGAAGGCCAGGTTGCTGCCCGAGGAGCAGAAGCTCGTCGAAAAAGCCCGCAGAGGAACCTGATCCGTAGGGCGGGGCAACCATCGAACCGCAAAAGAGCCCTGAGGGCCGCCGCGCTCTCAGGGCTCTTGCGTTTATTCGGCGAGCTGCAGCCGAAGAAGGAACCGCAGAATACGCTGAATACGCGGAAAGGCAGATGGCGGAGTTCTGAATTCTGCATATTCGGCGTATTCTGCGGTTCACTCCCCCGCCCCACCCAACCCACAGGCATCCCTATCTGTGGCATGTGTCCAGTCGGTGGCCTGCGGAATCTCTGTCTGAATTGTGATCTAAGATGTCCGATTGCTAGATAGTTTGTGGTGGCGGGTTGCCGCGGCCTGCCGTCATCACAGGCCGCGCGCTTCCAGCTTCCAGCAGCACCACCATCCCCTGTGCCCCGCTCGCGAACAAAGGGGAACTGATCCCTGTAGCCGGGCCAACCATCGAACCGCACAAGAGCCCTGAGGGCCGCCGCGCTCTCAGGGCTCTTGCGTTTACTCGGCCGAGCCGCAACCGAAGAAGCAACCGCAGAATACGCTGAATACGCGGAAAGGCAGACGGTCCCGATTCGGAATCGGGAAATTCCGCGTATTCCGCGTGTTCTGCGGTTCGCTCCTCCGCCCCACCCAACCCAAAGACATCTCTATCTGTGGCATGTGTGCGGTCGGTGGCCTGCTGAATCTCTGTCTGAATTGTGATCTAAGATGTCCGGCGTTTGGATAGACGCGCACGCGCGGTTATGGGATAAGTAAATCAGAAATCCTCGGGTTTTGCTCGGGAACGGGGCTGGCTTGGCCCCGCCGAACCGAGAGCGGGCACGAAACAGGCCGGCGAAATGCCGGCGGCCATTGACAAAACAGTCGAATCTATGAAAAGGGCTTACAAACTGGCGGCAGCGCTTGCTCTCCTGATGAGCGTCGTCTCGGCGCGGGCGGCTATGTTAGCTAATACGGGAGCCGCTGTTGATGCTGATGGTAGCGACAAAAACTGGACGCTGGCCTCCGTGGTTCCGGGCGACAAGCTGGGCGACGATCCATCTGTACCATACGGACTGAGCCTGCCCAATGCCTATGTCGTCAATGACGATGGCAACTTTCCGTTTAACGGCTATTGGCTGCGCAACAGTCTCGCGTCCAGGTGGATCACTTATGCCGCTCCAATGTACACGGGGGGAGATATAGGCCGCACGTTCGATTACCGACTGGCTTTCACGGCGACGGCGGATGGTGTCGTCAATTTCCGATGGGCATCAGACAATTCAAGCGAGGTGACACTCGACGGCACCAAAATCGCCAACAATGGCCAACCTAACCCAAATAACTATACGACCTTCAACAGTTGGTCATACGGGACATTCAACGTGACGAAAGGCACAGGATACACATTGGACGTCGACGTGTTGAATATCGGCCAGGACTCCGGCAACCCCACCGGCATGCGGTTCGAGGTTGTCCCCGAGGCCAGCACGATGTTCGCCGGCGCCGGCGCGCTCGGGCTCGTTCTCCTCGGCCTCGGTGTCCACTCGAAACGCTCGGCCGTTCTCCGAATGGGTAAGTAAGCCCCTCGCAAAGCAGTTCTTTCCGCTCGACGGGCATGCCCAACGGCCTGCCTGTTTGCTTTTCAGCCTGAGCCAGGTTCCCGCGTGGCCGGACCCCTTCCCGCCGTTGCTGCGCCTGGCCGCAACCGAAGAAGCAACCGCGGAATACGCTGAATACGCGGAAAGGCAGACAGCGGAGTTCTGAATTCCGCGTATTCCGCGTGTTCTGCGGTTCAGTCCTCCTAACAGGAGCGGGATTGAAAGCAAAAATCAGGCAGGCTTTGAGAGCCTGCCTGATCGATCTGAGAAGCGTGGAGGACCCGGTTACTGAATTATTGTCCGATTCTAATGACCCCTGAGCGCTTGGACCGGAACATGCCCAACAGGACCAACCCGAGTGCGCCGATGCCGGCGACCATGGTCGTGGGCTCGGGGACAAGCGTGACGGTTGCCGGCCCAGTATATGTCAACGTGTAACCGACGCCGTTGTCATACGCATAGAGACTATAGTTACCGGGGCTGTTGCCCCAGAGATTGATCTCGCGGACGCCTGAGGTCCACAACAGCAGACCATAGGTGGTGAGGTAAGGGTCCTTGCCGGGGAACAACTGGTTGTCGTATATGAACGCACCAGCTGGGGAGACAGTCGGCGCAGTGCCATTCGGGTTGAAATACAACGAGTAGCTGCCCACGACCCCGGCGGTAGTCGAAGCGGTAATGTCGAGGGTGCCGCTGATGGCCGTGTAGCTGCCGTCGTCATTGGGATTGGCCGTCAGTTGGCCGTTGGCAGCGTTGCCCGACGGATCGGAGTAGGTGAGGTCGAAGACGACCGAGGCCTGAGCCTGAACCGCGAGCCCCAAGGCGCCCGCCAATAATGCTGCTTGTAATGTTTTTAATCTCATTGCTTCCTTTCTGTTTTTGACCGTCGCGGAAAGCGGCTTCCGGCCAGGCGTGAAAGCCACAAACGTTTCCTGCCCTGCACGCGAGTGGTCTGGTTATTGTTCATACTGTGGCCCCATTTTGCCACGGCGCGCCATCTGCGTCTATCGCATTACCAGACATCTTCGCTCAGTTATCGGACACGCAACATTCCGGCGGCACGGCTGCAGTTCAGTCCCAACTGACGCCTCCCCCGTCCGAAATGTGACAAGTCATGTCCGACTCCTGTCTTATACTGCCCCTGCCCTGTCCGCCGGTGATAGCCCGCCTGAATGGCCGAAATGTGACTCATGCACCATGTCGTAAATACTCGCGGAATTCGCGCTTGCCTTTGGCTCGTAGTTCCGCTTGTTCGGCCCACAGGGGACTTCAACCCCGTAGGGTCTGAGTCATGTCCGGCATACAACAAAAAGGCAGGCCAAGCTGGCCTGCCTTGTGTCGTAATTGACGAGGTTGGTCTTGGGGTTAGTTGCCAATCTTGAGGACGCCAGAGCGGCGGCGCAGTCCGAGCAGAACCAAGCCGAGCGCGCCGATGCCCGCCACCATGGTGGTCGGCTCGGGAACAATGGCTAACTGGTCCTGGTTGAGGTGATAAGTCACGCCACCAGTTCCTTGCTTATCCGTGGGCGAGGATCCAGGCGGCCCATCGAACAGGTTCAGAGCCACCACGTTGTATGCACCGCCGGAGTCGCCCACCAATTGTGCATCGGTCATGCCCAACGCTGTTCGTGCTTGCCCCAAGTACGGGTTGGCCGCGTTGTAATCGACTTCTCCTTCGAGCATCCAGATCGCGGTTTGAAGAACGCCTGCATTCGCCTGGCGATTTACTCCGAAGTAGTTCGCCAGCGTGCCCGCACGGAACTGGCTGTAAAGCCAAGCGGTGCCAATGGAAATGTTATCCATCGCAATGCCGGTGTTCAGGTCGGTTGTGTCAGCACCCACTCCGCCAGCCACAGCGCCGGTGTTTTTGTAGTACTTGTATGTTGCGCCCGGGAGGAACCACTCCTGATCCTCAATACAGAATGTTTGGAAGGTACCGATGGGGCTCACCACCCGAAATTCACCCCCCTGGCCGTTTTCATACCCCGACCCATTCACGATGAGCGTTCCGTCATAAGCGGCGAACAGATTGGGGGCGACCATCGCCCCTGCCAACCCTACTATCAGACATAGCTTTCTCATTTGCTATCCTTTCTTCTGCTGGCCTTCGCCGAAAGTCATATCTGGTTCGACGTCAGAGCCTGGTAAAACTCTCTACACAACAAAGGCTGTTCCTGGTTCATTAGGGGTTTTCCCAATGATAACCGGGACTATTTATAGAGCGGTAACGACAATTGATCTATCCCATTGCCGGACATCTTAGCTCACTTATCAGACATAGATGCATTGCCTGATTTAATATGAGAGTCGGCCGCGTGACTTCCACTTTACGGACAGCACCGATCACATTTCAGACGACGCCTTGTCCTGGTAGATTCGTGAACCGGGTCAAGGCAGCCGCCCAAGTTCAGGTTGCCGGCCGCCACCAGGGCATTCTGGACGCTCTTCTGGAGCAGAGGGGCGCAGCGCATTGAGCACCGCCAACCCTGGCGCGTTGCCGCTCTTTTAAGCGTCGAGCGCCCTGAGCTGCGCCGAAAACTCGTGCCGGCCGGAGGGAGGACGAGGATGGAGTGTGGAGGAGGGGAAAAGGTCTGAACTTTGAACGTTGAACGGGAGAGACCGGCTGGCGGGCGGGAGGGGTGTCCAATAAGGAGCCAGGGGATTGCCTAAAATGGGGCCACGGGGCGGGCGGAGGGGCGCGGCGGATCGGGGGTGGAGGATGGGAAAATGTCTGACCTTTGACCTCTGACCTCTGATCACTGAACTCCCAAGTGCTTCTGCGCCAATTGGTTAAGAGTTCCAGCGGCGGCGCGCGGGAATCGGCCGGCGGAGCTTCCCATGGAGGGCTTTTCCTGAACTGGCAAGGCACCTGCGTAAGGGGGCCTCATGACGCAGGGTGCGGGATTGGCTCAGCGGCTGGCGCATGCGATTCGGATGGCTCTGCTTTGCAGCCTGACCGTCTGCCCGCGCCTGGCTTTTGGGGATGGCGGCGCCCAGGCCACCGCCGTTGTGCTTTGGGACCCCAGCACCGACCCTACCGTCACCGGCTACAATGTGTATTACGGGGCGGCCAGCGGAAATTATACGAACGTCTTGTCCGCGGGCAACACGAGCGAGGCGACCGTTTCCAACCTGGTTCCCGGGGTGACCTACTATTTCGCCGTCACGGCCTGCAACGTCCTGGGCATGGAGAGCGACTTTTCGAACGAGGCATCCTATTTAGTCCCGCCGCTGTTGGTGGTGACCGCCGACAACCAGAGCCGGGTCTATGGAACCGCCAACGGAGTTCTGACCGGCTCGCTGACCGGCGTGCGGGACAGAGACGACATCACGGCCAGTTTCACGACCACGGCCGACGCCAGCAGCGGGGTAGGCACGTACCCGATTGTGCCGGTGCTCAATGACCCTGCCGGCAAGCTGACCAACTACACGGTCAGCGTGACCAACGGGGTGTTGACCGTGATCCCGGCGCCGTTGACTGTGCAGGCGAACAATCAAAGCCGTCTGTATGGGCAGGCCAATCCCGCCTTCACGGCGACCTGCACCGGTTTCGTCAACGGCGACACGCCGGCGAGCCTCTCTTCCCCGCCGGTGTTGACCACGCCCGCCACCGCGGCGGATTCGCCCGGCAATTATCCCATCCACGTGGGCGGCGCGGCGTCCCCGAATTATGCCCTCAACTTCGTGGACGGGACATTGACGATCCTGCCCGCCGCCTCGCAGGGTCTCTTGACGGCGTCAACCAACCCGGCGCTGCCCGGCCAGCCGGTGACCTTCACCCTGGCGCTCAGCGCCGTGGCGCCCGGAGCGGGCACGCCGAGCGGGACAATGCAGGTCAGAATTGACGGCGCGGCTGCCGGCGGGCCGGTGCCGCTAAGCGGTGGCGCAGCCAGTTACACCGCCTCGAGCCTCGCGCATGGCAGGCACACGGTGGCGGCCGAGTACGCCGGCGACGCGAATTTCGGCGGTGTCACAAACGTGCTGTCGCCCGCGCAGGTGATCAATACTCCGCCCGTCGCTGGCCCCATTACTCTCGAACGGGGTCTTACCAATGGCGTGAAAATCTCCATCGCGGATTTGCTCACCAATGATTCGGATGCCGATGGTGATCTAATTACCCTTGCCGGCGTGAACACCACCAGCGCCAACGGTGGCACCGTGGTGACCAATAGCGGTTGGATTTTCTATACGCCCGCTCCGGGCTTCACCAACACAGACACATTCACTTATACGATCAGCGACGGCTGGGGCGCGCCGGTCACCGGCGTGGTCACCGTGAATATGAGTGTTGATACTGGCCCTTCACGGAACCTGGCCATCAGCAACCTGGGGAATGGCTCGTTTGCGATTAGTGGCAGCGGCATTCCCGGCCGGACGTACATCATCCAGTACACAACTAACTCGCCACCCACTTTAAACTGGCAGACGCTGGGCACCACGACGGCGGATACCTTTGGCTCGTTCGTGCTGGTTGATGCGGGCGGATCTTCGCTGCGGTTCTACCGCGCGGTTTACCCCTGAGCAGCGTAAAGGCGGCGGGCTGGCTGCGACATCCAGCCAGGTGGCCTGCCCGATGAACCGCGGCTCTCTGGGCATCCGGGAGCTGAACGTGCGGTTGCAGCCCGAACTGAACCCGGCCAAGCCGGCGAGCCCTCTCTGCTCGCTGCCGCTAATCCTGCCTGATGCCTGCCTATTTGGGCGCTCGTTGCACGCTATCTCAACAGGGGGCTGTTGGGCCAACGGGAACAGACCGGTTGGCCCCACTGGTTCTGCGGCTCGGAGCCGAGGTGGTCCGTGGGTTAACGGTGGGAGTGGCGGGCGACGACTGACGGAAGGGCAGGCAGGTTAAACAGGCTGCATAAGCTACGTGAGGTGAATGGGTTGCATGGGTTGCGCGAGTTGAATGAGTTACGTGAGTTGGCGGGACACGGCCGGTTGCGGGAAGTTTTCTTTGGTTTTCAACCGTCAGGGGCGTACGCGGCAGGTTGTACATGGAATCATTGTCCGGCCGGACAGTACGGGACCATGAGACAACGAAGTCAGAAGACGGAAGACAAAGGATCGAGGACAGGGGCCGGAACGAAGAGGACTCCTGGTTCCGCTCACCGCGTAGGGGGGGGGCACACTCGGTCGAGTGGTCCCATTGTCCCGTGGCCGCTGACCAAATCGCACTGGCCGTTTCCCTCGCCAGCCAGTAATCTCGGCCTGCTCATGCCCTTTCCAGTGGCTCATCCGGCGGCGGTCTTGCCGTTGCGGCGTTATTGCCCGCGGTGCTTAAGCTTTCCCGCGCTTATCGCCGGCAGCCTCAGCCCCGATTTCGGCCACGTCTTTGGCCATCTGCACGTGGACTGGTTTTCGCATCGCTTTTGGGCCGGCAGCTTCGGGTTCTGCCTCCCGGCGGGGCTTTTGACCGTCGGGGTATTCTATCTCGTCCGCTCCCCACTGCTTGAGATTCTGCCTGGCCGCTACAAGGACTTGTTCTGGCCGCTCTGCCGGCGGCCGGCCGGGCCTTGGCTGGCCCTCCCGGTCTCGGTGCTGATCGGCGCCTGGACGCATAACCTGCTGGATTCCATTTCCCACGAGTATGGTTGGCTGGTGGGCCATATACCGGCGCTTCGACAGCCGGTTTTCTGGCTTGGCGCGAGCGGGGTGCCGGTGTGCGATTTGCTTTACGCCGGATTTACTTTCTGTGGCGCCGCCTGGCTTGCGGATTGTTACCTGCGCTGGTTGGAGCAGGCTACCGGTTCGCCGGCGGTGGCCCGGCCGGCAACGAGGTGGAGTTGCGCGGTGCTGTTTGGCGCGGCGACACTAGCCCTTGCCACGGCTGGCCGCGGCGAGTATCGGCTTCTCGGCCTCATTCCCGTGGGGATCGTCACGGTCGTCGTTGTGCTGGGGTTCCTTGCGGCGACGGTCTGGCTCTTCAGTGCCAAGTAGCGCAGACTTCCAAGTCTGCCCTACGGACTCCCGGTTCAGGTTGCGTCACCGGACTCATGCCCTAGACGACTAAGCAGGGCTGGGAAGCGGTGCTGACCGAGCGCATCAGCCGGGAAATCGCCCACGTCCCGGCCTTCAACGAGTCCATCAGCACGCTCGATGGCAAGCCGCACGGGCACGTCCTCTACTCGTGGAACTCGGGCTACTGGTGGCTGCGTCACGAGATCGGCAAACGTCTCGGCCAGGCTGGCCCCGATCCCGTGGAGGCCGCCATCGACGAGCGCCTCGGGGTGGTGCGGGCCGTAGGCATGCTGCGTTTGGAGCCCGAGGCGCCGGCAACGGTTGCTGACCAGCCGAACAAAGAGGTCGCCTTTCACCGAAACTGGGCGGCGGCTGAGCCACTGCCGTTCTTTTTTATCTATGGTGGCCGGCCGTCCGGCGAATGGATCGGCCGGCGGCAACGCACGGTCGAGGAGAAAGCCATTGATGCTACGAAGGTCCAGCGCATTATCACGCTGAACGACCCTGACACGGGCCTGCAGGTCCGGGCGGTGCTGGCAATTTACACCGATACCCCCGGAGTGGCTTGGACCCTGTACTTCGCCAACCAGGGGACCAACGACACCCCGCTGCTGGAACAGCTCCACGCCGCCGTCCGCGACGCCTGCCGACCAAGGTGTGTCCAAAACTGTGCCTAACTGAGTACTGCCGGAGTACTTGGCAGACCAGGCCCTGAGTTTTTCTTGAGTACTATCGGGGAAAATGCTATCTAAACCCCGGAATTGAGCGCAAAAAAGCCCGATTCCGACCCCTATGTGAAATTTCACATAAGGGTTGGAATCGCTCTTTGAGACCCACTATTCAGTGGGTAAAATGGGCTCTTGTTCCTCGGGATCAAGCCTAATCGATTCTAATCCGCTTTAATCCCTCTTAATCATTTGGGTGCACGTTCTTGCGATGAAAATGCTGGCTCGCCAGAACAGCCCGGTGCAATTAACATCAAAATCAAAACACAAATGAAACGCCCGCTATGAGAACGAACGCTCGGTCTGCCAACGCACACCTCATCACCACTCGACGCGACTTCCTCAAGACGACCGGCGCGGCTGCAGCCGCGCTCGCCGCGCCGATGTTGATCCCTGCTTCCGCCCTGGGCCGCGACGGCGCTGTCTCCCCGAGCGAACGGATCGCCATGGGCTTCATCGGGCTAGGCGGGCAGGGGACCGGGCATCTGCTGGGCGGCGCGTGGACTTATGTGCCGGGCGGCTACGTAGCGCGCAACGATGTGCAGGTGCTCGCGGTCTGCGACGTGCGCCGGGAGCGCCGCGAAAGCGCGCGGCAACGCTGCAATCAGATGTACGCCCAGAAGTTCGGCCAGGCCGACTACGACGGCGTGCAAGCTTTCAATGATTTTCGCGAGGTCCTGGCCCGAGCCGATATTGATGCCGTGCTGATCGCCGTGCCGTATCACTGGGCAGCGCCCCTGGCCATCATGGCCATGCGTGCAGGCAAGGACGTTTACTGCGAGAAACCCGTCGCCATTACCGCTCGCGAGGGGCGCAGTCTGGTGGACACCAGCAAACGCTTTGGCCGCATCTACCAGGCAGGCATGCAGCAGCGCTCTGAATACGGCGGCAAGTTCCGCCTCGCCTGCGAACTGGTTCGCAACGGACGCATCGGCCAGCTCAAGGAAGTCTATGCCTATCGCTTGCCCGGGGCGCTGTTCCCGTCGGCCTGGACCTCCGACAGTTCTGTGCCCGTGCCCGCGGGATTCGACTGGGACCTTTGGTTGGGGCCGTTGCCCTGGCGGCCCTACGGCGGGGAGGCCGGCCACACGCTCACCGGCCTCTTCGTGGGGGACGTCAACTGGAGCCCGCACCACTACGACATCATCCAGTGGACCGTCAACCCCGAGGTCACCGCCCCCATCGAAGCGCGTTATGACAACGGGCAGGTCCACTACCGCTACGCCAATGGTGTGGTGGTCCACTCGCAGGAGTACCCCGGCGAGCCCGTCGGCAGTGATGGCGGCGCCTGTTTCGTCGGCACCGAAGGCCGCCTTGCCGTGGACCGGGCCAACATCGTCTCCTACCCGGCAAGCATCCTCAAAGAGCCCCTGCGGCCCGAGGACAACCGGGTCTATCACGCCAGCAGCCATTCCGGCAATTTCCTCGACTGCGTCCGGACGCGCCGGCCGACCATCTGCCATCCGGAAACGGCGGTCTATACCATGAATGCAATTCTCGTGGGCGGCATCGCGCTCGCCCTGCAACGCACAGTCAAGTGGGACCCGGTGAAGGCCGAGTTCCCCGGCGACGAAGAGGCCAATCGTCTCCTCTCCTACGCCGCCCGGCCGCCGTGGCGAGTCTAACGGACCCGAAAACCCCATCTTCCCAGAGCCCCAAAAGAATCCGATGAAAACGAGTCTCGTGAATCGAATCCTGCTTGTTTGGCTGCTTGCGTTCGCCGCGACCGGCCTCCGCGCCGCAGAGGAACAGGACCTGATTGCCACACTCCAATCCGCGGCCGGCGCACCGCAAAAATGGGCTGCGTGCCAGAGGCTGAGGATCATTGGGACACCCAAGGCCGTGCCGGCCCTGGCTGCCCTGCTCACCGATGAGCGCATGTCTCAGGCGGCGCGCCATACGTTGGAAGCGCTGCCCTGTCCTGAGGCCGGCGGGGCACTCCGCGAGGCGCTCGCCAAGACCTCCGGCCTGCTGAAGGCCGGCGTCATCGACTCGCTTGGCTGGCGCGGCGAACCAGCCTCTATTCCACTGCTCGCTCCTCTCTTGTCTGATTCCGACACCACCATTGCTGCGGCTGCCGCAGCCGCGCTGGGCCGAATCGGCGGCCGGGATGCCGTCGCGGCGCTCTCGGCCGCGCGCGACCAGGCGCCGTCGGCCGTGCAGCCCGCCGTGCAGGAAAGCCTCCTGAAATGTGCCGAGCGTCTCGTGGCGAGCAACGACCACGCGGGCGCGGCGGCGATCTGCCGCGGTTTGTGCGACGCGAAATATCCGGTGCAAATCCGCACCGCGGCCTGGCGGGGCCTGGCATGGTCGGATTCCGAGCATCGAGCGGAGCTCATGGTGAAGGCGCTCGCCGGCAGGGATCGCCCGATCCAGGCCGTCGCGCTCAAGCTGCTGCGTGAGTTGAACGATCGGCAGGTGATCCAGGCCTGTCTGAGCCGATGGGCGTCGCTCCCGGCGGATTCGCAACTGGCCGTGCTCGAGGCCCAGGTGAAGCTTGGCGCCGAGGCGCTGCCGACGGCGCGGACCGCCAGCCAAAGCCCGGACGTTGCCCTTCGCGCGGCGGCGTGGCAGGCGCTGGGTGAATTGAACGACGCGACGTCCGTTCCCGCGCTGGCCAAGGCCGCCGCTCATGGCGAACCTGCCGAGCGTGAGGCCGCCCGCGAAAGCCTCGCGCGCCTGCGCGGCCCCGGCGCTCGCGAAGCTCTGCTCGCCTGGATCGAGAGCGCAGCCACGCCGGAGAGAGCCGAGTTGCTCCGCGCCCTGGGCGAACGCGGCGACCGCGCCGCAGTGAGCGTGCTCCTGCAAAATGCCGCCGCTGAAACCCAACCGGTGCGCCTGGCTGCGCTGGAGTCCTTGAGCAGACTCGCCCCGCCTGAGGCCATCGCGCCGCTGCTCGAGATCGTGGCCAGGTCGAAGTCCGACGACCAGCGTGATCCGGTGCTCAAAGCGCTTTACGCCGTTTGCGATGCCAGCCCAAACAAAGACGAGGCCGCCCGCGGCATCCTCGAAGCGATGGGGCGTTTCCCGGCGGCGGAGCGCCGTCAGATCCTGCCGCTCCTGGCCGAGCTTGGCACAGCCGACGCCCTCACCGCCGCGCAAGCCGCCAGCCGCGACCAGGACCCGGAACTGGCGAAAGAGGCCGTGCGCGTGCTGGCGCAATGGCCTAATGCCGCGCCCGCGTCGCACCTGCTCGGGCTCGCCCGCGCCAGCACCGAACCCACGCTCCGGACGCTGGCGCTGCGCGGCGCCATCGAAGTCGCCGGTCAAGAGCCAGACCCCACGAAGCGCTTCGCGCTCCTTGAGCAAGCTTTGGCGGCCGCCCAGCGGATCGAGGAGAAGAAGCAGGCGCTTGGTCAGCTCGGCCAGGTCCCCATGCCCGAAGCCCTCGAGCTTGCCCTCAAGGACCTCCGGGACCCTGACCTCAGCAATGAGGCGTGTCTGGCCGCCGTGACCATCGCCGAGAAATTGGCGCCCTCCAATCCGAAGCTCGTTGATGAAGCTGCCGCCCAGGTGCTCGGACAGGTCAAGGAAGGCGACCTGTTCCGGCGGGCCTGGGCGCTGCGGCTCAAGCCCGGCAGCGGCGCCTCGTTCATTCACGACTGGCTGGTCTGCGGTCCCTATCGCCAGCCGGGCGTTATAGGGGCAGTGGCAGTTTTCAATATCCCATTCGGGCCCGAGCAGCCCGGCCAAGACGTCCAATGGAAGACGGCGCCGTCCGCTGACCACGTGGCGCTGGCGGCGCTCTTTCCTGGCCAGGAAAACTGCGCGGCCTATCTCCGGACGCGCATCATTGCGCCACAAGACTGCCGCGGCGTGCTCCTGATGGGCAGCGACGACGGCGTCAAGGCCTGGCTGAACGGGGAGGTAGTCCACAGCAACAACGTGGACCGCGGCGAAGTGGCGGACCAGGATGCCGCGCCCATCAAGCTGAAAAAGGGCGCGAACGAGCTCCTGCTCAAAATCACTCAGGGCGGGGGCGGTTGGTCGGCCTGCGCCCGAATCGTCGGCACGGACGGCAAACCGATTCCCGGCCTGCGGGTCGAACGCCCAACGGGCGGCGCTTAGGCCGTCTCCTCCCCCGCGTCTCGAATTCCGACCTGTCGTCCAGCCGGCCTACCGCCGCGAGGCCAGGCTGCCGCGGCACTACGAAAGCGAAGCCTTTAACCAGGCCCTTACTGCTTTTCCGAGTTCGCCGCCCAGGGGGAAATCGCCTACTTGGAATTCAATGCAGAGCGAATGCAGTATGGCACGTTTCGAAAGCAAGGGTATTCCATTGGCTCGGCAGTCACTCGGGCCGGCTGCAAGTCGGTGGTCGGGCAGCGCTGCAAACTCTCGGGGATGCACTGGTCAGTCGCCGGCGTGGACAATGTCCTGGACTTGCGCTGTTTGCTGGCCAGTGGCGGTGTGTGGGACCAGTTCTGGAAAAACCGCCAAGAACAAAAACGGGCGCGCTTGGCTATCGCCGCCTGATCTTAACAATTTGGTCGCTCACCCCTTGGCTTTCCGCTGCCGATTTTTGGGCTTGCCGGGGCGAAGGAAAAGAGTGAATTTCACGCACCTTGCGTGAAATTCACGCAAGCTGGGGAGGGAAAGTTCGGAACCTGAACGAATGTCGTGCACATCTTTCACTCGTGGTCCGATGGCATCGCTCATGCTGGGCAATAGTCAGAACAGCAATAGTCGGTTAGGAAAGGGTATGAGACAATTGTTCTCCCAAGAGGTCAGTTAACTGCTGGTGGTTAGTTGGGAAAAATCCGGAGCCTCAGAATGACGGTCATGAGTAGCGTTGACCAAGGTGTGATGCCAAATGTTCTTGAGCGCGTTGAATTCCGTGGAGCAAGCTGGCAAGGGCCCGTCCTGAGCGCGCTGGCCGCAGTGCTCGGCCTGCTTTGGGCGGCCGATAGGTCGTGCGCGCAGAACCTGGCGCGGACCAAGGCGCCCAACGCGGATTGGTCTTGCTTGGCGTGCTCGGGCGACGGGAGGGTGATTGTGGCCGCCGCTTGCGGCTCGGGCTGGTACGAGACCAGCCTGGTTTACGTTTCGACCAACTCGGGGGCCGCGTGGAGTGCCGCCGGGTTGCCGTGCCGGGTGTGGTCCTCGGTGACGTCCTCGGCTGATGGCGCGAGGCTGGCGGCGGCGGTCTATGACGCCGCGGTTGGGGCGTTTACCGGGGGTCCGATCTACGTTTCCACGAACTCGGGACAGACTTGGACGCAAACAACCGCGCCCACGCAAAGCTGGACCGCGGTCGTTTTTTCTGGCGACGGCGCCAAGCTGGTGGCCGCGGCCGAGGATCCGACTTACTGGCCCGCCGGGGACATCTATGTCTCGACGAACCTGGGACAGACCTGGACGCCGACGGCGAGCAGCGGGCACATAGAAACTTTTTCCCATCTCGCCTCATCAACTGATGGGAGCAGGCTCGTGGGCGCTGGCGGGTTACCAGCGCTTGGCAGCGCGGCGGGGCCGGTTTACACCTCTACGGATTTCGGCGCCTCCTGGACGTCCAACTCGGTGGTCTGGGCCTCTTCCGTCGCCTCGTCGGCGGATGGGACGAGGCTCGCCGCGACAGCCGATGGTGGAGGGGTCTGGACCTCGGGGGATGGCGGAGCGACTTGGACGCAAACTGAGGCGCCGCCGTTCGAGTCGTGGTCATCAGTAGCCTCGTCGGCGGACGGAACCAGGCTCGTCGCGATTAGCAATGGCAGGGAATTCTACACCTCGGTCGATTCAGGCGCGACATGGACCGCGGTGGCCGGAGAGGTTGACCATTGGTGCGCGGTGGCCTCCTCGGCGGATGGGAGCCGGTTGGCGGCGGCGACCGGAGGCGGGGGTATCTACGTCTCGACTAGAGCGTTTTAAATAAAACTGTAGCCAGAATCCGGCGGCTGTGGCATACTGGGCTCATGCGAACACTATCGCTGGACTTGCGTGAACGAATCCTGGCCTCTTACGACCACCAGGAGGGCA
>JBEKRX010000032.1:0-64949 GCA_049518415.1 Verrucomicrobiota bacterium
AGAGGATTGGGTGGAAGCTCACCTCAAAAACCATCTCCTTTACGAGCGCAGGAGGGATCGAATAAACTTCTACGAACTGCTGGCTGGGATCACCCATCCCTTAGCTTGACGCGTATGCGCCGCGGCGGGACCGCCACCTGGCGGAATACTGCATTGGCCACATTGGCCATTTTTACCAAAAAACTGGCCCGGCCGCGCTAGGGGCTGAGCGGTTTGGGCTGGGCTTTTTCCCACTCCTCGTGGCTGACGGCCTGGACCAGGTGCTCGAAGACAAAGACGCCCTTCTTGTTCCCCACCACGATGTCGGGGTACTTGGGGTTGCTGACGAAGCCGGCCATGACCTGGGTGCCCACGCCCGAGTCATTGTCCACCAGGAAGGGGAGGAAATCGGCCTCGCCCTTCGCGGGGCGGACCAGTTTGAACCAGTAGAGGACGGCGGGGGAACCATCGGACTCCGGGTCGGGGCCGTATTTGCCATGAGCCCAGAAGCGTTTGCCCGTCACGATGTCTTTCAGACCGTCGCCATCCATATCGATCAAGGCCAGGGCATGGCCTTGGGAAAACTGGACGCCATAGCGGTTCTTGGAGGCGTCTTTGTTCAGGATCAGGTGCTCGCGGAAGGTGATGTTGCCGTTCTCCCGGACCTGTTCATACCAGGCCAGTCCGTAGCCGTGGGCGCTGATGGCCGTGATCACATCGTTCAAGCCGTCGCCGTTGACGTCATAGACCACCATCTGGGCGCCGCCCTCGCCGAAGTGGAAGGGATGCTTGAGC
The DNA here is from genome assembly GCA_049518415.1 of Verrucomicrobiota bacterium. Taxonomy (GTDB): domain Bacteria; phylum Verrucomicrobiota; class Verrucomicrobiia; order Limisphaerales; family UBA8199; genus CAVQND01. Next base: position 775 of record JBEKRX010000032.1, read on the forward strand.
CAGAGCGGGTCGCCGGCCAGGCTGGCCGGCTGCTCCCACCAGCCGTCCTTTTCAAGAATATCGATGCGGCCATCGCCGTTGACATCGCCGCAGCCCAGGCCGTGAGTGTAACGCTGATAGCCGCCTTTGGGTGTAATCGGGTGGAACTTCCAGGGCGCCGCCGGGTCCTTCCAGTCGGCCTCGGCGTAGCCGAGGCAGCCTTTGGAGCAGCAGAGAATTTCGGGCTTGCCGTCGCCCGTGATGTCCAGGAAGCCGGGCGACTCGTTGTCCAGTTCATCAAAGATCACGTGGCGCTGCCAGTGGCCCTGGCGGCCTTTGGGGTTTTCGTACCAGGCGACCTCCTGGCCGGGGAACCCATAGACGAGCACGTCCGCCCAGCCGTCCCCGTTGATATCGTAGGCGAAGGTCAGGAAACAGTCGGCGTAGGCGTTGTTGGTGCCCAGGGCGCCTTCGAAGCCGGGGACGGTTTCCACGGTGCCGTCGCTCCGGGTCCGTTTGAAACTGGCGTTGGCGGGCCAGATTTCGTGGCGCTGTTTGAAATCAGGCCCTTCATACCAGAAAGCGCCGGAAACCACATCCATCTTCCCGTCGTGGTTGAAATCCGCAAAGTCCGCGCCCTCGGCCCAGAACTGGTCCGTGAGCTGGACTTTCTTGAAAGAGTGAATGAGGTCGCTGGCTTGAGCCGGCGCGGGCATAAAGGACAGGACCGCCGCCGCAAGCAGCGTGCTGAACATGGCATTAGTGAACATGGCGCTATGGTTGGCAGGTTGGCCGGCGAGCGTCAAGAGGGATGGCGTGAAAAGGTTGAAGCGTTGAGGCGTTGGCCTGCATTTGTTCACCTAACGTGATCGAGTCCAGTCTTTTCGACAGAGCGGCAGGCGCTTATCATCGGCACAGAGGCTTGAAAATGGAAGACAGCGGATGCAAAACTGAGCAGGGCGGAGCGCCGGGCGCTCCCGCCTCCAGCTTCCATTGTCCGCCCTCACTTTCGCTGCCTCGGCTCGAGGCTGCGCTCACCCGGGCCGCCAACCAGTTGCTGGCCCGCCGCACGCCGGAGGGCTACTGGGCCGGCCAACTGGCCAGCAGCGCCCTCTCGACCGCCGCCGCCGTCACGGCCCTGGCCGTGGTGGCGCGCGAGTCCAATGCCGACGCTGCCTCTGAGTCTGAAATCGTCGTTTTGAAATCCAGGCTCGCCGGCGGTTTGAATTGGCTGGCGCAGCACGCCAATGCCGATGGCGGCTGGGGAGACACCACGCGGAGCCTGAGCAACCTCAGCACTACGGCGCTTTGCTGGGCCGCCTTGGGCGCCGTGCCCGGCGCCGAGGAAGAGCATCGCGTGGTCGCGGACCGGGCCGAGGCCTGGCTCGCTGGCAAAATCGGCCTTCCGCACGCCTCACCGGCAGCTCTGGCGGCCGCGCTCGCCGAGCGTTATGGGAAAGACCGCACTTTTTCCGCGCCGATCCTGACCACGTGCGCGTTGGCCGGGCGGCTTGGGTCGGGCCGGGAAGCCTGGAGGCAGGTCGTGCCGCTGCCCTTCGAACTGGCGGCCTTGCCGCGCCAATGGTTTGCCGCGTTGCGTCTGCCGGTGGTCAGTTACGCCCTGCCGGCCTTGATTGCCATCGGCCAGGCGCGGCATTTCCACCTCCCTTCGGCCAACCCGCTCGCCCGTCTGGCGCGGGCCCTGGCGCAGAAACGCACGCTGAAAGTTCTTCGCGAAATCCAGCCGTCCAGCGGCGGTTTTCTCGAAGCGACCCCGTTGACGAGCTTCGTCGTCCTGAGCCTGGCGGGCAGCGGCCAGGTCCATCACCCGGTAACCAGCAAAGGCCTCGAGTTTCTGCTGCGCTCGCAACGCGCCGACGGCTCCTGGCCCATTGACACCAACCTGGCGACCTGGGTGACGACCTTGGCCATCAATGCCCTTGCCCATTGCCAATCCCCAATTCCCGATCTGGTCCGGGCCCCGTCCGAACCGTCACTGCGCCGGTCCGGGCAATGGGCCATCGGCCATCGGCAATTGGCCCTGTGGCTCTTGGGCCAGCAATACCGGGCGAAGCATCCTTACACGTGCGCCGCCCCGGGCGGGTGGGCCTGGACGCCTCTGCCCGGGGGCGTGCCGGACGCGGACGACACGGCCGGGGCGGTGCTGGCGCTCTGGCAAGTGCGGAGCGCGCAATGCGAAGTGCGGCCGGAAGAAGTTCTGCCGGCCGCCAGGGCGGGCATCCAGTGGCTGCTCGCCTTGCAGAATCGTGACGGCGGCATTCCGACCTTTTGCCGAGGCTGGGGAGCGCTGCCCTTTGATCGGAGCAGCGCGGATTTGACCGCCCACGCCCTCAGGGCCTGGCTGGCGTGGCTGGCGGAGCTGCCGGCCGGCCTGCAGCAGCGGGTCAAGGCTGCCAGCGCGCGCGCCCTGCGGTTCCTGCAAAAGGCCCAACGCCAGGATGGAGCGTGGGTTCCGCTCTGGTTCGGCAACCAGTTTTCGCCCGCGGACGAGAACCCCACTTATGGCACGGCGCGCGTGGTGCGGGCCTTGTGCGAGGCGCGGCGCCGTTTCCCGGCGGCCGAGGCCATGCTGGGGCGGGGCAGCCGCTGGCTGCTGGGCGCCCAAGATGCGAAGGGCGGCTGGGGTGGGGCAAGGTCCGCTCCCCCTTCGGTCGAGGAGACGGCCCTGGCGGTGGAAGCTTTGGCAACGCTGGCGGCCTGTGCGGGGCTGCCCCCGGAAACGGCAGGACCGGCCCTGCGCACGGCCATCCTGTCGGGAACGGATTGGCTGCTCGCCCGAGTTGAATCGGGCCTATGGACGCAGCCGGCGCCGATCGGGTTGTATTTCGCCAGACTATGGTATTACGAGGAGCTTTACCCGCAGATTTTCACCGTCAGCGCGCTGGGCCGGGTGGCGCTGGTGGCGGAAAAGTTGCAGGCGGGCTATAATTCGTGCTTAGCAAACCCCGCGGGCCTCGTTTAAACTGCCCTATGCGCATTACGGGTGGAAAAGCGGCTCGCCGGATTTTGCGGGCGCCCAGGGGCCTGGCCGCGCGCCCCACGCCGGACCTGGTCAAGCAGGCCGTGTTTAACAGCCTGGGCAGCCGGGTGGCCGGCGCGCGCGTGCTGGAACTGTTCGCCGGCACCGGCGCGCTCAGCCTGGAATGCCTGAGCCGCGGCGCCGCCTCGGCCGTCTGCGTGGAAAAGTCCCGGCGCCACGCCGAGGTTCTCCGCCAGAACTTGGCTGCCGCAGGCTTCCCGCCCGAGGCCCTTCAGGTGCGCGTGCAGGAGGTGTCTGCTGCCCTGGCCCAACTCGCCGCCGGCGGGCAGCGCTATGACCTGATTATGGCCGACCCGCCCTATGGAGAGAAAAACCTCGGCTGGCGCTCCAACTCCTTGGCCCAACGACTCCTGGATGACGCCCGGCTGCCGGGCCTGCTCGCCCCCGGGGGACTCCTGGTGCTCGGCCACGCCAAACGCGACACCTTGAGCCTCCCGCAATCCTGGCGCCAAATGAAGATGCTCAAACACGGCGACAGCATCATGCGCTTCTTCACCGCCGCACCCGGCCTTCACGCGACTGGCCAGTGAGTCGCACGCTCATGCTGTCGGAAGCGGCCCGATGCCCATTGCCAATTGCCCTGCCTTGACACACAGCCCAGCCAGCGTGTCTAGTCATTGAACATGCAACGACTCGAGCCGCCAGATACGCATTACCTTTCCTCCGCCATCGGCTGGCTGGAATTGGGCAGCCTGGCCGAGGCCAAAGCGGAACTGGGGCGGATCGGTGGCGCGCAGCAAAACCATCCGGGCGTCCTGGAGGTGCGGTGGACGATTTGCGCGGAGGAAAAGAACTGGGAAGAGGGATTGCAGGTTGCGCGCGCCCTGGTCAGCGCGGCGCCCGAAAGCGCTTCCGGTTGGATTCTCCAGGCCTATACCCTGCGCCGCGTGCGCAACGGCGGCCTGCACCAGGCCTGGGAGGCCTTGCTGCCGGCCTTTGATCGCTTTCCGCGCGAGGCGATCATCCCCTTCAATCTCTCCTGTTATGCCTGCCAGATGCAGCAACTGGAGCCGGCCCGCTCCTGGCTCCGGCGCGCGGCGGAGATTGGCGGCAAGAAAAAAATCAGCCAGATGGCGCTGCACGAGCCGGACCTGGAGCCGCTGTGGGACGAGATCAGGCAGTGGGATGAGCGTTGAAGCCTTAAATTGGAAGAACTGGCGGAGAAGGTGCCCCTAAGGCCCGCTGCCTTGGCTGCCGCTGAGCCGCCGGGCCATCTCCTCGCGCACGGCATAAAGTGCGTCGGGATTCTCGTTCCACTGGGTCCAACTGGCGGCCAGGCGTCGGGCACAGTCGTCGGCAAAGGCCTTGTCCCCGCGCCGGGCCAGCAGGTTCAGATACTCGTAATCCTCGAGCCCTTCGCGGATTTGTTTCAGGCGCATCGAGACGACCGGCCCGGCAAAGCCGGCCTCGGCGCCGGGATAAAACAGCGAGCCTTCGCCGTTGAAAACCACCGAGCCTTCCCCATAAGTGGCGGGGTTGGTCCAAACGTCGCCCGCCTTCTCCCAGTACACCGTGGTCCAATAAAGAAGACCGGTGAGGCCGTAGCGGTAGCTCATCCAGGCCGGCAGGCGGAAATCCAGGAGCGGGAAATCCATTTCCCAGTAGGGCGTGTCTTTGCCCGTTTCGCCCTGGCACAGGGCGGTGTAGGACCAGAGCTCCTCGCCCGCGGCCAGGCGCTCGGCCCCGGCCTGTGGCTCGAAGAGCGTCCACAGCGGCACCCAGATATCGACGCTCCCAACCAAAGTGCCCCAGGCGGCCTCCTGCGGCGTGGGCTGTTCGGTGCAGAGCACTTTGAGGCCCGGCTGCGCCTGGTGGATGAGCCGGGCGCGTTGCCGGACCTCCTCGTAAGCCGCGGCGTCGTTGGGTTCATCGAGCACGTAGATGTAGCTGAGCTTGTCCCAGCCGTTGGTTTTCAAATAGGTCTGCAGCGCCTGCAAGTGCTTGAAGTTGCGCTCCCGGTCTTTGCCCAGCGGCTCGCCCCCCACCAGGCTCAAGGGGAAACCCGTGACGTGGAAGGTCTGGACCCACTCCTTGAGCGCCGCGTGGGTGTCGCTCGCATCGATGCTGCCATCGGCCTGGGCTTGGGGCATCAAGTAACCTGGTATGGGCGGACACAACCGATGGGCGGTCAGGGCCTCGGCGTAACGGCGTTCCAGGGGGCGAAAGTCGGGCGAACTGACTTCCAGGTGGTGGGCCTTGGCCAGGCGGTCGCCGAACCCGCCGAAGTTCGAGCGCATCGCGGGGACGTCGGGCAACCGGAAATCCCAAACCGTGAGCCGAACGGGAACCGTGACCGCTTCCCGGCCCTGGGCCGTCACCTTCAGTGTGCCGGAATACTGGCCGGCCGGCGTGTCGCCGGGAACAAAGACCTCCACCCAAACCGGCTGATTGCAGCCGGGCGCCACGTCGAAGGGCGCAGCCAGAAAGCGCGCCTGGCTCACCGGCTTGCCATCGATTGGGTTGAGGAACGGAATCAGCGCATCCGGATACCAGCCGGCGCCTTCTTTGGATTTCGGACTGGCCTTGGCAACCTGGATGTAATGCTCGCGATAAAGCGCAATCTGGCGCCGGGAAACCACCTGTCCCCGGGCATCCCGCAAGTCGGTGAGCTCCATGCTCACGCCTTTGAGCCCATTGCTTCCGGCCCGCACCACGACCTGGAACGGTTCATATTCGTTGCGCGCGGCTTTGATGCTAACCGAACTCGAAGCCAGGGGCGCATCCTGGGGCCGCACCCGCCTCAGGCCGTCGACGGTGAAAACCTGCATCGCTGGTTGGGCCTGGCCAAACGCCGCGCCCCAGGCGAGGGTGAAGACAAACCAGCAAGTCCAACCGCGCGGCCTGGCCGCAACCAAAGAGTTGAATAACTTGAACAGGTTAAATGAGTTAAATGAGTCGTGCGCGCGCACAGGGAATTGGCGCAAGCCCGGAAGACTTTGCAGGATAGTATTATCGGGCAATCCCGGCTGACTCTGTGTCCTGGCAGCAAGAGCGTGGTTTTTCATAGGGACTCGAGCTTATCGCCCCGTGCCCGGCGCGACAACCGCCAAAAGGGTCCTCAGAGCCACGTGGCAGGACGGTTTGGCGAGCGTCTGTTTGGCGAAGCAGGCTGGGGAGAGGAGCCTGCCGGAGATTAATGTCCAATAATTGGACATACAGAGGTCGTGTTCTGGGAAGCTCTGCCGAGCCGGTGCTTTCAGGGCGGCGGGGGAACCCTGCGCACAAGCCTCGGAGGATTACGCACAAGTTGAGCGCCCTGATCTGCAGCCCCGGGGCAGAAGAAGGCAACCGCTTCAGGACGAAGCCGTCGGTGGCGGACTCGATCAGCGCGCTCGGCCTGACGGCTTACGACGCAACGGCCGCCCGTCCGAGCGGGGCGAATTCGGCAAGCGGCGCTTGGCGGCAGACGCTTCCGGAGAACTGTGCCGACGGCACGATACTTGCTCCCCGCATGAAGCGGCGGCCGCTGACGGCTTGGCATTTCCTGCCTCCGCCTCCGGGTGCGAGGCACAGGATGCGCAAAGGTCTGCGGCGGGCGCCCTGTTGTGAGTGGATAGTTGGTTGTTTGTTCTGGTGAACGGGCCGGTCTTTTGAGACCGGCCCCTTTCGTTTTGCGGGCCTTGGCTGCCGCCGAGTCGAGGCCTGGTGGGCCATTTCATAAACACGCTGACGTACTCGGCGCTTGAACCAGTCGTCCAGGAGCGGCTCAGAGGTGCGGAGGGAATGGCGAACGGCGAATCGCGAATGGGGAACAGGGCCGTCACTATACAGCAGAGTTCATCCAATTCCTGCGCCGGGCCAACGGCAGCCTGGTGGAGGTGGACACCCGACTCATCCTGAAGGCCGACCCGGGGTTCTCCACCCGGCAGGAAGTGAAGGGCATGCTCACTCAAACGCAAGTCCTGGACAGAAAATCCTGAGCCTGGAGCGCAGCCTGGAGCGACACCAGAGCGAGTAGAGCGGCCCTGGGAGGCGACCGCGTTCGCGGTTCGCTATTCGCCATTCGCTGTTCGCTGTTCGCTGTTCGCTTTACCGATTGGGGGCGCTGGTCAATTCGAGTTGGCGTTCCTTGTAGCGCATGGCGATCAGCACGAAGATAATCGCCACGCCGCACGTCAGGCCAGCGTAGAGATAGAAGGTCGAGGAATTCACTGAGGCGCTGCCGGCCTCGGCCGCCGCCGCGCCGATCAGGTAAGCCTTGAACTTGGTGAGGAGCGGCACGAACAGGTTGCCCAAGGCCACGGTCAGCAACCAGAAGCTCATGATCGTGCTCTTCATTTCTGCGGCCGCCTGGGTGAAGGCGAACTCCAGCCCGGTGGTCGAAAGCAGCACTTCGCCGGTGGTCAGCATGAAGTAAGGCAGCGTTTGCCAGAGCACGCTCAACTGCACCCCGGCGTCGACGCGGGTCTGGAGCAGGCCGACCACCACGTAGGCCAGCGCCGCCAGCACCAGGCCCGAACCCATGCGCCGCAACGGCGAGACCCGGATGCCGGTCAACTGCTCCAGGCGCGGGTACAGCCAGAGCATCAAGGGCACCAGCAGCATCACCAGCGCCGGGTTCATCGATTGCATCTGCTCGGCGCCAAGGACGAACGATCCGACAATCGGCACCGGCGTCATCTTGTTGCCTTGCATCACCCACGTCGAGGAGGTCTGATCGAACAACGACCAGAAGATGCAGATCGGCGCAAAGACCGCCAGGATGGGTCCCACCGACCGCGCGGCGTCGACCTCCCGGTCGGTGAACCTCCGGCGCGCGAGGTCCCATACGCTTTGCCCCGGCTGCCGTTGGCCCAGGTTGGTCAAGGCGTACCAGGTCACCTGCAGGAACCCGGCGGCTCTGGTTTGGCTGGACGGCGGTATCCGCCTGTACTGCTTGCGCCCAAGCCAGAAGATGAGCGTGGCCACGAGCATGAGCAGGCCGGGGACGCCGAACGCCAGGCGGTAGCCGGATTCCTTCCTGAGCCAGGGGATGAGCAGGAACGAGAAAAACGAGCCGAAGTTGATCGACCAGTAGAATAGCCCGTAGGCCTTTTGCAGCAGCACGGTTTGCTCGGCCTTGAACTGGTCGCCGCAGAAAGCCGAGACGCACGGCTTGATGCCGCCCGAGCCGAGCGCGATCAGCCCCAAGCCGGCATAAAGCCCCCAGGCCGAACCGACGCTCAGAGCCAGCGTCAAATTCCCGAGGCAATAGATGAGGGAGACATAAAAAATCGTGTTGTATCGGCCCCAGAACCGGTCGCTCAGCCACCCGCCCAGCAGCGGCGCAAAGTAATTGGCGAAAACGAACAGGTGAATGATTTCCGTGGCCCGGTCCCTGGCTTGGCCTTCCGGCAGGTGCTGGAACAACACGTTGCTGATGTAGAGCGCGAGGATGCCGCGCGTGCCATAGTAGCTGAAGCGCTCGCAGGCCTCATTGCCAATAATGAATTTGATCTGCGCCGGCCAGCGGATAGCGGCCGGTTTCCCCTCCGCAAGGAGCTTGGCTGTCTTGGCCTCGGAACTCATACAACTCGGGTCTTTTTGACGGTGTACGGAAATGCGCGTTCAGTGTCCAGCGCGGAAGGGACCACGGGACCACCGGATCAAAAGACCATGGGAACAACAGACCCGGGCTGATTCCGGACTGGCACGCCAGTTCCGTACCGCAATAGTCCAAGTTGCTCGCAGACGGCGAGGAAGTTTGCGGGCAAAGGAGCGCAGCCTTGAGGCGGCAGCGGCCAGAGAGTCCAACCAGCCGAGGGAACTTGCGGCTGCGCCGCGGTGCGATGCTTGTTAATTGACAGGCTTGACGGCGTTGGGCATTACATTGGCCCATGAAATATCAACGTAAGTTTCCGGCGTGCCTGACTGTTTGCGTGGTTGGCCTGATGAGCCTGGTCGTGGGCGGCGCCGCGGCCCCGGGCAGTCGGGACTGTAAGCGGAAGGCCGAGGCCCTGCTCGGGCAAATGACCTTGGAGGAAAAAATCGGCCAGATGACGCAGGTCGACATGAATGCGCTCAAAGACAAGGCCGACATTCAGAAGTATTGCCTGGGGTCGATGCTCAGCGGGGGAGACTCCGATCCGGCCGACATTTCCGCGGCGGGCTGGCTCCGGGCTTGCCAGGAGTACCAGGCCTGGGCCCTCAAGACGCGGCTCAAGATTCCTTTGCTCTACGGCATCGACGCCGTGCACGGGCACAATAATGTCAAGGGCGCAGTGATTTTCCCCCACAACATCGGGTTGGGCGCCACCCGGAATCCCCGCCTGGTCGAGCAGGCGGAGCACATCACGGCGCTGGAGCTGGCCGGCACCGGCATCCACTGGGCCTTTGCGCCGTGCGTGGCCGTGGCCCGGGACATTCGGTGGGGCCGGACCTATGAGAGTTTTGGCGAATCGCCGGAACTGGTGGCAAAACTGGCGGCGGCAGCGGTGAAGGGCTTCGGGCGGCCGCTGCCCAACGGGGGCTCGGTGCTGGCTTGCCCCAAGCATTTCCTGGGGGACGGCGGCACGCAAGACGGCGTGGACCAGGGCAACACGGTGTGCGATGAAGCCACGCTGCGCCAGGTGCACCTGGCGCCCTACGTGTCCGCCGTGAAGGCCGGCGCCGGCTCGATCATGGTTTCCTATAGCAGTTGGAACGGCCAGAAAATGCACGGCAACAAACACTTGCTCACGGACGTGTTGAAAGGCGAACTGGGCTTCCAGGGCTTTGTGGTGAGCGACTGGGCGGCCATCGACCAGCTCTCGCCCGATTACAAGACCGACATCGAGCGGGCCATCAACGCCGGCTTGGATATGGCCATGATTCCCAACGGCCCGGGGCAGAAGAACAATTACGTGGACTTCATCACGCTGCTGAAGCAGTCGGTGGCGGAGGGCAAGGTGTCGCCGGCGCGCATCGATGACGCCGTGGGCCGCATCTTGCGGGTAAAATATGAAATCGGGCTTTTCGAGCATCCTTATGGGGCTCCCGAACTGGTGGGCGCGGTGGGCTCGGCGGAGCACCGCCAGGTGGCGCGGGAGTGCGTCCGGCAGTCGCTGGTGCTCCTCAAGAACAGCCGGCACGCCTTGCCGCTGTCTAAGCGGATGAAACAACTGGCGGTGGTCGGCCCGGCGGCCGATGACCTCGGCACCCAATGCGGCGGCTGGACCATCTCCTGGCAGGGCCAGGCCGGCCAGGCCCTGCCCGGCGGCACGACGATTCTCCAGGCCATCCGCCGGACGGTGGGCCCGGACACCAAGGTGACCTTTTCGCCGGACGGCGCCGGCCTCGCCGGCGCGGAGGCCGTGCTGGTGGTGATCGGCGAGCCGCCTTACGCGGAGATGAAAGGCGACCGGGCGGAGCTGGGCCTGGCTGCTGCGGATGCGGCCCTGGTGGCCAGGGCCAGGGAGACGGCCGCGCCTGTAGTTACCGTGCTGCTGTCCGGCCGGCCGCTCATCCTGGGTTCGGCGCTCGACAGCAGCGATGCCTTTGTGGCCGCCTGGTTGCCGGGCACCGAAGGCCAGGGCGTGGCGGATGTGTTGTTCGGGGAGGCCAAGCCGCGCGGCAAACTGCCGCACCCCTGGCCGCGCACCAACGCCCAACTGGCGCACGCGGCGGCCAAAGCCAGCGCCCCAATACCACTCTTCCCCAACGGGTTCGGCCTGACCTATTGAGAGAGGCTCGCTTATGATTCAGCCCCCATGATGCCGCCAACCCGCTGGGCGTCAAAGAATCCTCTTGCCTTTGGAGAGGCATCTTTTCCAATGAGCAGGTATCGAAGCCTCACCTGCCACAAGCGCGATTGAGCGTGTAAGTCCGGCGAATATGCAATCGCGGGGCGAGAGCAAAGACTGGGGCCGGGTAACGGGCTCCCAGAGGAGGAAAGGATCGTGAAAAGCAAGAAACATACAGCTAAATTCATCGGCTTGATCATAATCGCGGCCAGCGCGCGCCTGGCTGCGCCTGCCGGCACAGCGTTCACCTACCAGGGGCAACTGCTCGAGCGCGGCACTCCCGCCAACGGGAACTACGACCTGCAGTTCGCGCTATACGACGCAGCCACGGCGGGCGCTCAACTTGGCCCGACGCTCACCAACGCTGCTGTGGAGGTGAGCAACGGGCTGTTTGCCGCGGCCGTGGACTTCGGGGCGGGGGTCTTCACCGGTGAGGCCCGCTGGTTGGAAATAGCAGTGCGCACCAACGGCGGCGGAGGCTTCACCCTCCTCATTCCCCGCCAGTCGGTGACCGCCACGCCCTATGCTTTGCAGGCGGACAGCGTCTCCGCAAGCCACCTCACGGGCACGCTCTTAGACGCCCAACTCTCAGCCAATGTCCCGCGGTTGAGCGCAAATCAAACCTTCTCGGGCGCGGTCCAGTTCAACAATGCGACGGTTCGCAGTTGACCAACCTGAATGCCGCCAATCTGGGCGGCACGCTCAGCGATGCGCGTCTTTCCGCCAACGTCGCGCTGCTGGGCGCCAATCAGACCTTCACCGGGTCCAACACCTTCAAGGGGGCGGTGCTGCTGACCAATGCCGCGAACAGCTTCGCGGGGAAGTTCTTTGGCAACGGCACGGGCCTGACGAACCTGAATGCTGACCTGCTCGACGGGCTGCAGGCGACGCAGTTCTGGAAGCTGGCCGGCAACAGCGGCACCACCCCGGGGAACTTCCTGGGCACCACGGACAATCGCGCGCTCGAGCTCAAGGTCAACAGTGATCGCGGCCTGCGACTGGAACCGCTCGCCACTTCTCCGAACCTCATCGGCGGGAGCAGAAGCAACGCGGTAGCGGCAGGCGTCGCGGGGGCCGCCATCGGCGGCGGCGGCACGACCGCTTCCCCCAACCTCATTGCTTCAGATTTCGGAACCGTCAGCGGGGGCATCCAGAACACCATTCAGGGCAGCGCCGTCGGTGCTGCCGTCAGCGGGGGCGGCACCAACACCATCGAGGCCGGCAGCCAGTACTCCGTGATTGGCGGGGGCGGCGGCAATCGCATTCAGGCCAGTGGCCAATACTCCAGGATTGGCGGCGGGTCCGGGAATGTCATCCAGACAAACGCATCAGGCTCAACGATCGCTGGCGGTTCGGCCAATGTCATCCAACAGGGGGCAGCCAATGCGGTGGTCGGCGGCGGGCGTTTGAACGCCATCGGCGCTTCCTCGAGCTTTGCCGCGATCGGTGGCGGGCTCGCCAATGGGGTCAGCGCCAGCTACGGCGCCATCGCCGGCGGCCGCACCAATACCATCCAGGCCGGCTCGGACGATGCTGTGATTGGCGGGGGGTGGGCCAATACCGTTCAGGCCAGCGCTGGCCACGCGGTCATCGCCGGCGGCTCGGGGAACACGATTCAAGGTGGAGCGAGCGTCGCGACGATTGGCGGCGGTTCGGGCAACCAGGTAACGGCCACGGGCCCCTTCGCCACTGTTCCGGGCGGCACCGGCGCCAGCGCGGACAAGTATGGACAACTGGCCTATGCCAGCGGCAGTTTTGGGGTGGCGGGCGATGCGCAGACTTCCGCCTATGTGCTGCGAGGAAGCTCCAGCGCCACCCAAGAGGGCGAGTTGTTCCTGGATGGCGCCAGCCGGCGCCTGACCGTCCCAAACAACTGCGCGTGGATGTTTGAAATCCTGATGGTGGGGCGCCGTACCGGCGGCGCGGTGCACGGCCTGGTGATCCGCGGAGCCGTCGCGAATAAGAGTGGCACAATGACAAGCTGGGTAGGGGCTCCCGACTCGGCGCCTTACGGCGACGCGGGCCTTTGGACCGCGACGGTCACAACGGGCAGCCAGGCGCTGATCATCAAGGGCCGGCTCACCGACTCAGCCGACACTGTGCGCTGGGTGGCCGCAGTGCATACTGCGGAGGTCAGGTGGTAAACTGGCCGCGCAAATGCCTCTGAGGAGCAAGGCCCCGCCCAGGTGGATTAGCGTCCGAATCGCGCCGGCGGCGTTGCGCGCAATCCCTCGCCGCCTACGTCAGCGTATTTATGAAACGCAGTATTAGCGAGGCTGCGCCTCAGACCACCCCTGGAATCCCGATTCCGAATCGGGATTGCTCACTGAATCCGCGGTCCGAAAGTTCATTCGGTCCCGCGTGGCGGGACGGGCTTTCTTCAATAACCAATGATCGTTTTTCAATCCTCAATGCTCAATTCACCTAAAAGAAGCGCCGGCTCAGCGCGCTTTTGCCATCGCACCGAAACTTGACCTGATGACAACGAGTTTTGCCGGTCAGGGACTCCAAGGCCCCCCCAGGCGCCGCTGCACCCGGCTCAGGTCCAGCCGTTCGGCGGCCAGGGCCATCAGCGGCTCGAGATTGCCGCGGGCGGAGGCCACTACCAGGTCACAGTCGTGCCACACCATGAGGCAGGCCCTCATCCGCCGGGGCGCCATTGGTTTGCGCGGGATGTACACCCCCACCAACTCCTGGTCCTTGCACACGCCCACCACGCGCTGCCAACCGCGACCGGCCATGGCTTTGTCCACGGTCGCGAAAACCGACGCCCGATCCATGCACAAAGGCGCCGACTGCAGCTTATAGACGCCGACCTCCGCGCCGCGCACGGTCTCGAGGGCCGCGCGCGGCTCCGGGTCCAGCGGGAACAGCCGCGCGCCCAGCCGCACCAGGCCCATGGTCAAGCCGCCGATATTCACGGCGATGGTCTTGTCCCAGGTCCCGCCGGCCGAGTCCATCAGGCTTTGGCGCAAGGTGGCCGTTTCGGAGCTGAGCCGAAAATAGCCAGCCACTCCGTGGACACAATAGCCGGCGGCGAGAACCAGGCCCAAAGGCACCAGGTATCCCGCGCGCACCCACCGTGCCGGCGGCGATTGTTCAGGGGGATTCATAAAGAGGGTCGAGGGTCGAGGGTCGAGTGACCTGAGTGCAATCCAAGCCCGGACGCAGCATAAATCTCGAATCCAGATTGCGGACCTCGGATTTCGGACTTTACTGCTCCGCCTTTTCGGTCATCTGCCCGATCTTCTTGAGCGGCTCGATGTGCAGGCGGTCGCCCAGGAGGGCCAGTTGTTCCGGCTTGATGTCGCCGACGATGTTCACGAAGATGGCTTGCTGCTTGCCGTCCAACACCACGACCGCCAAACCCTGCACCGTGTCTTTGCCGTGGGTCTTGAGATAGATACCGACATCCTGCTCCTGCTTGAGCACCTTCACAATGCGCTCCCAGCCCTTGCCCTCGAGGTCTTTGCGGACCTTCTGCGCCCGCTTTTCCAGGTCGGCGCGGTTTTCGTCATTCAGGCCGATCACGCTCACGTGCACGAGTTGGAGGCGATTGAGCAACTGGGCCGCCTCCGGGTCCTGTTTCTCGACGAACCGCGCCACCAGGGCAATCAGGTTGGCGGGCACGTTAATCTCCACGTACTCTCCCTTTGAACCCGGCGGCGAGAAGGTCCCGAAGTCCACCTGTCCAGGCAGCGGGTTTTCCGCGCGCGCGCTGACGGCCACCGCCGCAAGCATCGCCATTCCAAAAGCAACCACCAGCATCGTTCTCTTCATATTGGCTCCTGATATTTCAACGTTATGTCTTCTCGGGCTCGATTTGTCCCGTCACCAGCCAATACCCGGAACGAAGCCAAAAAGTTTCACCTGTTTCTGGCTCCCTGAGCCGCAAAAAACAAACTCACCGGCTGCGCATCGCCCGGGGGCGCCCCAGCGTCTGCTCGCCGAAAAAAAGTCGAAAAAGATTATTGACACAAACAGGTTTGTATGGCAAACTAGTCGGTAATGAACAACAAGCTTCAAAATTACATGGACCGGCCCAAGCGATACGACAATATCGACGGCAGCGGTGAGATCTACATGGGCCTGATGTTCCTGGGCTTTGGCCTGTTGAATTACCTGCAGACCGTCCTGCCAAAGGATTCGCTGTGGAGCACCAACGGGTTCGCAAGCTTGCTCTTCATGTACCTCATCCTCATACCGGTGCTGGCCCTGGGATTCTGGGGCGTCAAAGCGATCAAGAAGCACATTACCTGGCCGCGCACTGGTTATGTCGCATACGGCGCCGGCGGATCGGATGCCAAAGCGAGAAAGTCCTTTTGGGCCGTGATGGTCGCAGTCGCCGTTTTTGCGGCCGTCATTGCGGCCGGCTTGGCCTGGGTGGTGGCGCTCGAGAGAAGGCATCTTGGGGCGGTGATGTTCCTTGGGGGAGTGGGTTATGCGGGTTATCTGGCCTTCTGGGTGCCGCTGTATGCGTTCTGGATCTGGCGCATGCGCGGGGGACACCCGTGGAAGTGGCTCGTGTTACTGTTCATGGCGCTGGGGCTTCTCGTGATTGGTCTCACCGGCCCCGGCAATTTTATCGAGGGGGCGCGGCCGGTGATGTTGTTCGTTGGTCTTGTGTGGGTCATCTCCGGCGGGGCGACCCTGTACCTGTACATTCGGCACACAAAACCCCCCGCCCCGGAAGCAGAATGAACGAGCAACTGCGGGCTATTTCCGAACTGGACCGGGTCATTCATGAACCCGGGCGGCTGATGATCGTGGCCCTGCTCGGGGTGGTGAAGGAATGCGACTTCCTTTACCTGCTGCACGAAACCGAGATGAACAAGGGCAACCTGTCCAGCCATCTCGCCCGCTTGGAGGAGGCCGGCTACGTCGAGATTGAGAAGACGTATCGCGGCAAAGTGCCCATGACGTTGCTGCGGCTCAAGCCCGCCGGCCGCGCGGCGTTTGACGAGTATCGCAAGGGGCTCAAGGCTGCGTTTTAAGGGAACTCCAGATTTTACGGAAAAGCAATGACCCTTAAACCGAAATTCGAGAGCTTATGAAAAAAACTCCAGTCAAAGGAACTATGAAGACGATGAGGTGATTGAAGGCTGAATGTGCGGTGCGCGTGGGCGTAGCGGCGTTGCTGGCGGGTGGCGCCGCCACGGTGGCTATTTCTCAAACCGACGGCGGCGACAAAGTCACGGCGGAGGAAATTGCCGCAAATCACGTGGCGATTCTCCTCCCGGTTCGTGAGGGACGGCCGCCGTCCTCCCTCAATTATCTGGAAAGCGTTTTCTGGCCTTGCCGTTGCCGTCCAGACCCCCATTCCCCATGCCTTCAAAGCAAGACAATTAGTAGCAAATAGAGCAGGCCAGAGAACCACGGTGGCCCACGAAATGCCGCAACCGAGCGGAACACTGCATTGGCCACATTGCCTGCATTGGCCACATTGGCGATTTTTTCCAAAAAAACTGGCTGGCCCGCCCTTTAAAAGCAATGGCACAGCTCACCCCAACGCTTTGTCGGTCTCCTCGGCGCAGCCAAGGCCTTCCCTGGTCCCGCCGGGGGTTGCTCCCTGCAATAGCCGCTCCCAAACCGTTGAGGCCGAGGGGCACTCGCGAGCAACCCAACCCGCCCTCCGCCCCCTTTCCTGGCTGCGGTGCAATTCCACCAATTACCTTGAAAGGGTCCCCATCAATTACGGCGCTGATGCTCAGCAGCGTCCCAGGACAGGTTTATTTCCACTTATTTCCACTTAACGGCCCGTTGCCTCAACCGCCAAGTGTGGGCTTGCCTAGCTCATGCCGCCTGGAGTAGAAGATTGCCCATGCGATCTAAAACAGCTAAGCGTAAAGCAAAGGAACCGGTGTCAATCAGCCCTGCGGGCGAGGTCTTCAAACTGCCGACCCCCGCGGACTACAAGAAGGAGTTTCGGCGGTTGGAGAAGCTGGCGGCGGCGCAACGGCAGCAAGGGCGGGAGGTGGTGGTCGTGGTTGGGTTGGGTTTCGTGGGGGCGGTCATGGCGGCCGTGGTGGCCGACGCCCAGGACGGCCAGGGGAACTCGACCAAGTTCGTCATCGGGATGCAGCGGCCGAGCACGCGCAGCTTCTGGAAGATCCCCTTGCTCAACCGGGGCGTTTCCCCGGTGAAGGCGGAGGACCCGCTGGTGGACTTGCTGATTTCGCGTTGCGCCAAGCAGCGGAAGACGCTGGTGGCGACTTACACGGAAGAGGCCCTCAAGCTGGCGGACGTGGTGGTGGTGGACGTGCAGTGTGACTATCTGAAGGAGTCGCTCGGCAACGTGCGCAGCGGTTCGGCGGACATGGCCGCGCTGGAGGCCTCGATGGCCAAGATCGCCGAACACATCCCGCCCCAGGCCCTGGTTTTGATCGAAACCACGGTGGCCCCCGGCACGACCGAGCAGGTGGCCTACCCGATCATCAAGAAGATGTTCGAGCGGCGCGGCATCCAGGACGAGCCCCTGCTGGCCCATAGTTATGAGCGGGTGATGCCGGGGCGGGATTACGTGGCCTCGATTCGTGATTTCTGGCGGGTTTGCAGCGGCATCAACCCCGCCGCCCGCGAGCGCGTCGTCCGGTTCCTCTCCGAGGTGCTCAACGTGAAGAAGTATCCGCTGACGGTGCTGGAGCGGCCGATTGAATCGGAGACGGCGAAGATCGTGGAGAACAGCTACCGGGCGACGATCCTGGCTTTCATGGACGAGTGGTCGCTGTTCGCCGAGCGCAACGGGGTGGACCTCAAGAAGGTCATCGAGGCCATCAAAGTGCGGCCGACGCATTCCAACCTCATGTTTCCGGGTCCGGGCATTGGCGGCTACTGCCTGCCCAAAGACGGCGGTCTGGGCATGTGGGCCTACAAACACATCTTTGGCTGGGAGGACGACATTTTCCGCCTCACCCCGCTGGCGGTGGACATTAACGACACGCGGGCGCTGCACGCGCCGCAGTTGGTGCGCGATGCCTTGCGCAACATGGGCAAGCCCCTGGCCGCCTCGGACATCCTGCTGCTGGGGGCGGCCTACCGGGAGGACGTGGGCGACACCCGTTACAGCGGCTCGGAAATCATGGTGCGCAAACTCACCGAAATGGGCGCCAACGTGAAGGTCCATGACCCTTACCTGGACCACTGGTGGGAGTTTGAGGCCCAGGAAACCTACCCCCATCCGGGCCACAGCCAGAGCCGGTTTTTCCATCGCCAGGAGCAGTTGCAGGGCCTGCGCATCGAGAAGGACCTGACCCGGGCCCTCAAGGGAGTCGATGCCGTGGTCTTTGCCGTGCGCCACGCTCCTTACCTGGCGCTCAACCCGGAGGAAGTAGTTCAGAGCGTGGGCAAGCCGTGCGCCATTATCGATTGTTTCTGCATCCTGGATGACCGCCAGATCCGCCGTTACTTTGAACTGGGCTGCGAGGTCAAGGGCATGGGACGCGGCCACATCAAGCGCATCAAAGACAGCGTTCACTCACCGACGCCCCGGCTCTCGGAAACGTAGCGCCAGGCTTCACGGGCGCACCCTCACACTGCCCCGGCCTGGCAGCAGGGCCAGCCTGCAGTTGGTCCAAGTCCCGCTCACTCTCCGGGTTGGCGAAACGCAGTGCGGCAGGGTGGCGCCAGCTAGCCGAAGGCTTGCCAGGACCCAGGCAAGCTGGCCGCTTGCGCCACTGCGTGGGTTCAGCGCAGGAACAGTCGCGCGGCGGCGTCGGCGAACCGCAGGCCCTCCCGGGTGAGTTGGAAACGGTCGGGCGCGAGGCGGCCCCAGCCCTGCTGGACCAGGCGGTTCATGTCCCCGGCCCATTCGCCGCGCAAATCGTGGCCGGTCGTTTGCCGGAACTGCTCGAAGGGCCACCCGGCCACCAAGCGGAGGCCGAAGGCGGCCGTCTCCCCCGCGCGCGCCAGCGGGGCCAGTTCTTCGCGTGATTCGAGCGGCCGCCGGCCCTGTTCGAGCAGTTCGCAGTAAAGCCGCGTATTGGACCAGTTCCTGGTCCGCACGCCCCGTACATAACTGGTCGCGCTCGGCCCCACGCCATAGAAGGAGCCGCCGCGCCAGTAATTCAGATTGTGGCGGCACGCGAAAAACGGAAGCTCGCTGGAAAGGTCGAAGACGGCCGGGGTTCGGACTTCGCCCGGCGGCGGCTTTTCGCGCCGGGCGCCCCCGGGTTGGCCGGCCGGCAAGGGCCGGGCCGGGCTTTCGGCTGTCGGAAACCGAGGCCTGGGCGTGGGCCGCGCGAAATTCGCGATTTCGTATTGTTGCAAGCCGGCGGCGGCGGCGCGCTCGACCAGTTCCGCGTGCATGGCGCAGGCGAGGTCTTCATCCACGACAAATTGGCCGGCGTGCAGTTGCGCGTAGAGGGGAGTGTCTTCTTCGTAAGTGACTTCGTAGCTGGAGAGGTGTTCGCTGCCCAGGGCGAGGGCTTCCGTCAAGGTTTGGCGCCAGACCTCGAGCGTTTGGCCGGGGATGGCAAACATGAGGTCCAGGTTCAGGTTGTCAAAGCCGGCCCGCCGCAGGAGGTCAAAGGCCTTGAAAGCCCTGGTGCGGGTATGGATGCGGCCGAGGCGCTGGAGCAGCGTTGGGTTGAGGGATTGCACCCCCAGGGAAACCCGGTTGACCCCGGCGGACCGCAGCAGCCTGGCCTTGTCGAGTGAAATGGTGGCGGGATTGCACTCGACGGTCCACTCGCCCGCGCCCAGCAGCCCGAGGCGTTCCATCGCGCGGAAGATTTGTTCCCAGTGGCGCGGAGCCAGGAGCGTGGGGGTGCCGCCGCCAAAGAAAACAGTGCGCGGTTTGAGGTCAGCCGCCACGAGTTCCAACTCCCGGCGCAGCGCCGCCACGTAGCGGTTGAGCAGTTCGCCGGTCGAGGCTTCCGAGTAAAACGCGCAGTAGCCGCACTTCCGCGCGCAGAAGGGCACGTGCACGTACAAGCTGGCAACAGGCTCGGTCGACGCTTCGCGCATAGCCAACGATGGCCGAAGCCTGCCACCAGGGCCAGCCGGAAGTCCAGGGCAGGAAAATGCCGGGCAGAAACGGGGCCGAATGAAGGGCAGGATCACAAGAAAATGCCTGTTGTGAGCGCCGGTTCATGGGCCAGCCGCGGGGACGAGACGTCCGCGCGCCCTTACTCCACCTGCAGCGCCTGGTCGAGGCACTCGGACAAGTGCTGCAGGATCGCGCCCTCACTGACGACCAGGGTCACCCCGGCGGCCAGGGCGGCGGCCTGAAGCTCTTTCTGGTCGTCCCCGCCGAAGCCAATGACCGGGAGGTGTTTGGTGGCGTCATTTTGCCGGAGCCGGGTGATGGCGGCGCAGATATCGGTTTTCGTGCAGGTCAGGTCCACCAGCGCCAGCATCGGTTTGGACTGCGCGGCGCATTCCGCCAGCGTGGCCGGGTCGGCCACAGTTTGGACACGATAATTCATGTCCTGGAGCCGGTTGACCACCTGGCTGCCCGGCAGCAGCTTTTCGTACAGGACGAGCGCGAGCGGTTGCGTCATGCCGCCCAGCTTGGAAGAGCCGGGGTGGAATTGCAAAGCAATTTGCGCGGCGCGCTCGACCGGAGTCTGGCCGTCACCAATGACCGGCGGTTTCAAATCAAGGCGGGCAAAGGCGTTTAGCTCGAGCCGGAGCCGGGTCTGTTTCTTCCCCTTGATCGAACAGAACTGGACCCTCTTGTGCCGGGTGACTACGTTGCCCAGAACACGAGCGATTGCCGAATGATTTCGTCCAATTCTTGTTTCGTCGAGCCGCTGCCGAACGTGAACGTGCCGGTGAGGTGCTTCCAGTCGTCGAGCGAAAGGCCGTACAGCTCGCGGGCGATGAAGACTTCCAATGTCGCCCGTTCCTTCACGTCGCGCGGGTTTTTCAACAGCTTCGCGGCGGAGTCGGCGAGCCTTTGCTGGTGCGCGGCGGTGAGCTCGGGCGCTGGAAGTTCGAGAAACTGAAACGCGCTGACGTGTGCAGAAACTTTACTGCGAATGTAAAAGTTCAGAGCCAACGAATTCGCCAGCGCAGCCAGACCAAGCGCCGCATCGTCGGCAAGCTTTCTTTGCTGCAGTCGCCCCTTCCCATCCAGTTCGTACGAGTAAGGGGCGAGATACATAAGAGTGTGGGCCAGGACCGCTCCCTTCGGAACAATTGCTCCGAATATGGTCCGCTCGTCCGTTGAACGAGCAACCTCTCGGTAGGCAAAGCGCTCGAATTCATACTGCAATTGGAATCCGCGCGTTTCAAAAATCTCGCGCAACAACACCTCCAGTTCGTCGCGCGATTCCGGCACGTCTTTTCCATCGAGCTTCTCCAACTTTCCGTCCCGGACGAATTGGGCCAGCCGAAAGATCTCCTTGCGAAGCAGTTCTTCGCGGACCTCGGCTTCTTCGACCACGAACGTGGGCGGGCTGAAACTCGCATCGAACTGGTGAATCATTTTGCCCTCGTAGAGCCGAAGTTGGCCCCTGCCCGGCTTCTTCCCGCCTAACTTGCGGAAGAAATGACTGTCACCCGTCATGTGCAATTCGCGATGAAACGTGTACCCGAATTCTTCCAGCAGTCGGTGCTTGCCACGAATCTTTGTGGCGAGCTCGTAGTCCACTGGCGAGCGGAATTCCATGAACGATTCATTATGGGGCGAGAAACGGCGTATCATTTCGACGGCGTAACGAATCGGCGTGGTGGACACGTCTTTCGGGTGGTGCAGATAAAACCGCGCGTCGAAGGCGTGGTCTTTGCCCGCAGGCGCGCCTTTAGTGACTTTGAAGAAGCCGAATTTGAAGCGGTTATCCACGTCGGGAAAAATCTGTCTGGTCACCTCCTTGCCGTTCTCCAGCGAAGTGTAGCCGCGATTCTCGAATGAGGTCAGTTCCTCGAGCCGGTGCTCCGTAATAAACCAGCGGCGGAGTTCGGCGCAGCCCTCATCGGTCTGAAATCCGCTGGGCACCAGCAACGAGAACTGCCCGCCCTGGCGGACGAGCGAGAGGTCGCGCTCGATGAAGAGCTTGAACAGGTTCCAGTCGCCCGTGCCCTGGCGCTGGAAGGTTTTGGTCAAGAATGCCTTCTGGCGATCGTAATACTCCTCGTGTTCGCGCCAGCGGGCGGCGAAATCCTGGTTCGTTTTCAGTTCCTCGGCAAACCACGTGTCGAAAGTCGGACCGTCCATGCCCATTTTACTGAACTGCGGTTTGCCGCGATAGAAGGCGGCGGCGAATTCTTTGCGGATGGGCTTGAACCCCTCCCACGGCGGATTGCCGATGACGCCGTCGAACCCGGCAGCTTCGCGGGGCTTGCCGTCGGGGGTGAACCAGCAGGGCCAAAAGTGGAGCGCGAAACCGGCCGGCTCGCAGGGGAGGTTCTCGCTTTGGAAATGTTCGAGCAGATGGGCGCGGACCCTTTTGCGCAAGGCGAGCGCTTCCTCCAGCGGTTCGTGCAGCATGGGGTTGGCGATGTAACGTGCGCGCATTTCGGAGAGTTTCTTCAACTCAGCCTGGTGATATTCCGCCAGCCACGCCGCTTGCCGGCCGAGCTCCACATCTACCAGCGAATCGGCGGAGTGAAAATTTAATTCCAGATTCGGAAGTATCCTGACCACATCCGTCTTGAGCTCGCGGTAATTGTAGTCCGCAGGCGAGAGTTTGACGGCTTCCCTCCAGATGTTGGTTTTGGCGACTTCGATGGCGCCGAGGTCTTTGTCCACGCCGAAGACGTGGCGGAGGAGAATCTGCGCGATGAGGACGCGGCGATTTTCAAAGCTTTGGCGGCGGCGGAAGCCGAGGGCGGCCTCGACGTTCGGCGGCAGCTCGGCCAGGTAAAGCTCGCCGTTTTCGGGACGGAGGATTTTTTGCACCCAGCCGCAGGCCCGGTCGATGCGCTGGTATTGCTGCCAGAAACAGCGGAGCACCTTGATGAGAAAGCCGCCGCTCCCGCAGGCGGTGTCCGCCACGCGGATTTCGGCCAGTTGCGCCATGAGTTTTTCGGCCCGGGCGAAGTCGCATTGCTGGCTGCCGATGGCGGCGCAGATTTCGTCCACGAGTTTGCCGGCGAGCGAGTTGACCAGGGAATCGGCCATCGGGGCGGTGATGGCGGCGGGGGTGTAGTAGATGCCCTCGTCTTTGCGATTGGCGGCCAGGAACATTTCATAACTCTTGCCAAAGATGTCCTCGTCGATGCGCCGGTAGTTGTAGTGGACGATGCCGCGGCTGGAAGTCTGGTCCCAGGTATTGACGCCGAGGACGAAATTCAGCTTGTTGCAGAAGCGCTGGAGGTTGGCCGGGTCTTTGTCCAAACGATTCCAGATGCGCTCGGAGAATATCTCGGTGTCGTAATACTCATCAAAGAACTCCTCGAAGAAGTCCAGGAACTTGGGCACGACGCGATGCGCGCCCTTGGGCTCCCAGAGTTTGGTAAAACGCGCGTATTCATCCTGGGTGAAGCGGTAGTGCACCAGGCCAAAATCCTCGATGGTCCGGGCAAAGATGAGCTTGTTGATGAGGAGAATAATGGACTCGGCGGCTCGGTCGCCCGGCGTCCATTTCACCTTGTGGAACTCGCTGAACCAGATTTTGAGGTCTTCGAAAAACTGCTGCTCGAGTTCCGGCTTCTCCGCGGTGTCCTCGGCACGACGCAAGGTGTCGAGCACGCTGCCGGTTTCGCGGCAGCGCGCCAAAAAGTCGGGGAACGGCAATTCGGCAAACGGCTGGTTCTCGAAGAAAAAATCACGGGCGTTGAAGAACCAGGCGGCCCGAAGGTCGGTGAGGACCAGGTATTCGTGATCGCGGAGATATTTTTTGATTTGCGCGGCGTGGTGCTTTGGGTTGGCATCGCTGCGCCACAGGGCATCCGGGCCGGCGCGTTGGAACAGCGGTTTCAGCTCGAGCGGGAGCGGCTCTCCCTTGCGCTCGGGCAGCATGAAGTCCACCCAGCCCTCGCCGGCGCCCACCTGGCGGGTGGGCTGAAAACCCAAAACGTCCTTGCAAAGCGCGGTGAAAAGGTCCTCGGCGGCGGTTTCGGGCTTGGCGGCGTTCTTCAAGTCGAGGACATACTTTTGAATGGCCGCGTAATCGGAAATCGGCTTGGACTCGGCCGCCGGCGGCAGAAACTCGATTCTTTCGCGGGAGACAAACTCACGCAGGGCCTCGAGGATTTCGGTGTGATTCACGGACGGTACGGTGCAACATTTCGATTGCCGGGTCTTCCGAACGTCGAGAGATTAGACGTTCCGTCGCCTCCTTGCATCAAGAATCTGCGAATTGAGAGAAAGCTTTCCTGCAAACTCGTGAACAGAACCTAGCGTCACGCTGCTTTCCCGGAGTTCATTTCTTTTTCAGGCGCGCGGCGATGTCGGCCTGAAAGGCCGGCGGTTCCAGCGTAAGCGAGCCTCCGGACACAGTTGCCGCACTGGTCCCCACGCGCTTTCCTTCGAGAGTGTCCCACCACTCGACCGTCCAAGGACCATCGTCCAACCCCGTCAACGTCACTTTGACGCCAGCCACCGGGGGCGGGCTGGCCACCATGGCCCCATCGGGCCAATCACAGGCGCGATCGAGCAACCACACGAGCGCCTCATCGCGCGCCGCGACGCCGAAGGGCATCACCGGGCCATCGGTCTTCTCGAATCGTGCCGGTCGCAAGTCCGCTCGACCGATGCCTGATCCCTCGAGGAAAGCGGCCAGTGCCGACCAGTGGCGGTAGAGGTTGGCGGAGTGGATGCTCTCCCACCACCAAGTCATCCCGGTGCCGGCGGCGCCGGTGAAGGCCCCGCTCCAGATCGCCTGGTGCAGCGCGCGGAAATGGGGGTCGCTATCGGGCTTCCATCCCCTCCAGTCGGTCCCGTACTCGCTGACGAAGAAGGGCTTCCGGTATTTCTCGAAGAAGCGCGCGGACATCTCGGCCATCATCCGCGCGGGGTGCGGTTGGTTGTAGGAGTGGTACTGGGAGAAGTCCATTTCCGGGAGCGCATAGAGGTCCGGTCGTTCGCTGCCGCCCGTAAAACTCGAGGAAATGAGGTGCCGGTAGGGATCCAGGGCGCGCAGGCGGCGGCCCATATCGCCATGCCAGGCCACGACATCGTCGTGCTTCAGGTAGGCATACTCATTATCGATTTCATTGAAGAATTCCCAGGCGAGAAGGTTGGGGAACGCCGACCAGCGCGCCACCAGGTAGCGGAGCCGTTTTTCATACAGCTTCCGGGCATCGGCGTTCGTGAAGAAATCGTTCTGGACCCGGCAGGGTCCGCCGTTCGTCGCATTGTAGGGGTGGCGGGGCCAAAAGTTATTGCCCCCCCAGTAGTCGGGTTTCACTTCAAAGATGCCGTGATAGTCCAGGCAAAGCATGACGAAAACGCCGCTGCGCTCGGCCTCGGCGAGCACGCGATCCAGCCGCCAGGCGTTGTCCAGGCGGTAGCGGAGCTTGTCTCCCCGGTCCCACTCCAGGCCGAAGGCCTCGTGCCACATCCAAATCCGTATATAGTTGATCCCCGCCTTGTGGTAGGCGCCCAGCCAATCATCGTAATCGTAGGTTCCCCGCCCGCCATGCCAGCACGCGCACAGACCCTTCAGGAAGAGCGGCGTGCCATCGTCCAGGCGGAAGTACCGCTTCCCGACGGGTTCGACCCGGGCCAACCCGTGTCGTTTCCCGGCGGCGACCTCGATCACGCCCTCGCCGCGCCCGGCCATCTTGCCGCCGAGCGTGGCGGTCACGACCAGGGTATGGCGGCCCGGCTCGAGGGCCATCCACCGGACGCGCCAGCCTTCGCCACGCGTCTCCAAGACCTCGCGCCGGCCCTCGAGTTTCCGGTCGAATTCACGCTCGAAGAAGCCGGGAACGCGCAGGACTTTCCCGGAAGGCGCCGTGGCCTCCAGATCCAAAGTCACCACCCCAGGGTCAAAAGGATTGGTCGTGGAAGGCATCCCGGAGACCGCTATCTCCACCCGTTCGAACACCTCGGGCCTCGAGGAAGGCAACGTCAGCTCGAGCTTTCTCACGGCGTCTTCTCCGTGAACGGGCATCAAAAGCAAAATGGGAACGACAAAGACGATTGCTGCAAGCCGGCTGCTTTTCACCAGTGTTGTATCCACCAGCCCTGGCCATGGAATCAAGCCCAAAGACATGCCACGGTTCGATGAGGATTTGGAGCCCGCCGAACTGCTCGGCGACGGCCCGCTCCAGCCGCAGGATTTGCGCCTCCTCTGTCACATCCGCCTGGAAGACGGCGGCGACGCCGCCGAGCTTACGGATGGCCGCCGCGGTGTCGTTCAGTTGTTCGAGATTGCGGGCGACCAATGCCACGCGGGCGCCGGCGCCCGCCAGCGCGAGCGCCATGGCGCGGCCGAGGCCCCGTCCGGCGCCGGTGATCAACGCGGTTTTGCCATCAAGTTTTCGATTGCTCAGGGAATGAGTGGTTGAATGCTCCAGGCGGGCACGATGGCTAACTCTGTCTGCGCGGCGTCTGGAGGCGAATGCGGTAGGTTTCCCAGCCCACCGTTGCGAGGCGCTGCCCGCCCTGCTCCAGGATGAGCCGGGTGCACAAACGCGTCATCAGCTCCGCCTGTTCGGAGACTTTGCACTCTTTCGGAAGCTGCGGACGGGTACGGTTGACATAGCGGTCGGGCATGGCAAAGCCAGGAAGTTTCTCGATTGCGGTGAAACCGATCCGTGTGCCGACGATGGCGCAGGCAGTGGCGGCGTTGCAATCGGCGTCATAGCCCAGGGCCATAGCGTATTGGCCGGTCTTATAAAAGTCGCCTTGGCCATAAAGCACTGCCAGCAAGACCATGGCGCCGTTGAGCGGAGTGGAATTATCGTTCCATTTGCGCGGCTGGGCGTTGGGGTCCCAGGGCTTTTCTTTTGGCGTGTACCACTTTCGGTGGAAGAACGACCGGGCGGCTTTCCAGTCGCGGGGGTACTGATGAAACACCCTCAGGGCATCCGCGACCGCTTCCGCCTGGGCACTGTGGGGGTCGATCGCCGCCAGCGATTGGCGCAGGAGGTCTTCCAGCGAGTGTGGGCTCACCGCCGCGAGGCTGTTGACGCTAGCCCAATACTGTGCCGCCTGGAGCGGTTCTCCGGAGACAGAGATGCGAGCGTAGTGCAAGGCCAGGTCGGCTGCTGTTTGCGGCATTCCCGGGGCGAGCAGGCCGTAAGATTCGACGCAGAACTGGCCGGCGAGGTTGTAGGGTGCGAAGGAGTTGCGGGCTGGGTTGGCGGTTTCCGGGGGGACGAATCCCTGGTCCATGAGTTTGCGCGCCTGGAGGTTCGCGCACCAGAGGCCCTGGTTCATATTCGCCTTCCAGATCTCTACGATGCGGGGATAGGGGAGCTTGAAGACCCCCTCTTTGTCCATGAAATAGAGGTGGGTCCATTCGAAGTCGTTGTCATCGTCGGTCCGGGCGCCCTCAGGCAAGAACTTGTAGTCCGGCAATTCCGGCCGCGGCTCCTGGATGTACTTGAACTCGTGTGCGAGGCCCTCGAGGCCGCCGATGAGCATTCCCGTCCAACCCCCGCGGATGTGATCCAGGAGCTGCTCGCGGGTGACATCCAGGGTCGCCGGCTGCGACGGGCTCAACTCCGGGCTGGAGGCAGCGCTGCAGGCCGTTGGACCGCGGCAAAGAAGACCGTAAAAGCCAAGGGATACGGCCAGTGACATTACCCGGCTGAGGAGATGTCGTGGTGCTGCTTGGGAGGGGGTCATCTGCTCTGGAGCCTGGGGAAAGTATGCAGTGCCGCCGTAACTTTGGTGTTCATCGTCTTGCCATCGCCTTTCGTCCCGAAGCTGGCAAGGTTGCGAACACTCTCTGCGGGCTGGGCGGGTGAATCAATGCCGGGCGCGAGGAAAGCGGCTAAAGACGCGACTATGCCGGCCACAAAGGCCAGTGTGTGTTTCATCGGCCTGGGCATAAGATGCTTCCAGGTTAATGGTCAAGCGATTAGAGGACCCTGGAAATACGATGGAGTTGGCGTCGTGTTTGGATGTTTTACAGGTGTGGATTTCAGGCTGCCAGGCGGCTGAGATGCTCCAGGCTTTTCGCGGCTTGTGCGGGGGTGCCGCACTCAACCGAAAAGACGATGTCCCGGGGGCACTTGGCCTGGACGATGGCGATGATGCGTTCCCAGTCGAGCACGCCCTCCCCGCAGGCACAGCCGACCGGCGTGCCGGTGACTTTGCCGCGCTGGGCGTCGGAGTGCGCCCCGGAAATGTCCTTCGCATGGAGGTGGACGAGACGTGGCGCGACGCGTTCGAGCCAGGCATAGACGTCGTGGCCGCAAAGGTAAGCGTTGCCGGTGTCGAAATTAATGCCGATGGCCGGCGACTTGACCAGGTGATAGATGCGGTCCAGGCCGTCCGGATGGCGCGAGTATTGGGCGTGCGGTTCGAGGCCGATCTTCACGCCCCGACGCTCGGCGATGAAGGCCGCCTCCTGCAACGTGTATTTAATCAGCACGAAATCCTCTTCCTCGGTCGTCCACTTGGCTTTGATGCCTTCGTCGGTGTTAACCACCGGCACGCCAATCTCGGCGGCGACCCGGATGGCCAGTTTGATGTATTCGCCATGCACGTCTGGCCGGCCCAAAGGGCCATGCGCCTGCAGGCCGGAGATTTTGAGCCCGGCCTGGTCGCAGGCATCCTTGATGCGGAAGGGATCGTCGAACATCGAGACGGTATGGAAATAGCCCGCCTCGCTCATCAATTCGCGGCCGAAATGGACCATCGGCTCGAAGTACTTGTAGCCCAGCTCGGCCGCTTTTTGGACGGCCCATTCGAAGGGTTTATCCGAACTGCGGGAGAATTCGGAGTTCAGACCGACAGAGATTTTGCCCATAGTGGTTTTCTTTGGTGGTTGCGCGGCCGGGTCACGGCCACAGTTCGTTGATGCGTTTGACGGTCTCCTCGACCAGCACCTGTCCGCCCTCCGGCCCGACGAGATACTTGTCGGCGCTGTAGCCGCCGCCTTTGACCGCCCTGGCGGTGGGCAGATAGCCGCTGCCGGCACAAGAGAGTTCAACCAGCAGGGTCTGCACGGCGCGGCTGCGAGCCTCCATGCGGGTGGCGTAGTCGAGGTAAAGCTCGAAGGGATTGGTGGCCAGGGCCAGGTCGCCCAGGCGGAGCACGTGGAACTCCGTGGGATGAACCGAGTCGGTCTCGTAGAAGGGTTCGGCGGGAGGCTGGCACTCCGGAAGGTCGGCGCTGGCGAGCGTGTGGCGGAAGACGAGGCGGCTCTGGATAGCAACCTTGGCGACCGGTAGAACATCGTCCACCGCGTTGGCGATGCGGCGGGCGATTTCCTTGCGTCTCGAGAGGCCGCGCCGCAGGTCCATGATTTGTTCGGCCCCCTGGCGATAGAGCAGGTGGGGTGACAGGTCACCGGCGGGGGCGCATTGGGGTAGAACGAAGAGGTCAGACCCATGCCGCCGATGGAGTTCCTCGCGCACATCGTGCCAGAAATCGGCGGAAACTTCGTTCAGATGCTCCGTTTCCTGCGAGGGGCAGGCCAGGTTGATGATGATTCCGGTCCACTTCGCCTCGGGCCCCCATAGAAACACCAGTTTTACCGCATGGTCCTCAGAGCCCTCGAGATTAGAGAAGTCAGCGGCCTGCGTATTGCCATACATCACCGTGGACCCATTGAAAAACTGGGCGCGGCGGTTATGACCCACTACCGCCTGGCTGAGCGCCCAGCTCAGGCCCCCGGGCTGGCGGTTTTGCCAGGCCTCAATCACCGCCTTGGACACGCGGTCGAGAAAAAACTCGGCGTATTCCGATGCCTTCATGACCCCCGCGTCGCCGCTCACGTCGTAAAGGTCCCCGAAGGTGCTGTCGATGAAACCCGGCCCGGTATGGGTGTGGGTCGCGTTGAGAAAGAGCTTGCGGCCCTCGAGCTCGGGCAAGCGCGTTCGGATCCTTTCCTGCAGCCGCTGCTGGATGGCGCGCTGGATCATCAAGACATCACACGACACCAGCACAGCCTGTTCGGGAGGGAGGCCGCGAGTTTCCAGGCACAGGACGGTTGCGGTCAGGGGATCGCGCACACCCGTGGAGATGCGTTTGTGCAACTGCCCGATGAGCGCGACCGGCTTGGGCGGTGTGATATCAGCCCTGGCCCAGCCGACGAGCAACTGCTGGGCCGTATCTGCCTGTTTGGCCGCGATAGCAGCCACGGTGCGGTGGAAGAATTCGGCACAGCGGGCAATGTCCGGGCTGTTGTTGTCCCAGTTGTATTCATATTCGATGGCGAAGATGGTTGGCTTGAGGCCCAGCCGATGGACCTCCTGCAGCACGGCCGCGACCTCGCCTTGCCCGGTCCCCCACGGGACATCGTGGCCGTCGGGACTGAGTTCGTTGAGGTCCTTGAAGTTAAACGAGAGCAGCCGCGAACCCAGCAGCCGCACGCCCTCCGTGGGTTTGATCCCCGAGCGCTGCCAATGACCCAGGTCCGCACAGGCGCCCAGGCGTGGGCTCCGGCCTTCACATACCTTCAACACTTCCTGCGGGTGCCAGTAGCGCGATTTGCCCTGCGGATGATTGTGAATGGCCACATTAATCCGGTATTCATCACAGAGCTTCTCGATCACGTTCAGCGACTCCGGCGCCGGTTCAGAGACGATGGTTTCGATGCCCAGTTTGCGGCAAAACTCGAAGGCACGACGGCACTCGGATTCTCTGCCGGAGAGGGAGCCGATATAAACACTCGTGAGCGTGACGTTGGCGGCGGCCAGCTTCTGGCGAACCTTCTCGATGACCTCGGCGGAAATGTCCGTACCCATCTTCACGTCGCTCTCCGGGCTGAGGCGCTGGCCCTCGAAGGCTTCGATATAGTGCAGGCCGAGCGCCGCCGTCTTATCCACGGCCTCAAAGAACGTGAAACGGTTGAAACTCCACGCGGCAGGACCCAGGCGCCAGCCGAGCGGCTCCGTGGCGGTGCCGCTTTGGGCGAAGACGGACCCAGCCGTCAACAACCCCGCAAAAACCAACTTGATTCCGAGCCTTTTCACAATGTTACCGGTCCTTTCCGTGATGGTTTCACCGTTGGCCCGGGCATTACACCTTCCACGGCGGGCGCATGGGCCGATCCAACAGGGCATTGGCCTGAGCATCGTTCCGGAACTGCTCCTTTTCCGGGTCCCAGCGCAACTTCCGCTGCAACCGGGCGGCGATGAGTTGGAGGTTGCAGAGGGTGTCGGTCCGAACCGCGACGGCAATCGGCGCCGCCGGTTGGCTCCGGCCCTTGATGGCGTCGATAAAATTGGCGCCGTGATTGCCGCTCTGGAAGAGATGGATTTCGTTGGGTCCGATCCTGGTGTCCAGCAACGAGGCGGGCCAGGCGTCCAATCCCTCGCGGTCCACGTGCACCCACCCTTCAGTGCCCAGGAACATCACACCATGGCCGTGGCCGCCCGCTTGCAGGGGATGTTTCTTGCTGGTGGCATCGTCCATGTGGACCAGGGTGACGCCGTTGGCGTAACGGTTCTCGACCTGCCAACTCACGGCGCAGTCGGTCAACATGCCCTTGGGGAAGACGCCCGTGCCTTGGAGCTCGGTTGGTCCGCTGAGTTCGGTGTTATTCCCCCATTGGGCGATATCGAGGTGATGCACGCCCCAGTTGCCGATCATCCCCATGCAGTAGTCCGAGATGCCGTACCAGACGCTCCACCCCTCCTTTTCCGTGTAGGGCCGGCAGCGCTGGTAACAGTAAGGGGCCAGGGGCGCCGGTCCCAGCCACAGGTCGTAGTCCAATTCCTTGGGCACCGGTTCGATCCGCTGGATTGGGCAGGAGGAGACACTGCCTGGAACGCCCACCAGGATCGTCTTGAGTTGGCCAATCTTCCCATTGCGCACCAACTCGCAGGCCAGCCTGAATTTGCCGCCGGAGCGCTGCTGGGTGCCGAACTGGAATACCACCCCGCTGGCCTGCACCGCCTTTTGCACGGCATGAGCGGCGCGGAAGCTCCAGCCCATGGGTTTCTCCTGGTACATGTGCTTGCCCCGCCGGGCCGCCTCCAGGGCAATGAGCGGATGCCAGTGGTCCGGGGTGGTGATTTGGACCGCGTCGATGTCCTGGCGCGCCAGGAGTTCCCGGAAGTCTTTGTACGCCGCACAGTCCGAGTTGCCGTAAAAAGTGTCCACCACCTGTTTGCCCGCGGCGCGCTGGCCCGCGTGCACGTCGCACACAGCCACCACCTGGACCTCCGAAATACTCTGAAAGGCCCTCATGTCGCCGGTGCCCTGAGTGCCCAGCCCGATCACGCCGAGCGTGATCCGTTTCGATGGCGCCACGAGCCCGGCCCGGCCCAGGGCCCGGGCGGGGATGAATTGCCACACGCCAACCGCGCCGGCGGCGGCGGCCGTTTTGAGGAAGTCACGGCGGGTGATCGAGTGTTTCATAGATAAGATTTGGTTTGCTGGCTTGAAGCTTAACGCCCCGCCCGCCCGCCGGCCAGAGTTTTCGGTCTGAAAAGCCGGCACTGGAGTCTCAGGCGTGCCCTCCGCCGGATTTATGAAATGGACCTTAGTTTCCAAACGCCTGCAGCTCCGCGCAGGACGAAAAGGCCTGCCGTGGATTGTCGCCGCAAGCGGGTTTTCCAATCACGCGCACAGCCGCCGCCTTCTCGGGCTTTTCCAGCCGCACCGTGAATGTCCGGCGCGCCTCATCGGCCAACGAAGCGCTGTCGGTAGCCGTTGTGGCCGGATAATCCGCAATCTCCGCCAGCGTCTCCCACTTGCCGCCAGGCTCGCGCTGGACCTGGATGCGCGGCTTGCCCGCGCTCGCGTCGAACCAGCCGCCGTCGTGAAAGACGTTCCCTGCAACGAACACCACGCGGCTGATGGTCACGGGTTGATCCAGCGTGACGGCAAACCAATCCTCATCTCTCTTGCGGTTGTCGAATGTGACCACGAATGAACTCGTGTCGCCGTCATTGATGGAACCTTCCACGTTGCCTTGGCGCGAGCGGCTCTCCTGCCCCCCTGCCAGCAAGGAATCGTTGCTCTGGATGGGCGTGCCGGGCGCCTGCAGCCAGACACGATACGTCCCGCCCCTCGCCCCGGCGTCCGCAAACGGCACAAACGCGGCCAGCTTTGTGCCGGAGAACCTCGGGGAACGCACCTCGGCCAAGACTTGCAGTGCCCCGTGGTCGGAGTCCAGGCGCACGGGGTTGTGGCCCGCAAAACCAAACAGGCTTGCGGGCGGGAGCCCGGAATTCAGCGCCGCATCGTACGCCAGCACGAACGGTCCCCACTCGAGGGCCGCCAATCCCTTGCTGCCATGCTCCCCAAGCACCATCCGAGGGCCCAGGCTGTACCCAATATCAATACGGTCGCGGGCCGACCACTCGCGCGCTGGAATCATCGCCCAGCCTTTCCGGACTGCATAGGACAGCGCCTTGCCGTTGACGCTCAAGCGCAGCGGGTTAGACCATGGGGGAACCCGGATGAGCATCGCAAAACGGGCGGGCTTGGAAGGCTGCACGCGCAATTCCGAACCGCCTTCGGACGGGTACTTGCTCCGCTGTTCCACCCTCACTTCTTTTCCGCCGAGCTCCAGAACCGCCGAAGAAGTCTCGAATGTGCCCACCAGCAACGCATCGGCGCCATCGATATTCTGTTTCAGATAGGCCTCAAAGGGCGCCAGCGCCATCCCTCGCGGGCCGCTGGAATGACAGCAGTTAATCCCCGATTCATAAGGCTTCCTGCCCTCCAACGCCGTAAAGTAACACCAATCATCGCCGCGCGGATGCTGGGCCGCGGCCAGGTGGTTGTAGAGCGTCTTCTCCAACTCGTTCGCGAACTTCGCGTCGCCCGTCAACCTGAGAAGCTGGAGATTCAACTGAATCCAGGTCGTCGTGACACAGGTCTCCGCGACGTGCGCCCCGGTCTGGTTCGGCAGGTCGTAATCGCCATGAAAATGCTCGCCCTGGCTCGCGCTCCCCGTGATGTAAAGGCGTTTGTTGACGATGTCCTGCCAGGCATTCAGCACGGGCTCGACCAAATTCCGGTCGCCCGTGGCGCGGGCCAACTCGCATAAGCCGACCAGGTTCGAGAGCATCTCGTAAGCTTTGCCGTTGGCCGTCTTGTTCACCTGCTTCTCCGTGAGGAGCGCCTGGATGATTTTCGGGCCATTCGGTTCATCCCAGGACTTGACGATGTACCGGGCAAAATCCAGGTAACGCTCATCCCCAGTGCACCGATAAAGCAACACCACCGGCTCGAGCACGCTCGTCGCCGCCATGCCCTGATGCGTGCCGGCCGACAAAATGCTCTTCTTTCCCGGGCCGAACGTGTTGATCAGCAAGTCACCCATCTTGCGGCAAGCCGTAAGCGCGGATTCGTTGCCCGTGTATTGGTAATAGGTCAGCAGTCCCATCAGGTTGTACTTGTGCGACCACACGTCCCAATCCGCGCCTTGATAAAGCCCAAAGCGCTTTTCCGGCACGTAGGTTCCGAGATAGCCGTCCGGTTCCTGCGCCGCAATCAGATCCGCAGCAACACGGTCCAGCTTCGCCCGCAAACGAGGGTCGCCCGAGTACGCCCAGGCGAGCGTCGCGGCGTGCATCCACTTGCCCACGTGCTCCCCGATCCACGGATGGACCCCGGGCCTCTTGCGGAACCCGGCCAGGAGCGGCTCGGTGTCGACCGTGAGCAACCGATTCGTCGCGTTGGCCATGATCCTTGCGCCAAGCCAACCATCCACGTGGATGGCCGACGGTGAAAGAACTTCCGCCGTGTCCTTCCATCCGGCCACAGTCCGAAAAGGCAACGGCTCCGGCGCGGCGTTCGGTTTCCTATCGTCCGCGGCAAACGCAGCGGCGCAACAAGCAAGGGTCAGCAAACAACTGAGCAGGGATTTCATGATTGATCATTCCTCGCTACAGACGTCCATCCCAAACCGCCGTTTCGCCATTCTTAAGGGTTAGCTCGCGTGTTACCTTGCCATAGCGCAAACGGCCTGGATTGCCGGAAAGCGACCGCACGGTGGCGGAAGTGAGCTGACCTTCCTTCCACGCGACCTCCACCTCAAAGCCGCCCCGGGCGCGCAAGCCGCGGACCGCCCCGGTGTGCCAGGCCTTCGGCAGCGCGGGGAGCAGTTCGAGCACAAACTGGCCGTCGGCCCTGGTTTCCTGGCTCTGCAACAGCATTTCGGCCACGGCCGCGCAGCCGCCGAAATTGCCGTCAATCTGGAACGGCGCATGGAGACAGAAGAGGTTCGGCGCGCCGCGGCCAATGAGCATGGAGAGGAGCTTTTCGGCGCGGTCGCCGTCGTGCAGGCGGGCCCAGAAATTGGCCTTCCAGGCCATGCTCCAGCCGGTGGAGGCATCGCCGCGCCTTTCCAGCGAAAGGCGGGCGCCGCGGTAGAGTTCGGGCGCGCCGGGGTTGATTTCACTGCCGGGGCACAGGCCCCAGAGATGCGAGCAGTGGCGGTGATGGACCTCTGTCTCCTCAAAATCCTCCTGCCATTCGAGGATGCGTCCGTCGGCGTTCACGCGGGTTGGCGCGAGCCTGGCGCGGGTCGCGTCGAGGCTCTTGGCGAACTCCCTGTCGATCCCCAGGATTTGCGCGGCGGCAGCGGTGTTCTTCAACAGATCGCGGGTGATTTGCTGGTCGAAGGTGGCGCCCACGCACAGCGCGGTCGTCTGCCGCTTGCCGTCCTTATCCTTGTACGCGTAGCTGTTTTCCGGCGAGTTGGAGGGCACGACCACCAGTTCGCGGGTCTTCGGATGCTCCACCAGCACGGCCTGCAGGAACTCGCTGGCGCCGCGCAGCACGGGGTAGTACTGGCGCAGGAACGCCTTGTCCTGGGTGAAGGCGTAGTGCAGCCAGATATGCTGGGCGAGCCACGCGCCGCAGGTCGGCCCGATGCAGGCGGGCAGGAAGCTCGGCGAGGTGTCGTACCACGGATTCTGCGTGTGGTTGGCCATCCAGCCGGGGGCGTGGAAGTAAGCCTTGGCCGTCTTTTGACCTTCGCTGGCCACGCTTTGGATGAACCGCAACAGCGGCAGATGACAGTCGGACAGGTTGGCAGGTTCCGCCGGCCAGTAATTCATTTGCAGGTTGATGTTACTGTGGAAGTCGCCATGCCAAGGCGTGGAGTATTCCTCCGCCCAGATGCCTTGCAAATTGGTCGGCAACTGCGAGTCGGGCCGCGAGCCGGAGACGACCAGATGGCGGCCGAATTGGAAGTAGAGCGCCGCCAAAGCCGGGTCGGGGTTTGTTTCCTGCGCTTTCACGCGGTCAGGCGTGGGCAGCTTGGAGTTCGGCCCCTCAGGCAGGGTCAACTGGCAGCGTTCCATGTAGCGGCGGTGGTCGGCAACCGCGCTTTCCCGGAGGGCGTCAAACGGTTTGGCCAGGGCGGCGTCGAGACGCCGGCGTGCGAGCCTGGCAAACTCCTTGTCCTGCCAGTCCGTGCCGGCTGACACGATGAGCGTCACCTGATCGGCGCCCTCGACGACCAAACCTTTAGCCGTGGCGGAGACCTTGCCCCCCTTGGCGCTCGCCCCCAACAGGGCCGTGTAGCGGATGCCTTCGCCACCACCGCCGGGCTTGTTGAAAGGCAGTTGGCCTTCGAGGACATACACGCCGCCGTCGGCGCGGGCGGTCGCGTCATGCTCGCGCCGCAGTGCGGCGGTGAACGAAAGCGCGCCCGGTTGGTCGGTCTTCAAATTCAGCGCGATCACCTCGTCCGGCTTGGAGACCAGCAGGTCGCGGGTGAAGGTTGCGCCCTTCCACTGATACTGGGTGTGCGCCACGCCCTGCAGGAGATTGAGATCGCGGCGGTAACCGTTACCAACCACCGGGGGCGGCGCCTTCACGCCGGCGAGGGTAATCTCCGCTACCTGGAAGGTCCTTGCCGGTGTGGGCGCGAACGTGAAACGATAGAAGCGGAAGGCGCCGGGTCGGGCGATCTCGAACGTCCTGGTCTGCCGGCGTTTCTCAAACGGCTTGTCCAGGGCGCGGCGATCTGCCTCGACCCAGGCCTTGCCGTCCGCCGAACCTTCGAGCACCCAGGACCGCGGGTCGCGGTCCGGCACATCATCGCCGCTGGTGAAAGCGTAGGCGGTGACGGTTTGCGCCGCGGGCAACCGCATCTGCCAGGTCACGGGCGTGCTGCCGTTGTTCACGCACCACTTCGAGTCCGGATTGCCGTCCACGGTGTTCTCAATGGTTTTTCCGTCGCCGGCCGCGTGGCCGCTAGGGGAGGAGAGCAGCGCCTCCGAGCTGTTGTCGAAGTCGACGATCAAATTGCCAAGCGTCTGGTAGCAGCCGAACTGGTTGACATCCCCCCAACCGCTGACGCCGTCGGCGTAGCGGAAGCTTTTGCCCAGGACGCCGGCGGCGCCGGAAATGTCGCCGGCGAAAAGTTTCTCGCGCACTTCCGGCAGGCATTGGTAAGCGTCGTACTTGTTGCCGTCGTAAGGACCGCCGGACCAGACGGACGACTCGTTGAGCACGATGCGTTCCCTCCCCACCCCACCGAAATCCATGGCCCCCAGGCGTCCGTTGCCCAGCGGGCAAGATTCATGAAACGACCTGGCAGGGCTGACGAACCATACGCTCATCGGCTCAGCGGGCGGGGATACTTCAGCGGCCTGGCAAAGACGCGCGACGATCGCAAGGGCAGCCACAGTGGCGAGGGACATGTTCATATTAAATCAATGTTGGAGGTATTCATAACAGTATTGGTCGAGTTTGGCGCGAATCGCTTGAGCCGCTTGGGCATGGCAGCGTTGGCCCCCTGGCGCAGAGCCGTCCGAATGGCTTTAACCTGTTTCACCTGGGCTTCGGCCAAGTGTCCCACTGGCCCGGCGGCGGCATCGTAGTTGGGGCCCATGTCCAGGGTGAGCACGCCCTGCTTGGCGGTGACTTTCCGGGCCTTGAGCCAAACCGAAGGCTGTCTGCGCGCGCGCATCCTCATTGGGCGTCTGGCAGGGCAGATAGAGCATCAAACGAATCCCCTTCGGCTGGAGCGCCTGGCAGAGGTTCAGCGGCAAATCGCGGGTCGCGCACCGCTCGCCCGGCGCGTAGCCGGTTCGCTTTTCGTAGGCGGCGTTGGGTGAGTTGAAATAGCCGGAGTTCTGGCCCAGGGTAAGCACCAAATACCCGGGCCCCATCTCTTCCAACTGGCCGGCCAGGGCCTTCACGTCAAATTGCTCAACCTGTTTGAGGCCCGCTTTGCCGGAGGGGAGGAAATGGACGAAGACACCGTATTTCGCCTGGCTGAACCAGTCGGTGTTTGGATTGGAGAGTTCCGCTTGCGTGCTGCAGGTCAGCGCGAGCAAGAGCGCGCTCAGTGATCCGAGTATAGCTGTTTTCATTCTTTTGCTGTGTTCATAGTCTTTTTTCAGCGGATGCTCCAGCGCAGGCTTATGGCGACCCGCATTGCTCGTGTT
The DNA here is from genome assembly GCA_049518415.1 of Verrucomicrobiota bacterium. Lineage (GTDB taxonomy): Bacteria > Verrucomicrobiota > Verrucomicrobiia > Limisphaerales > UBA8199 > CAVQND01. The sequence goes on from JBEKRX010000032.1 coordinate 38,887, forward strand.
CTGTGCTCACTACGCAGTCCCGTTGGTCAAAGAGGTTAAAGTAATACACCCGAGTTCCCTCCGGCAGGCTCGCAGCGACCCGGCCATCGGTTTGGCGGGCGGCTATTGACTCCCATTTTCGGTCCTGCCAGCGGCCCGTGTCCCGGGTGTAGTTCAGTTCGGCTTTGACCACAGGGACTTTGGCGGCATACGTAGCCCAGACGTTTGTTCCCTCGCGTCCCGACCCGGTGATCGCAAGGAGCGGGACTCCGCCTTTCAGAAGACTATCAGCAATGACGCGGATTTCTTCGGGATTTTCGCCGGCCCCCCCGTGCCCGTGGGGCATCCGGAGCCGGATGCAGAGTATGCGCGGTCCCTTGGGCAAACGGTAGGAATGCTGCAAGGCATTCAGTGTATATGCAAAATCGTTGCTGCCAGTGACCCAGAGCATGGGTAACTCTGCGCTTCCCAAATAGACGGAGGGATCCCACCACGCCGTCCACCGGGCGGCATCTTCCGGGCTGAGCCGTTTCAAATCGTCTTCAAAAACGGTGTCACGATAAAAACCGCAGCCATAGACGGGCACGGCCAGTTTGAACCGGTGGTCCACCCCGGCAACAATACAGGTCAGATAGCCTCCCCAGGAAATGCCGGTAACCCCGGTGCGTTCGGGGTCCACTTCCGGCAGGGAGCGAATCAAGGAATGGGCCAAAATGACATCCGCCACTGCCTGATAAGTCCATTGATCTTCGCGGGGCCAGTTCACCTGGTCAAAGCCGCCCCAACCGGCTGGCCCGCCCTGCGCGTCGCGAACCCATTGGCCGTAGTTGCCCACCGGGACCTGGCCGCAGGTGTCCATGGCAATAGCGGCATATCCCCGTTCAACCCAAAGGCGCACCCACTCGTCAAACGCGGTTCCGCCCCCACCATGAATGAGGACCATGGCTGGCACTCTCTGGCCGGCCTTCACTTTGGGCACCCCCAGCCAGGCGAAAACACGGGTCGGTTTGCCGCGAAAAGGCATTCCCGCGAACGTGATGGCCTTCACAGCCCCAGATTTCGGACGTTCCAGAGCTGTCCACTTGGGGGCGCCGGCCAGTGTGTTCATGTCCCACGGGATGGCTGTGTGGTTGGTTTGCGACAGGACTGTGCCGGGACAAAATAGACAAACAATTAGCGGCGCCGCCATCGCAAGGACGTGGCAACCTTCAGCCGGCTCGGGGCTACTGGACGGGCAAAGCCTGAAAGGCGGCCTTCCGGCATACAATGATCGGGTTAAACCGATTGCCAGCGCGCTAGCTCTTGTCATGGTTTGTGAGTGTTGTTACTGCGGCTTTTGATGGGCGCCCCACTGGCCGCTTGGCCGACCCTTCCCGGGCCGGTGATGGGAAATGAACCTTGTCCCATCCCGGGGTGTAGTCATCCACAGATTCAGGGGGATACAGTGGTGGCTGCGTCATTGGACTCGCGAGGTTGTCCATGGTGCTTCCCTTGTAGGTCCGCCAGGGAGTGCTGCCGGTGGCGCCGCCCACGCCCTCGAAAGTGCGGCCAGGAGCCTTGCCAGCGAGAACCAGCTTGGGCGCCGGAGCACTGGCCCGATCCGGGAGCGTTCCACGCCAGAGCCTGACCTTGGCATTTTGGGCCGGGGTTCGAGCGAAGGGACCGGGAGCCACCTTTGGGCCTTTTCGATGTTTCCCAAAGAAGTCGTAACGGACCTCCGGCACAGGCTCGCACAGAGGCAGCCGACCTGTGACCGACCAGGCCAACTGCAACTCCTGGCGGTCAAACGCAGCCGTGATCCCCTCCGACAGATTGCCGCTAATCGTCGAAGGCTGGCCCCTAAAGACGTTCGACTTCGTGTTCTGATACAGGAGGTTGTTCCGGACCTGGTGCAGGCCGTATTCGGGTTCCTGCCCGCCGATCCGGCGGTCAGTGATTTTGCCGTGGAGATGCAACCCTGAACCGGTGCTCCGGCCGATGAAGTTGTGCGCAAACACCTGGTGGCTGCAATCATGTTCGTAAATGCCGTGGCCCTGTGTGCCCCAGATGAAATTCTGATCAATCAAGTTGGGCACATACGACGCCTCGACAAAAATCCCGCCGTGCATGGTTTGCGCGTTGACAATGATGTTCTGACAACACCGGGAGTTGCGATTGTCCCAATCCATCCAGATGCCCGCGCCATGGTATGTATCCAGGATCAGGTTGCGCCGAATCAGGCAGTGGACGTTATTGTGCGTCTTGATGCCGGCTGTCTCGTATAACCGTTCGGTGTCGTGAAACGTGTTGCGGAGAAGCACATTGTCCTCGACCAATAGGCCGAATTCACGGCCGCCGCCCGGCCCCAAGCCGCAAATCCCGCAGATGCCGCAATCCGTCACCGTATTTCGGCGCACGATGTGGAAGCCAGCCAGCGCCGGCTGCGGCCATTGGTGCAGTTGGATCCCCACATCGATGCCGACCCCGTTGACCTGGCGCACAGTGTTGTCTTCGATGATCCAGTGATGCCCACGAGTGGTGGAAATCGCCCCGACTTGTTCCCAGGGGAAGGGGCCGGCGACCTGCTCGACGACGAACCCCTTAACCCGGATGTAGCCAAGGCCGATTTGCTCCGGCGCAAGAACGGTTTCCTGCGTGGTGATTTCGAGCAGGGCCTGGTCCGGCCGCGCCTGGCCGAAAAAGCTGGCGAAGAGTATCTGATTGGTGCGGTCCACCCAATAGCAGCCCTCACGTCCGTCCAGGCCGGAGCGGTTGCCGACCTGCGTCAGCCTGCGGCCATCCTGGAAGATGAGCCCTCGCGGCAGACTGCACGGCGCTTTGCCGCGCAGCGGCCTGGCAAAGTCCATGATGTCAAACTGCCGGGAGGTGACGTTGTCGATGTCAAACGGGTTGTAACCCTGGAAGTATTCGGCATCAAGGGGCGCTTGCCAAATGCGCGTCGGTGAACCCGAATCGGCCGGGCTCCAGCGTTCGCGAAACACGCGCGAGCCCTTCAGCACCACCCGCGCTCCAGGCGCGGCTTCATAACTGATCATCTGCTCACGGCCCGTTCCACTCCGAGCGGGGCAAACCCGTTCCCGGTAAATACCGGCCGCTACGATGACGCGTTCGCCCGGACCGAGCACCCGGGCGGCCTGGTTGATGGTGGCGAAAGGATGCTCTTTGGTGCCGGGGTTGGCATCCGAGGCCCTTGGAGTTGACCCGTCCACATAGTAAGTACGGGTGAACTTAAGCGGTGCTTCCCAGGTCTTGAACTCTGCCCCGTCAGGGAGAAGCACCGGCGGGTCCAGGCTCTTGAGGGTCTGCCCGCCACACCTCACTCCTGTCAGGAGCAGGGTGGCAACACAAGCAATCTCCGAAGCTGAAATGCGGCGCGTTTTCATAGTGGCAAGGTTGTCATTCTAAATTCGGGTCATGAAAGTCGGGACTCGCGCATCGCGCGTCAGGAAAACTCCCGTGGGTGGCCGGCCGTTGACCAAAAACGCGCCGTTCGAAATTAAAGGGCCTGGGTCGGCAACCGCAGCCGCTGCCGCGGCCTTCACCACCGCCGGCGCAAGTGCCAGCGCGCCGAGAAAACGACGCCGGCTCAACTCGTCCGGGTGTGTGACTTGATGCATAAGAAGTAATGTTCACTTCGGACCAGCGGTCTTGCCGAACTCGCCCTGCGGGCAATAGAACCGGATCGCCCGAATCTGTTCTGCCACTCTCTCTCCTCGCAACTCAAGGACATGACGGCCTGGCGGAAGCCCTTGCGCGAGGGTGACACAGGCTTCTGTGCCGCGTGAGGCGGCTGGAGGTATGGCGGTGTCGGTGCCCCGGAGAATCGCCCGCCAGGTGGCGGTGTGATTCTCGGGCAAGGGGCGCTTAAAGACGGCGACGCTGTAGGCGAGGTTCCAGTCGTCCGGCTCAATCACAATGCGGCCGGACTTGGAAACGAAGCGGTTGGTGCTCGAGCCCTCCCCATCTTCCCCGGTCACGCTGCCGCGCAGGGTGAAATGGCAGAGCTTTCCATCCGGAGACGCCTGGTCGATCTTGAGCGCCCAATCCTCCGCGACCAGCGGCGACGCCGCGCTGACTCTCAGCAACACGGGCCAGTCACTCATCGGAAAAGCCGAAACGCGCGTGAAGCAATAGAGCTCGGGGATGGCCGAAGGTTGATTGCCGTCCACCAGCACCGAGAGACCTGCCTTGGCATTCGGTTTGAAGATAAGGTCCGCGCGGCTGCCGGTGAATTCGAGCCGGAACGACTCCTGGCTGGCGGAGGGCGCCAAGAGCACCGTGCGCACGCGGGGCTCGTTGAAGGGATCGTAACCGGCTTTGGGGCGAAGCGGCCCCAGGTAGGCCTTGAGCAATTCGGCCATCAGCCACTCGCCGTGCGCGTTGAGATGAACACCGTCCCGAAGCAAATCGGCCGCTTTCAACTGGTGGGCCTTGAGATACGCTTTCCACAGTTCGTGGATGTCGGCGCGGCAGGCGCTGTATTTTGAGGCGGTCGTCGGCAGGAAGACGTGGTTCATCCAAGGGTCCCACTGCGCGGGACTCAACTTCGCGGGGTCGGCTTCTTCCGTCAGGCTGGCGTCGCTGGTGAGGTGATCGGTTTGCAGCAGAATATCCGCGCAGGTGCGCTCGCGGACCCGGCGGATGATGTTTTCATATTCGAGGTGGGACCCATAGACATGAAAGATCAGCAAATCGGGCTGGAACGGATAGAGGTCGGCTTCGGCGGTTTTGACCAGAAGTTGCGAGGCGTGTCCCCCGATGGCGCGGTTTTCGACGATCAGGTTGGCGTTGGTGTAGGTGGCGCGCAGGTAGCGTTCCACCTCCTTCCACCAAGCCTGTTGCGTGATCGACTGTCCGTAGAAGAGGACCCGCACGGTTTTTCGGTCTGCGGGCGTGCTGGTGCTAAGCAGCGTCAGGGAACGGCAGAGGTGCTCACGTTGCTCGGGGTTGGGCTGCCAGGGCGGCGGCACGGGATAACCGATGGTCATGATCTCCGTGACGTCCCGCATCAGCTCGGACTGGTAGCCGCGATCCGGTCCTAGGACCTCCACCTGCTTGGCCGGCACGCCGGGATGGTCCACCCGATAAACCTTCACCGCCAGCGCGTTCACGCCGGTCCTGGCCTGCTCGGTGAGGTCGAATTGAAACCGCTGGAACATGCCGGCCATTTCCTTGCCCTCGGCGATCTGTCGGCCGTTGACCCACACGTCGCCGCGGTAATTGATGGCATCGAAGTGCAGCCAGACGCGGCGGTCGGCGGGCATCTTGGGCAGCGTGAATTCCCGCCGGAACCACCAGGGATCGCGCCACGGGTTTCTTTTGTCGGGCAGATGACTGTACTTGGCCAGGTCGTGCTTCTGGTTGAACTCGTCGGAGCTGTCAGGGATTTGACAGGCGTTCAACCCCACTCGCGGATCGGGATAAACACCGTTCTTCACCAGCGCGTTGAGAACAGTGGTAGGCACCTGGACGCCATGCCAATTCCTGGTGGCCCAGCCGGGTTGGGACAGGTTCGGCCCCGCGCCTCGCTCAAGGAACGAGGACTGCATCGTCCATTCTCCAGCCAAATCCAACCGATTCTGTGGCCCGGAAGATCCATCCCTGCCCGCCGCGGCGGCCAGGGAGACTGCCAACGGTATTAGGGTTACGAGTTTTGCGGGGTTCATGGGCATGGTCGGCTGAAGGGTCGGCGGCGTGACTTGGATTTACGACCAGCTCGGGCAGTCCCAAGCGGGCGGCGGGAGGGCTCCGTTGAGCCCCGGTTTTCGCGGATCGATCGGTTCCGCAGTCGCGGGTGGCCCTGCTGCATGGCGACCGTCACCAAGCGGACCGACTTCCCCCAACCGCACCCGCCGGGCACCGGCCGGCCAGCGGGCGCGTAAAAGGCATCCCCGGCGTGGAGGATTTGCGGCTTCTCGCCCTCGAACTCCAAAACGAGTTCGCCAGAGAGGACATAGCCGGCGAGGTCGCCGTCCAGCGTCTCGAATTCCGGCTGCTCGCCCGCGAACAGCTCTTCATCCATCATGTTCAGTCGAAGATCCGCCCGGACCGGCAGGATGAACGTGTAGCTGCGGCCGGCATCGGAGGTCGTCTGCATCTGTTGCCGGCGGAAAACCCAGCCTTCGACGGCGGGCCGTGCCAAAGCGAAAAACGGACCGATGTCCGGGCTGAGGACCACCAGCAGTTTACGCAGGCTGGCGAGCGTGGCGGAGACGCGCCCGGCTTCAAGATTCGACACGTAGCTGGCCGCGACCCCGGCCTGCCGGGCCAGTTCCCGCATGGACAGATGGGCGCGCAAACGGAGCGCGCGGAGCTTGCGCCCCGTTTCCACAGTGATGGATTGAGAAGCATTCATGCCGGGCAATCAGTGTAACATCACTCGCACGATATACAGAACACCTGTTCCCTGTCAACCTTGCCGTTCTCCCATTTGGGTGTTGGCAGGGGACGGAATCGGTGCCGCTTGTCTGACTCAATTATCCGCCAGCATCTCCGTGAACAGCGGTTGCATCATCTCGCTCCAGACCTCGTAGCCTTTCTTTTCCAGGTGCAGAAGGTCTTTGTACAAGAGCAATAAAGTCGGAAACTGAGATTCGCGTATTCCTTAGGAAAATCACAACTGAATGATTTCAGACTGAACAACAAAGTTGGAAACTGGTATTAGATGACCGGGAAACCCCCCGGCTCTGCCGGGGAGACTCCCAGAGTTTGACAGCTCCGGGAGTCCGTTGAGCATCCGTGTTGTGAACCGCTCAAGGTCGACAACAGGAAGCTCAAATCATGAATGATTACGAGAGTCTTAACCGTACGAAAGTGGGAATGCAAAGATCACGTGGTCTTTATCCCGTGGTGGCTCCGGCCGGCCGGGAGCCGAAGGCGGCAGCAGAGCTTAGCGGGCCCAATTCCGGTCGGTTTGACCTGGAACAGCCACTTCGGTTCGGGCATGCTCCCACCACGCGGAAAAGCAAACTCCTATGAGTTATCGTCTCTGCTTGCAAGTTGGTCCCGGATCTTGGGCAATTCATCGGCTAAACTCCAGTCCGATAAAGACCATGGACGGTTTTGCGGCTGGTTTTAAAAGCAAACTGGTATGAGTTGCGGCGGAGTATGCGCGTCAAGGTTCAAATTTCGCCTCCTCAGCAGAATCTGTGGGTAAACGCCGGTGCCAAAGCGGGGGAAACGCCCTGTTTTCGGCCCGAAACGGCCCGAAATGCAGGCCGACGTGTGGTGACCACTGGGTCCCACCCTTGCGGATGCCCCTGCAATCCACTGTTCAAAGCCCAAAACTCGTCATCGCCTGCGGCCAGCGAGGTGGTGCGTCATGCTGTCCCATCACGGAGGTGGGCACTGGCCGCCTTGGAGGGCCATTTTGACCCACGGAGTCTGCCATAGAGCCCTTTTCACACGACCCAGGCTAGTGGAACCCGGGCAGATCAGCTATGCCATTTGCGCGCCAGCCAACTCCAACCAAGCACACGTTCACAAGCAATTCCTTAGCGGAGCCATACCCTGGCCGCGCCGGAATTGCTTGAATCCCCTCTCCCGGCCGTCAGGCCGCTCGATTCGTCGCGGAGCGTTTCAGGCGCGCCCGAGCGCGGCCCGCGTGGCCAAGGTCTCAAACACCCCAAAACTGAACACATGTACAGTCAATTCACCCACAAATTCTGCGGAAGACCCCAAATTTCAAGGTTCAACGTTCGGAGCGTGGCTGCGGTCCGCCGCTCATCGCAGGTTTGACACTTGGATTTCTGGTGGATCTAAGTTACAAAGGCGGCGGAACCTGCGGCTGCCATGAGTGAAGTCACGCACATCCTCGAGTTGATCGAGCAGGGCGATCCCAAAGCTGCGGAGGAACTGTTGCCGCTGGTGTACCAGGAGCTCAGAAAACTCGCCGCCGCCAAGATGGCCCAGCAACCGGGCGGGCAGACGCTTCAGGCGACCGCTCTTGTTCACGAGGCCTGGCTCCGGCTGGTCGATGGCGCCAACCGCCAGTATGCAAGCCGCCGCCATTTCTTCTCCGCTGCGGCGCAGGCGATGCGGCATCTGCTGATTGAACGTGCCCGGCGCAAATTGCGAGAGCGCCACGGGGGCATGCTTCAGCGAGTTGACGTCGATGACGTCGAAATCGCTGCGCCGGCAGATGACGAGCGATTGATCCAGATCAACACCGCCCTGGAAGAACTGGCTCTGCTGGCGCCCGAAAAGGCGGAGGTCGTGAAGCTTCGCTTTTTCGTGGGGCTCGACGAGAAGGAAATCGCCGAACTGCTCAATCTCTCGCCCCGGACCGTCGAGCGGTACTGGTCCTACGCCAAGGCCTGGCTGTTTGAACGAGCTCTGAAATAGACCGAAAGAGCAAGGCATGAATGCCGCGCTCCACTGACCCATTACAAGAAAGTTGATTGGGCCTGTCGGGTCGGCGGCGAAAAGAGCGTACTTCTTGATGGAAGGACAAACGATAATGACATCTATGACCGCCAGCCCTGCCGAAGAGGCCGTCTTCAACGCCGCCCGCCAATTCGCGGACCCGCAGAAACTATCCGCCTACCTCGATCTTGCCTGCGATGGCAACCCAGCGATGCGAAAGCGCATCGAAAGCCTGCTCCGGGCGACGTCGGCGGCGGATGACTTCTTTGACCGGAGGGCGGTGGACGTGAGCAACCTGCCGGGTTTGATAGATGCCGGGGCCCCGGCGATGACGCCGATCGCCGAAGGCCCCGGGGCGGTCATTGGCCGTTACACCTTACTACAGATGATCGGCGAAGGTGGCTTTGGTGTGGTCTATATGGCCGAGCAGAAGGAGCCGGTCCGCCGCCGAGTGGCGCTGAAGATCATCAAGCTTGGCATGGACACCAAGCAGGTCGTTGCCCGCTTCGAAGCCGAGCGGCAGGCACTGGCCATGATGGATCATCCCAACATGGCCCGCGTGCTCGATGGCGGCTGCACCGAAACGGGTCGACCCTACTTCGTCATGGAGATGGTAAAGGGGCAGACCGTCACGAAATTCTGCGATGAGCACCGGCTCTCCACCCGCCAGCGGCTCGAGCTCTTCATTCCCATCTGTCACGCGATCCAGCACGCGCACCAAAAGGGCATCATCCACCGCGACCTCAAGCCCTCGAACATTCTCGTCGCGACCATCGACGGCCGCCCCGTGCCGAAGGTGATCGACTTCGGCATCGCCAAGGCCACGCAACACGATCTTACCGACAAGATTGTCTTCACCCAATTCCATCAGTTCATGGGCACGCCGGCCTACATGAGCCCTGAGCAGGCGGCGCTGGACAGCAGCGACATCGACACCCGCAGCGACATTTATTCGCTCGGGGTGCTGCTTTATGAACTGCTCACCGGGAGAACCCCGGTGGAAGCAAAGGAACTGGCCTGCGGCGGGTTTGATGAAATCCGGCGCCGAATCCGGGAGATCGAGCCGCCGCGGCCCTCCCACCGGCTGACCACCCTGACCAACGACGAACTGACTACGGTGGCGCGGAGCCGCGCGATTGAGCCAGCCCGGTTGCCCAAGCTGATCCGTGGCGAACTGGACTGGGTGGTGTTGAAGGCGATAGACAAGGACCGCTCGCGGCGCTACGAAACGGCGAGCGCCTTTGCGTTGGACATCCGGCATTACCTCGACAACGAGCCGGTGACGGCAGTGAAGCCGAGTCCCATCTATCATCTTCAGAAGTACGCTCGCCGACACAAGGTTGCCTTGGCCGCAGCCGCCTGCTTCGCGTTGCTGTTGACCGTGAGCGCCTGCGTCTCCGCCGCCCAGGCCATCAAGAACAAGTCCCTCTTCACCGCCGCGGAAGAGGCCAGGCTGAAGGAGATGAGCGCGAAGCAACGGGAAACCGAACTCCGACGCATCGCCGAGACCGAACGCGATCGCAGTCAGCGCCTCCTCTATGGCGCCAACATGAACCTGGCGAAGTGGGCTTGGGACGAAGCGAACGTGGGCCGGATGGTGGAGCTTCTCGACCTGCACCGCCCCCAACCGGGCCAACCGGACTTGCGGAACTTTGAGTGGTTTTACCTGGATCGCCTCTGTCACAGTGATTTGCTCACGTTGAAAGGGCACAGCGGCCCGGTCGCAAGCGTGGCATTTAGCCCGGACGGGAAACGGCTGGCGTCCGCAAGCAAGGATCAGACGGTAAAGGTGTGGAACGCGGCGACCGGTCAAGAGACGCTCACGTTGAAAGGCCACAGCACCTCAGTTCTTAGCGTGGCATTTAGCCCGGACGGAAAACGGCTGGCGTCGGCAAGCAATGATGGGACGGTGAAGGTGTGGGACGCCATGAGCGGTCAGGAAACACTCACGTTGAAACACGCCAACTGGGTCTGGAGCGTGACGTTTAGCCCGGACGGGAAACGGCTGGCGTCGGCGAGCAATGATGTGAAGGTGTGGGACGCCATGAGCGGTCAGCAAATACTCACGTTGAAAGGGCACAACGGGGCGGTCATGAGAGTCGCGTTTAGCCCGGACGGGAAACGGCTGGCGTCGGCAAGCTTCGACAAGACGCTGAAGGTGTGGGACGCCACGAGCGGTCAGGAGACGCTCACGTTGAAAGGGCATACAGACGGGGTCCTGAGCGTGGCGTTTAGCCCGGACGGGAAGCGGCTGGCGTCGGCAGGCAATGATCAGACGCTGAAGGTGTGGGATGCCACGAGTGGTCAGGAGACGCTCACGTTGAAAGGGCATAGAGACATGGTCATGGACGTGGCGTTTAGCCCGGACGGGAAATGGCTGGCGTCGGCAGGCTCTGATCAGACGGGGAAGGTGTGGGACGCCACGAGTGGTCAGGAGATGCTCACGTTGAAAGGGCACACCGGCGGGGTCTGCGGCGTGGCGTTCAGCCCGGACGGGAAACGGCTGGCGTCAGCAAGCACTGATGGGACGGTGAAGGTGTGGGACGCGACGAGCGATCAGGAGACGCTCACGTTGAAAGGGCACAGGGACTTGGTCGTAAGCGTGGCGTTTAGCCCGGATGGGAAACGGCTCGCGTCGGCAAGCCAGGATCAGGCGGTGAAGGTGTGGGACGCCACGAGTGGTCAGGAGATGCTCACGCTGAAAGGGCACACCGACGACGTCACGAGCGTGGCGTTTAGCCCGGACGGAAAACGGCTGGCCTCGGCAAGCCGGGATGCGACGGTGAAGGTGTGGGACGCCACGAGTGGTCAGGAGATGCTCACGCTGAAAGGGCATGCCGCCGCAGTCTGGGGCGTGGCGTTCAGCGCAGACGGGAAACGGCTGGCGTCGGCAAGCGATGATCAGACGGTGAAGGTGTGGGACGCCACGACCGGTCAGGCGACCCTGACGTTGAAAGGGTACAGCGGCCCGGTCAGGAGTGTGGCGTTTAGCCCAGACGGGAACCGGCTCGCGTCAGCAAGCTGGTATCGGACGGTGAAGGTGTGGGACGCCACGAGCGGTCAGGAGACGCTCACGTTGAAAGGGCACACCGACGTAGTCATGAGCGTGGCGTTTAGCCCGGACGGGAAACGGCTGGCCGCGGCAAGCCTGGATCGGACGGTGAAGATATGGGATACTCAGCCACACTCGCAAGCAAGCACTCCCGAGGCGAAAACGCGGTGAAGATTCGAATGCCTTCGATCCTGTTCCGAGAGAACAAAACAACGCGGAGACAGGATTCCACTTCCCGGCAAACCGCGACTCAAAGAAGCCCTCGCTGTGGGTAGCAGAAACCTTGTCGCCGGCACATCGTGCCTCCTTGCCGAACGTCGGCCAGTCTGTCGCCTACGGAAACTCCCCTTTCGGGGATGAAAATCATGAAGCCGGGAAGACACCTGAGCCCCTCCGCACGTGGACCGGATCAGCCCCGGTGCTCCGAGCGGACCCTGACGAGTGGCCCATCTGCCTTTTCGTCAGGCGGCCTGTCGCAGGTAACAATGATGGAGGCCACCGACTAAGGGTAATTCGACCACCTGGCGACGATCCGCTGACTGGACCAGCCGGGGGACGGGGCTATCGTGGTCGAGTGACCGGTGGGGGCGGATTGTGTGGTAAGAGTGTGCCCTCGGGTCCGATGACCGAGAGTTGGAGGACATAGCGGTAGCGAGCGCCGCCTGTGGAGGACTTGCCGCCCTCTTGGAAGCCCTGACGGCATTTTCCCTTAACGCTGCCATCGGCCACCATGACATACCAGCGGTCAAAAGTGCGGACGCTATCAAAGGTGCGGCGCTCCAAGAGGTCCCGGAACATCAGCACCGGGATTTGGGCCACCAACTCCGGGTCCACGCGGCTGGCGTGGCGGGCGGCATTGTCGGAGCAGGTCACAGTGGGATGTCCCGCAAAGCGGGGATCCTCGGGACCCTGGCCGCACAAGGCGCCCATGTTCCAAGCCGCTTACCGTGTCTGAGGCGGTTCTATGGGGGCGTCACCAGTCGTCAGCAGTTACTCCGGCCTCCAGAGGTTTCTCCAAATCGGAAAGTGTTTGCAGGCCGCCTGATGGAGTGGCAACTGAGTCAATATGGCACTGTCGCGACGTGGCGCGGTAGTTTGGGACGCTTATCCGTCAGGTCAGTAAACGTAATCAACAGCGGATGAGAGCATGCGTATCTAGCTGCCAGGAAACGAGTTATGACAGTTTCCAAGTTTATTCCCTGCCAAAGCCTCCCCAAAGGCCCTCCAGTTTCCATGTTTATTCCGCAGTTTCCGACTTTATTACCTGGTTTCCATCATTATTCCGTGGATACACACTCCGGCCCACAAGTGTTTCTTTACTCCACCGTCACGCTTTTGGCGAGGTTGCGGGGTTTGTCGACGTCGCAGCCGCGGAGGACGGCGATGTGGTAGGCCAGCAGTTGGAGGGGCACCACGGTCAGCAGCGGTTGCAGGCAGTCGAGCGTGGGCGGGACGTAAATCACGTCGTCGGCCTGGCGGGCGATTTCTTGGTCTCCTTCGGTGGCCACGGCGATGATGGGGCCTTTGCGGGCCTTGATTTCCTGGACGTTGCTCATGTTTTTGTCGTACATGGCGTCGCGCGGCAGGACAAAGAGGCTCGGGAAGTCGGGGGAGATGAGGGCGATGGGGCCGTGTTTCATCTCGGCGGAGGGATAGCCCTCGGCGTGGATGTAGGAGATTTCCTTGAGCTTGAGCGCGCCTTCGAGGGCGATGGGGAAATTGTATTGTCGGCCCATGTAGAGGAATCCCCTGGCCTGGGCGTACTTTTTGGCCACGGCCAGGATGCGAGCCTCGCCGGCCAGGACCTGGCGGAGCTTGTCCGGGATGGCCTGGAGTTCGCGGACGAGCTTGCGGCCCTGGGCGGGGGAGAGGTGGCCGCGCTGGCGTCCGAGCGCCAGGCCGAGCAGAGTGAGCCAGAGGACCTGCATGACAAAGGCCTTGGTCGAGGCGACGCCGATCTCCGGGCCGGCGCGCATTTGCAGGTCGGCCTCGGATTCGCGGGCGATGGTCGAGCCGGCCACATTGACGATGGCCAAGGTGCGGGCGCCCTGGGCGCGGGCGCCGCGGATGGCGGCCAGGGTGTCGGCGGTCTCGCCGGATTGCGAGATGGACACCACCAGCGTCTGGGGCTCGAGCGGCCGGTTCCGGTAACGCATTTCGCTGGCGCATTCGACTTCCACGGGCAGCCGGGCCAAGCTCTCGATGATGTATTCGCCCGCCAGCGCGGCGTGCCAACTGGTGCCGCAGGCCACCAGCAGCAAGCGCCGGACCCGGCCCAAGTGGCGCTGGCTGAGCGCCGCCTGCTCGAACTGGACCGCGTCGGCGCCGGGCCGCAGCACGCGGCGGAGCAGGTCGGCCACGCGCTCCGGTTGCTCGTGAATCTCCTTGAGCATGTAGTGGGGGAACTCCCCGCGCTCGGCGGCCTCGGCCGACCAATCGACGGTGCTGACGGCGCGGCGGGCTGGTTTGCCGCCGGCGGTGATCGAGCAGGTCCCCGGCGTGAGGATGACGATGTCGCTGTCGTGCAGGTAGATCACTTTGCGGGTGTGGGCGACGATGGGGGAGACGTCGCTGGCCAGGAAGTTTTCGCCCTGGCCGAGGCCCAGGACGAGGGGCGAGCCGCGTCGGGCGCCGAGGAGGTGGCCGGGCAGGCGGGCGTCGACCAGGGCGATGGCGTAGGTGCCGATGACCTGGCGGGTGGCGGCCAGGACGGCGTGGGCGAGCAGTGCGGCCGTGAGCGGCTGGCCCCCGGCCAGGCGCTGGTCGAGGTGATGGCCGATCAGGTGGGCCAGGACCTCGGTGTCGGTTTGGGAGAGGAAGTGGTGTTTGTCCTTGAGGAGTTTTTGGCGGAGGGCGGCGTAGTTTTCGATGATGCCGTTGTGGACCAGGGCCAGGTTGCCGGAGCGGTCCAGGTGCGGGTGGGCGTTGGCGTCGCTGGGCAGGCCGTGGGTGGCCCAGCGGGTGTGGCTGATGCCCAGGCAGCCGCCGGCCGGGTGTTGCTCGACCAGTTCGGCCAGGCGGGCCACGCGGCCCATGCATTTGCGCACCACCAGGGCGCCGTCCGCGAGCGTGCAAAGCCCCGCCGAGTCATAACCGCGATATTCCAGCCGCCGCAATCCCTCCACGAGGAGCGGGGTGGCCGTTTGCTTGCCGATATATCCTACGATGCCGCACATACGTTCAATTCCCTTGGTGACTGGTGATTGGTGGTTGGTGATTGGTGGTCAGTGACCGGTGATCGGTCAATGTAGGGCGGGAGGCGTTGAGAATCCAGTCGGCCGCCGCCGGCAAGTCGTCCACCACCACGGCGGGAGGGAGCTGGTCGGGGGCGGTGCGCTCGAGGTCGGCGCCGTAGCCGGTGCGCACCAGCAGGCATTTTTTCACGCCCCCGTTCCAGCCGCATTCCAAATCAATGACTTTGTCGCCGATCAGGTAGCTTTCCGCAAGGTCGAGCGCGAATTGGTCGCGGGCGTCCAAGAGGAATTGGGGGGAGGGTTTGCGCCCGTGGCTCGGCTGGTCCGGGGCCTCGGGGGCGACGTAGATTTTGTCGAGGCGCACGCCGTGGCGGCCCAATTCGGCGTGCAGATGCCGGTGGACGCGCTCGACATCCGCCAGCGTGAAATAGCCGCGCCCGACGCCGGCCTGGTTCGAGATGATGATGAGTTTGAACCCGGCGTCCTGGAGGCGCTTGAGGGCGGCGGCGGCGCCGGGAAAGAGCACGACCTGCTCGGGGCGGTGAAGATAATGCTTCTCTTCAATAATCGTCCCGTCGCGGTCGAGGAAAACGGCTCGATTCGTGTTCAAGGCGGGCCAGATTGTCAAGGAAATGAGGGCGTAAGGGAAGCCAAAACCGCCGGCGGAGAGAGGTGGGTTGACCTTGAAGGCGGACAGGAAAACCGGGGACAGAGAGGAGTCGCAGAAAGGCGTCACCCTTTAGGGCGGGTGTCAACAGGTAAAAAAACTGCCGTTCCCGATTTTTTTTCTTCATCAGGTTGCTCGCCGCTGCCCAAGGGCCTGCTTTGCCGCGCAGGTAAAGCTTGTGGTTGAGGCTTTTCCAGCTTCCCAGGCCGTTGCGCTATCTGCCGGACGGTCAAAGTGGTCTCGCGCCGCAACCGCCCCGCCATCGCCACCTTGGCCGGATCGCCCCTGCTCTGTTCCTTCAAGTCCTCTTCTTTGCACTTACACCGCAGTTCGCAGTCGAAGCGATCGCTTTACGACGGAGCTTTGATCACTTGCCGCCGGGCGCGCCGCCGAACCACCCGAAATCATATTCAGGTTTTTTCTTTGAGCAACGGGAGAGCTTCTTCAAGAGCGGCCCCTAAATCCGCATCCCGGTCCTCGAGAATATCCTTCCAGTTTGGAGGCGAATAAGCAGCGCCGCGCAGGGTGACCAAGCCCTTGCCCAAGCCAAAATCGCCGCCTGAAAAACTCGACTGCTTTACCCCAAGTCTCGAAAAGCAAGCAAGTCTGGCAGCACCCGCACCGGCCGATTTCCCCCTGGCTCACCGCGACGCCCGCGCCAGCGGCGGCTGGACCGGTTCGACCATAATGAGCCGCGCCAAGCGCTCGCTAATGGCCAGGCGGGCGTTGCAGACCTGGCAGATGTAGTTGGTGTGGCTGGTCAGCAGCCTGATGATCCGCTCTTCGCAGAAGCCGATTTCACGCAGCCGGTCCTGCATCTCGGGCGACGCGCACAGCTTCTTGATGCGCACGGCCACGCCGGCTTTGACCCGGTTCAAGGGGCAAATCTCACACGGGGCTTCTCCCCGGCAGCCTGGTCCCAGTGGCTTCGTCCAGTTCATATTGACGGCTCGCATTTTCCCGCTGGCCGCCGCGTCTCACCACACATCCTTTGCTCTTTCATTGGCATAAATTGCGGCCAGCGAGGGCGCCAGGCCTTGACGCGAGTCAACTAAAACGCGGAATTGCGCCGGCAACCCTTTTATTCCAACGAGCGTTCAAGATGGCACTAAGGCGCGCAGGACTTTGGGCCTCTGGCGAGGCGCAAGCGAGGCGCATATCCGCAGCGATCTGCAACGAGCGAGCAACGAAGCCAGAGGCCCAAAGGACAAGCGAATTAGTGCCATCTTGAACGCGAATTGGAATTAACTCTTGTCCGGAAATCCCATCTCCTGGACAAAGGCATCCTGGAAGTGGGGGTCTTCGTTGAGGGAAACATGCCTGACCCTGCGCCGCAGGTCCGGATAGGCGCCGTTGTGTTCGTGGAGGTTGAAAAGGGCAAGTTTGGCCCCGAGCAGGGCCGTGTTGCCCGCGGCTTGGACCTTTTCCGGGGGGAATCCCAGCAGGCCGATGCGGCGGGCGCTGGCGTAATTGATATAATTGCCGAAGGCGCCGGCGAGATAAACGCGGGTGACCTCGCCCTGGGCCGTGCCGCGCTGCTGTAGCAGGAGGCGCAGGCCGGCGGCGATGGCCCCTTTGGCCAGTTGTAATTCGCGCACGTCCTGCTGCGTCAGCCAAACGGGCCCAGCCAGCAGGAATGAATCACCCTTGGCCAACCGGCCCGTGGGTCGAATCCAACCGAGGTCAAGGCCGGCGGCCACGGCGTCCACCAACCCGCTGCCGCAGAGGCCGCGCGGCTCCCCCTGGCCGAGCACGCGGCAGCACAGCCGGCCGGATTGGAGCCGCACCTCGGAGATCGCGCCCGTCGCCGCCCGCATGCCCCTGGAGATGCGCGCGCCTTCGAACGCCGGCCCGGCGGCGGTGGCAGCGCATAAGAGGCCTTCGCGGTTGCCGACCACGATTTCCCCGTTGGTCCCCAGATCAATCAGCGCGGCCGGGGACTCGGCCTCGTGCAGGCGGGTCGCCAGCACCCCGGCCAGGATATCGCTGCCGACGAATCCGCCCAGGCAGGGCAGGAAATGCACGGCGGGATTGCCGGGCAACTCCCAGCCCAGCTCGGCGGCCGGGCACACGCGCAAGCCAGGCTGCTCAGGCTCAAAGGGATAGTGCGAAAGCGGCTCCAGGCTCAGCCCGCAGAACAGATGGTGCATCACCGTGTTGCCGACCAGCACGATGCGGTTAAGCCGGCGCGCGCCTGGTTCATGGCGGGAAGGGAGGGCAGCGGCGCCGACAGGCGGGACGCCTGCCCCACTACCGGAGGGCGAGACGCCGGCCCCGCTGCGAGCGCCGTAAAGCAGCTCACGGATCAGGCGGCCAATCTGCTTGCGGATTTGTGTTTCCAAAACCCGCTGGCCGCCAGCGGCGACGGCGAATTCCACCCGGCTCATGATGTCGGCGCCGTGTTTGGCCTGGGCATTCAACTCGGCGCGCACCCCAAGGACCTGCCCAGTCTCCAGGTCCAGCAACTGCGCTACGACCGTGGTGGTGCCCAAATCAACGGCGATGCCCAGGCCCGGCTGCGGCGCGAACGCAAAGGCCGACTCGTCGCTCAGGATGGCCGCCTCCCATTGCGCCAACTCGATCTGCAAATCACCTTCGGCGCGGGCCCGGCAGGCCAGGCGCCAGCCCTCGGCCAGCTCGGCCGCTGAAAACTTTTGTTTGTCTCCCTCGGTGACGGCCAGGGAGCCCGCCAGCACCTTGATCCTGCAACCCTTGCACCGGCCGCGTCCCCCGCAGGGAAACTCGACGCCCTGGACGAACAGCACGTCCTGCAAGCTCGTGCCCGGCTCAACGGACACGACCTTGCCCAGCGGCAGCAACTCCAGACGGACCGGCGGGCAGGCCGAGGCGTTCATAGACTACTAAACTGAACTCCGAAACGCCCGCCGCTTGGGTGCGTCTTCAGTGCGATCAAAGCCGGCTGGCGACGCGGCGGAAGTGGTAGCCCATGATGGCGAGTTCGATGGCGCAACGGAGCTGGCGGGGTCGGCGCAGCAAGGTGCTCCAGAACAAGCGCCAGTAATTGTGGCGTCCACGCTCCCGGATGCCCAGCAGCCAGAAGGACCTGAGAAAGGCCTGGAAATCGGCGGGCGAGACGCGCGTGCGCGGGCCGCGCGGCCGGTGCTGGTCCATGAAGGTCCGGATTCTCTGGTAATAGACCTTGGGCTCGTAAAGCTTTTTCATCAGGTCGCGGTAGCCGGCCTGGAGAAACTCGCGGTTCAATTTGGGTTTGAAATTGAGGAACGCTTCGGTGTTGTTGCCGGTGGAGTTGGATTCCAGGCGCCCCTCGCGCCGGAGGCGATGGTAGAGCCTGGTCTGGGGCAGGGCCTGGAGCAAACCGACCATGGCCGTGGCGACGCCGGAGCGCTGGATGAACTCGAACTGGCGTTTGAAGATATCCTGCCGGTCGTGGTCGAAGCCGACGATGAAGCCGCCCATGACTTCCAGGCCGGCGCGCTGGAGGGTCTTGACGGCCTCCACCAGGTCGCGGCCTTTGTTGTGGAGCTTGTGACATTCCTGGAGGCTTTCGGGCTGCGGCGTCTCGATGCCGACGAAGACCTTTTTGAAGCCGGCCCGGACCATCAGGTCGCACAGTTCGGGGTCATCCACCAGGTTGACCGAGGCCTCGGTGAAAAACCCCATGCTGGGCCGGACGCGCTCGCGCCAGGCGATCATCTCCCGCAGCAGCACCTTGGTCCGCTTCTGGTCGCCGATGAAATTGTCGTCGACAACGAAAACCATGTCCTTCCAGCCTTGGAGGCGGAGGGTGTCCAGTTCCCCGATGAGTTGGGCCGGGGTCTTGGTGCGGGGCACCCGGCCGTTCATGATGATGATGTCGCAGAATTCGCAGTCATAAGGGCAGCCGCGCGAAAACTGGACCGCCATGGTGACGTAATGTCGGGAATCGATGAGGTCCCAGCGCGGGGCGGGCACACGGGTGATGTCGGGGTGGGCGGGAGCGCGGTATTGCGGGCGGACCGTGCCGGCCAGCATGTCGGCCACCAACTGCGGCATGAGGTCTTCGGCCTCGCCCAGGACGAAATGCTGGACCGAGGGGAACTCTTCGTAGCCGGTGGTGAAGAGCGGGCCGCCGGCAATGACCGGTTTTTGCTGGGCCTGGCAGCGCGCCACGATTCCATTGACCGACTCTTTGTGCACGATCATCGCGCTAAGCATGACGTAATCGGCCCAGCGCAAATCACTGTCTTTCAGGCGCTCGACGTTGAGGTCCACCAGCTTGAGCTGCCAGTCCGCCGGCAACATCGCCGCCACCGTCAGCAGGCCCAAGGGCGCAAAAGAGGAGCGCTTGGACACCGTCCGGAGCACGTGCTTGAAGCTCCAGAACGTGTCCGGATTCTGTGGATACACCAATAGTACTTTCATGTTGCGTCAGCCGAACTGCCATGGTTGCCCATCCGCTGAAAGGATGGCAGCATCAATCTCGAGAAGCTAGTAGCATCGATCTCGAAAGTATAGTAGCACCAATCTCCGGACCGTCACAAGTGAAATTTTGCCCACGCGCAACGCCCGCGCATTTTAATACTCGCCCCGGTTGGTGGCGCATCCTTTCAGCTTGCCTCAGGCAGCCATGCCTCCGCTCGCAGGCCCCACCCTGCCCCGCTCGCCAACCCGGAGCCAGGCCGGAGGCTTGCCCTGCTGCCAGGCGGGCGCAATATCAAGATGCCGCCGCGCGGCATGGTCGGGCCTCACCGCCTGCGGCGGGCCAGTTCGCTGGCGTAGTGGCGGCCCAGGTTGGCCGCCTCGGCCCGCGCCCAATCGGTCAGGCGGGTGGCGCCGGCGGGCGGCGAGGCCCCGCAGAGCAGGTTCTGCATCAGGCCCGCAATTTCCGCGCGGGTGAGCGGGACGTCCCCGGTGAACTTGCCGATGAGCCGGCCCAGGGCGTAACCCAAGGCGGGCGGAACCGAAATGATGGGGCGGGGCTTGCCGATGATGACGCCGAGGTTGCGGACAAGCTCGCGATAGCTGAAAGTCTCCGGGCCGATGGCCTCGATGATCCGGTGGGCCGGCTCGCGCCCCTGCTCGACGGCCAGCCTGGCCAGGTCGTCCACGTAGAGCGGCTGCAGCTTGTATTGTCCGTCGCCGAAGACGGCGAAGACCGGAAAGCGGCGCAGGCACCAGGCGATGTTGTTGATCAGGATGTCTTCCTTGCCGAACAGGACGGCCGGCCGGAGGATGGCGCAAGACAAACCGGACTCCTGGAGCGCCCGTTCCAGCCTGGCTTTGCCGCGGAAATATGCCAGCGGCGACTGTTCGGAGGGATTAGTGATGCTCACGTGCACCACGCGGCGCACCCCGGCCTCGCGGCAGGCGGCGAAGAGTTTCAACGT
The DNA here is from genome assembly GCA_049518415.1 of Verrucomicrobiota bacterium. GTDB lineage: Bacteria > Verrucomicrobiota > Verrucomicrobiia > Limisphaerales > UBA8199 > CAVQND01. The sequence goes on from JBEKRX010000032.1 coordinate 59,491, forward strand.
GTTCTCCTCGGCCAGGGCATGGTAGAAGTTGCCGTAGTCGAAGCGGACCCAATAGGTGTTGTAGAAGGTGGCCGCGCCGCGCAGCGACTCGACCAGCCGGGCCGGGTCATCAAAGTGAAACGGCCGGGCCTCGACCTGGTTGCCGAAGGGATTGGCGCGCCCCGGCGAGTTGGTGAGGGTGCGCACCCGATGCCCGGCCTGCAACAGACGGGCGGCGATGTACTTGCCGGAGTAGCCGAAAGCGCCGGTGACGACGTGCAGTTCCTGGGAGGGCATATCCGCGCTCAGGTTACTCCCAGGGCGTTGCGCGGCGGAGCCGCAACCAAGGCGGCCTGGGAAGGGTAAATCGCAAATTGAAGATTTTAAATTGAGCCATCTCCGGCCGTGGCGGCCGGGTCTCTGGCCGCGCAGCCGGTACTTTTCCTGCCCGGGCCGCCAACCGCCACCGCCGCTCCGCTGACTCATCCGGTGTCATACAGATTCAATTTGCAGTTTTCAGTCTGCAATGGCCCGGCCTGGCCGGGCCAGCGGCGGCGGCGCGGAGAGGAGCGCGTGATTGCGCGCCCGCTAAAATTCCGCAGGGCGCGTTTTTCCCCGCCGCGGTTGGCCCCCGCCAGCGGCCCTGGAAGTTCCGGGGCGGGCGCTTGCGGCGCCGTGAGCTCGTCCGAAAGTCCGAGCAGCAAACCGCTGCTCTGGGCCGGCCCTTCGGCCGAGCCGCCGGCACGCATCCTGCCCTCAATCGGCCGTTCCGTCAAGCCATGTTTCCGATTCCCGGGGCTGACCCTTTCAGTTTCAAGAAAACGGTGCACTTTTTTGGGGGAAGGGCTAGACTGTTTGGCGGCTGCAGTGACACCGACACAACATCTGCTCACGCTCCCGTCGCCCATGGCGCAGGAGTTCGAAAGGCTGGAACAGCGCAGCCGACCGGCCTGCTTTGCTGCGTGCGATCCTCCCGGCCAGTCGCTGGGTTCAGGCGGGGGCACGGCCAACCTGCCGGCGGGGGCCTGGCAGGCAACGGGCGCGGGGAAGCCCTTCGCTGAAGGGCTTGGCCGGAGCCGCCAGCTTATCCTCCACGGCGGCGGCCAAAGCCGGCGCTTGCCGTGCTCCGCGCCGATCGGCAAGTTACTGATGCCGATCCCGGTGTTCCGCTGGGCGCGCGGCCAGAGACTCGATCAGTCGCTGCTGGAAGTGCAGTTGCCGGGTTGCGAACGTGTGTTAGCTCACGCTGGCGCCGGCACCCCCGCCATGGTGACCAGCGTCGGGAACATGCGGGCCGAATTCGATGAGCTGGCCCACGGCCTGGCCCGCACGATCGAATGGTTTCAAACCGAGGGCCGAAGCCTGCTGGCCAAAGGCGCGCAGGGTGAAGCACCCAAGCAGATCCAGTGAGCTATGGCGCCAGTCAGGAGCAGGAAATCCGCAGCCGTCATTGGCAGTCGGCGCCGTCGCATGTGTGACGACTGATCCTCGACAAAAAGAAATGGAGAACTGCAAATCGGAGATTGGCAATCAGGCTCCGCTGATCTCAATCATTGTGCCCACCTTCAACCGCGGGCATTTCCTGGAGCGCTGCCTGCGCAGCGTCCTCGACCAGACCTATCGCCGCCTCGAATGCCTGGTGATGGACGGCGGTTCCAAGGACGGCACGGTGGCCCTCCTGCAACGGCTGGCCGCCGCCGACCCGCGCCTCCGCTTCATCTCCGAACCCGACCAGGGAGAAACTTATGCCACCAACAAGGGCCTCGACCTGGCCCGGGGCGACATCCTGGGCATTCAAGCCAGCGATGATTTCTACGTGCCGGACGCGGTTGAAAAGTCCGTCGAGTTTTTGCTCGCGCATCCTCAATACGTGGGCGTCGGCGCAGACGTGCTCTACGTGGACCCGGCCGGGAAGTCGCTGGGCCGGGGGGCGGTGACCTATCGGGGCGAGCTCAGCCCGGAAAGGCTCAAACGGATCCTGGTGCTCCGCTACGTTGTCTGCCCGGTGATGCACGGAACCTTCTTCGGCTGGCGCCAGCGGTTGCGGCGGCATGGCAAGTTCGATCCCGAATTTTCGGTCTGCCCGGATGTCGAATTCTACCTCCGGGTACTGGCCGGCGGTGACCGGATTGGCTCGCTCCCGCGCGTTCACACGTATTATACCGTGCACCCGGACATGGGGGCGATGAAGTATTACCATCGCGTTCGGGAGCAACTCAACCAGCTTTACGCCCGGCACGGCCTGCGTTGGTACCACCACGCTCTCCGCCTGACGGTCGGCCGCGCCGTTTCTTACTTCGGCAACCCGATGCGCACGCCGCTCCTGCCCGGCCTGGTCCGCGAAGCGCGCGAGTTTTGGACCATGCGTGTGAGGCGAGAACGGTAAAGCGGCGGAGCACGGCGCAAGAGCGGTGAGCTTATTCGATGATCTTCACCTGCGGCTGCGGGTCCGGAACGGGGACTGCCGCTCTCGGTGCTGGCAGAGGCCTGCGAAACGGGCCCGTTTCTTGCGACGACGCTGTGTCCAATGCCCCCGGCCCTCACGGCGCGCGGCCTGCGCACGCGCCTTGCAGGACTTCCAACTCCTTTGCGGCAAAGACACGATAGTCGTAGCGCGGGACGAATTCCTGCCCTTCGCGGCCGCGGCGCTGCAGCAAATCCTCGTCCGCCAGCAGGCGCAGGATTTCCCTGGCCGCCCCGGCGATGTCGCCCAAGGGAACCAACTCAAAGCAGCCGGGGAAGACCTCGCGAAAGACCGGCAGATCGTACGAAACCACCGGCAGCCCGGCCGCCAGAAACTCCATCACCGACAGCCCCCAGCCTTCCTCGTAAGACAGGCTCAGTCCCAGCCGGGCCTGCTTGAGAAACCGGTTTTTCTCGGCCTCGCTAATGCCCCCCGTGAAAAGCACCGACTCGCTTAAACCCAGGTCCTGAAACATCCGCTGGCTTTGGAGGCGGTGCGGCCCCTCGCCGATCACCACCAGGCGCGCCTTGGGCCGCTGCCGGACGACCTGCTGCCAGACCTTGGGCAGTTCGAGCACGCCTTTGTGCAGGTGCATCCGGCCAAGAAACACCGCGTCGAATTCCTTGGTTTCCGCAGGCATTTGGGCCAGGGCCTCAACATCGATCCCGTCCGCAATCAGGGTCACCGGGGACGGCTTCAACCCGCACTGTTCTTCTAACCTACGGAAGTCGCCGGCAATCAATCGGTTCAGGCAAAAAACCGCCGCCGCATGGCGGTTGATGAGCCGGGCGCTCAGGCGCTCGGCCCGGAGGAAAAGGTTGTCCCAGGCGCTGCGCCGACCCGGCTGGAACTGCAGGACATGGTGCACCTTCACGGCCAGCTTCGCCCCCTGCCGCCGCGCCAGGACCATCGCCGTGTAAAACTCCACCACGAACTGGTTGGTCGCATAGACGAGGTCGTAGCGCTCCGGCAGGCGCGTCCAGTGGCAGGTGAGCATTCGCCAAAAGTAGGCAGGAAAGTACAGCCAGGTCTTGGCCAGGTAGCGGGTCGCATCGAACCAACGGTCGCTGGCAATCAGCCGCGAACCCGCCGGCGCCTGTTGCCGCAGTTGGGGAAACCCGGCCTGGGCCAGCAGGAAATCCGTCTGATGTCCCCGAGCCATCCAGACCTGCGCCGCCATCGCATACAGGCGCATCACACCCGAGACGGATTTGGAGTCCATCTGGCTGTTGAGCACGACGAGTATTTTCATCGGCAGAGACGGAGGCAGTGTAGAGGACGCCTGCCGAAAAGCAACCTCGCGACACCCTGCTGAGCCTGCGGCGGAGCCGTAAATAAGGCAAAATTAGTGCTTGACTCTGGCTGTGTTCCGTGCATAAACTGCCTCCGTGCACAAGCTCCAGTCCATTTGGAGGAGTCATCAGGAGAAATAATATGAAACACGCGAATTGCACAGTATTGGTCCTCGCATTACTCGCGTTCGCTGGGAGCGGCACTCAAATCCTCGCCCAGTCAACGTACACACCTTACACCTTCACGAATTTCGCCGGAATGCCCGCCGTTTCCGGCAGCGCCGACGGCACGGGGAGCGCGGCGCGGTTCAACAGCCCTTTTGGCGCGGCGATGGACAGCACGGGCAACGTTTATGTTGGGGATAACGGCAACCACACGATTCGGAAAGTGACGCCGGGCCGGGTAGTGACGACGCTGGCGGGCCTGGCGGGAATTTCGGGCAGCGCGGACGGCACCGGGAGCGCGGCGCGGTTCTACAGCCCCACCGGTGTGGCGGTGGACAGCGCCGGCAACGTGTATGTGGGGGATACCGGCAACCAGACGATTCGGAAGGTGGCGCCGGGCGGGGCGGTGACGACGGTGGCGGGCCTGGCGGGAATTTCGGGCAGCGCGGACGGCACCGGGAGCGCGGCGCGGTTCTACAAGCCCGCCGGCGTGGCGGTGGACAGCGCGGGCAACGTTTATGTAGCGGATTACTTCAACAACACGATTCGCAAGGTCACGCCCGCGGGCGTGGTGATGACGCTGGCTGGGCTGGCCGGGAATGCCGGCAGCGCGGACGGCACCGGGAGCGCGGCGCGGTTCTACGCCCCCGTCAACGTGGCGGTGGACAGCGCGGGCAACGTTTATGTGGCGGATCAGTTCAACCACACGATTCGTACGATCACGCCCGCGGGCGTGGTGGCGACGCTGGCGGGGCAGGTCGGGAATGCTGGCAGCGCGGACGGCACGGGGAGCGGCGCGCAGTTCTACCACCCCAGCGGCGTGGCGGTCGACAGCATGGGCAGCGTTTATGTGGGAGATCAGTTCAACTACACGATTCGCAAGATCACGGCCGCGGGCGTGGTGACGACGCTGGCGGGGCTGGCCGTGAATGCTGGCACCGCGGACGGCACCGGGAGCGCGGCCCGTTTCGACCACCCTAGCGGCCTGGCGGTGGACAGCGCGGGCAATGTCTATGTGGCGGATACATGGAACGACCGGATCACCAAAGGCACTCCTAGCACTCCCATGCAGGCCAACATCAACGGTTTCGGAGGGAATGGCACGGGTTGGACCACGAACGGGGTGGCTACCGTATCAACCAATGTTTTGCAGGTCACCGATGGCAGGAGTTACCAGACCGGCAGCGCCTTCTACAACATCCCACAGAACATCACCGCGTTTACGGTTTCATTCACATATCAGAGCAAGCATCTGGACGGAGGGCAGGTTGGCGACGGCATAGTATTTGTGCTCCAGAACCAGGGGCCTGCTGCGCTGGGAGGAGGGTACGGCTACCAGGGAATTTCCAACGCCACCGGTGTGGCCTTCAATCTGTTTACCGGTTCAGGAGCAGTAAGGGGAACGGGATATGCTCCGACTGCGGTGCCCACCGGCACCTACCAGAGTGTGGCCCCTGTGGATTTGCTGGACACCATCGACGCCACCCTGACCTACGACGGGACCACCTTAACCGAATCCCTGGTCGATACCGCGACCGGCGGGACGTTTACGACTCATT
>JBEKRX010000033.1:0-63741 GCA_049518415.1 Verrucomicrobiota bacterium
AGCCGGATGCGGGAAATCCGCCTGTCCGGTTCGGAGGGAGGGGTGGCGCTAACCCCGCCATCCCTACCCCTATGAATGATGTTGGAATTACGCCTCGCCTTCGGAACTTGTTTTTGCATGAATCCTTAGCGACTGGTGCGAGCACAAGTACCAAATGTCCGACGCATGAGCCAGATGACCAACAGCCCGCGGACTCCCATGTCGGCGCAAGCAACTGAGGCGAAACAAGAGAGCACGGTTCTGCCTGAGAACCTGGGCGATCCGTCCTGGGCGTGGGCGCCTTACCGTCCGGATGCCGATCGCCCCTGGGGCCTCCAACTGGCCGGCCACCTGTATCGCCGCGCCGCCTTTGGCGCCAACTGGAAGGAACTGCAACAGGCCCTGGCGGACGGGCCGCAAGTGACCGTGGGCAAACTGCTCCGCCCGAGCGCCGACGTGGCCGGGTTCAACCAGGCCTACGGCGGCTACGAAGAGGCTGGGGTTGACTCCGCCGGGGGCCTGCCGGCGTGGTGGCTGCGGCGGCTGCTGGAAACGCCGCACCCGCTGCTGGAGCAAATGACGCTTTTCTGGCACAACCACTTCGCCATCACCAATGCCCGGGTCAACAACCCGGCGCTCATGTGCCGGTATGTCCAGTTGCTGCGGCGCCAGGCGCTGGGGCGTTTCCCGGCCCTGCTCGAGGCCGTCGTGGGCGAACCGGCCGTGCTGCTCTGCCTCGGCGCCCGGGCAAACCGCAAAGCGCGTCCGAACCTGGATTTCCCGCGGGCCTTGCTGGAGCAATTCACGCTCGGCCCCGGCCAGTTCTCGGAGGAGGACGTTCAGGCCGCAGGCCGCGCCTTGACGGGTTGGTTTGTCAGCCAGAATGAGTTGAATTACATCGGCAGGGAGCACGACTCGGGCGCGAAAAAACTGCTGGGACAGCAGGGGGACTTCGGGCGCAAAGATGTCGCGCGCATCCTGCTGGAACAGCCGGCCACGGCCCAGTTCCTGGTCCGCAAGCTCTACCGTTGGTTCATCTCGGAAACCATCCCGCCCCCGGACAGCTTGATTGCCCCGCTGGCAGCCGATTTTGCCAGAGACTTCGAGGTCGCCAGGCTGATGGAAACGATGCTGCGCTCCAACCTGTTCTTTTCGGCTTACCGGCAGAAGATCAAGAGCCCGGTGGAATTCGCGGTGGGCCTGGTCAGGCCGCTGGAGGGGATGGTTGGAACCGTGCGCCTGGCTTCCGACCTGGCGGCCCTGGGCCAGGGCCTGTTGCAGCCGCCGACCATCAAAGGCTGGGCCGGGGGCCGAGGCTGGATCAACCGCTTCACGCTGCTGGGCCGCGCCAAACTCGCCGAGGACCTGCTGGCCGGCTCGGGACCTTACGAGGGCAGGCTCGATCCGGCCGCCACGGCCTTGAAGTACGGCCATTCGACCGCTGAAACGGGAAGCCAGTTTCTGTGCGAGCTGTTTTTCCAAGGCGACCTGCCGGAGGCAAGTCGGCAAGCCCTGCTGAAAAGCGCATCTGTTTCCGGGGCCGGCACCGCGGACGATCTCTCCGGGAACGCTGGCCCCGCAGTCCCGATTCCGAATCGGGAGAGTTCGCCGCCCAAGAGCAGCGGCACCCTGGCCAGTGCCGCTACGGCGCCTGGTTTATGGTTCCAAAGCGAGGTCCAAAGGCCGGGGAGTCTGTCCGACTACCTGCGCCACCTGGCCGTGCTGATGGCGGCGCTGCCCGAATGGCACCTGGCTTGACCGAAAGGAGGACGATGCAAACCACACGGCGCGATTTTCTAAGGACGGCGCTCGGCGCCTCGACGGGACTGGCATTGAGTCCCGCCGTGCCGGGCTTTCTGAGCCGGAGGGCGCTGGCCGCCGCCGTGCCACCGGAGGGCCGCAATTCCGTGCTGGTCGTCCTTCAACTGTCCGGCGGCAACGACGGCCTGAATACGGTTGTCCCTTACGAAGACGATGCGTATCACCGCAACCGCCCGACCCTGCGCCTGAGGGCCGAGCGCGTGCACAAGCTCGACTCCGGACTGGGCCTCCATCCCGAGATGCCGGCCTTCCTGCGGCTTTACCGGGAGGGGCATCTGGCCATCATTCAGGGCGTCGGCTACCCGAACTCCAAACGCGATCACGAAGCCGCCATGAGTGACTGGCACACCGCCAGGCCGCAGGAAACGCTGACGCAAACCGGCTGGCTTGGCCGCGCGATCGACCGGGCCTGTCTGGCCGGCCAGACGGACGTGCCCGGGGTTTTCGTCGGCCCCATCCCCGCTCCATTCGGCCTCCAAACCGAGCAAGCGGTGGTGCCCGCGATCAAATCACTTGACGAATGGCTGCCGGCCGAGGAATGGCCAGTGGCGCCAATGCTCGAGCCGGCAGGTAGTGGGGCGGGCGTCTCGCCTGCCGGTGGGCCAGGTAGTGGGGCAGGCGTCTCGCCTGCCACGAGGGCGTCTCGCCCTCGAACCGTCCCCTTCAAGACCCCTGTGCGCGGTGCAGAGACCGTCGAGGCTTTCCCTGCCGGCGCGAGCAATCCGTTGCCCGATTTCCTGAGGCGGACCACGCTCGAGGCCGCCGCCGGCAAGGCGCGGCTCGAGGCGGCGCGCCGGGCCGCGGCCGCCACGGGCGCGGCCGAGTATCCCGGCTTTCCGCTCGCCCAGACGTTGAAATCCGTGGCCCAGCTCATCCGGGCTGAACTGGGCATCCGCGTCTATTTTGCCGAACTGGGCGGCGGCGGCATCGGCGGCTTTGACACCCACGCCGACCAGGCGGCCAACCATGGCGCACTGCTGCGCGAACTCTCGGAATCGGTGGCCGCCTTCCTGGGCGATCTCCGGCGGGACCGGTGGCTCGACTCCGTGTGGCTGATGACCTTTTCCGAGTTCGGCCGCACCCTGTCGGAGAATGGGCGGCGCGGCACCGGGCACGGGGCTGCGGCCCCGGTCTTTCTGGCTGGCGGCCGCCTCAAAGGCGGGCTGGTCGGCCCGCATCCCAGCCTGAGCGACCTGGATGCCGACGCCCCGAAGTTCCACACCGACTTCCGCCGCGTCTATGCCACGGTCCTGGACCGCTGGCTGGGTTTCGACAGCCAAGCCGTCCTGGGCGAAAAGTTCGCCCCGCTCGAAGGAGTGATCGCCTAGGCTCAGCCGAGCGCAGAGCTGGGGCTCAGCGGTCCGGCCTATTGGGAGCGGCTGGTAATCAGCCGCAGCACATCCCGCGCGCTGACGGCTTCGTGGAACACGATCATGGTGGGGTGGACAATTTGCTGCGAGGGGTCGGTGTCGGCAGATTCGGTTTCATTGACGGCGGCGATGGTGGAGACGTGGCCGATGGCGTTGGCGCATTCGTCGAGGACGGCCGAACCGCTGGAGCCGGGCGCCCAATCGGTGCCGACGTCAATCCGGGTCGGGGCATAGGCCGCCGCCGGCGGGGCACTGAACGGGCGGCGTCCGGGGAACTGGTAAAAGCGATTGACGAGGCCCTGGCTGAAGAAGCCCCGGTGGTCGAGCGGGTCGCTGTAGCAATAGGCGATGTCGCCGGGAAAGACATTGGTGTTCAGGGCCAGCGGAGTGAAGTCCTGGCCGGCGACGCGGAGGATGCAGACGTCGCTGTAACGGTTGGCCGCCAGGACTTCGGTGACGGCGAAGACCTTGGCATTCTCGTCGGCCGCCACGAGGCAGCCGTCCTTCACTTTGGAGTCGGGTTGGACCACGTGATAGCAGGTGGCGACGGCGCCATTGGTGGTCAGGACGTAGCCGCCTGCCAGGTTCACGTGCCAGTCGTCGCACTTGTCGCAGAGGAACAGCCAGCCCACGCGCAAGTGGCTGCGGCGGGCGGAGAGGCAGATGTCGGGCGGCGTGAGCCTGGCGGTTTTGACTTTGGGCAAATCCAACTGGCAGGAGGGGCGCTGGAGTTGTTCCTTGACGGCGGCCAACTTGAGCACGTGGCCGGTGGCAAGGAGCGCTCGCGCCGCTTGGCGGATGTCCTCCTCGTATTGCGACTCCTGCCGGCCTTGTCGATAGACGGGGACGCCCGGCGCCTGGGCGGCCGCGTGCAGGCAACCAGCCAGGGTGATCGCGCTGAGCCACGCGAGCTTCGTGCTCAAGGGTTTTTCCATGAGGTCAAGGTTGCGTTTGTTGGCGTTGCTTGTCCGCGCGGTCCGCCGCCTTGGCCGAGATATGAAAAATGCTGAGGCTGGCTTGGTCCATCGCAGCCAGTTTAATCCGTTCCCGAGCAGATTCAAGTCTCCCGTCCCACCTTGTCCCAAAGGACGGCAAGACCGCTGGGAAATTGTAGTTGACAGGCTGGGCGTGATGCGTGGGGCGTGAAAAATGAAATTGGCGCTCGCAGCTTGTAAGCCGTGAAGGGTCTCGAGCGGCTTCTTCCACCATTTGTTTCGGTTGGTCTCTTCCTTCCTTTCAATGAGTAAAGCCTGGCGTTGGTCGTTGGTCACTTTCTGCAACCTCCTGGCCGTTGTCCAGTTGCCGGCTCCGCCCCCGGCGGGGGCCAGGCCCAGAATTCTTAAGTGGAAATAAGTGGAAATAACTGAAAAAACGGCTGGTGCGCGCGCGGAAACGGGCAGGAACCGATTCCTAGCCGGGCGCGAAGCGAGGCGGCGCTGTCAGTTTGGCATTCACCGGGTAGTGGTTATAGCGCGTTTTGGCCGGGATGCCAAACGCTCCATTGGTTGCATTGGCTGTATTGGGAGATTTTTCCCGATGGTGTCGATCGGCAGTCCCACAGGTGCGGGATCAAAACGCTGGCCGCAGGGTGTCAGAAAACCGCCTGGCAGGTGCGTGCCTATTGCCTGATGCGCAACCACTTTCATCCGGTCCCGGACACGCCCAAGGCCAACCTCGTGGCCGGGATGCGTTGGCTGCTCAACGGAAGAAATGGGCCGCCCGGGTTGGCAAGAAGGTGGTTTGGGTTGTCGCCCCAGGAGTGACCCCGGCAAGCTGGCGATGGCGGCGCGAGTGAGGCGAGAAACGACCTTGCCCATCAGGTGGATTGCCGCACGGCTGCAACTGGGCACTTTGAAGAGCACAAATGCCATGTTACACGTTTGGGTGCGCGCCCGTGATGCATCAGCAATTACCAACCTATGGTTTGACCGGTTGTTTGGAATTGAGGGCCCTTTTGATGGCGGCGATGACCTTGCGCTGGGCGGAGAGGGGTTTGCCGGGGATGCGGGCGCCGGCGGCGGCCGGGTGGCCGCCGCCGCCGAAGTGGGCGGCGATTTCGTTGACGTTGACCTTGTCGCTCTTGGAGCGGAGGCTGACGCGGGTCAGGTCGGGCTCGATCTCTTCGAAGACACAGGCGACGACGACCGGGGCGATGGCGCGGATGTGATCGATGAGGCCTTCGGAATCAGAACTGTCGGCGCCGGCGCGGGCGAAGTCGGCCTTTTTGAGCCAGAAATAAGCGATCCGGTTCTGGTGAGTGAGGCGGAAGTGGCTATAGACATGCTTGAGGAGTTTGGCCCGCGATAGGGGGTAGGACTGATAGACTTCGTCGCAGATCCTGGCGAGGTCGGCGCCCCGACGGACGAGTTCGCCGGCCACATGATAGGTGCCGGGGCGGGTGGTGGGATATTGGAAGGAGCCGGTGTCGGTGGAGACGGCGGTGAAGAGGCAGTCGGCAATGGGCTTGGTAATGGGCCACTTGGCGATTCTGAGGAGGCGGAAGATGAGTTCGCCGGTGGAGGGTTCGCGGGCGGAAACCCAGTTGAGGTCGGCATAGCGGGTGTTGCTTTGGTGGTGGTCGATGTTGATGAGGAGTTGGCGTTGGGCGATGCAGGGGCCGACGGTGCCGAGGCGTTCGACGCTGGCGGCATCGGTGGCGATGACGCAGTCGAACTGGCAGCCGGCCCTGGGCTTCTGGAGGATATGGCCGGGGTCGAGGAAGTCGTATTTTTGGGGCGTGGGGTCTTCGTTCCAGCAAAGGACCTGTTTGCCTTCGTTGCGCAAGGCGAGGGTCAGGCCCAGTTGCGAGCCGACGCAATCGCCGTCCGGGCGGACGTGGCCGACGACACAGATGGACTGGCTCTGGCGGATGCCCTCGATGATGCGGCCGATGATCTTGGGATGGGGCTTCATTCAGGGGCCAGGGGTGGGGGCGGGCCTAATCGGTGGCCTCGGCTTCAGAGGTGGCGAGGGAGGTCCGCTCGAGCTCGGCGATGATTTCGAGCACGCGGTTGCCCCGCACGACCGCATCGTCCATGAGGAACTTGAGGGTGGGGGTGTATTTGAGGACCACGGCCCGTCCGACCAGCCCCTGGATGCGTTTGCGATGGCGGGTCAGAAGGGTCAGGCCCCGCCGCTGCTGCTCGGGATTGCCCAGGATGCTGATGAAGACGATGGCCGAATGCAAATCGCCGGCTACATCAACGCCGGTGACGGTGACGAGGCCGGCCTCGCTGACGGGAAACTCGCGGCGGATGGCTTCGCCAATCTCGCGCTTGAGCAGTTCGCGCACGCGTTGAAGTCTGAGGGAAGGCATGGCTTTCTTAGGGAGGCTAATTGCAGTGGTAGTGTCACAGCTTCTGAACGATCTTCTCCATGGCATAGCACTCGATATTGTCGCCGGGCTGGAAATCGCCGAAGCCCTCGATGCGAATGCCACACTCCATGCCGGCGCGGACTTCGTTGGCCTCGTCCTGGAAGCGGCGGAGGGACTGGGTCAGGCCCTCGTAGATGACCTCTTTGCGGCGGCGGACGCGGACCTTGCCTTTGAGGATGCGTCCGCTGGTGACCATGCAACCGGCGACGGGTGAGCCCTTGGATAATTCGAAAATCTTCCGCACTTCGGCGACGCCGAGGGTGACGTCCTTGAGGAGGGGTTCGAGCAGGCCGGCCATGGCCTCTTTGACCTGGTCGATTAACTCGTAAATAATGGCGTAAAGCCTGACCTGGACGCCTTCGTGCTTGGCGTCGTCGGCCACGCCGCTGTCGACGCGGGTGTGGAAGCCGAGGATGACGGCCTCGGAAGCGGAGGCGAGGGCGACATCGGATTCGGTGATGGTGCCGACGGCGCTGTGGATGATTTCGAGGGAGACCTTATCGGATTCGATCTTCCTCAGGGCCTCGACAATGGCTTCGACGCTGCCTTGGGTGTCGGCTTTGACGACGACCTTGAGGGCCTTGGTATCGGTGGAGGCCATGTGGGCAAAGAGGTTTTCGAGGGTGACCTTGGCGCGGGTGATTTCCTGGCCCTGGGCCCTGGTTTGGAGGGCGCGCTGTTCGGCCAGTTCGCGGGCGGCCTTTTCATCCTCGACGACGCTGAATTCGAGGCCGGCCTCCGGGATGCCGTTGAGGCCGAGGACCCTGACGGCGACGGAGGGGCCGGCTTCTTTGAGGCGCTTGCCTTCCTCGTTGATGAGGGCGCGGACGCGGCCGTAGAAGTGGCTGCAGATGGTGATGTCGCCGACGCGGAGGGTGCCTTTGCGGACGAGGACGGTGGCGGTGGGGCCGCCGGGTTCGAGGCCGGATTCGATGACGTTGCCTTTGGCGCGGCGGTTGGGATTGGCCTTGAGTTCCAGGAGATCGGCCTGGAGGAGGATCATCTCGATGAGCTTATCGACGTTCTGGCGGGTGAGGGCGGAGACCTCGACGAAGATGGTGTCGCCGCCCCAATCGTCCGGGACCAGGCCCTTGTCCTGCAACACCTGACGGACCTTGAGGGGGTTGGCGTTGGGGTGGTCCATTTTGTTGATGGCGACGATGAGTGGGACTCTGGCGGCGCGGGCGTGGTTGAGGGCCTCGAGGGTCTGGGGCATGACGCCGTCGTCGGCGGCGACGACCAGGACGACGATGTCAGTGACGTTGGCGCCGCGGGCGCGCATGGAGCTGAAGGCGGCGTGGCCCGGGGTGTCCAGGAAGGTGATTTGGGCCAATTCCTTTTTGCGTTCCGGGTGGGGGAAGGAGATGGTGTAAGCCCCGATGTGCTGGGTAATGCCGCCGGCTTCAGAGGCGGCGACATTGGACTTGCGGATGACGTCCAACAAGGTGGTTTTGCCGTGGTCGACGTGGCCCATGATGGTCACCACCGGGGCGCGCGGGGCCAGGTCTTCGGGTTTGTCTTCGACATCGAGTTCGAGTTTCCTGCTGGGCGCATGGACCAGCCCGCTGCCGCGTTCGCGTTTTTCGACCTCGAAGCGGCAGCCGTACTTGGCGCAAATCTTCTGGGCAACATTCTCGTCGATGGCCTGGTTGACGTTGGCGAAGACACCCAATTCGATGAGGTCAGCAATGATCTTGAAGGGTTTTTGTCTGAGCTGCTCGGCCAATTCGCGGACGACAATGGGCGGCTTGATGGAAATGACCTGGGCGTCGGCGGGCAGAACGACTTTCGGGGCGGGCTCGGGAGCTTTAGCCGCGGGCGCCTTTGGGGGGACGAGGAACTTGGCGCCGGGCACGGTTAGCCCGGCCGGCGGGGCCGCGCCGCGCACGCTGCGGAGGTCGCCGCGTTTGGCAAAATCGGTCTTTTTCGGCTCGGTCTTCTTCGGCTCGGTCTGGCGCACGGGCAACTTGAGGGTGCCGAGCTTGGCGTTGGCTCTGGGCGGCAATTGAATGAAGCCGACTTTGTCTCCGATCTTCGGGACGGGCGGGGGCGGGGGTGATGCTGGCGGCGGCGGCGCTTCGACCTGGGCGAGGATTGGCGCGGGCGCTGGGGCGGGGGAGGGGGGCAGCAGTTCGCCAATGGCAGGGCCCGGAGCGGGCGGCTTGGCTTCGCCTATGGGCGCTGCGAGCGGGGCCCCAGGCGGCGCGACCGGGGCGGGGGGCGTAGCGGGTTGGACCAGGGCAGTAGTAGTGGTCGTCAGGGCTTCTCGCGGCAGGAGGGCTTCAACCTGGAGCGGGGGCGTGGTGACGACAGAAATGGTTGGGGTGAGCGGAGCGGGGGCCTGGGCGACGGCGGGGGCCGGCAGTGGAACTACCGGCTCAGGCACCTGGGCGGGGGCTGGGGGCGGAGCGGGCGGCGGCGGCGGCGGGGGAGCGAGGAGGTGAGGATGAGAGGCCTTGAGTTGTTCTTCGAGGTATTCGGCGGTGATCTTATCGAGGGAACTGGAGGCCACCCGGGCGCCGGTTATGCCCAGTTCTTTCGCCCTGGCTAGAACTTCCTTGTTCTCCAAGCCGAGCCTTTTTGAAATGTCGTAAATACGAACGGGCATAAATCTCGAGCACTGCTGGCCTGCGTCGCCTGACAGCCTTCATAAGCTGAATCCTAGCACGCCCAAGCTCTGCTTGCCAACCACATAACGCCACCCAGCGCCACCGAGGGCCAGGTCATCAACCGGACACGGGGGCCTCACCGACCTTGAGGGTGCGGCGGGCGGCTTCGGCGCGGGCCGCTTCCATAATGGCGGGGGCCTGGCCGGCCAGTTGCGCTATGCCGGTAAAATCGCTTTCATCGGCCTGCAACAGGTCTTCCAGTCGGGTCAAGCCGTGATGGACCAGGACATCGGCCTGCTCGCGGGTAATGCCTGCGATGGCCGCCAGCGATTCGACGGCCTCGGCCACTTTTTCTTCGAAGCCTCTGATCACCACCACCTCCGGCTCGATGTCGACGAGCCAGCCGGTGAGCTTGGAGGTGAGGCGGGCGTTCTGGCCGCGTTTGCCGATGGCCAGCGAGAGCTGGTCCTCGCTGACAGTAATGCGGACGCGTTTATTGGCCTCGTCCACCGCGAAGGCCTTGAGTTTGGCGGGGGCGAGGGCGTTGGTGATGAAGGTCTTGACATTGGGGTCCCAGCGGATGATGTCGACCTTTTCGTTATTGAGTTCGCGGACGATGTTTTTGACGCGCTGGCCGCGCAAGCCGACACAGGCGCCGACCGGGTCAACTCTGTCGTCGCGGGTCCAGACGGCGAGCTTGGTGCGGAAGCCGGGTTCGCGGGCGATGCCCTTGATTTCGATGGTGCCGTCGTTGATTTCGGAGACCTCGAGCTGGAAGAGCTTGATGACAAAACGGGGATCGGAGCGGGAGAGGATGATCTCCGGGCCGTGGATGCCCTGCTCGACGGCTTTGACGTAACAGCGGAGGCGTTCGCCGAGCTGGTATTCTTCGGTGGGGACGCGTTCGCGGTTAGGCAGCAGGGCCTCGTACTTGCCGAGGTCAATAATGACGTCCGAACGCTCGAACCGGCGGACGGTGCCGCTGATGATGTCGCCGACGCGGTCCTTGAACTCGGTGAAGATGAGTTCTTTTTCGGCGCGGCGGAGGTGCTGCATGAGGGCCTGTTTGGCGTACTGGGCGGCGATGCGACCGAAGCCGACGGGCGTCACCTCGACCTCGAGTTCCTCTCCGACCTGGGCCTGGGCTTTGATGCGGCGGGCATCAAAGAGCGAAATCTGGTCGTGTTTGGAGCTGACCTTTTCGGAAACTACCAATTTGGCAAAGGCCCGGATGTCACCGTTTTTCTGGTCGATGGCCACGCGCAATTCGCGGGCCGGGCCGACGGCCTTTTTGGCGGCCGACAACAACGCTTCCTGTACAGCGGCCACGAGGACATCCCGGTTGATGCCCTTCTCGCGCTCCCAAAATTCCAAGACTGCTAAAAAGTCGGCGTTCATACATTCCTCGACGGTACCCTTGGGGGAACAAAAAAGTCGGCAGATGGTCCTCTTCCGACTTTGGCGCGCTGGCAAACCAGCAATATACCGTTCAGTAACTAATGTAAAGTTTCAGGCAAAAACAGTCAAGCCCGAAATCCATCGGCCAGGGTAGCGCCTGTTCCTTGGGGAGGATGGGCCGCACGGTCAGATGGTCCGGCGGCAGTTGCCGGCCGGGCTGCGGCCGACGGAGTTTTGGTTTCGACATGGGGCGTTGCCGGGGTGGCGTAGAAAAGTCGAAGCCTCTGAATCCCAAGCACTTACCCAGCAGCGGAGAGGCGCCCCCGGCGGGGCGATGGAGTGATGGGGGCGATGGGCGGGTCGGGGCAGGCCTGTGAGGAGGCCAAGGTCTGTTGAAACTGGTCGTTCATAGTTTTTGTCAAACCGTGGCGGCGTCGCTGAGGCCCGAAACTTTTTGCAAAACGGGCGTTGGCTGCTACCTTTCAAGGATGTTTAAGCCGGGTCAGAACGGTTTGGCGCACTCCCCTCGGCAGACGGTCAGGAGCCGGGGGCGGGGCGGGCGGGTGAATTTGGGCGAGGGGGCACCTGGGCCTGGGGCGGCGGGCAGGCTGGACGACAAACAAAGCGAGCGGGACGACCGCGACCTGCGGATCGACAAGGTGGGGGTGCGGGGTCTGCGATTTCCCATCCAGGTGCGGGACAAGGCGCGGGCGGTGCAGAACACGGTGGCCACCATCGGCATGTTCGTGGACTTGCCCAAGGAATTCAAAGGCACGCACATGAGCCGTTTTCTGGAGGTGCTCAACGCCCACGGCAACGTGGTGCACGTGGAGAACCTGCCGGAGATTCTTTACGCGATGCAGGCGAAGTTCCACGCGGCCACCTCGCACCTGGAGCTGGAGTTCCCCTATTTTCTGGTCAAGCGGGCGCCGGTCTCGGGCCAGGAAAGCGTGATGGACTACGTGGCCCGGTTCGATGCGGCGGCCTGCGGCCGGGAGATCGATTTCGTGCTGACCGTCAAGGCCATGGTCACGACGCTTTGCCCGTGTTCGAGGGCGATTGCGGCGTATGGGGCGCACAACCAGCGCGGGGAGGTGACGGTGCAGGTGCGGGCGCGCAAGGCCTTGTGGATTGAGGATTTAATCGGGATGATCGAAAGTTCGGCCAGCTCGGGGCTCTACGCGCTCTTGAAGCGCCAGGACGAGAAGGCGGTGACGGAGCGGGCTTACGAGAACCCGGTGTTCGTGGAGGACCTGGTGCGCAACGTGGCGCTCAAACTGAAGGCGCATCCGGACGTGACGTGGTACAAAGTAGAGGCGGAGAACCAGGAGAGCATTCACAACCACAACGCCTACGCCTGCATTGAGAAAGGGTGAGGGAGGCATTTTGAAAATTCTTGTGGAAAATTTATTCTGCTTTGCTACATTCGCCCACTCTCGAAGGAGACAGCGGGCGTCCCGACGAGACAGAGCAGAGATAAAGGCCAGCGAAACCAAGCAGTTTGAGTTGTGACAACGAAGAAGAAAGAAGCCAGTAAGAAGGGGCCAGCGGCCAACAAACCGCATGGCTCGGCAACCTCGGCAAGCATTTTGGGCCGCAAGAAGGAGGTAATCGTCAAAAGGAACGGCCACGTGAAGATCAAGGCGGAGTGGGCGAAGTACTACAAGCGGCTGCTGGACTTGCGCGACCAACTGGTCCGGCAGATAAACGGCCTGGCCAAGGAATCGGCCCAGGAAATGGCGGGCTACAGCCTGCACATGGCCGACTCCGGGACGGACAATTTCGACCGCGATTTCGCTTTGAGCCTGCTGTCGTCGGACCAGGACGCGGTATATGAAATTGAAGAGGCGCTCAAGCGGATCGAAAAGAACACCTACGGCATTTGCGAACTGACCGGCAAACAAATCCCCAAGAGCCGGCTGGAGGCGATTCCCTGGACGCGGTTCACGGTCCAGGCGCAGGCGCAACTGGAGCGGGAAGGGGCCTTGCGGCAGCGCCGCCTAGGCGCCCTCGGCACCGTGGACGCCGTGGGCGTGACCGAGGTGGAAGGCGAAGAAGAAGAACCCGAAGAAAAACCCAAAGACAAGGAATAGTTTATGCCCCGGGAAATCATTACCATCGAATGCACCGAGGCGCGCAAGGAGGGCAAGTCCCCTTCGCGCTACACCACCACTCGCAACAAGAAGCTCAAGACCGACAAGCTGGAACTCAGGAAATTCAACCCGGCGCTGCGCCGTCACACGCTTCATCGGGAAATCAAATAACCGACCCCTATGCCTCGCAAAACTCGCCCGGAGAAACCGGAAAGGCGCGGCGCGCGCGGCCGCCCCGGCTTTGCCGAGAGGCGCACCCCGCGCCCCAAGCCGAAGATCGATTTCACGGTGGACGCGCTCGATTTCAAGAACACCAACCTGCTGCGGCAGTTCGTGACCGACCAGGGACGCATCCTGCCGCGCAAATACACCGGCTTGCCCGCCCATTACCAGCGCCGGCTCAACCGCGCCATCAAGCGGGCCCGCCAGATGCTCTTGATGAAGTAGGCGCCCGGCCCTGCTGGGCCAGCCCCGCAAGGGGAGTGGCGGGGTTTGGCCGGGCTCAGCGCAAGCCGCGGCACTCAAAGATTTGCAGCGGGCGCAACAAGTAGCGGTTCTGATAGAGCACCGGGTGCACGCCCAGGTCGGTCACGGACTCAAACTCCTGTCCCAAGCGCGCCGGCAGCGGTGTGGGCACGGGCCGCGCGCGGTCCAACTCGCGAACGAAAATGGCATTCTCGCCCTGGCGCTGGCGGTAGCCGGGCCAAAAGTAGAATTGGTTGTCCGCGATGGCGCTGGTCAGGCAATAGACCAGGGGATGGTCAGGGACGCCCGCCTTGGCTTCCGGGAGATAAAAGGAGATTTCCCCGGCCAGTCCATAATGGCCGGCGATAATGAAGACCGGCTTGCCTTCGGCCAGCAACTTCAGCCTGGCGCGGGCCACCACGGCGGCGACCTCCTGCCATTGGCGCACACGGTGCAGGACGTCCAGCTTGACGGGCAGGGGACGCCCAATCAGCTTGCCGACCCCGTCGGTGTTGTGGCCCAGGATGACCAGCGGCAATCCCAGGCCCAGACCAGCGAGCAGCCAGCCCTTGACCCGCGTCTGGCCCAGGCGCCATTGGGTGTCCCAGTAAATGACCATCAGGCAGAAGAGGGGCAGCACCGCCGGCGCAATCCAGTTGGGCATCACGCGCGAGTGCAGGGTGTAGAGCAGGTAGGCCAGGAAGAGCGGCGCGCCCATACTGAAGAGATAGACCAGGCGGGGGTTGTGTCGGCCCCGCCGCCAGAAGGCCATCGCCGCCCAGACCATGGCGGCAAAAAAGATTGGGTTCAGCAGGCCGGCTTCGCTGGCCAGGAATTCGCCCGGATACCTCGGCGTCGGTCTCCAGGGCTCGCCCACTTTCGCATCGCCGGCCACATGGGCGAGGGTAATCCATTGGTGCCGGGCATTCCAAATCACCACCGGGAGGGCGCAGAGCAGATTGAGGGCCAGGGCCAAATACGGCCCGGGGCGGCGGAGTTGCTTGCGGGCGGGGCGCCACAAGACGAAGAAAACGGCCCAGCAGAGCCACTGGAACAGTTCGGTGTACTTGCTCAGGAAGCCCAGGCCCATCCACAGCCCCACCCAGAGCCAGTCGCGCGTGGCGGCGTTTTGCTGGACCGCCCGCCAGCCCGCCAGCATGGCCAGTGTCCAGAACAAGACCGAAAGCGAATCGACTACCATGAGCACCGCGCCGACCGCCAGGAGCGGCACGGCGGCGAGGAGCAGGAGCAGGAAAAACCCGGCCCGCGCATTGACCTCGCGCGCAAAGAACCGGAGCAGGGCCAGGCTGAGAATGGTGGCGATGACGGGCGAGAAAAAGCGCACGCCGAATGCCGTATCACCCCAAAGCCAAGTCCCCAGAAACTGCGCGTAGGCAATCAGCGGCGGTTTGCTGTAGTAAGACAGGGCCAGGTGCTTGGACCAAAGCCATTGGTAGGACTCGTCTTCGCTGAGTTGGATGGTTCCGCTGGCGATGTAGGCCAGCCGCCCCAGCAGGAGCAGCGCCATCCAGAGATAGCCCAGGCGCAGCCAATGCTGGTCGAGCGCCAGATGGGGCGGGCGAAAGCCCGGTTCGGGCAGGCCCCGCCGGGGCGGCGGGAGGAAGGACTCGACTTGAGCCTGGAGGGGTTCCTGGCGGACTTCCGGCGCCAGCAGCGACGGCAGCCTCGGCCACCAAAGGGGGAACCATTGCCGGCCCGCCCACCGCCACAACGCGTCGAGCGACCAGACGATGGCCGCACCGTAGCCGGCCCCCAGGATCGCCCCGGCCAGCACGTCGCTCGGATAGTGGACGCCGTTGTAGAGCCGCGAAAAGCTGACCAGCACGGCCAGCGGCAGCATGAACCACAGGCTCCGGCGATAATAGACGAAGGCCACCATGGTGGCCGCAAACCAATTCGCCGCGTGCGAGGAGGGCAGGCTGCCCGAGTTGCTGCTGGGTGGGTTGGGCATGGGCGCGGGGTTGGCCCCTGGCGGACCAGGCAGTTGGCCCGGCAGAGGGGTCGGCGCGCCGTTGGCCGCCACTGGGGGCGCCTGCGCCCCGGTGGTTTGCAGGTTGGGGCCTGGCCGGTCGGGACGACGCACGTCCGGCAGGACCATAAAGGGCCGGGGGCGGCCGAGGGCGTGCTTGATGCTGCGGCAGATGAATCCATCGCCAGCCGCCAGGACCAGGAGCAGCATGACCAGACAAACGATCCCCCGGGCCCGCCCCTTCCAAACCAGCAGCACGCCCAGCAGGAGCAGCAAGGGGTAGAAGAAGGCATTGCCGCTGGCCAAGGGCATGAGCAGGTCGCAAAGGGGATTGCTCAACTTGAGGTTGAAGAATCGAAACAGCTCAATGTCCAGCGCTTGCAGCCAATGCATCCGCCAGACAGTTTAGCGGAAGGCGGCGGGTTGCAAGCCCAAACGAATCCCGGCGGGTTTGTGAGAACAACGGCAAACGATTGGATCAACGTTATGCGTGGGATTGAATGGACGTGTGTTGGCGGGCGGTTTGTCCCGCTCTTGCAGGACGGTGGGGTTTGTTCGGCCCATGACCTCGGGCTCGGCGCGGTGCGCCTCACCCCAGGCTGTCACATTGCGGGCTTTCAGCCCTCAGATGAGCGCGTCTTATGCATCTGTCGGCGGTTTGAGGCCCGCCTGGCGCGCCCCTTCCGCACATTTGTCGCTCGTCCTGCTCGGTTCAAAACACGTCCCCGGGGTGTTGGGCGAGCCACCTGGTCAAGCCCGGCAGCGGAAAGGAAAGGAGGTGCTGGGCTTTGGCGGAGTTGAGGGAGGTATCCGGGGCGCGGGGCGGGCCGGGGTATTGCTTGATGGAGGCGGGGACAATCCTGGGCTGAAGCTGGGGCCAGCGGGCGGCCAGGAGTTGGCCGATTTGCCAGCGGGAGAGGCGCTCGCTGCCGGCCAGGTGATAGAGGCCGGGTTTGTTGCGGGCGGCCAATTCCCAAAGAGCGCGGGCCGTGACCGCGGCGGGAATGGGGCTTCGGAATTCATCGGTAAACAAATGCGCGGCCTGGCCGGCCTGCCAGGCGCAGCGGAGTTGCTCGTTGAAAGCCGTGTGGCCGCCGGGGGAAGTGCCGCCGTTGAGCGAGGTGCGGATGACGGTATGCCTGGGGTTGGCCAGCACGACCTGTTCGGCGGCGGCCTTGGTCTGGGCATAGACGCTCAGGGGGTTGACCGGCGCGGATTCGTCGTAATTGCCGGTCTTGCCGTCGAAGACCAGGTCGGAGGAAAGAAAGAGCAAGGGCAGGTGGGCGGCCAGTTCTGCCAGCAGGGCGGTCACATCCACATTGAGCTTGCGGGCCAGGCCCGGGTTAGCCTGGCACTGGGGGTTCTGGCTCAGGGCGGCGCAGTGGATGACGAGCCACGGCTGCTGGCGGCGAAACTCGGTCCGCACGGCGGCGAAATCGGCCAGGTCGAGCTGGGCCCGGGTGAGGCCAACCACCCTGGCGCCGGGCGCGCCCTCCGGCGCGGCCTGGAGCAAATAATTTCCAATCAGCCCGCCGGCGCCCGTGATCCAGACAGGAGGGTCCTTCATGTGGAAAGATTGGCGAGGCTGAGCCTCAGACCACCTCTGGAATCCCGATTCGGAATCGGGATTCGGGATCGGGATTCATTGAGAATTGAATATTGAGTATTGCGCATTGGTCATTGAGTCCGCAGCCCGAAAGTTCATTCGGCGTCATCCGCCGGCATTCTTCAATAACCAATAATCGTTTTTCAATCCTCAATGTTCAATTCACCTAAAAGTCCCGATTCGGAATCGGGATTGCAATCGCAGCGAAACTTGACCTGATTACAACGAGTTTTGCCGGTCGAGAACTCCAGGGCGGTCAATCCCGCCCTGGAACAGCCGCTCATCATCCGGGGCAAGCCGCCGCACTCCATAGCCGTGTTATCGAGGCGTTTCGACGACCTGGTCAACGGCCCTGTGATCATCCACGAATCGCTTCGTCAAATCGCCATAGGCATCGATGCGGCGGTCGCGCAGGAAAGGCCAATGGGTGCGGGTGGTCTCCACTTTGGCCAGGTCGAGGGGCACGACGAGGATTTGCTCTTGGTCGGCGCTGGCTTTGGCCAGGACCTCGCCGGCGGTGCCGGCGACGAAGCTCTGGCCCCAGAACTGGAGGCCGTCGCCGGCGAGTTTCTCGTGGCCGACGCGGTTGGGGACGGCCACATAGCAGCCGTTGGCAATGGCGTGGGCGCGCTGAATCGTCTCCCAGGCGGCATGTTGCTGCTGGCCGTGCTGCGCCTTTTCCGCCGGGTGCCACCCAATCGCGGTCGGGAAAAACAGGATTTCGGCCCCTTGCAGCGCCGTCAGGCGGGCCGCCTCGGGGAACCATTGGTCCCAGCAGAGCAACACGCCAATCTTCGCGTAACGGGTTCGCCAGGCGCGGAAGCCCAAGTCGCCCGGGGTGAAGTAGAATTTCTCGTGATAGAGCGGGTCGTCCGGGATGTGCATCTTGCGGTAGAGTCCCAGCAGGGAGCCGTCGGCATCGATGATGGCGGCGGTGTTGTGAAAGACGCCGGGAGCGCGCCGCTCGAAGAGCGAAGCAATGACCGCCACCTGGCGGTCGCGGGCCAGTTCCTGGAAGGCGGCGGTGGTCGGCCCGGGGATTGGCTCGGCCAATCGGAAGCAGCGGTGGTCTTGGGCTTGGCAAAAGTACTGGGAGCCAAACAGTTCCTGGGTGCAGATAATTTGGGCGCCCTGCTGGGCGGCGCGTCGGGCGGCGGCCAGGGTCTTGCTCAGGTTGGCCGGGGCGTCCGCCGAGGCGGTGGCCTGGAGCAGGCCCACCTTGACGAAGGCATTGGCGGTGGGGGCATTCATCCGGCCTCAGGGTTTGGAGAGCAGGGGCGGAGCGCCTTGTCCGAGGATGAGCGTGCCGCCCTTGGTGGTCTGGCCGGTGGGCGGAGCGCCCTGGCCGTACAACTCCCGGATGAAGCGTCCCAGGGTCTCGCTGGTCGGTCCATAACCGGAGTGGTAAATGTAGTGTTCCAAATCGTAGAGCAGCTCGTCGGCGTTGGGGTAGCGCCTGGCCAGGTCGCGGGCGAGGGCGCGATGGAGGATTTCATTCAAGCGGTCGTCCACGCGTTCATCCAGGGTGCGGAAGTCCGGAATCGGCAGGCTCATCATGTGCCGGCGGGATTCCTCCGGGGTGGCCCCTTTGAAGATGTTCCTGGCGAGCAACAAGTGGGCCAGCACCACCCCGGCCGAGAAGAGGTCCGACCGCTTGTCGGTAACCTGGAAATTGGCCTGCTCCGGGCTCATGTAATCGGCCTTGCCGGCCACCACTTTGCCCTCGTGGTCGGCCAGGAAACCGCGCGCCTTGGCAATCCCGAAATCGCTCAGTTTGACGTCCCCTTCGAAGGCAATCAGGATGTTTTTGAAACTGACGTCCCGGTGGACGATGCCCAGGGGGCGCCCGTCTTTGTCGGTCTTGGCGTGGGCGTAAGCCAGGCCGCGGGCGATGCGGCTGACGATGAAGACGGCCAGTTCCTTGGGGAGCAGGCGGCGCTGGTCGGCCAATTGGCGGGCAAACAGCTCGAGATTGGCCCCGCGGATGAGCTCCATGGCGATGAAATAAAGCCCCTGGGATTCCCCAAGGTGATAGGTCTGGACGATGTTCGTGTGGATCAGGTCGGCGACCAGCTTGGCCTCGCCGATGAAGTTCTCGATGAACTGCTTCTGGTCGGCGTAGTTTTGCCGAATGACTTTGATGGCGATGCGCTTGACGAAACCGCGCGCGCCCTGCTGCTCGGCTTCATAAACCACGCCCATGCCGCCCTCAAAAAGTTTGCGGACGATCTCGTATCGAAACTCGTTTTGTATCGTGAAGAGGCCCACGCGCCGAGGTTGAGGGAAGTGGAGGCGCCAAGTCAAGCCCAGGGTGTTTTGGCAGCGCGGCGAAAAAGCCCCTGTTTTGCGCGTAATTTTTTCATTTTCTGCTTGCGCCGCCCGGCCAAAAGAGTTTAACTCCACACGAGTCTTACGACTTGAGTTAGTAAGCACGCAACCGATAACAACAAAACACATCATAGAGAACTATGGCTAAAGCACTGTCCAAATCACAAATCGCCGCGATCATCGCCGACAAGAACGGGATCACCAAGAAACAGGCCGTCGAGATCCTCGATTCGATTGCAGACCTCGCCTACAAACAGGCCAAGAATACTTTCACCATGCCGGGACTCGGCAAGTTGGTGCTCGTCAGCCGTCCCGCCCGTTCCATGGTCATGCAGTTCGGCGCCGACAAAGGCAAGACCATCACCATCCCCCCCAAGCGCGTCGTCAAGTTCCGGGTTGCCAAGGCCGCCAAAGACGCCATCCTCGGCGCCAAGTAATCGGCTCTGTTCCGCAAAAGCACCCTGGCCCGCTCAGGGTGCTTTTTTCTTGGTTGGCGTGACGGAGTCAAGGGGTAGTGGACGGGCGGGGTATTGGAGTCATGGCGGCTTGAAAAGGCACCCGGGCCTGGCGCCCGCCGCTCCATCACCCCAGCACTCCGCCAGCCCGCCACGCCACCTCATCCGATGAAAATCGCGGTCGTCGGCTGCGGGGCCGTGGGCAGCTATTACGGAGGGAGGCTTGCCCGCGCCGGGCAGGAGGTTCATTTCCTGCTGCGCACGGACTACGAGACGGTCCGCCGCCAGGGCCTGCGGGTGCGCAGCCCGCAAGGCGATTTCCAGGTGCGCCCCCGGTGCGCCCGGCAGCCCCAGGAAATCGGGCCGAGCGCCCTTGTGCTCATCGGGCTCAAGACCACCGCCAACGACCAATTCCGCCGCTTGCTGCCGCCGCTGGTCGGGCCGGCCACGGCGCTACTGACCTTGCAGAACGGGCTGGGCAACGAAGAACAACTCGCCCGGCTCTTTGCCGGCGAGCAGGTCCTGGGCGGCCTGTGCTTCGTCTGCTTGAATCGCCTCGCCCCGGGCCTGGTCCATCATATCGACCATGGACAAATCATCCTGGGTGAATTCCAGGGCCGGCCCGGGCGGCGCACCCATGACCTGGCCGCCCTGTTCCGCGACGCCGGCGTCCCTTGCTCGGTCACCGACAACCTCGCGCGCGCCCATTGGGAAAAGCTCGCCTGGAACATCCCCTTCAACGGCTTGGGCGTGGCCAGCGCCGCCGGCTACGACGCCGTCGTCGGCGGCCAGTTGGCGGCCGGGTGCGCGCTCGGCCCTTGCCTGCCCAGCGACCGCCTGCTGGCCGAGCCGAAATGGGAGAAGCTGCTCCGCGAGTTGATGCTCGAGGTCATTGGCACCGCGCGGGCGCTGGGCTTTGACGTGCCCGAGGCCCTGGCCGACAAACTTATCGAGCGCACCCGCACCATGGGCGCCTACAAGGCCTCCACGCTCATTGATTTCGAGCGGGGCCTGCCGCTCGAACTGGAGGGCCTGTTCCTGGCACCCCTGCGGCGGGCGCAGCAGGCAAAAGTCCCTGTCCCTCGGCTGGCCGTCCTGTGCCGGCTCCTGGGCCAGATGGACCGCCGCCGTGGGGTCCAGGCGCGGCTGTAAGGCGGCGGGGAGCGGACGCGGCGCGCGTGCCGTGTCTGGCGACCCGCCAGACACCTTCGACCCTCCGGCCTGCTTGCACTTTTTGGCGACGAAAAGTCAGCAACGGACAACTCACCGCCGGGCCGGCGCTGAGGGCACGCGGGCCGGGTGCGCTCCCCAGCGGCCCGGCCTCAAGGCTGCTGCGCCGCGTTGAGCAGATAAAGGAAGACCTCCGCCGCGTGCCAGGTGTGCGGGGTGGCCAGGCGCTGCCGGGCATAGACGGGAGCGATGAGATTCATTCCCTCGTAATGCGCCTGGCTGGCATTCTGCTCCCAGGTCAGCGGATAATCCCGGTTGCTGATCGGGCTTTTCTTTACCGCGTGAAAATGGTCGCACGCCCAGCCGAGATAGGGATAAGCCACCCGGTCATCGGCGTCGTGGCCGCCGGCGTAGTTGCCCCGGTAACCCATCCAGAACAGCGCCGCATAACTGTCCGGCACGGACGGAACCGTGTATTTGTCCGGCAGGCGGAGGGCGGCCAAGCCATATTTGAACCACTTGGTCTGATAGGCCGGGTGTTCCGCGAAGTCCGACCGGCCCTGGAGATACTTCCCGTTTGGACCGGCCACCTCGAGGCGCGGCGCCTCGGCCAGCACTCGACTCACGAGGGGATGGGACTTGTCCCAGGCCAACGAGACCAGAAAGAGCGCCTGGCCGAGGTTGTCGGCTTCGGTTTCGCCGGCATTGTTACGGTCGTAAGGCTCGGAGAGGCCCAGGAGCCAGTCGCGCAACAACGGAAGATTGCCGGTCTCGCGCAGGGCCAGCGCCACCATCGCCCCATCCCGATACCACGGCCTGGGATAGACGAAGAGGTTGGGCACCGGACCGGCCTCGGTCACGTTGAACAACAATTCCTGGTGCAGGACGCGCAGAATCCTCGCGTAGCGGTGCCTGGCAAAATCAGGCAGGTTTACCGGGTTGCTCGTGCCGGCTAATCGGAGCCAGCCCCGCCCCTGCACCTCCCAGACGCCGCAGGCGTCCTCGAACAACGTGACCGTTTTCCCCTCCACCGTTTCCAGGATCACGCGATACTCCGAAGGCAGAATGGCCTGCGACCGGACGTTCCATTCCCGCAGGACCAGGCCCGACCGCGCGTCGAGCAACCGGCCTGCGCGATAGACCATCTTGGTCCGATGCCCCATGCCGAACAGGAAGAACGGCACGTCGGGCAGGTCCCGGCTGCCGCCAAATTCCCTACGGAAGACATCCAACTCTGCGCGATAGGCCAGGCGCGCCTGAGCAACTTCCGGGCTGTCCGGTCCAGGCAATCCGGCGGCGCCCGCCCCGGCTGAGTCCCCCGCCTGGAGCGACTTGAGCGTCATGGTTGCCGCCCGCCGGAGCGTAACGTCCGTGGCTGTGGCCAACAGCTTGGTCAATTCGCTGGAGAGCCGGTTCGAATCGCAGAGCTGGATCAGGAATCTAAACCCTTCCTGGAGCATGTGATGGTCGCCTCCCTTAATGCCCTCGATCAGCAAGGGGATGAATTCCTCGCGCTGGCGCCCGAATGGGACCAGCGCGCACGCAGCCTCAAACCTCACCCGCAAACTCTTCCCCTTCAGAGCTTGCTGCAAGGCCGGGACCACGGATTGCGGGTTTCGCCCGATGTCACCCAACCCGGTCGCGGCCCGCGCCCGTTCACGCTCGTTCCCGGTTGAAAGGGCCTGAACGAGGGCCGGAACTGACTCGGGTACCATCCCCTGCAAGAGAGAGCAGGCCATTTCCCCCACGTCCTCATCCTCGTCTCCGAGCAGGGGGATCAGCCGCCGGATGGCTTGCTCACGCCCCGGACCCAACTGCGAAAGCAAATCGTAGGCCATCGCGGTGCGGTTCGCCCGCGGATGCGGTTCAAAGCGGAATCGGATGAGGTGTTGCTTTTGCAAGAGGTTATTGCAGAACCTGATATAGGCGGGTTCTACGTAGCCGCGGTCGTTCAGGCGCAGCCAACCGACCAACAGAGGAATGGCGCGGCGCACGAGGCGGCGGGCACGGTCGCCCTGCGGGCCGGGCAGCCGGCTGGCCCAGACCCAGTGGGTCAGCGGTTGGCCCGCGTAGCTCGGTTCCTCGGCCTTGCCAGCGGGGTTCACCAGGAGAACCACCATGAAAAGCCAGGCGCAAAGAAAAGACAGGGCAACGACCCATTGCGTCCGCGTCAGCTTGCGCTTCGGCCGCTTCTCCATGGCCAAAGCGTGGCCGAAGCCAGAGCGTCGGAGCAAGGAAAAAGACGCCCGGAGCGGTCGCGGCGCTCGCCCGGGCGCTTGCGCTGTGGGGGAACCCGGCGCATCCTTAGCAGGATTCTGCGCCGGAGAAGCCGGTCCCGCCCCGCGCCAACTGCGGGAGCCGCGGTCGCTCTGCCGGCCCGGTTTATTGGACGATGACTATGAAGGTACGCGTTCGCTTTGCACCCAGTCCGACCGGGTTCCTGCACATTGGCGGGGCCCGGACGGCGTTGTTCAATTGGCTTTATGCCCGGCACACGGGCGGCGCTTTCATTTTGCGCATCGAAGATACCGACGTGGCCCGCAACACGCCGGAGGCTGTCGAGGTCATCCTCAACGGCCTGCGCTGGCTCGGGCTGGACTGGGACGAAGGCCCGAGCAGCGGCGACGCCGGCGCGCCGAGCAAAGGCAGTTTTGGACCCTATTTCCAGAGCCAGCGAACCGGGAACTATCGGCGCCGCGTCGAGGCCCTGCTCTCCGGCGGCCTGGCTTACGAGCACGACGGGGCGGTCAAATTCAAGATGCAACGTGAGCCGATCGTCATCCCCGACCTGGTCGTCGGCGACGTGCGGCGTGAATTGACCGATCGCGAGCAGGTCGAGCCGGATTTCGTCATCGTTCGCTCGGACGGGCAGCCGGTCTTTCACCTGGTCAACGTGGTGGACGACCTCGAAATGAACATCACGCACGTCGTGCGGGGTGAGGATCACCTGAGCAACACGGCCAAGCACATCGCGCTGTTCCGCGCCTTCGGTGCCGAACCGCCCAAGTACGCCCACCTCCCGCTGATCCTGAACATCGATGGCACCAAGATGAGCAAGCGCGACCAGGGGGCCTCGCTCGCGACTTACATGGAGGAAGGCTATGCGCCGGAAGCGATTGTCAACTTCCTGGCCTTGCTGGGCTGGTCCCCCAAGGGCAACCGCGAGAAGCTGCCGCTCGCTGAAATCATCGCGGCCTTCGACCTGCCCCAAATCCTCCGCCATAACGCCCGCTTCGACCTGGCCAAGCTCAACTGGCTCAATGGCGAATATATCCGCGAGATGAGCGACGAGCGCTTTTGCGAGCAGTCAGTCCAGGCCCTGGCCCGCGCCGGCCTGGACACCGGGAAATACCCGGCGGCTTATGTGCAAGCCGCGCTCGCCACCTGCAAGGGCAAGTTCAAGCTTTTCGGCGAATTGCCGGCCTACGCGGGGTTTTATTTCAAAGAGGAAATCCACTACGACCCCGAGGCCGCCCAGCGGCATTTCACCCCGGAGAACAAGCCGCGCCTGGCGCAACTGCGCGAGGCCTTGGCGGCGCTCGACTCCTTTGAGCACGAAGGCATCGGCGCCACGTTCGCCGGCGTCGCCAGGGAATTGGGCGTCAAGCCCGGCGTCCTGGTCCACCCCACCCGCCTGGCCTGCTGCGGCAATACGGCCGGCCCGAGCCTTTACCACTCGCTCGCCATTCTGGGCAAAGAGCGCGCCCTCCACAGAATTGACCTGGCGCTGGCAAAAATGGGGTGAAAGGAAGCCCGCCCCGGCAGCAACGGGCGCTCCCCGGCACTGCCACCAGTTCCACCTTACCCGCGCGCAGCGCGGCATCCTCCTGCCCCGAAGGGGCAGAAAGACAGTAGCCCAGGGCAAGGCCCGTCCCGCTCCGAGCGGGACGGGACGCCGCCCTGGGTAAAGTGGAAAAACCGATCACCCCCCTCCCATCCCGCCAAGGCGGGATGGGAGGGGGGAAGGGGGGAGGGCTTCCGCCCCCCGCTCGGGGGCAGTGTCAGGATGCGCCCGGCGGCAATTAAAACCGGGGGAAAGTTCCTTCCTTAGCACCCGTGCAAAAACAAATTCCGATTTTCGCCAACCCGTAGGGTTGGCAGAAGGTAGCCGGTGGTCGTTCGGGGTAAAGGGGGAACGACCACCGGGCTCCCGATTCCGAATCGGGACTGGCGGTCGCACCCCGGCAGGGTGCCAGAGAATGATGTTGGAATTACGCCTCGCCTTCGGAACCTGTCTTTGCACGAACCCTCAGGTTGCGGTTCTTGGCGCGCGATGCCCGAGCCAGACGGGCCTTGAAGGCGAGCATTTTCGCCAGCAAAGCCGGGTCGCCAAGGGCCAGAATCTGCACGGCCAGCAGGGCGGCGTTGCGCGCGCCGTCAATCGCCACGGTGGCGACGGGAATGCCGCTGGGCATCTGGACGATGGAGAGCAAGGAATCCAGCCCTTTGAGGGCATTGCTCCTGATGGGCACGCCGATGACCGGCAAGGGCGTCGCGGCGGCAATCACGCCCGGCAGGTGGGCGGCGCCGCCCGCGCCGGCGATGATGACCCGCACCCCGCGTTTGCGCGCGCCCAGGGCATAACGCAAGAGGTCCCGCGGCGTGCGGTGCGCCGAGATGACCCGGACTTCGTGGGCGAGGCCGAATTCAGCGCAGGTCTCGGCGGCGGCTTTCATGGTCGGCCAGTCTGAATCGCTGCCCATTAAAATGGCCACGCTGGGTCGGTCTGAGGTCTGTGCTCTCATGCAGGCGCCAATGTAGCGCGGGGCGGGGCGGTTGTCAGCACAGGATGTTCCCGCCTTTGGAGAGGGCTGGCCGTAAAACGACTCTTGCCCTTCCGGCGGCCTGGTCGGTTTTTTGGACAAAATGGCCAATGTGGCCAATCCAGCCAATGTAGCCAATGCAGTGTTCAGCCGGGTTCGGTCCCGCCCTGGCGCGGGACGCCGCCGTGCTTCTCTGGCCTGGTTGATTTGCTTCTAATTCTCTTTAGAGGCATCGGGAAAGAGGGTCTGGACAGTCACGGCAAGGCGAGAAAAGGTTTTCAAAGCAATTGAGGGACGACGGCGGCCGTCCCTCACGAACCGCGAGGAAAATCGCCCTGGTTTTCCTCAGTTGTGCTGGCGGCGCTCAGCGGGAGCGGGTGAGAATTTGCAGGGCGGCTCTGCGGCCTTGGAGGGATTTGAGAGCAATAAATGTACGTTGTACTACGTTCACTTGCAGGTGTGGGAAGGGAGATCGGAAACCTGCGGCGGGCGAGCCGCTGCCGAGTACCACGACTGCCACAATTGGGCTGCGGCGCTCGAAGTGGGAGCTGGCGGCAGCGGCCCGCCCGCCGCAGGTTTCCGTTTTGCCTTCCCCCCGGAGGCGCGAGCGATATAATAAAGCGTTGTCGCGTTCGGCTACAACAACCAGTTTTGCCTTCCCCCCGGAGGCGCGAGCGATATAATGCGGGCGCCGACGCGGCTGGCCTGCGACCTGTTTTGCCTTCCCCCCGGAGGCGCGAGCGATATAATACATCGAACGTGCCAGCCTTGCCGCCGCCTGTTTTGCCTTCCCCCCGGAGGCGCGAGCGATATAATCGGCGCCGCAAATCACGCTCGATTCGGACTGTTTTGCCTTCCCCCCGGAGGCGCGAGCGATATAATCGGGAGGATCAATTCGAGCGGCTTCAACCCGTTTTGCCTTCCCCCCGGAGGCGCGAGCGATATAATCCAAGGCACCGGTGGCGCGATCAATATCGCGTTTTGCCTTCCCCCCGGAGGCGCGAGCGATATAATCCATCACTACGCCGGCCACTGATCCCGCCGTTTTGCCTTCCCCCCGGAGGCGCGAGCGATATAATCCCGGACGGCATCTTCTATCTCGGCGCCACGTTTTGCCTTCCCCCCGGAGGCGCGAGCGATATAATTCTTACATCAAACATAAACATATCTATTATGTTTTGCCTTCCCCCCGGAGGCGCGAGCGATATAATCCTCATCCGCAACGTCAAATGGGAAATGCTGTTTTGCCTTCCCCCCGGAGGCGCGAGCGATATAATCGAGCAGCATTTCCCATAACGGAAATGTCCGTTTTGCCTTCCCCCCGGAGGCGCGAGCGATATAATCACGGATTGCTTCTGCGATTGGGCGAAATCGTTTTGCCTTCCCCCCGGAGGCGCGAGCGATATAATCAGGTTCTCGCGTTGTTGGCGCAACTGCGCGTTTTGCCTTCCCCCCGGAGGCGCGAGCGATATAATAGCCTACGTCCGCCAGCCTGAACTCGCGCCGTTTTGCCTTCCCCCCGGAGGCGCGAGCGATATAATCGAGACCGCGGAGGAAGCCGTCCTGAATACGTTTTGCCTTCCCCCCGGAGGCGCGAGCGATATAATAGAGGGGGAGGTCATGACCCAGGATGGCGGGTTTTGCCTTCCCCCCGGAGGCGCGAGCGATATAATATAGATTTGGTCGCACGAGTTGACCAAGCTGTTTTGCCTTCCCCCCGGAGGCGCGAGCGATATAATAAGATCGGCCCGACCTGATTCCCTGACTATGTTTTGCCTTCCCCCCGGAGGCGCGAGCGATATAATGTACTATGCCTTGTTGACGCGGTGCTACCTGTTTTGCCTTCCCCCCGGAGGCGCGAGCGATATAATAGGCTTGACGGAAGGTGCTGGATGTGATGAAGTTAGGGCAGTTACGCGCTTCCGGGGGGAAGGCTTAACTGATATGGGTTCTGGCTGCCCACTGCCTAGCACGGCAGCCAGGCCCTGTTTTTTTACTCCCAGAACTCGACCTGGCTGGGGACTTTCGGGTCTTTGGCCCGTTTGCCCTGGTCGTAATTTGGGCCCATGACGGTAACGCTCTTGGCCCACTGCTCGTCGGTGATGTACAGGAGCCGGACGTTTCCCGCTTCCGGCACAAGCTTGTGAATTATACCGATGTGCTTGCTCAACTGCTCGAAGCTGACGCAGGGGCGGGCATAGACGGAGAACTGAACCATAAGAAAGCCGTGGTCGAGGAGGTCGTTCCGGAAGCGGGCGGCGACCTTCCGCTCCTTGCGAGTCATCACAGGCAGATCAAACATGGTCATGAGCCAGCCCATACTGAAGGGGCTGTTGTTCATGGAGAGCTGCGGGCTTCGGGCAGCTCCGGCACCCAGAACTGCGCCGAGGACAGTTGGGCGTAGGCGCGCGCCAGTGAATTGGCTGAGGCGTCGATTGCGTCCATCAACTTGAGGGTGTAGGGGGCGTGGCGGACGCGGCGGTCGCGCAGTTGCGCGCCGACTTTCTTCGCCCACGCTTTCATCGAAATTTCCGGCTCGAGCATGAACTCGGCGAGCATCAGTTCAACGGCGGGCCGGAACGGCTCCATCAGGTCATACACGAGGGGGTCCGAACGGTAGCGCGGCCTGTGGTGGACACCCAGTTGCGGCAGCAGGCCGTGCACGATGAGGCTGCGGTGGCAAAGCGCCGCCAGGACCGCGTAACCGTAGTTGAGCATCTGGTTGGGCGCGGTGCCTTCTTTGCGGTCGCGTTTGGTGGCAGTCCAGCCGATGGAGGGGAAATACAGTTGCCAGTAGCGGCGGGCGCAGTTGGCTTCGTCGAACTCCTGTTGCTTGAGGGCAAGTTCGAGATGCGGGGAGCGAAGATGCTTGTGTTGCAGGACGCGCGCTTGATTGAGCGTTTTGGCGCGGAGCATCTCATGCCAGAGGCGTTCGTTGAGCTTCCTGGGGCGGGCGGTCTGATGGTGAAAGGCCTGCAAATCCACCACACGGGCCAGCGGGGCGGTCCAGCCGCAAGGCTGGTAGCGCTCATCGCAGTGCAGAACGATGGCGTCCGTTTCCAACAAGGCGGAGAGGAAGCTGGACGTGAGCGTGACGCCGCGCGCGGCGATGATGACGGCCCGCACATCGTCGAGAGGCAACCGCCGGTCGTCCTGGCCTTCGGCACGGCAAGTGATGAACCCGCGTTCGCGACCCAAAATTGCCCCGTGTTGGAAGACATGCAGAACGTGGTGGCTCATAGCACGAGATCCCCTAACTGACGCATCGGATTCCGGCGTCGACCAAAATCCGCAGTCCAACGGGGGCGTTGTGCTTAGGTTTCGCACCCAGCAAGCCGTACCTTGCGTGCTTAAGCACGGCGTTACCTTGTGCCCAAAGGGTTTTCAGGGTGTACTCGCCCGCTGGATAAGTTGCGCCTTTGAAGCTCCACGGACGGGAAATCAGAACCTGGCAGTTCGACCAGAAGTAGTCCACTATCTCCACGCCGGCTTCCGCACGCAGTTCACGCTCCACCGCGTTACGGCTTTGGAAGGCAAAAACGGGCCGTACCTCCAATTTCCGGTGTGCAGGCTCCCTTTTTGTCGGTGCCGGCCGCGAGACAATGAAGTAGCCTGCGTGGCTCGCTGCGCGGCGATACTGCCGGCGCGACTCCTCGCCAAGCTTACTGAAGTTTCCGTATTCTTTCAACGCATTGGGCTCTGTTTCCGTCATCAGAACTTGTTTGATCCTGGGGCCACGGTTCCCAAGGCGTGTTCCCTCGCACCACTCGAGCCACTCGCTCAAAGTTAGCCGGGGGTGGGATTCCAGAAACGCCACGACCAATCGCCTGATGGCTCGGTCAACGATCTTCTGGGGTTTGATGTCTTTCAGCGGCTTGAGTTCCAGTTTACCACCGACCTCTCTCGTGGCCAAATCCACGAGCGCGCGCCGCTTAACAATATACTCGTCGCCCAGAATGCGACGGGAGCCATAGAAAGTTTCTTCCATCGCCGGCTTTAAGCGCGCAATGAAGCGAGGTCTAACCTCGTCAACCTCGCGCTCAAAAAACGCCTTGGCATTGCCGTGAACTGGTTCCGGGAAGCGGAAGAAGTGCTCCTTCCGCGCATCGCGCATCCAACCAGGAATGAAGCTGATAACCATCGCATCGAGAGCATGATGCCGGTCGTCGCTGCGCTTCTTCTCGCATTTTTCTTCCCAAAGAAAGGGGTCTTCATCCTTCGGGCAGGGATTGAGGACGCTGTTTAGCTGGTATTTGCGGCGCACGCGCGCGGTCAGGCCCCCGGAAACGATCGCCACTCGCTTCCGGCCCTGAGCGTCGTTCCCGTTATTCCAGCCGAAGTAGAGCGATACGATCGTCTGCGCGAGTTTGGAAATCCACGCGGTCTCAGCGAGCGCGGTGTAACGGTTGACCAACTCCGGGGCGTCTTCGCGCAGGAGGAGCTGAACTTTCTTGTTTCGCAGGGTGACAGCATGACTTTCAACAAGGCGTTTGTAGCCATCCCAGCCTTCCTTGCCGTGTTTCCACTGGAACGGCGTTAGCTCGCTTTTGGCTTCGTTGCACTGCCGATGGGCGAGCACCTGGTTAACCATCGCATCCGGCCCGCCCTGGCTGCGAGGGACGATGTGCTCGACTTCGTACTCCTCCAGCCTGGTTGCCGCGAAAGGCTGCCCGCAGTAAAGGCAGAGGCAACCTTGCGCCTTGCACAGCTCATATTTCAACGCGGCGGACTTCTCCTCGGCGCCAGCCTCTTTGGCCTTTTCCCTTGCTTCTTTGCGAGCCTTCTCGCGGTCCCGCTGAAACTGCTCTAGCTCTGCCTTTCTCTTCGGACCCATGAAGTCTTTGCGGACAAATTCGAGAACTACCTCTTCCGGCATTCCGAATCGCTGCCGAAATTCCCGCAGCCGAGCAGCGAAAACATTGAGCCGATGCCGAACCACGGGATCGTTGACGCTGCCGAGCAAATCGGTGATAGCCGCGGCTGCGTCCAGCTTGCCATCTTCGGTGTGGCGCGCGGCCAGGGCCTCGAGTTTCTGCGCCGGAATGTGGATGTCCGCCCAGGAGCCACGCATGTCGAGAAGAAACTTCAAGTCCTTCGGAACCAGTCCCTTCATCGGGTCGGTGTTGCCAATTAGCTTTGCCAACTGTTCCGCGTGAAATGCGTGGGGGTCTTTGCCCGACAGAACCAGTTCTCTGAGCAGCCGCAAGGCAGGCCGGGAAAAACCACTCCGCCCGCTGTCCTTCGGCGGCTTGATTTCCTCGTGCCCGGGTAAGGGACGGAGAGAGAGCTCCTTGATCCCTTTTCTCCTAAACCAAGCGGCCTTCGTCAACGCGAAACAGGCTGCGACCTTCTTAGACCACTCCTTGGCATCAGGTTTGGCCTTGTGCGCATTGGACGACACAGCCTCGAAGATCTTCCGGACCTCATCCACCCGGAGCTTCCGCTGGCTGCGGCCATCGGCCACCATGGTGTTCTTCAGCTTCATCAGGAAAGTCACCTCCGCCGGTAGAAGCGTGTCCGGGAGCGGGCAGCCGGTCTGGGGGCACTTGCGAATCTCCGCCTTGCAGACGTGGAAGCGCGGAATCAGCACGCAATCGTCAAGGATGCGATTGTCGAAGCGCGGGATCTTTTGGCCCAGCGAGCCCATCCAGTCATCGGCGCTACCGGTATGAAGACGGACCTCCTTTCGGGATTTCGGGAAGAACGAAGCGTAAGCTACGCCAGCCGGACCATGACAGAGGAAATCGCCAAAGGTTTGCGCCCGCACAGGAAAACGCTTCTTTCGTCCGGATTTAGCATCTGCCTGTTCCCAGCCTTCGCTTGCAATTCTGGCGAAAGTGGTGGCCAGAGCTGGCAGCGACTTCACCGCGCTGTTGGCAAGTCGCATGACCTCTGCCTGGACGTCCGCTCTGTCGAAGCGGACGTTGCGCGTGCTTTCGGCCCGGTGGGTGATGCGCGAGGCGAGCTTTTCCGGCTGTGCAGGATTCCATAGCCCCATTTTCGAAG
Source organism: Verrucomicrobiota bacterium (assembly GCA_049518415.1). Classification (GTDB taxonomy): domain Bacteria; phylum Verrucomicrobiota; class Verrucomicrobiia; order Limisphaerales; family UBA8199; genus CAVQND01. The sequence continues at coordinate 31,430 of JBEKRX010000033.1, forward strand.
CATCGTAGTAGCAAGGAAAATGGAATTGGGGGGGAACCTGTGTTTTGAATTCACGCCACCGGTTAAGAGCGGCCACGTAATCCGGGTCCTTTTTCTGCTCCTCTTTCTCCAAGTCTTCAGGACTCTTGCCCGCGCGGCGGGCTTCCTTCTCCGCCCATGGAATCCTCTCGTACCCGCGTCTCTGAATAGCCGAATGAAGCGCCTTGAAGATTTGCCATCCCTCCAGTTTTTCTCCACCGAGCAACTTGATCCGAAGCAGGCACGACGTGTAGCAAGTGTCGTCGCCCGGTTCAGCAAATTCCTGTTCTAATCGCCGGTCTGCTTTTTCACCCGCCTTCCATTCACCGGTCCTTGCATCACGATTGCGGCCATAAAGCACCGGCAGACCCGCGGCGGCCCAAATTTGTTGCAACCAGCGTTCGCGTTCGCGGTGCGCGGTTCGCGTGCGCCACATACGGCGGCGGGTGGCAGCAATCTTGGTCCCGGCGAAATCGGGCGGGATCAGGAGCGAGGCCCTGTGCAGGAACCGGGTTCCTTGGCGGACCGCCTCGCCGATGGAGCCTGTTCCCAGGTCAAAGGCCCACACTGTTTCGCCATGGTTCATGAAATTGAGCGGGCAAGAATCTGTGAGGCTGCTCCGGCGTCAGCCCGCCGGGCGCAAACACGCTTCCTGGCCGCCGCCCGCAAGGACAATGCTCGCCAGGTTTGTCGTTTGGGGCGAGGTCCGGCGGCGGCCGTCCGGAGCGCGAATCGTGAGAAGGTAAGGCGTCCATAGCACAATCCTCTTGCAATGGTCGGGATAATACCAGAACCGCCCCTGAGAAGCAATAGTTGTTTTTGGGGCGCTGTTCGCCCGGGGCCGATGGTCTTACGGGGGTGCGGTGTCGAGCCTCGGGAGTCGAGGGATCGAGCCGCACACGCGCTTCGGCTCACGCTCGGCCAGGAGCCCGTTCCTGCCCGTTTCCAGGGGCGCGCCAGCGGTTTTTTCAGTTATTTCCAGATATTTCCACTTAAGAATTCGGGGCCTGGCCCCCGTCAGGGGCGGGGAGCTTGCTTCGGCGGCCGGAGGGGCAGCGAGGGGGATTTCAAATTTGAGATTTCAGAGTTCAAGAACGGCTACACCATTTGAGATTTCAGAATTCGGGAATGGGCTGCGCCTGGGGAGCTTCGACGGCCTTTGGACCGCGCATAGGGACCATGAACGGGGTGATTTGCGGGCGAGGCGTCCGGGTGGCAGGCTCCCGATTCCGAATCGGGACCCCACTGGCAGGCGGGACGCCTGCCCCACGACCTGCTGGTTCATGGAAAGGAAAACGGGTATCATGGTTCGACATTGCGGGGAGCCGGCCCTTGGGCACAATATGAGGCGGCAGTATGGAATATTTGGTTAACGACATCATCCGGACGGTGAAGCGGGTCCTGGAGTATCCCATTTCGCCGGCGAACGGGATCACGGTGGCGAGTTTGCTGGTGCTGATCGTTCTGTTCGGGCTGGTGATTATCGGCGAACGGATCATCCGGCGTCATTTTGTGACGCGGGTGCTGCGGCGGACGCAACTCGAACCGGCGTTCCAGTTCACACTGGCGCGGGTGATCGGCTACTGCATCCTGGCGTTCGGCTTTTACGTGAGCTTCCAGATGGTGGGCATCAACCTTAGTTCCCTGGCGATCCTGGCGGGGGCGGTGGGCGTGGGGCTGGGGTTTGGCCTGCAGAATATCATCAGCAATTTCATCAGCGGCCTGATTATCCTGGCGGAGCGGCCGATAGCGATTGGGGACCGGGTGGAAATCGGCGAGGTGGCGGGGCAGGTGCGGGAGATCAGCCTGCGGAGCACGACGGTGGTGACGAACGACAACATTGCGATGATCGTGCCGAATGCGGACTTCATCACCCAACGGGTGACGAATTGGAGCTACGCCGACCCGCGCGTGCGGTTCCGGGTGGCGTTCGGCGTGGCGTACGGGACGGACCTCGAGAAGTTGGGCAAACTGATGCTGGAAGTCGCCGGCGAGCACCCCAAGGCGCTCAAGGAGCCGAAACCGGAGCTGTTCTTCGTCGGTTTTGGCGACAGCGCGTTGAATTTCGAGCTGGCGGTCTGGTCGGAGGAGATGAACAACACGCCGCGGCGTTTCCGGAGCGAACTGCTCCTGGCCATCGAGAAGAAACTGCGGGAGCACGGCATCGAGATTCCGTTTCCGCAACGGGAGGTGCGGTTCCGGTCCAGCGGCCCGGCCGCGCCGGTGGCGCCGCCGCAGATGCCAGGGGCGTAGGGGTCGTGGAGCGTGGAGCGAGTGGCGAACGGCGAATGGCGAACAGCGAGTGGCGAATGGAGGTCTGGCAGCTCGGACGCAAGCTGACCAAGATGGTGGATCAACACAGCAAGAAGTTCCCGGACGAGGAGAAGTTCGGCCTGAGCTCGGAAATCCGGCGGGCAGCGGTGTCCATGAGCGCGGAATACGTCACCGAACTTCCGGCCCAGAGCGCTTAGCCTGAGAGGGCGCCGACGGCGGGGGTCTTCTGGGAGAAGGTGAGGTGGTCGTTCTCGAGGCCGACCAGGAGGGGTTCGCCTTCGTGGAAGGCGCCCTTGAGGATTTCCTCGGCGAGGGGGTCTTCGAGGGAGCGTTCGACGGCGCGGCGCATGGGGCGGGCGCCGTAGAGGGGGTCGTAGCCGCGGCTGACGAGGAAGTCTTTGGCCTTGTCGTCGAGTTGGAGGACGATATTGCGGGCCTTTAGGCGCTCCATGACCTTGGCGATCTCCAAATCGAGAATCTGGACCAAGTCGGGTTTGGTCAAGGCGCGGAAGACGATGAGGTCATCCAAGCGATTGAGGAACTCGGGCCGGAAGGTCTTTTTTGCCTCCTCGAGGATGCGGTCGCGCATTTTCTCATAGCTGTTTTGGTCGGAAATGGGGGAGAAGCCGAGGGTGGATTGGCGCCTGATGGTCTCGGAGCCGACGTTGGAGGTCATGAGGACGATGGTGTTGCGGAAGTTGACCACCCGGCCGACATTGTCGGTGAGTTTGCCCTCTTCGAGGATTTGGAGGAGCATGTTCCAGACATCCGGATGGGCCTTTTCGATCTCGTCGAAGAGGACGACGGAGTAGGGTTTGCGGCGGACCTGCTCGGTCAATTGGCCGCCCTCCTCGTAGCCGACATAGCCCGGGGGCGAGCCAATGAGGCGGGAGACGTTGAACTTCTCCATGTACTCGCTCATGTCGAGTTGGACGAGGGCCTTGGAGTCGCCGAACAACTGCTCGGCGAGGGTCTTGGCGAGCAAGGTCTTGCCGACGCCGGTGGGGCCGAGCAAGGCAAAGGTGCCGATGGGGCGGCGGGGGTCCTTGAGGTCGGCGCGGGAGCGGCGGAGGGCCTTGCACAGAGCGGCGACGGCTTCGTGCTGGCCGATGACGACCTTGCCCATCTCGGATTCGACCTGGAGGAGGCGCTGCATCTCGCCCTGTTCCATGCGCTGGAGGGGAATGCCGGTCCATTTGGAGACCACGTGGAGGATGTCGTCCTCGTCGACCTTGACGCGTTTTTCTTCGCGGGTGGAGCGCCATTCGCGCAAGACGGCCTCGAGTTTTTCCTTGGCCTGCTTCTCCTTGTCGCGCATGGCGGCGGCGCCTTCGAAGTCCTGGTTTTTGATGGCCTTTTCTTTTCTGGCCTTGATGTCGTCGATGGCGGCCTCGAGTTGCTTGACCTGGGGCGGACGGGTCATGGTGCCGATGCGGGCGCGGGAGCCAGCCTCATCCATGAGGTCGATGGCCTTGTCTGGCAGGTAACGGTCGGTGATGTAACGGTCGGAGAGTTTGGCGGAGGCCTCGAGGGCCTTGTCGGTGAAGGCGGCCTTGTGGTGGTCTTCGTATTTGGGGCGGAGACCTTTGAGGATGAGGATGGTTTCCTCGACGGAGGGGGCTTCGACCTTGACGGCCTGGAAACGGCGTTCGAGGGCGGCGTCCTTTTCGATGTACTTGCGGTATTCGTTGAGGGTGGTGGCGCCGATGCACTGGAGTTCGCCGCGGCTGAGGGCGGGCTTGATGATGTTGGAGGCGTCCATGGTGCCTTCGGCGGAGCCGGCGCCGACGATGGTGTGGAGTTCATCGATGAAGAGAATGATGTTCTTGGAGCGGCGGATTTCGTCCATGACGGCCTTGATGCGCTCTTCGAACTGGCCGCGGTACTTGGTGCCGGCGACCATGAGGGCGAGGTCGAGGGTGATGAGGCGGCGATCGCGGAGGAGCTCGGGGACGTTGCCGGCGGCGATTTCCTGTGCCAGGCCCTCGACAATGGCGGTCTTGCCGACGCCGGCTTCGCCGAGGAGGACGGGGTTGTTCTTGGTGCGGCGGCAAAGGATCTGGATGACGCGCTCGATCTCGCTCTTGCGGCCAATGACGGGGTCCATCTCGCCTTTGCGGGCGATGTCGGTCAGGTCGCGGCCGAAGGCCTTGAGGGCCGGGGTCTTGATTTCGCCCTTCTTGTCGGTGGGCGGCTTGTCGGGCGATTCGCCCGGGGCGGATTCCTCCTGGGCGGCAAAGTTGGGGTCCAGCTCCCTGAGAATCTCCTGGCGGGTCTGTTCGATGTCGACGTCGAGGTTCTTGAGGACGCGGGCGGCCACGCCGTCGCCCTCGCGGAGCAGGCCCAGGAGGATGTGCTCGGTGCCGACGTAAGTGTGATTGAGGGCCTTGGCCTCTTTGGCGGCCAGGGCCAGGACCTTCTTGACGCGCGGGGTGTAGGGGATATTGCCAATGAGCTTCTGGTCGGGGCCGGTGCCGACCTGTTTTTCGACTTCCATGCGAACGGTCTCGAGGTCGAGGCCGAGCTTCTGGAGGACATTGACGGCGACGCCCTGGCCCAACTTGATGAGGCCGAGCAGGAGGTGTTCGGTGCCGACGAAATTATGGTTGAAACGGTCGGCCTCTTTGCGCGCCAGGGCGAGCACTTGCTGGGCCCGCGGGGTGAAATTGTTCATCGCTTCATCGCTCATAGGCTATGCCAAGATGCAATCACTTTGCCGGTTTGTCCAATCCCGCGCCGCCGGCCCCGGCGGGTTTGGTGATGGGGCGGCTGACGGGCCGCAAGCGGTCGCGCACCATGTCGGCGCGGAGCAGATCGCGCTCCTCGGCGGAGAGCTTCTCGGAATGGAGCTTCTGCAAGTGCGCCGGCTGGGTCAAAATGAACAACTCGTCGACCAACGAGCGATCCACGCCCGGAAACAGCCCCATATCGACCCCCAATCGCATTAAAGACAGCAGATTCATGGTCTCTTTGGAGGAAATACTGTGGGCGTTGGCCAGGACGCCGTAGGCGCGGCCGATATGGTTGAAGACCATCTTGGGTTTCTTCTCCAGGAGCGAGGCCCGGGCGTTCTCCTCGTGCTCGATAATCTGGGCAAGCACCTTTTCCAGGCGCTCGACAATGGCGCTCTCCGCCTCGCCGAGGGTCATCTGGTTGGAGACCTGGAAGACGTTGCCCAGGGCCTCGGTGCCTTCGCCGTAAAGGCCGCGCACGGCCAGGCCGAGCTTGTTGACGGACTGGATGATGGGGTTGATCTGCTCGGCCAGGACCAGGCCCGGCAGGTGGAGCATGGCGCTGACGCGGATGCCGGTGCCCAGGTTGGTTGGGCAGGCGGTCAGGTAGCCCAGCTCGGGACTGAAGGCGTAGTCGAGTTTCTTCTCCAGGAGCGAGTCGGCCTGGTCGATGGCGGTCCAGGCCTGGCGCAGTTGGAGGCCGGGGCGCAGGGCCTGGATGCGGAGGTGATCTTCCTCGTTGATCATGAAGCAGAGGGTTTCGTCGCGGTTGAGGATCAGGCCGCTGCCGGCGCTCTTGGCGGCGTGCTCGCGGCTGATGAGGTGCCGCTCGACCAGGATCTGCCGGTCCAGGGGTGAGAGGGTGTCCATGGCGTCGGAAAAGGCCTCCTTCATTTCGGGCAGCGCCGCCACGGCCAGGCGAATCAACTCCAGCACGCGCACCCGTTCGAGCTTCTTGGCCCAGCCGGGGAAGGGGGCGTCTTTGAGGTTGCGCGCCAGGCGGACACGGCTGGACATGACGATGCGGTCGTAGGGCCCTTTGCGGCGGGCAATCTCGGCCGGGGGTGTTAAGAATTGATTGAGGTCCATAGTCTTCAGGCCGCGGCGGAGCTGCTGAGGCGGGCGGTGGTTTGCTTGATCTGGTCGCGCAAGGCGGCGGCCCCCTCGAAGTCTTCGGCCTCGATGGCTTTGGTGAGTTTCTTCTGGAGCAGTTTGAGGCGATCGGTCAGATCGCGGCTTTGGCGGAGCGATTCCGGGACCTTGCCCACGTGGCGGGTGCCTTTGTGCATCGTCTTGAGCAGGCCCTCGAGCACCTCGGCAAAGGTCTTGTAGCAATCCGGGCAGCCCAGGCGCCCGGCTTTCTTGAAGTCGGCCTGGGTGAACCCGCACCGGGGGCATTTCAGCTCGGCGCCGCCGCCGGCTTGCTCAATCTCCTGCGAGGCGCCCAGGCCCAGCAACAAGTCCGCCAGAGAAAACCCGGTCGGGTCGTTGACCCCCTTGGTCTTGGCGCATTCTTCGCAGAGATCGATCTTCTGCATCTTGTCCCCGGCAATCTGGGTCAAATGCACGGTGGCTTCCTTTTCCTTGCAGACACAGCACAACATAAATCGCTACTCGTATATCGGCTCGCCGGACACTTTAGTCAAGGCGCGGTATTGTGCGACCAGCCGGGTCGTGACCGGTCCCGGCTGGCCGGTGCCGATCAGGCGGCCGTCAATCTTGACCACCGGCACCAACTCCGCCCCGGTGCCGGTCAGGAAACACTCCTCCGCGTTGAAGAGGTCGTAGCGGGTCAGGTTCGGCTCGCTCACCGCCAGACCGGATTCGGCCGCTATGTCCATGACCACGCGGCGGGTGATGCCATAGAGCGCACCGGCCGCCAAGGGCGGCGTCAGCAAATGGCCGTCCTTGACGATGAAAACGTTGTCCCCGGTGCACTCGGCCACGAAGCCCTCGGCGTTCAACATCAGGGCCTCCTCGCAGCCGGCGTTGTTCGCCTCGATCTTGGCCAGGATGTTGTTCAGGTAGTTGAGCGATTTGATGGCCGGGTTGAGCGCGCTGTGCAGGTTCCGCACGGTCGGCACGGTGATGAGTTCCATGCCCTTGTGGTAGAGTTCCGGCGGGTAAAGCTGAATCTTGCCCGCAATGATGATCACCGACGGATTCTTGCACCGGTTGGGGTTCAAACCGAGCGTGCCGATGCCGCGCGTCACCACCAGCCGGACATAGCCGTCGCGCACCTTGTTCCGCCGGCAGGTGGCCAGCACGGCCGCCACCAGGTCGGCGGGCCTCATGGGCAGCTCCAGCAGGATGGCCTTGGCGGAAGAAAACAGCCGCTCGATGTGCTCCTTCAACTTGAACACGCGCCCGTTGTACGCGCGAATCCCCTCGAAGATGCCGTCCCCGTACAGCAGCCCGTGGTCAAAGACTGAAATCCTGGCCTCGCGTTCGTTGTAGTATTTTCCATCGATATAGACTTTCATCTCTTTAATTGGCGCTCATGGTAGGGAAACCGGCGCGCCCTGGCAACACAGGAGTTTGAATCGCCGGTGCTCCAGGCCCGGGAGAGCGCCGCCGGGAAGTTTGGGTGACGCTGCCGGGCCGGCGGGGATGCCGAAGGCAGAAAAGGGTGATCCCGCCAAACTTTGTTGCAGGTGCAACAAAGTGTGGCGGGCACGCTCGAAGCTGTATGGAATGCGAGAGCACGATTTTCCGTGGCCGGGCGGGTGAATGCTGAGCGGGGCGGATGATTTGGCGGGGACGGTCCGAGTTTGCCGCTAGACAACGGGGGAAGGACCAGTATATTGCCGGCGTTGGCTTGGGTCGACCCTATGGTCTAGCGGTTAGGACACCACCCTTTCACGGTGGTAGCACGGGTTCGATTCCCGTTAGGGTCGCCACACTTGCCTGGGGAGCCTGAGAGGTGTTGAGTTTTTGGACAGCAACGGTTTTGCCAGAGTAGCTCAGGGGTAGAGCAGAGGACTCATAAGCCTTTGGTCGGGGGTTCAAATCCCTCCTCTGGCACCAGCTTAATTCCAATTCGCGTTCAAGGTGGCACTAATTCGCTTGTCCTTTGGGCCTCATGTTTCTGTCGGCTCCCCCTGGCGAGTTTGGCGGAAATCCTCGCCGGCGGCGAGCATTCCAGGGCGGCTCTATATCTTGATCGGTTTCACGCGTTGGCCGGGGTGAACGCGGCTGCCGGGGTAGAGGATGACTTCTTCTCCGGGTTTCAAGCCCTCGAGGACCTGGCTTTCGGCGTTGCCGGAGCGGCCGAGCTTGACGGGCCGCAGTTGTGCGCGGCCGTCGGCCAGGACAAAGGCCGCCCATTGGTCACCCTGCCGGAACAGGGCGCCGGCGGGCACCTTGATGGCGTCGTTGGTCTCCCAAACGACGATTCTGGCCTCGACGCGGAAGTTGTCACCGACGCTCGGTCTCTGGTCGGGCGGGGTCAGGAGGTCGGCGACGACCTTCACCCGCTGCTCCTCGACGCCCAGGGCGGAGACTTTGGTAAAAGCGGCCGGTTCGACGAGGCGGACCTGGCCCAGGAGTTGCGAGGTGTCGGGGCCGCCCCATTGTTCCAGTTCCACCCTGCTGCCGGGGGCGATGGCGGCGCCGTCGCGGGAGAGAACTTCCACGACCACTTCCAGGTCGGCGGGGTCGCCGATTTCCAGCAAGGGCGTGCCGGCGGACACGACCCGGCCGTTTTCTTCAAAGACGCGCAGCACCCGTCCGTCGGCAGGCGCCCTGATTTCCCTCGGGAGGCAGGGCGAGTTGGTTCCGGGCGGAGCGGGCAGGGAGAATTCGGCCAACTCGGCTTGGGCCTGGCGGAGGGCGCTTTGGGCGGCGGCGGCTTCCTTGGCGGCGGAGTCTGCGCGCAACTGGGCGGCTTCGCGTTCCTGGATGGAGACGGATTGGTCGGCGTAGAGCTTTTCAAAGCGCCGCCATTCGCTGAGGGCGAAGGTGTGGGTGGCGCGGGCTTTTTCGAGGTTGGCGGCGGCGGCATCGCGGCGGGCCTCGGCGAGGGCGCGCGCCCGCGCGTCCAGCATCGTGGGGGAGAGCGGGTCGATGACGGCCAGCACGGTCTGGCCGGCCTGGACCTGGGCGCCGGCTTTGAAGGGAATCCGGCGGAGCTGGCCGGCGACGGGCGCGGAGAGGACGTAGCGTTGCTTGATGCGGGTCTTGCCTTCTTCGTTCACGGTGACCCGGAGCGCGCCTTTGGTGGCGCGGGCGGTTTCGACCGGCACGGGCTGCGGCCAGAGGCCGGCCACAATGAGTCCGACCAGGAGGAGCGCCCCGGCGTAGGGCAGCCAGCGGCGGGTGTGGCGACTGGGCTGGTTGCGCCTGGGGAGGGGCGGGACTGGTTGGCCGGATGGAGTCATGGGGAATGGGGCTGTTATTCGGGCGCTTTCAAGGCGCCGACGAGGTTGAGCTGGTTGAGATTGCGCAAGACGACCAGGGCGGAGAGGGTGGAGGCGACCAGGACGACCAGGACGGCGAAGGCATAGTTGCTGGCGGTCAGGACCAGGGGCACGCGGACGGTTTCGGTGTTGATCTGCCGGACAATGCCGGAGGCAAAGCCGGCGCCCAGCGCCAGGCCCAGGGGCACGGCCAGCAGCGCCAGGAGCACCAGCTCGGTGATGAGGACGGCGCCGACTTCGCGCCGGGAGAAGCCGATCACGCGGAGAGTGGCCAGTTCGCGGGCGCGTTCGGCCAGGGAAAGCCGCGCGTTGTTGAAGACCACGCCAAAAGCGACGATGGTGGCGAAGATCAGGTAGATCTTCTGAAACAGGCCGAGGCTTTCGGCGGTGGTGTGGCGAAAGTTCTCGCGCATTGATTCCTTGATGGCGACCCAGCTTACGCGCGGGATGCCTTTGAGCGCCCGGAGAAACTCGCCGCGCTGGGCGGCATCGATGGTGAAACTGGCGCCGCTGATGATGTCGCCTTCGTCCAGGAGCCGGTTCAAGGCGTGGACCTCCATGTAGGCGGCCATGCCGGAGAAGTCCTCCGCCAGGCCGAGCAGCGGCACGGTGCGCAGCGGGCGTTTGCCTTCCAGGACCTCGACAGTGAGCTGGTCGCCGGGGCGGGCGCCCAGGACCTCGGCCAATTTGGCGGAGACGATCAGTCCGGCCGGAGGGAGCAGGATTTCGTGGTAGTCCTTGTCAATCACGCGGCTGTGGAGGCCAGGGACGGGCAAGCCCTGGATGGCGAGTTGGCGGCGGCGGTGGCCGTAGCTGAGGCGCACGAAGGCCTGCCGCACGGGTTCGACGGTCAGCACCCCGGGCAGTTGGCGAAAGAGGTGGCCCACAGAGACGGTGTCCGGCTCGACCAGGCCCACGCTCAGGTCCTGCCGCTGGACGACGTCCCATTGGAAGTCCATCACTTGGGCGACGCCATCGCGGAAGGCGTTGGGGACGATGAGGATGCCGGTGGCCAGGGCCAGGCCCGCGACAGTGAAGAGGGCTTGGATGGGTCTGCGTTCCAGGTTGCGGACGGCGATGCGGAAGGTGTGAGAAAGGAGATGGGCAATGCCGGTGCGCTCGACCAGGGCGGGCCGGTAGTTGGCCGGCGGTTCCGGGCGCATCGCCTCCGCCGGCGGGAGCCGGGCCGCGCGGCGCACGGCACTGAAGACACCGGCGGTGGCGGCAACTGCGGCGACCAGCAACGCCAGGGGAAAGGCGACCTGATCGAGGCGGAACACCAGTTCCGGGAAGCGGAAGAAGTTGTGGTAAAGGCCAACCAGGCGGCGGCCGAGCACAATCCCGCCGAGGCCGCCCAAGACGGTGCCGATGGCCACGATGACAAAGGCGAACTTGAGATAGTGAGTGACGATTTGGCGATTGGCGAAGCCGAAGGCCTTGAGGATCGCAATTTGCTCGCGCTGCAAGGCGAGGAGCCGCGAGAGCACGGCGTTGGTCATGAAGGCGGCTACGCCCAGGAACACGATGGGGAACCCAATGGACAAGACATGCAGGATCCGAATCTCGTCCGAGAGGCGGATATGGGAGGGGTGATCGGCCCGGCCGTAGGCGCCGCGTCCGCCGTAAGGGGTCAGGAGGCGGTCCAGTTGGGCGATGACGGGGCGTTCGGAGAGGCCGGGGGCGAGTGTCAGCGAGAGGGAGTTGAAGGCGCCGTCGAGGTCGAAGGCCGTGGCCAGTTCCTTGTAGGGCATCCAGAAGATGCCGTAGGTGCGGTAATCTGGCAGGGCGACCCCCGGGCGGGATTCGAAGATGAACTCGGGGGAGAGGACAATGCCGGCAATCCGGAGGTGCTGGCGTTTGCCGTTGAGGAGCAGGGCGAGGGTGTCGCCCGGCTGGAGGTGGTTGGCCTCGGCGAAGGCCTCGCCGACCAGCACCTGGCGGCGGCTGTTGGCTGGCAGCCACCGGCCGGCGCGGAGGAAGAGGCGGTTGAGTTGCGGCGGGCCGAGATCGGGCAGGGACCGCAGCAGGCCGCTGGCCGGTTCGTCGAGCTGGGGGATATCGAGCGTCACCTGGGCCGAGATGCCCGCCTGCACGGCGGCGACGCCGGGGATCTCGGCGACCCGCGCGGCCAGGGAGTTGGGAGCGCGCTTGAGTTGCGCAAAGACCTCGGCAAAGCGATTGGCTTCGTAATACTCCTGCCGCGTTGATTGCAGGGAATGGATGAGGCTGCGGGTGGCGATCATCATCGCCAGGCCGCAAGCCATCACCAGGGCCACGGCGATGGCTTGGGCTTTGAGGCGGCGCAAGTCGCGCCAGAGTTTGCGGTCGAGGTGTGGGAGCATCACCAGTTCAAGCTGCTTGGCGCCGCGCGGCGCGGATTTTGGCGGATCTGATGCACCCGGCCGTCCGAAAGATGAATCACGCGGTCGGCCATGTCGGCCATGACGGCGTTGTGGGTGATGATCACGGTGAGGGCGCCCAGTTCGTGGTTGACGCGCTGAAGGGCCTCGAGCACCACGATGCCGGTCCGGACGTCCAGGGAGCCGGTCGGCTCGTCGCAGAGCAACACCTCCGGGCGTTTGGCGATGGCGCGGGCAATGGCCACGCGCTGCTGTTCGCCGCCGGACAACTGGGCCGGGAAATGATCGAGGCGGGCGCCCAGGTTGACGAGTTCGAGCGCCGTCTCCGGGGGCATCGGGTCGCGGGCAATTTCCGTAATCAGCCCCACGTTTTCGCGGGCGGTGAGGCTGGGGATCAGATTGTAGAACTGGAAGATGAAGCCGACCCGCTCGCGGCGGAAGCAGGTGAGTTCGTCTTCGTTGGCGGCGGCCAGGTCCAGGTCGCGGTAACGCAGTTCGCCCGCAGTGGGAAAGTCCAGTCCGCCCAGGTTATTGAGCAGGGTGGTCTTGCCGCTGCCCGAAGGGCCGAGCAGCACCACCAGTTCGCCCTCGTAAAGGTCCAGCTCGACCCCCGCCAGCGCCCGGACTTCCGCCGCTCCGGCCCCATAGACCTTCGTCAGCCCCCGCACCCGGAAAACCTGGGCGCGCGAGCTGACCGGCGGGGAATCACCCGCAACTGTCCTCAGTGTCACATCCCTCATAGACCATACTCCGTCCCGGTTTTCAAGCGCATAGGCACTGAGCCCGCAGACTTCGCAGCGCGGCGGCAATCCCGACGCGTGGGCAGGGGCCTTTTTGGCGCGCGCGCAGGCGCGGCACCGACAGACACGGACGAGCACGGACGGACACACCGACCCACGCGCGCGCGCGCGGGGGGGTGGCAGGCGAGACGCCTGCCCCACTACACTACGCCCACCCACTGACGCTCGTCCGGTTCACGGGCCGGGGGCAAGCGGATGTGATTTGAAGCGGAGTTGGAAGAATGTGAGAGGGGCACCGCGCGTCGGGCGTTCAGGGGACCTTCTTGATCAGGATGTCTTCCGTGCGATAAATCTCCGGCCAGGCATCGACGGCGCTGGAGATTTTTTCCGGGTAGTGCGCCCGCTGTCGGCGGCTGCCGGGGTTGGAGGCGGCGACGGCGTAGCGCACCGGCGACTCGCTGATGAGCACCAGCTTGTTGTAGCCAAGGGACTTGAGCTGGCGCAAGTCGGCCTGGTTGTTGAGCAGGTCAAACAATCCCTTGGGGGTGGGGCCATTGGGGCCGCCCTCGAGGATCGGCACGCAGAGTCCCTTTCGGTCGGAGCGGAACAACACCTCCCCGCCCCAGAGTGGGTCGCAGGTATAGACGATTAACCGGTCGCCGGGCTCGGTGTGCCGGGTGAGGACCGCGCTCATCGCTTGCGGGAAATAATCATAATCCCCGGCTACCTTCATCGTGATAACCCCATCGACGGCGGAAGAAATCAGGACCAAGCCGGCCAGGGGCACCCGCAGCGCGGCAATGGGCATTTCGCGGGTCCAGAAATCTTCCCAGCGCGCCAGAGTCGCTCCGCAGAGCATGGCCACGGCGGGACAGCAGATGAGGTAGAAGTGCCAGTGTTCCAGGACCAGATGGGTGAAGACCAATGTGGTCAGGAAGGTGGCCAGCAGCCAGAGCTTTGGCAGCAGGTTGCCTGGGCGGACCAGGGCCAGGACCAGCAGTGCGCTCAGCGGCAGGGCGCCCATGGTCGCATGCAGAAAGCGCCAGCCGCCTTTGAGCCAATGGCCGGGGCTGAGCCGGTAATGCAGGTCGCCAAAGAACCAGTGGACGAGCCAGGGGCTGTGGGCGAGCCGCAGTTCGGTGTAGCTGTAGGTGGCCTGGGCGGCCAGGGAATCGGTGTAACGGGTCCACAGGACAAAGAGCAGGGCGGAGACCGCGCCGACTGCGGCCAGCAGGACCCAGGGCCGCCAGGTGCGGCGGCCATTGACCAGGAGCAGGCAGAGGCTGCACAAGCCGGCGGCGAAGAAGAACGGCAGCTTGAGCAGGGCGCTCAGTATGGCGAAGAGCGTCGCCGGCCACCACCACCATCCGTTGCCGGTGCGTGCCAGCTTGTCGGCGAAGAAAACAAACCAGATCATCGCCACCAGGCACAGGCCGTCGGTGGCGGCCTCGCCGGCCATGATGACGACCAAGGGTTGCGCCAGGAAAAAGGCTGTGGCCCACCAGGCGGCGGGTTCGCCAACATAGTGCCGCGCCAACCGGAAGAAGGGCCAAAGGCAGGTGGCAAAGAAGAGCAGGCTCACCAGGTTGGCCCACCCATACCAGGTGGAGTGGGTGAGCTTGAAGGCCAGAGCCGCCGCGGCCTGCCACACCGGCAGTTCGAGGGCCGTCGGCGTCCCGGTCGCGTTGAATCCCACAATCACCGGGCGCAGCAGGTTGATCGAGCCATGGGCATACTCCAGCGCCGTGCCCAGATGGCTGGCACGGTAAAGGGATTTGCCGAGCCCGGCGCCCCCGAGGTGGAAGGCGACAATCAAGCCCAGCAGCACTACGACCAGCGGCAACAACCCCGGGCGCCTGGTTTCCCTGATTTGCACCGTAGCCAGCTACAAGACCCAGGGTCCAGTGTCAAGGCGCGGTCGGGGACCGACCTCGGGAAGCCGGGCAGCCGAGAGGGGGGCCTGGCATCCCTGGCAGGGATGGGCGATTCATTGGGAATTGGGTATTGAGCATTAGTTATTGTTCATTGAGTGCTCAGCCCGAGCCTCGGTGCGGCGTCATCGGCGGCTATTCTTCAATGACCAATGATCATTTCCCGATGCTCAATTTTCAATTCACCTGGAAGGAGGGCGGGCTCGGCGCCCTTTTGCAGTCGCGGCGGAACTTGACCTGATTACAACGGGCTTTGCCGGTCAAGGACTCTACCGTGGGGAATGCTGCCCAGGGTCCCAGAAGTGGGAGTTGATTAGACCCTGGCTGGAGCCCGTGGCCGGGTCCACTGGCGGATTGATGGCCGCGTCCTTTCTCGCCTCCGCATGGCCGTCGTTGAAGACGGCGACACCCTGGCCCAGGTGGCGCCAGGCTTCGATGCCCTCGCGCAAATAGCCGGCGGCGCCCATGGAGGAGGTCCACCACCAGAGGCTCGAACCCCAACGGTTGTCCTGGTCCTTCGGCGAATACGGGGCCTTATCGCCAATCAACAGGTTCTCGCTGGGCCGTAGGACGCCGCTTCGTTTGAACTGCCAGGTGAGGGGAAAAGCGACTCCGAACACCGAATAGCCGCCGGGGGTATCGCTATCATAGGGGTGGTGCCCGAGGAAGAAGCCGTTGTAGCCGTAGCCGACCAGGTGGCAATCGAAGGCCCAATACCAAACCTTGCCCGCATAGCTATGGTTCTGGCTCTTCAACGCCGGATCGTGGAACAGGTTCGTCATGTTCCGGGCGTAGCCGATAATCGTCGTGCCCCACCAATTGGTCATCGAGATGGTCTCGTTGGAATTGTCCCAGCCTGAATTCTGGTTGCGGTGCGCGGGGAAAGTGTCGTGGTTGTCATCGGTGTATAACTGCATGAAGTGGCTGATCTGCCGCAGATTGCTCAAGCAGCCCGTGCGCTCGGCCTTGGACTTGGCGCGGGCCAGGGACGGCAACAGCATGGCGGCGAGGATGGCGATGATGGCGATCACCACGAGCAACTCAATCAAGGTAAACGCCCCGCGACAGGCCCCACGCTTGACGCCAGCCGGAGTTACAGTAACCAGGAACGGTCTCATAGTTCGAACACTGCCTCAGCCGGAGGATAGGCGGCC
Organism: Verrucomicrobiota bacterium; assembly: GCA_049518415.1. GTDB lineage: Bacteria > Verrucomicrobiota > Verrucomicrobiia > Limisphaerales > UBA8199 > CAVQND01. The sequence continues at coordinate 47,057 of JBEKRX010000033.1, forward strand.
CGTGCCCGCCTCCGCGCTGAACAATTGAATTGATAGAAATCGGTTTTCTTAAGGCTTCGGGGTGGAAGGAGAACTGGTGGTTGCTCGGCTCACATTGACGTTATTGTAGGAGGCGGGCCGGGCGTGTCAAGCGGCAAATTCTGTCCCCGCGCTTTGGCGACCGCCTCCAGGGCGGCCCGGCACCGCCGGCGGATGTCGTCCCACTTGCCGGCGGCCAGGTCTTGGCGCCTGGCGAGCCAGGTGCCGCCGACGACCGCCACCGTGTCGAGCTTGAGGTAGCTTTCCAGGTTGGCCGCGTTGACGCCGCCCGTGGGCATAAAGCGCACCCCGGTGTGTTTGTAGGGTGCCGACAGTGCCTCGAGCATGGCAACGCCGCCCAGCGCCTCGGCCGGGAAGAACTTGAGCAGCTTGCACCCGAGCGCCAAGCCCTGTTCGATGTCGCTGGGCGTGGCCACCCCGGGCACAAAGGGCAGGCCCAGTGCCTGCGCCTGCTTGACGAGCCGCGGGTTCAAGCCGGGGGCCACGGCGAAAGCGGCGCCGTTGGCGTGGGCCGCGGCGAGGTCGGCGGCGGCCAGCACCGTGCCGGCGCCCACCAGCAATAGCGGGCGTTCCCGCGAGAGTTTGCGGATGACTTCGGCCGCGGCCGCCGTGCGGAAGGTGATCTCGACGACGGGCAGTCCGCCCTCCAGCAGAACGTCGGCCAGCGGAATGGCCGCCTCGACTTTTTCAATAGCGACCACCGGCACCACGCCGTAATGCGCGAGCCGGTCGAGAATTGATGCTTGGGACATAGTCCAGGTTTTGCAGGGAACAGTCTTCCGGCCTTTTGAAGTTCCACAAGCAAATTATTCCAATTCGCGTTGGAATTACCCGCGGTCAGGCGCGCACGGGCGGGGCTTGATGGCGCCCCCGCCTGGGAGCAGGGCAAGCCGCCGGGCGAGTTATTCGTGCGAGCAGGCCGCGTTTGGGCTGGCCAGCGAGCCTCTTGGCCTTGCAGGGCAGCATCGCCATTGATTGCGTGGAGCTGGACTTTCTGCGCAGCCGCGGGAGAGTTGACGAAGGCCGGCGGTGCGGCGATAATTCGTCCATTGGCGAAATAATAAATGATGCGCGACTTCCTGAAGATCACCAAGGCACTGGCCGACGAGAACCGGCTGCGGGTGCTGCTGGCCTTGCAGCAACAGGCGTTGTGCGTCTGCCAGATTACCGAACTGCTCGGCCTGGCGATGTCCACGGTCTCGCGGCACCTGTCGATTCTTTACCAGGCCGGGCTGGTGAATGCGCGCAAGGAGGGGCGGTGGATGTATTATTCGGTGGTGGGGAAGGAGGCCTGCGCGCCGGCGCAGGAAGCCGTGGCCTGGGTGTGGAAGAGGCTGGCGGAGGATGGGCGGAGGGCGAAGGACGCCCGACGGCTGAAGAAGATTCTGGCCCTGGACCCGGCAGAATTATGCAAGCGGCTGTGCGGAGACTGAAGGCGAGATTGGGGCCTTTGTGGAAGGGCTGCCCGACTCATTAACCAATTCAAAAGCAGACGAGGATATTTCCCGCTTTCCGTCGCTGGGCCAGGTGGTTTAAGCTCCAGCCGCTATGGGTGTTTTGCGCGGATGGGTTTTGGCTGTGACCCTGCTGCTGGCCGGCGGACCGCTGCTTGCGGCGGAAACTCCGACGGAGACCGGCGCGTTCAATTCCGCTTACAACCAGCTTCGCGACACGTTCTGGCAGCAAGCCGAGGCCGGGTTCGCCGAATTCAGCCAGAAGTTCACCAACTCCGTCCGCCTGCCCGAGGCCTTTCTCTACCAGGCCCAGGCGCGCTACCAGATGACCAACTACGCCGGGGCCATCGAGTTGCTGCTGGCTCACCAGGGCCAGGCCGGGAAATGGGCCGACCAATACCTGTTCTGGCTGGGCCAGGCCTATTTGAAGAAGGAGGACTACCCGGCGGCAGGCGGGGCCTTCTCCAACCTGGTGAGCCAATTCCGCGACTCTGCCCGCTGCCTGGAGGCGGGCCTGGGCGAGGCCACCGCCTGGGCGAAACGCGGGGAGTGGCCTCGCGTGCTCGAGTTGCTCCAAAAACCGGACGGGGTCTTCCAAAGCGCCGCCCGGACCAACTCGGCCAGCGAGCAGGTGCAGAGTGGTTACCTGCTCTTGGCCGAAGGGCTGTTGAGCCGGCAGGATTATGGCGCGGCCGAGGCCATTCTTCAACCGCTGGGCAAGGCGCAGATGAACCCCCGGCTGGCCTGGCAACGGCAGTATATGGTCTGCCGCATTCGGGTGGCCCAGGGGCGTCTGCAAGAGGCCCTCCAATCCACCACGAATCTGGTGGCGAGCGCCGCCACCACGACCGAACGCGGGCTGCTGGCGGAAAGCTTCGCCTTCCAGGCCGGTTTGTGCGAGCAGCTCGGCCGCGGCGATGAGGCCATCACGGCTTACACCAATAATCTGGCCAGTGGATTCCCCCCGGAGCGCCAGCGCCAGGCCCTGGAGAAGATCACGGAATTGTGCCTGGCCCGCAACCTGGTCGCCGAGGCCGCGCAAAAGCTGGAGGAATTCTCGACGCGCTGCCCCGACTCGCCGGCCACGGACTTGGCGCTGCTGATGCTGGGGGAAATGCGTCTCCGCCAGTATGTGAGCGTGCTGGAGACCAACCGTGTAGCCAACCTGGCGACCAACGCCCCGGCGGCGACCAACCTCCTGTGGCGGGGGGTGGTCGCCTTGACCGAACTGGCCAAAAAGTTTCCCCAAAGTCCCCTCGCCGGGCGGGGGCAACTGGACCTGGGCTGGTGCCGCTGGCTGCAACAGGATTGGCCGGGATGCCAAGCCGCTTGCCAGGCCGCCCTGGAGCGTTTGCCGGTTTCACCCGACCAGGCCACCGCCCGTTTCAAATTGGCCGACGCCCAATACGAGCAAAAGAACTTCGCCGGCGCGATTACCAATTACAACGCCATTATCGAGCAGTACGGCCATCTGCCCGAGGTGAAGACGAACCTCTTCGAGGCGGCGCTTTACCAGGCCGTGCGCGCCGGCTTGGACGGGGGCGACCTTGCCGCCGCCAGCAACGCGCTGGCCAAGATCCTGGCCTTGTATCCGAACGGTTTCCGGACCGAGCGTGCGACCCTGCTGGCCGGCCAGGCCATCAGCCGGCGCGGAAACCCCGCCGCCGCCCGCGAAATTCTGGCGGGTTTCGCCCAACGCGCGCCGGAGGCGAAACTGCTGCCCTGGGTGAGCCTGGCCATCGCGCGCACCTACGAACAGGAGAACAAGTTGCCGGAAGCGATCGCGGAATACACCCGCTGGCTGCAACGCTACCCGGACTGCGTCGCGCGGCCGCAGGCCGAGTATTGCCTGGCGCTGGCTCACTCTCTGGCCGGCCACGATACCAATGCCCTGAGCCTCTTCACCAATTTCGTCGCCCGCTTCCCGACTAACGAATTGACTCCGCTGGCCCAATGGTGGATCGGCAGTTGCTACTTCGGCCAGCACGCCTGGGTGGAAGCCGAGTTGAGCTTCAAGTTGATCTTCGAGGATACCAACCTCCCCGCCTCCGAGCTGAGATACCCGGCGCGGATGATGGCCGGGCGCGCCGCCTTCGCCTACGGCAACTGGCCCCATGCCATTAACCACTTCACCAACCTGACCAGCGACTTAAGATGTCCCAGGGACCTGTGGCTGCAGGCCATGTCCGCCTACGGCGACACCGTCATCAGCCAGAACTCGACCAATAAAATCGAGGACTATAAGGTCGCCTTGGCCATCTTCAGCGCGATTTCCGAGCATCCGACCAACCGTCTGACGGTGCTGGCGCTGGGACAAAAGGCCAACTGTCTGCTGCAATGGGCGCTACTGACCCGCCAGTATGAGGAGTTGACCAATGCCTTCCTGGCCTACCAACAAGTGGTCAATTCCTCCAATGCGGACGTCAGCGCCCGCAGCATGGCCCTGGTCGGCCAGGGCGCGGTCCTCGAAAAACAAGCGCAACAGAAAACCGGCCCCGAGCACCTGGCCCTGCTGGAGGCGGCGCTGAACAAGTACCTCTACGTCTTTTACGGCACAAATCTCCATGAGGGCGAGCAGGCCGATTCGTTTTGGGTCGAGAAGGCCGGTCTGGAGGCGGCCCGGCTGGTCGGCACCGGCGAGTTGCACAACTTGCAGCAGGAAATCAGCATTTACGAGCGGCTGAAAAAACTCCTCCCGCCCCGGGGCCCCTGGCTGGATGCCAAGATCATTAAAGCCCGGGAAAAGGCCGGCGGGCACTGACTTGAACCAAACTGCCCACCGGGCGTCCAATCTCCATGCCTGTAGAGAGAGTCGAGCGCCGGCCCGGGACCGAGGCCGACGACCGCGCCGCGTTCTTCCGCCAGAGCGGCTGGCTGATGCTCGCCAATGTGGGGGGCGGGGCCTTGATGTGGGCCGTCCACTTCCTGTCCCGGACCACCGGCCCCGCCGAGTATGGTTTGTTCGTCACTTTCCTGTCCCTGGCGATGTGCATTCCGACCGGGCCCCTGCAAACGGTCATGGCCCAACAGACCGCCAAGGCCTTGGCGACCAACCGGCAAGGGGAATTGGCCGGGCTGACGCGGCTGGTCTGGCTGGGGACATTGGGCCTGTGGCTGATGGGGGCGGTGGTGGTATGGGTCCTGCAAAATCACATCCTGGCCCACTGGAAAGTCAGCAACCCGGCCGGGCTGTGGATTACCGTGACGGTGCTGCTCTGGGCGCTTTGGGTGCCGCTGTTTCAGGGGGTGTTACAGGGACAGCAGAATTTCCTCTGGCTGGGTTGGAGCATCATGAGCAACGCCATCGGGCGGGTGGCGGTCGCGGCCGTGGCGGTGCTGGCCTTGGGCGGCCTGGCGGCGGGCATGATGACCGGCGTGTTGCTCGGCATGGCGGCGGCCGTGCTGATTGCCGTCTGGCAGACCCGCCGGCTGTGGCTGGCCCGCGCCCAGCCGTTTGATTGGCGCGGCCTCCTCCGCCAGGTCGTCCCGCTGATGCTGGGCTGCGGGGCCGTGCAGTTCCTGTTCACTGCCGACCCGATGTTCGTGAAGTCCTATTTCAGCCGCGACGAGGAGGTTGGTTTCTACGATAGCGCCGGGACGTTGGCGCGCGCCTTGATGTGGCTGGTCATGCCGCTGGCCACGGTCATGTTTCCGCGGCTGGTGCACAGCACTGCCAGGGGCGAAAAAACCGATATTATGGGCCTGGCGCTGGTCGGCACGGCCATCCTGTCGGTGGTCGGCGCCGTCGGTTTGTCGGTGGTCGGCCCCTTGGCCGTCCGAATCGTCAACGGCCAGAGGTTTGTGGCGGTGGCCTCGGCGTTGTTGCCCTGGTATGCGGCCGCCATGGTCCCCCTGGCCCTGGCCAATGTGCTCGTCAACGCCTTGTTCGCCCGGTCATGCTTCCGAATCGTCCCGCCGCTGTGCGTGCTGGCCCTGGCCTATGCCTTCGCCCTCACGCGCTTTCACGACACCTTCGTAATGGTGCTCAAGACTTTAGGGGTGTTTAACCTCCTGCTCCTGGCCCTCTGCGCCTGGTTTACCTGGGCCGACAAAGCCAGCAGGGCGGGGCCTCAGAACTCCTGATGCGTGGGATCGGGCTGGGACTTTCCAGCCTGTGGGCTGCCGGCAGTGGAGGGCGGGCCATCTCTTGGGGGGCCCGGCAGCGGTTGGGGCGCCCGCAGTTTTCGGTAAACCCAACCCTCCAGCGGACGGAGCGGGCGCAGCCATTTGTAGCAGGGCGAATAAATGAGGCGAATCCGCACGACCGAAAGGAACATCACCAGCGAAGTCCGCAAGAGCGTGACTTTGGACCCAATCTTGTCCGTCCATTCGGTCGGGACCTCGAGAATGCGAAAGCCAGCGCGCTTGAGGGAGTAGAGCAGGTTGATGTCGAAGGCCATGTCCGCGATGCGCAGGGCCGAGTGGATTGTCTCGACGGCCTGCCGGCGCATGACTTTGGCCCCGCATTGGGTGTCCTTGAGGTGCATCTGAAAGAACAGTTCGACAATGCAGTGAAAGACCCGGCTGGCGAACTGGCGCTGGCCGCTTTGCTCGGCGTGGAGCACGGCGCCGGGCAGCCAGCGCGAAGCGATGACGCCATCGGCCTCGCCGCTGCGCTTCACCAACTCGTGAAAGGCCCGCGCCGGCGTGGCTCCGTCCGCGTCCACATAGCCGATGAGGTCGGCCAGCGGGGCCAGCTTGAGGCCCTCGATCAGCGCGCCGCCTTTGCCGATCGGCTCCAGGAATTCCCGGAAGCTGACGGCGGGATATTCCGCCGCCACCCGCTCGACCACCGCCCGGGTGTTGTCCCGGCAGCCGTTGAGCACCACCACGAGCTGGAACTTGCCCCGGTAATGCTCCTGAAAGTAGCGGGCATAATCCCGCAACACCGGTTCGATGCGGTGCTCTTCATTGTAAGCCGGTATGAGGAGCAACAGGCTGGGCTCAATCACGCCGATTTCTTAGCAGAGACTGGCGAAAAAGCAAACTTTGCCCGCGCCATACGACATGTAGCAGCCGACGTCAGTCGGCTCTGATCTTCCCGAAGACGAATGGTGCGCCGACTAACGTCGGCGGCTACCTGAATAGTTACCTGAAATCCAAGCGCACACGTTGCCGAGCGCATCCCGACAGCGCCACCAATTGCACCCTACCCGCCCGCGGCTCAGGTAATGTTCAGGTCCCGCTGGATGCCGAACTTGGCGATGCGCTTGCGGAGGGTGGCGCGGGTGATGCCCAGCAGTCTGGCGGCCTGGACCTGGTTGCCGTGGGTCTCCTTGAGCGCCTGGATGACGAGCTCGCGCTCCACTGCCGGAAGGATCTTGCATTTGGGGTCGCGCCGCGCCCATTGAAACAACTGGCGCGCCAGGGTGGCTGTGTCGGTTCCGGCCGCCTCGCGGCCCGCCGCCGCCAGGGGCGCATGGGCCCCCGCCGCGGCGATTTCCGCCGGCAAATCGCTCAGCAAGATGGCGTCGCCTTTGGCGAGCACCAGGGCGCGGCGGATGGCGTTCTCCAACTCGCGCACGTTGCCCGGCCAGTGATATTGTGCGAGGGTCTTGATGACGGCCGGGGCGATGGACTTGGGCAGGCGCTGCTGGCCGCGCGCGAGTTTTTCGAGGAAATAGTTTACCAGCAAGGGGATGTCCTCGCGCCGGTCGCGCAAGGGGGGGAGGTGCAGGCGCACCACGTTGAGCCGGTAAAAGAGGTCCTCCCGGAACTGCCTGGCCGCCACCGCTTGCTCCAGGGGGTGGTTGGTCGCCGCGATGATCCGCACGTCGACCCGGAGGGGCTGGTTGCCGCCGACCCGCTCGAACGTGCCCGACTGGAGCACGCGGAGAATCTTCGTCTGCGTCGCCGGCGTCATGTCGCCGATCTCGTCGAGAAACAAGGTGCCGTGGTTGGATTGTTCGAATTTGCCGATGCGCTGCAGGGTGGCGCCGGTGAAAGCGCCGCGCTCGTGGCCAAACAACTCGCTTTCCAGCAGTTGCTCCGGGATGGCGGCGCAGTTGACCGCCAGGAAGGGCTGGTGGCTGCGCTGGCTGTGATGATAGATCGCGCGCGCGACCAGTTCCTTGCCCGTGCCGCTCTCGCCGGTGATCAGGGCGGTGGCGTCCGAAACGGCCAGTTGGCCGATGAGCTTGAAGACCTGCTGCATCGGCTCGCTCCGGCCGACAATCCCCAACTCGTAATCCTCCTTTTCCAGCAGCGGCTGATAGGAGACGACCTGGCGCATGTCCCGCGCGGCCTTGCAGGCCTGGCTGACGATTTCCTTGAGCCTGGGCACGTCGAAGGGCTTGAGCAGGTAATCGTAGGCCCCGAGCTTCATGGCCTGGATGGCGGTTTGGGTGGTGCCATAGGCCGTCATCAGGATCACCAGCAGCTTCGAATCCATCTGGCGGAGCCGCCGGAGCGTCTCCAGTCCGGTCAGGCCTCCCATGCGGATGTCCATGAGCACCAGGTCCGGCTTGAACTGGGGAATGAGTTTCAACCCCTCTTCCCCGCTGGAGGCGGTGGCCAGCTCGATGTCCGGCGAATCAAAAATCCGCCGGAACGAGTATTGCACGTCCGCTTCGTCGTCTATTAACAGCAGTCTGTTCATGGGTTCTGGGCAACTGCCAGCCGGCAAAGATAGCCAATCCCGGCCAGGGCGACAGTCTATTCTGGTCCGGGCAGAAGCATCATAATTCGAGGGGAGTGGGGCCAAAGCGGCGGGGCTCGGCGGCGCTTTTCAAAGCAGGCGGGTGTTGGTTGGGTCGAGCGAACCGAGCCAAGTTGCCGCCCTGCATAACCAGCGCGGGCCGGGAGGATGCCTGTTTGCTGCGCCGGCGGGGCGTTTGGATGCGTTGGCCGTGCAATTCTGGTGTTGACTGGCTCGGGTGGGCAGTGGATAATGCTTAGAGTTCGTTAATCCCAGAGTCAGGCGATTAAGGGGCGGGCGGATGAGAGCAACCAGAGAAAATCGGAAAAGCATGAAGACAAGAAGAGCGGGTCTGGGTTTTACCTTGATCGAACTGCTGGTGGTCATTGCGATTATTGCCATCCTGGCGAGCATGCTGCTGCCGGCGCTGGCGCGGGCCAAGGCCAAAGCCAAGGACGTGGCGTGCATCAATAATGTGAAGGAGATCGACGTGGCTTTGCGGCTGTGGACGGCCGATCAAGGGGACAAGTATCCCTGGCTGGTCGATAGCTCCAAAGGCGGCAGCCGGGGCTCCGCCGACTGGACAGATAATTTCCGGGCGATCTCCAATGAATTGCGCACCGTCGAGCTGCTGCGTTGCCCGACCGATATCACCAAACGCACCGGCACGAACTGGACGAGACTGCGCGGCGATCTCAACGTGAGCTATTTCCTGGGAACCAATTCTCCGACCGAATCCAAGACCCAGGTCATTCTGCTGGGTGACCGCAATGTGCTGGGCGGCGGGGGCGGACTGGATGCGTACTGGAACGTTTACCTGGGCACTTCCATCGATGCGGCCTGGGACAAGGACCTGCACGTCCTCAAGGGCATTCTGGGGATGGGGGACGGCAGCGCGCGCAAGGCCTCGACCCCGTCGCTGCGCGAGCAAATCAGCGCCGAGCTCACTACGACCGGGGTCACCAACGTGGTGTTTTCCAAGCCCCGGGGCATCCTTTAGCGGCTTTGAACGCTAACTCAGAGCGGCCTCGCCCCTTCGCCTCGTTTCCGGCCTGCCCATGCGCGATAGCAAAGCAGTGAATCTGGTCGCGGGCCTGGTCACATTGGGAGCGGCGGCGGCGATGGTTCTTTCATTGCGCGGAGGACTTCCGCCCCACCTCAATCCCAAGCCCCATGAGGCGGCGGGGTGGATGATGGCCCGGCAGGCCCTGGGGCTGCTCAAACCGGGAGGCCGGATCACGGTGATCACGCGCGACACAGCCGCCTTTAAGAACCCGGCCACGGACATCCAACTGGCCAGTTTCAGGAAGGCGGTGCGCAAGGCCCACGCTGCCATCGGCGCCATCCGTGTCCTCCAGGTGGACCCCCTCCGGCCGGTGGAAGTGCCGCCGGGAGATTTCCTGGAACTGCTCCGCCACACCCCCAAGGAGAGCGTCCTCGTTTCGTTCATGGGACCGCCGCTGCTGTCCGAGGCGCAAACCAAGCAGTTGGGCGCGGCCAGACCCGGCATCGTCGCTTTTTGCTCCGGGGGTTTGCCCGACCAGGTCGATCTCCGCTGGTGGTTCGAACAGGGCCTGCTCCAGGCGGCCGTGGTCAGCCGCCGGAATCCAATCGCCACCAGGCCCAGAGACCTTCAAGGATGGTTTGACCAATCCTTTGTGGCGGTCACAACGGCAAACGACCCCAACCTTTCCGCGCGGGGCAATCCCCAGGCCGATTTGCGCTCCCCATGAGACCCGGCACACCAACACCGCCACGAGTGCGGGCGAGACTTCCCCGGTTTGCAGGCGCGTTCCGGGCCCAGGAAGCGGGCGGCAGCAGTAGTGGGGCACGCGTCCCGCCTGCCGGCGTGGGCGTCAGGCCAGCGTTGGTTTCAAGGGCGAGACGCCCTGATGGCAGGCGGGACGCCTGCCCCACTAGCTCCCGGTTCATGGAGAGAGCGGCCCAGGCCTTCACCCTGACCGACCTGCTGGGCATGGTGGCGGTGCTGAGCGTGCTCAGCGCCATCCTGGTGGCGCGCCTGGGGGCGGCCAAGGAGAATTCACGACTGGCCTTGTGCACCGCCAATATCCTGAAAGTCGATCGCGCCGTGCTCGATTACTGCGCGGAGAACCACCAGCGGCTGCCCACGGTCACGCCGGACGACAACCGCAGCCTGTGGTGGTGGTACAAGGAGCAGGTCAAGCGCTACGCCGGGCTGACGGGAGAATCTTCAGCCAACGATACCGTGTTCGCCTGCCCCTCGGACCGCGGCTACTCAGACCCCGCGCCGTTTCATCTCAACCCCCGGTTCGACTTCAGCAGCTACGCCTTCAACGGCGTGACGCTGCCCGGAATGCCCAACATCGCCGGCCTGCCGCTTTCGGCGGTGAAACAGCCAAAACGCACGCTCCTGGTGATGGAATGGACCGCCCACGCCCCCCTTGCCTGGCACAAAAGCAAGACGGGCCGGGAGAACAGCCCTTTCTATTGTGACGCCCGGAGTGTGGTCGGCTTTGTGGACGGCCATGCGAGCTTTTCGAAGATTTATTATGACGGCTACAACGCCGCCTACACCCAAGACCCCATCCCTGGTTATGATTACCGATACAGTGGAAATTAGCCAACGAGCCACGCAAGCCCGACCGGGCTTGCGGTTCCAGCCCTGCCACCGGCAGCGCCGGCATCCCCGCCGGCGCGGTCCAAGCCGGCGGTGGGCGTTTCGCGCGAGGTTTCAATCCGTGGGCAAGGTCCTGATTTTGGTTTTCTGGCTCGGCCTGGTTTGTGACTCGGCGCAGGCGGCGCCGCTGCCTGGTCCGTGGGTCCCCATTTTCAAGGGAATCGACCATGCCGTCGGCACCAATAATCCCAGCTTGCCCGGCAACTTCCCCAATGAATGGCAGGTGGTTCATTGTGTCCGGGTGGACTTGACCGACCCCGACGTTCGGTTGTTCACGACCCCCAGGGCTCCGAGCTACGTGGCTGAATCGCGCGAAACTCTTACTCAAACCGTGCCCCAGTTTCTCAGCCAGTACAAACTCCAGGTGGCCACCGACGCCAATTTCTACAACGCCAATCCAGGCGGGGCGGACCCAACCAGCGCGGGCGTGTCTTGTGAAGTTTATGGCCTGCAGATCTCCGGCGGGACGATAGTTTCTGCCGTAACAGTCGCAGACGCACTGGGTGACCCTCGCTACGCTTCTTTGTTGTTCACCACGAACAACCAGCCCCGCTTCGTTTTTAATAATCGCCCGCCGGGAACCAACACGGCGGGCATGTACACCGCTATCGCCGGTTACTACCCGATTGTGTCAAATGGTGTGAACATCGGCGCCGCTTCAATCAACGCCTATCCCGACTCCTGGATTCATTTGACGCAGCCTCGCACGGCCTTGGGCATTTCCCAGGATAATCGCTACCTCTTCCTGATGAGCATCGACGGGAGGCAGTCCGGATACAGCGATGGCGCACTGGACAATGAAACGGCCTATTGGCTGATTCAATTTGGCGCCTGGAATGCCATCAATATGGACGGCGGCGGTTCCACCGCCCTGTACACATCCGACAGCACTGGCAATCCCGTCGCCTTGAATCACTCCAGTTATGTGGCTGCCACTGGACACGAGCGCTACATTGGCTCCCACTTCGGGGTGTATGCCAAGCCGGTCGCGGGCTTTTTCAACGATGTCATGGCCCTGCCCGACGACACGGCGGCCACGATCACCTGGACGACCCTCAACCCCTCTACCAGCCAGGTGGAATACGGACCCACGACCAGCTTCACCCTGGCTTCGGCGCTGGACATGGCCATGGTCACCAACCATGCCGTCTTGCTGAGCGGCCTCACCCCCGGTACCGGCTATTACTTCGCCGCCATCTCAAAAATCGGCCTGAACCAGTACGTCTCTCCGAGTTTCTACTTCGTGACCACAAACTACGTCACCACCAACGCCCTGTTCGATCTGTCCAATACCTGGAGTTATGCCACCGCCAACCTGGGCGGGGTCAATTGGACCGCGCCGGGCTATGACGATTCGAGATGGGATGGTTCAGGCCCCGGGCTCCTCTGGGTCGACACCCGTGGATTCCCCAACCCTGCCATCCCAGTCCCCATGCTTACCGAAATGCCGTCGGACCCGAACACCGGCTATCCCTTCATCACCTATTACTTCCGGACCCATTTCAATTGCTCGAATACTGTTGGCGCGTTCTCGCTGCTGATCGAAGATTACATCGATGATGGGGCAGTATTCTATTTGAACGGGGCTGAAATCTACCGCTTGCGCATGGCCGACGCCCCCACACCGATCTACAACAGCACGCTGGCGAGCGGCTATGCTTGCAGCGGTGATGCGACCTGCCCCGACGACTTCGCGGTCTCCGGCCCGGCGATGACCAACCTGGTGGCTGGCGACAATGTCCTGGCGGTGGAAGTGCACAACTACAACGCAGGCAGTCCCGACATCACGTTTGGCATGTCGCTGGCCTGCACCGTCTCTTATACCCTCAACCCGCAATTGGGCCTGGTTTCATCCAATGGCACCATGACCCTAAGCTGGAGCCGGGGCGGCTTCACCCTCCAACAGGCCAATGCCCCGCAGGGCCCCTGGACGGACGTGCCGGGGCCGGTCGTCAGCAGCCCGTTCACCACGCCCATGTCCGGCGCCACGCGCTTCTTCCGCCTCCAGAAATAGCCCTGGGTTCAGCCGGCTCATACCAGTCTTCGTTAAGCTGCCCCAAGCCTCTTGGTCGTAAACGTTATTTAGTGGACAACCCATGAAAGACCTCGGCCGAACCATTGTGCTGCTCACAGTCGTTTTAGGCTCCGCCCTGTCCAGTTCGGCGCAGAGCGTCACCAGCAAGGGTTCCGACTTCCTGGTTGGCCTGGGCCAAAAATGGGCGGCGGCCTACGGGCCCCGGCACCCTGGCGTCAAGGTGCAGGTCGAGGGTGGCGGGGCGGTCGCGGCCTTCGCGGCGCTGCGCGAGCACCAGGCCAATCTGGCCACGGTTTGCCGCTTAATGCGCTACAAGGAAGCTGAGGCCTGCGAGAGCGCCTTGGGCCGGCGGCCCGCCGAATACAAGGTCGGTGTCAATGGTGTGGCGGTCTATGTGAACGCTAACAATCCGGTCAAGGTCCTGACCTATGACGAGTTGGGCGGCATTTTCAGGGGCCAATACGGCAATTGGAAGGAACTGGGCGGCCTGGATGCCCCCATCACCCTTTATGGGCAGCCGACCAATTCCGCCGCGGGCGAGTTGTTCGGGGAAGAAATCCTCAACGGTAAGGATTGCGCCGCCGGCCTCCGCACGCTGGGGGCCGCCGAACTGCTCAAGGCCATCGCCACGGACAGGAACGGCATCGGCTACGGGCCGTTGCTGCCGGCCCAAGGCCTGCGTGCCTTGGGAATCAAAAGGGCCTTCTCCTCCACACCAGTCGAGCCGACCGAAGAAGCCATTGCCAACCGGATTTACCCCATCGCTCGTTATCTTTACATTTACGTCGATCCTGCCGCGTACCAGGGCGCGCTCAAGGCCTATGTGGACTGGATTCGGAGCGACGAGGGCCAAGAGATTGTCAAGGCGGCCGGCTTTTATCCGCTGCCGGCCAAATTCCGCTCCCGCCCCTGAGGCCTGGCCGCGCAATCGGAGCGCAGAGCTGGAGCTCTGCGCTCCCAGGCCGGGATTTCAGGTCTTGAAATTCGCCCCCGAATTCCGAATCTTGCTGAGAATGTGCGGTCCTCGGCTAGGCGACTGCCTTGTGAGCGGAATTATCCTCTGGACTGGCGCGCTCCTGCCGGCGCCGGCGCCTGGCGCCGCGCCAGACTCGAACCTACTGCGGCCCGCGGACACGCCCTATGGCGGCGAACCCGCCGGGGGCAAGGCTCAAGATTGGCTATTGGCTATTGCCTATTGGCTATCCTATGGCGGCGAACCCACCGGGGGCAAGGCTCAAGTGCAGTTCGACCATGCGAGCGAGTTTTGCGCTGCGGCCTTCAAGCTGAGGCTTTCGACACCCTTCCCAGGCGCCGCGATTTTCTACACCACCAACGGCGCGACCCCCGCGCCCGCGGCGGGGATTCGCTACGAAGGGCCCATTCCGATAACCGGCACTGCCATCGTGCGCGCCGCCGCCTTTGAAGAGGAAACCGCGCTGACCGACGCGGCGGCAAGGACCTATTTGTTCGTTCCTGACCTGTTGCGGGAAACCGGTCAGGGCTGGCCCAAGGCCTGGGGCACGAACGAGGGCAAACCAGTCCTGCCGCATTACCGCATGTCCGCCGGGCTTAGCGACGAGCCTGCCTCCCGCCAGGCAGTCGTGGAGGGCCTCCACTCGCTGCCTGCTCTTTCCATCATTACTGACCAGGAGAATCTCTTCGCGCCGGAAACGGGCATCTATGCGCACCCTACCGAGCGGGGCGTGGCCTGGGAACGGCCCGCCTCGGTCGAACTGATATGCCCCGCGGGCGGCGCCGGGTTCGGAGTCAACTGCGGGCTGCGGATTCATGGCGGCTCGAGTCGCCGGCCCGAGGAATCGCCCAAACACTCCTTCCGCCTGGTCTTCAAGCCACGCTATGGCCCGTCCAAACTGCGTTTTCCCCTTTTCGGGCCGGGCGGCCCCGAGGAGTTCGAGAGCCTGATACTGCGCGCCGGGAACAACGATTCCTGGTTGCATCCCGATGGCCAAGCGCGCCGCCGGGCGGCGTACGTCCGGGACGAATGGATGCGCGCCAGCCTGCGGGCGATGGGCTATCCGTGCGTGTGCGGCTGCTTCGTGCAGGTTTATCTCAACGGCCGCTACTGGGGCCTTTACAATCTCTGCGAACGGCCTGGGGCCGCCCTGCTGCCACCCCCGCAAGGCGGCCCGGCGCCGGAGTTCGATGCCAGGAAAGCCGGCAAAATCGAGGCCGGCGACCAGGTTGCCTGGGACCAAATGATGGCCCTGGCCAACGCCGGCCTGGAGGACCCCCGCCACTACGAGGTCATCGGCCAGTGCCTGGACCTGGTGGAACTGGCGGATTATCTCATCCTCAACTTCTATGCCGGCAATGCGGATTGGGACCGCTGGGCCAACTGGTATGCCGCCCGCCCGCGCACCCCCGGCGGCAAATTCAGGTTCTCCGTTTGGGACGCCGAGTGCACCCTGGGCGACCTGGGGGCCTGCGCCATCGATCGGGATGACGACCAGAGCCCGCTCCGCTTGTTCCAGAAACTGTCCGAGAACGCCGAGTTCCGCGTTTTGTTCGCCGACCGCGCGCAGCGGCTTCTTTTCAACGACGGTCCGTTGGCGCCGGGGCCGGCCGCCGAGCGGTTCCGCGCGCTGGCCAAAGCCATCGAAAAAGCCATCGCCGCCGAGGCCGCCCGCTGGGGCGACTATCGCCAGGCCGTGAATCGCTATAAGACGGGCCCCTACGAACGCTATACGCCCAAGGACCACTGGCAGCCGGAAATCAATCGCATTCTGACCCGCTATTTTCCGCAAAGGGCGGGTCTGGTCCTGGACCAATTCCGGGAGCGGGGCCTTTTCCCGCCGGCGGAGGCGCCCACCGCCCGGAGGCATGGGAGCACGCTCAGCCTGCACAAGGTGGAACCACCGAGTCATGCCACCCACGCGGGAGCGCCGAAGTCCGTCCCGGCACGCGCGCCCGCGCCCGACGGGGCGGACCAAACAATCTATTACACCCTGGATGGCAGCGACCCGCGTCGGCCGGGGGGAACCTTGTCTCCAGACGCAATCCAATATGACCACCCCATCACCATGTCCCCAGGCCAGACCATCAAAGCCCGGGTGCGGTTGCGGGGGTCAGGCCGCCCGCAATGGAGCGCGCTGGTCGAGGCGCACTTCGCACGGCCATAGCGCCCGTGCAAAAACAAATTCCGATTTTCTCCAACCCGGAGGGTTGGTAGAAAGTAGCCGGGGTCGTTCGGGGTAAAGGGGGAACGACCACCGGGCTCCCGATTCCGAATCGGGACTGGCGGTCGCACCCCGGAGGGGTGCCAGAGAATAATGTTGGAATTACGCCTCGCCTTCGGAACTTGTTTTTGCATCAACCCATAGCCTGCAATGCTCGCGAGCGGATTCCAATTCGCGTTGGAATGAGGAGATTCTTTGCCCGCGAGGCGTGGCCTGGAATCCCGACCTGGAGGACCGCGTCCCTGCCGACCGGGGCGGGGATCAGGGGCGCATCCCGGCTGCCATCAATTCCACTCTACCCGCGCGCAGCGCGGCATTCTTTCGCCCTGTAGGGGCCGAAACATACCAGCCCAGGGCAAGGCCCGTCCCGCTCCGAGCGGGACGGGCCGCCGCCCTCGGTAAAGCGGAAAAACGGATCAGCCCCCTCCCATCCCGCCTTGGCGGGATGGGAGGGGGGCAGGGGGGAGGGCTTCCGCCCGCGCTCGGGCTCAGCCCTCCAGCCTCCAGCCTCCAGCCTCCAGCCTGCGCGGCTTCCGCCCGCCCTCGGTGGCAGTGTCGGGATGCGGTGCAGCCTTCGGTCTTTGACATGCTTGCAGGTGAAAGTCCTGCCTCGGCAATGGATGGTTGGGCCGAGTAGTTATAGCAGACCCTGGCCCGGGGAGAC
>JBEKRX010000034.1:0-60630 GCA_049518415.1 Verrucomicrobiota bacterium
TGGTTAGTCTCGTAGAGAAACCACTGACTGGAGAGCCGGATGCGGGAAATCCGCCTGTCCGGTTCGGAGGGAGGGGTGGCGCTAACCCCGCCATCCCTACCCCTATGAATAATGTTGGAATTGGGACTTAGGGAATTGTAGGGACTTAGGGCCGCATCTATACTTTTCTACATTTGCTTCTGAATGTCCCCTCCATCGCGTCAATCGTGTTCATCCTGTCTTATCCTGTCCGTGTCCATCCTGTCTCGGGTCAGCGCCTGGGCTGCGGCCGCATACCCCATTCCCCCAGCCAGCCGCCCAAGCCCAGCCAACGACAGTCGCCCCGCCCTCCGCCCAAGCCATAAGGCCGCATCCCTGCCCCAATCCCCATGCCGGTCGCAAAACTCGCCCCAGCCCTCGCCTTTCAACCGCTCCACCGCCCAGATTATCCCGGGCCAACCGGGCCGCCGCGCCAGACGCCGGAGCCGATTCGTTACGGCCTGCGGGCCGCCCGGGAAACCGGTCGGCATCCGCCCGCTCACCAGGCAAGAATTTTGAAAGATCCCGCTTGACGGTGGCGGCAGCTATTGTTAAATGAGCGCTAATTGGCCCCGCGCATCAGCCGCCCGGGCTTGGCGCGGGAGGTGTCAGGCTCTTGTTTAACATATACGTTTGCCTTATGACTACTACTGAGCGAATCTTCTGGGGCGCGGTCTGCTTCGTGGCGCTGAGCAGCCAGGCCGCAACTTATGACTTCACCGCCGGGACCGCCTCCACCAACGGCTGGCAGCCTTATTTGCCTTTGGCTCCCTTCGGGGTGGCCTACACGTTTTCGGACGACGCATCCGGCTACCGCTTACAATCTGCGCCGTCGGTCAACCCCGCGCTGCTGGGGCCGGCCCGGGTAGGCAGCTTCCTGCCCGGCTCCATCGGCGACTTCGCGCTCAGTTATGATGTCCCCTCCTATAGTTCCTCGCTGTCCGAGTTTTTCGGCGGGGCTGCTCGGATTGGCACCGTCGGCTTGGGCACCAGTTCGGGGTATGTTCTTGGCTACGACACCAGCGTGGGCGAGCTTTTCATAAGCAAGGTCGTCAACGAATCGTCTGTAGGGGCCATCGGCCCAGGCGCCACTGCCCCAGTGGCGCTGACGCCGGGGCAGGGCTACCGGTTTACTTTCGAGGGAGTCGGCGCCAACTTCGACGGCGCCGTTTACAGCTTGAACAATCTCACTACCCCCTTGACCACCGTTGCAGGTACGGACTCGCAGTTTTCGTCTGGCGAAGTCGGCTTGCTGGTGGCGAGCCAGGCCGCTGCTGGCGCCGCTGACGAGACATTCAGCCGATTCACCGTGATCCCTGAACCGAGCGCGGCGGCCTTGGCGGTCCTGGGCGGGCTTATGATTTTGGGCGCGAGTTGGCGGCGACACGCCCGACGGTGACCGGCGCAACCGTTAACCCGGCGGCACCAAGCCGCCGCGTTCGCCTCTTGCGAGAAGTGTTCCCTGTTCCCTACTCTACTAGGAATGGGTAGGAATGGGGGTCGCATCTAAATGGGTAGGAATGGGGGTCGCCTCTATACTTTTATACATTTGCCTTTGAATTGTGGCTATTTCCTGACGCAATTCCGGAGTTCGTACCATTCGCCGGCCGAAGCGGGTCAGCGCCTGGGCTGCGGCCGCATACTCCATTCCCCCGGCCAACCGCCCAAGCTCAGCCAACGGCAGTCGCCCCGCCCTGCGCCGAAGCCATAACGCCGCATCCCCGCCCCAATCCCCGTGCCGGTCGCAAAACTCGCCCCAGCCATCGCCTTGCGACCGCTCCACCGCGGATATTGCAAGAGGTGAAAATGGTTGTCCATCGGCACGTAGGCATGCACCCGGAGGCCGAATCGCTCGCCCAACTGGCGGAGCAGTTCCAGGAAATGCGCGCGGTCGCGGTCTTCCCGGTAGATCGCTTTTCGCTCATTGCCGCGGCCGGTGACGTCATAGCGCCCGCCCGCTCGATTCGCGGGGCTCGTGCCAGCCCCTTGAGTTAGCCGTAGGGGCCGCACAAGGTCAAGCCGAATATGTAGAAAGGTTAGATACGACGCCACGATTCTGCAAGAAACGTGGCTGGTCAGTCCAATCGTCATAGTGCGGTCCGTGCCGCCGGGAGCGCCTGCGTCGGCAGTTCCCGCGCCAGGCAGACTATTCTTTCGCCCCAGCCTGGCGCAGGAGTTCAGCGATGACTCGGAAGTCCTGGTTGGGTGAGACGGAGCGTTGCCGCTCCAGGGCGTACTGCAGCGCCGTCTTGCCGGCCTTGTCGCGTAGGTTGACCTCCGCGCGCTCGGCCAGCAGCGCTTTGACCGCAGCGACTCTGCCATCATAGACTGCGATAAACAGCGGCGTCTGGCCGACGTTGTTCGTCGCATTGACCAGAGCGCGATGGGTCAGGAGTAGTCGGGTGTACTTGGCTTCGTCCTCCACCATGGCGACGGCGATGTGCAACGGGGTCTCTCCCTCGCGGTTCCGGGCGTTCACCTCAGCTTGGTGGGCGAGGAGCAGCTCCACGATCTCCTCGGTGGTGCCGGTACTCCACTCGCGCAAAGCCGCGTGCAAGGGCGTCCAACCTTCCGCAGTCGTCTTGGCGTTGGCAGCAGCGCCCTGCTCCAGGAGCCGTCGGACGAGGTCCGGATAGCCGCTGCCTGCCGCGCAATATACAGGCGTCCGGCCCTGGTTGTCCGGGGCATTGACGTCCGCGTGGTGCGACAACAGCAGCCCCACCAACTCCGCCTGCCGCGACTCGGTGGCTTGAAGCAAAGCGGTCTTTCCGGCGCCGTCCTTCAGGCTGACGTTCGCCTGAGAAGCCAGGAGCAAGGTCGCAACGCCGCGCTGTCCGTGTTTAGCCGCCAAGTGCAGCGGGGTTTGGCCGCTGCGGTTCGTGGCGTTGACGGCGCTGCCCGACGTCAACAAGTGCTTCACGACATCTGCCCGCCCATCCGCCGCTGCCAGGTGCAGTAGCGTCACCGCGGAGCGATCCGCCACGGTATCCCAGCGGTGGTCTAGGTAGGCCCGCACGAGCGCCTGCTCCCGCTCCGGCAGTGGCCGGCCGCTCACGCCTTTGGCTCCGTGGGCGCGCAGCAGTCGGGCGATCGGTTCGCTCTTCGGCCCGGCGACTACATCCAACGCCGTGAGACCTTGGTCGTTGACGGCATTGGCGTCAGCTTTGTGCGCCACCAGCAACGCGGCGGCCTTTTCGTTGCTGCACCGCGCGGCCACGTGCAACGGAGTGTTGCCGCGGGCGTCGCGGGCATTGACGTCCGCCTTGTGGGCCAGAAGCAGGGGGATGAGATCCGCCTTCTCATACTCCTGCTCAAAGCGGCCTCCCCAGTAGCAAAGTGCGGCCACGTGCAACGGCGTGACGCCCAGTTCGTCCCCGGTGTTGAAGTCCGCCTGGTGCTTCAGCAGCACGCTGACGACTTCTTTGTGCTTCCCTACCGTCGTCCAAGACCATGAAGGTGGGAACGGCGTATGAATTTCGGCGCCTGGGCCGTGGCGCTCTCGGCCATACAGACGCACGGCCTCCAACAAGGGCGTGGCCCCCCGTGATGGCTCGCCGGGGGGAATCGCTGACATGCCCAAGACCATGCTCAGATCGTATCGGACAGAAACCAGCCCAGGCTCTTTCCGGAGCAACTGTTTGAGCTTGTCCACCTGGGCATACTGGATGGCGAAGCGCAAGTCCCGGATTTGACCCGACGGCACGGCCCTGGTCCACAATTGCGGCGGCTCTGCACCCGCTGGCCGGTTGCCCTCCACCACCTTGGCGTTGCCCACCAGCTTTCCGTCGTGGCCGCCGGGAGACCGATCTTTGACCAAACCGTTGTTGACCGCCTCGAAGTTCCACAGGCCGACCAAACCAGGCTCCCGGCCGGTCAACTGTTTGAACTGGCTGTCCCGGATCTGTTGCTCGTTGCGCGCCGTGCTCCAAACCCGGAGTTCGTCCATCTGGCCCTGAAAGTCCGCGTCGCCAAAGGACCTGCGGTTGCTGCGACCAAAGTAGTCGTGATCTCCGCTCCGAATCGCCGCAAAGCTGCCCCTGAACGCATTGGTGCGGAATAACCGCCCGTTGACGTAAAGCTTCGTGCCGGCTCTCCCCGAAACCACGGCGATGTGGTACCACCGATTCGTCTCCAGAAGGTTGGGAACCTGAACGAGGACCGAACCGCTCGGCGCCCAGATTTCCAACTGCAAGGTCGGCCCCTGCTCGGCGTTATCGACGCACATGAACCGCTCGGCGTTTCCGAAGTCGAAGAATCGCGCATAGCTGCCGAAGCTGCTCCACTTCACCCACCCTTCCACCGTCGCCTCGTGAAGGTTGGTGAACAGGTTGGGCGGGATCTCGACGAAGCTGCCCTTGCCGTCCAGTTCCAGGACGCGGTTGGGGCGAGCGGCAGGTTGAGCGCTGAGAATGGCGACCGATGAAAGCAAGCACAACCAAGCCGATGCCGGGGCCGCGGACAACACTTTGAGAGTCGCGGTGTAACGAGCTTTATCTCGACGCTGCTCGTGGCCTCGAAGCACGGGGCGGGCTTGCTCCGGTCCCCTCCAGGGCCGCGCCGCGAGGACCGCTCCACTCAACGTCAGATCACTCTCCGTAGCGATCCGCTTCGCCAGACTGGCCAGTCGGCTGCCAGGCGCAAACGCCTTCGCCTGGTCCGGTCGGCGCGGATGAGGGCTGGCGGTCATAACCAAGCCACTCTACGCCCCGAGCCGGGCCAACGGAAGCAGGAAACGGGCAAGGCCAGATTGCCTCGGGTGCGCACTTTCGCCGTAGTTGTGCAGGTGTCTCGCCTGTGGCCGGTCTTGGCGCTGGCGTGCCAGCCTTTGAGACTCTTGCCGTCGAACACCGAAACAAAGCCCTCGGCGGCGATCAGTCGCGGGCTCAGGAGCGTGCCCAGCCCCAGGCTGACGCCGGTCAATGCAGAGAGAACCAGTGGCGCTTTCATCGCGCCGATTAACTCGCGGGCTCCCCGGACACGCAAGCTTCCTCCGGTGCGCATCCGTGGGTAGGGGAGCCCTCCGCCCGGCCCGGCTGGGTCCCGGGCGACGTGCGGCGACGATTCTTCCAGCCCGGGTCGCAATTTCTGGCGAAGCCGACTTGAGGCAAGCAAAGGGGTCGCATCTCAACAATTGATTGCGCTGAAAAACCCCCTGTTTTTGAAGATGGCCGAGGATGGATGAAGAGTGTCGGGAATGCTTACGCGCTAATTTCGTCTGTACGCGATTTGAATCATCGAGGGATACATCGGGAGATGGTCTTTTGCAGTGTCTCTTTTTGATCAGAGGGCTTTTTCAGCAGAATCAACAATTGACAAATTGACAAGTGCGGCTTCACTTTTTGGTCTGGCGGCGGTTGAATTGCTAGGAAAGTAGGGGTCGCATCTTACTTTTCTACCTTTGCTTTTGGATTCTGGCCGTTTGCTGACGCAATTCCGGAGTTCGCGCCATTCGCCGGCCGAAGCGGGTCAGCGCCTGGGCTACGGTCGCATACTCCATTCCCCCGGCCAACCGCCCAAGCTCAGCCAACGACAGTCGCGCCGCCCTGCGCCCAAGCCATAACGCCCCATCCCGGCCCCGGTCCCCATGCCGCCCGTAAAACTCCCCCCAGCCCTCGCCTTTCAACCGCTCCACCGCCGAGATTATCTCGGCCCAAGCCGCCTCGCGCGATTTCACTTCCGGGGACGAGAGCGAGTCCCAGAGCACATTAATCAATTCCGCCCTCGCCCGCGGCCGAGGGCTCAGAACTTGAGCCTGAATTGTCTCGACAGCACGGGGCGGCCGGTGAGTTGGCTCGCCATCAAGTGCGGATGATGCGGATAAACGCCCTCCTCGGCGATGCCCGTGAACATCGAAACGCCCCAGGGTGCCGTGTCGTCGAAAGTCCTTGAAGACTCCTGTTTTTTGAGATCGAAACTGGGCTTTTGGACGTGACACAAGACACTCGTACAAATAGCGTCCGCTTGGGGTAGCAATGAGTATCGCTGACAATGCGGAAGACCATGAAACGCCGCCCGAAGGTCAGGCGCGTCCACGATCGGTGTTCGTCACAACCCACTGGTCGATTGTCCTGGACGCAAAGAACAAGGATTCGCCGGATTCCGCTGCCGCGCTGGAAAAGCTCTGCCAAACCTATTGGTATCCTCTGTATGCCCATGTCCGCCGGCTGGGGCACCCGCCGCCGGATGCGGAGGACCTGGCCCAGGAATTCTTCGCCCGCTTGCTGCAGAAGGGTTATCTCGAGGCCGCCGATCAGGCGAAAGGGCGGTTTCGCACCTTCCTCCTGGTGGCCCTGGATCGCTTTCTGGCCAATGAATGGGACCGGGCGCAAGCGCAGAAACGCGGGGGTGGATGCGCGGTGGTTCCGCTGGACACCGCCTTGGCCGAACGACTCTACGCCGAGCAATCGGTCCCGGAGTTGTCGCTCGAGCGGGAATACGAACGCCGCTGGGCTTTGACACTGGTCGAGCAGGCGGTGGGCAGGTTGCGGACGGAGTATGAACAAGCCGGGAAAACCGCCCAGTTTGCGCGCCTGAAAGGCTTCCTCAGCGCGGAGCAGGGGAGCATCTCCTACGGCCCGTTGGCCAGAGAGTTGGGCACAACTGAAGGCGCCGTGCGGGTCATGGTCCATCGCCTGCGGCGGCGGTTTCGGGAAATCTTCAGCGAAGAGGTCGCTCACACTTTGGCTAGTCCTCAGGACTTGGCGGAGGAAATGCGCCATTTGATGGAAGTGTTGGCGGGGTGAATTTCCTGTAACACGCCGCCAAAACTGCTTAATTACAGTACGATGAGCGAAAGTGCGCCCCCATCTCAGAATCGGTGTCCGCGCTGCGGGGCGCCGCGAGACCCCGCCAGCGCCGAAGGCCTCTGCTCGCGCTGCCTGGTCGCGATGAATCTGGCGCCGCCGACCGAAGCGCCCACCGGCGCGGAGGTTGGGGCGCCCCCCGTAGTGAACCCACCGCATGCGGCGCCTCTGCCACTGGCCGAAGTCGCCCGGCACTTCCCGCAACTCGAAATCCTCGACTGCCTGGGATGCGGCGGCATGGGCGTGGTGTATAAAGCCCGCCAGCCGCATCTGAACCGGTTTGTGGCGCTGAAAATTCTGGCGCCTGGCAAGGAGCAGGACCCCGCCTTTGCCGAACGGTTCACACGCGAGGCCCAAACGCTGGCGCGGTTGAACCATCCGCACATCGTTACCCTTTACGATTTCGGGAAAGTGGACGGTTTGTTTTACCTGCTCATGGAGTACGTGGATGGGGTGAGTTTGCGGCAAATGATGCAGAGCAAGAGGCTCACCCCTGAGGAGGCGCTGGCCATTGTGCCGAAGATTTGCGAAGCGCTGCAATACGCGCACGAGCACGGCGTGGTGCATCGGGACATCAAGCCCGAGAACGTGCTTTTGAACACGGAAGGGCGGGTCAAGATCGCCGACTTCGGGATTGCCAAGATGGTGGGCGGAGAGCCGGGGCAGCAGGCAATCACCCGGGAGCAGCAAGTCATCGGCACACCCCACTACATGGCCCCGGAGCAAGTGGAGCAACCGCAGCAAGTCGATCACCGGGCGGACATTTATTCGCTGGGCGTGGTTTTTTACGAGATGCTCACCGGTGAACTGCCCCTGGGGAAATTCGCGCCACCTTCGCAACGGGTGCTGGTGGATGTGCGCCTGGACGAGGTGGTCCTGCAGGCGCTGGAAAAGGATCGCGAGCGACGCTATCAACAGGCCAGCCAGGTCAAGACCGCGGTCGAGACCATTACGGCCACGCCCATGCAAGGCGCCGCCGGAGGCTCCGGGGCAGCGCCGCCGCCGAGCTTTCCGTTCGAGCCTTCGAGTTGGGTGGAGACCGTGCGCTGGTCCACCCGGCTTTTCGGGACGTCCCTGCTGCTCTTCCTCGCTCTGATATTGGGGCTCATCTGGTTGGGGATCGGACTGCCCCCGCTGGCGCTCCAATCCGCCGGTACGCTCCTGAATGACCTCGCCCTGGCTCTGATGGCTCTGGGCATGGTTGTGGGCTGGAAGCTCGATGGCACTGCCTCGGTCCTGACGGCCACAGGCTGGGCGCTGTGGCACAGCTCGAACGGTACGCTGGAGTGGAGCATGTTTCACCTCGCGGCTCTCGTAGCCGCGATGTACGCACTCTGCTGGTGGGCCACCCACGGGCGGCGCACCTTGGTCCTGGCCACGGGCGCGGGCGTCCTGGTTGCGCTGCTGGTTTGCGGAATAACGTTCCTGCCCACTAACATCTATCTCTGCGGCACGGTGCTGGATGCGGTCACCCAGCGAGAGATTCCCGACGCGGAACTAATCGTTTTTCGTCCGCCTTTCCTTCCAAGTGCGCCCAAGTCTCCGGAAGCAGCGCGCAGTCTTCCGGACGGCTATTACGCCTTGCACGTGGGATGGTACACACCGGACAAATCGGTGCGCGTCACCGCTCCGGGTTACTCGACCGTGCAAATGGCACTGGGTCCCAAGCCGCTGAGGACGCGCCGTATTTATCGCGATTTCGCGCTGCCGCCCGTTCCCGCCGCACCACAGCGGTAGCCGCCCACCAGCGCATGTGTCGAAGAGCAGCAGCACCACCAATACGGCATCGTGTTGACCAAGACCCACGTCGATCAACGACTCAGAACCCCGTTCGCGCGCGAGGTACAAGGAATAGGGTCGCCTCTATACTTTTCTACATTTGCTTTTGAATTGTGGCCATCTTCTGACACAATTCCGGAGTTCCTTCCATTCGCCGGCCGAAGCGGGTCAGCGCCTCGGCTGCGGCCGCATACCCCATTCCCCCGGCCAACCGCACAAGCTCAGCCAACGACAGCCGCCCCGCCCTGCGCCCAAGCCATAACGCCCCATCCCGGCCCCAATCCCCAGGAAGGGGTCAGAGATGACTAATGGAGCATTTCGCGTGACCAGATCATTGTTTCGAGGCTGGCCTGACCGACCGCACGGCATTGGCGGCAGTGCGCCAGTGGCCCATATCCAGTTCCTTCGCTACCCAGCTCCACGTCATCGTCGTTCCCTAACTGCCATTCGGCCATCCGGGTGGTCCATTCGGCCATCCGGGTCGCATCTATACTTTTCTACATTTGCTTTTGAATTGTGGCCATTTTCTGACGCAATTCCGAAGTTCGTTCCATTGACTGGCCGAAGCGGGCCAGCGCCTGGGCTACGGCCGCCTACCCCATTCCCCCGGCCAACCGCCCAGGCTCAGCCAACGACAGCCGCCCCGCCCTGCGCCCAAGCCATAACGCCGCATCCCGGCCCCAATCCCCAGGCCGGTCGCAAAACTCGCCCCAGCCCTCGCCTTTCCACCGCTCCACCGCCCAGATTATCTCGGCCCAACTGGGGCGCCGCGCCAGGCGCCTCACCTCCTTCTGCTCCCCCCGATTGCCCCCCACCCCCTCCACCAGCCGCCTGGCAAACGCCGCGCTGCCCAGCGCCAGCCCGCCGACCAGCCGGTCCCAGGGCCGGTCCATCACCCCCTGGCGCAACGGCCGCTCGGTGTATTGCCGCAACGCCGTGCGTTGCTCCCTGTCGGTCCGTCCGCCGCACAAACCGCCCAAGGGCGCTTCATCAGCCAGCCTGGCGCCGCAAGGTCAAGCCGAATATGTAAAAAGGTTTAGATGCGACCCCACGCTTCCCACAATCCGCGAGAATCACGCCTTTGTTGATTTACGCCCTTGCCACATGACTCGTCCCATGGTGTGCGTCGAGACGCACAGTTTACAATCGAGGGCAATCCTGGTAAACAAGTGCAATCCATCGTGAGAAGTACTGGAATGGCGTTGGAACGATGTTGGCGGAAATGGAAAGGCTTCGACGACATGCGGAGTCGGGAGCACGCTTCGCACTGGCCACGAGACGCAGTGGTGGTCAAGCAATCACGCTTATCGAACTCCCGGTAGTCATCGCCATTCTAGTCAGCAGTTCCATTTTCAACCGATTCGGGAACATGAAAGGACTTCCTCGGCAATCGGCATCGGGCCCAGGGCGGGAGCCCTCAGCGGGACGCCTGGGCAGCTTGGCTTTCACCCTTATCGAACTGCTTGTGGTCATCGCCATCATCGCCATTCTGGCAAGCCTCCTTTTGCCAGCCCTCAACCGGGCCAAGGAGGCCGCTTACGCCACCACGTGCAAGAGCAATCTGCGTCAGTGGGGCTTGGGATTGCGGATGTACGTGGAGGATTTCAAGGTTTATCCGCCTTGCTTTATGAGTGACCTGGGCGGACGTGAGCGTACCTACTGGCATCAACGCTTGGAACGTTACACTCGAACCCACTGGCCTTTCTGGGATTACTTTCAACCGGGGGCGCCCAGCAGCAGCGGCATTCATGTCTGTCCAAGCTACGCCCGCCTCGGAGGCTACCTCAGCGATAACCACGGCAGTTATGGCTACAACAATACTGGCTCTCACAGCCCCTGCCCGGTGGGTCAGGAACTTGGTTTGGGCGGCGTTGACGTGGAGGACCCGCCGAATCCCAGCCACGCGGGACTGACTGGGCTTTATCCAAACCAGCTTCATCTGATCAGGGACAGCGAAGTCGTGGCCCCGAGCGACATGGTCGCCATTGGAGATGCGCCTCTCCTTTACAGCGACCTCGTGCCACCCGGCTTCCCCACCGCCATGGGTTTTCTGGATCTAAGCCTGGTTGGTGTTGACGCTGGACTCGAACTCGGCCTCTTCCCGTCACAGAGCAGTACTGACCAGGGGACCGTGCTCCTGGTCAGGAAACGGCATGGAGGACGGTGGAACGTGGTGTTTTGCGATGGCCACGTGGAGTACCTGAAGACAGGCAAGCTGTTCGATCCCCGGGTGCCGGACATTCTGAAGCGATGGAACCGCGACCACCAGCCGCACTAGAGTCTTTAGACCTCGATATTTGTATGAACCGACTATTCTTCATTCTGATAATGCTGGCGCTGGCGAAGCAACCGGTGAGTGTCGCCGCAGACCCACTGGATAACTGGCATCCTCGAAACCGTTTTCCAACCTGCAACATCGTCCATGCGGTCATCTATCTCGATGGGAGCTTCGTGGCGGTGGACATTGGCGGGAATCTGCTGGCTTCCGTTGATGGCCGGAATTGGACGGTTCGAACGACCGGCGCCTCCTACTGTTTGACCGGTCTCGCCTATGGGAACGGCACATTCGTCGCCGTGGGGTTTTGCTACGAGTGGTTGCTCGGTGGTGATGTTCCGGTCATCCTGAGCTCCAGCGACGGAGTCTCCTGGACCGCCCAGAATTCTCCTGGGAGCGGCTCCTACCTGCTCAGGGGTGTCGCCTACGGTGGCGGCCTGTTTGTGGCGGTGGGCGGCAAGGGGACGATCCTGACCTCGCCAGACGGGGTCCAGTGGACGGCACAAACCTGGGTTGACACCGACCTCTCTCTATACAGTGTGGGGTATGGCAACGGCCAGTTCGTAGTGGCGGGACATAATGTGTACGGCCGCCCTTCAATTCTGTTTTCCCCGGACGCGGCCACTTGGACCCCGGCCAATTCGAGCGCGGGCGCCTCATTCTACGGCCTCTGCTTTGCCGCTGGCACGTTTGTGGCCGTGGGTTTCCCGAGCATCATGACTTCCAATGATGGCAGCAATTGGACTAGTCCGTTTTCCTCTTATGTTCCATTTTTCCGTGCCGTCGGCTACGGCAACGGGACATTCGTAGCGGTGGGGGACAACGGGGCGATCTATGGCTCGCCAGATGCAGCCCATTGGACCTCCCGCAGCTCGGGCACCCCGCACGGGCTTTATTGCATTGCCTACGGCAATGGCACATTCGCGGCGCTGGGCGAGGTGCTCCTGGCCTCGACGAACGGAGCCCTCTGGACCGAAGTGAGCACCGGCGTTCTCACAGACCTCGGCGGTGTGGTGTACGATGCGGGCATGTTCGTGGCAGTTGGAGACGCAGGGACAGTCCTGCGCTCGCCAGACGGTGTCCAATGGACTGCGGGCAGTTCCGGCGCGGACGTCTGGTTGAGCGACATTGCTGTGGGCAACGGCACTTTTGTCGCCGTTGGCGACGGAGGGACCATCGTAAGTTCGACCGACGGGAGCAACTGGACGGCGCCCAGTTCGGGCCTTACAACCAATCTCCAGGCGGTCTGCTATGGCAACGGCTTGTTCGCGGTGGCGGCTCTCAACGGAAGTGTTCTGACTTCGCCGGATGGCGTGCAATGGGCCGGTCAGAATCCCGTCACGGGCGACCCCCTGTACGGGATTAGCTTTGGCCAGGGCCTGTTTGTAGCGGTGGGAGTAAATGGAACCATCCTGACATCCACCGACGCAGTCGCTTGGACCAACGCCAACTCCGCAACGCCCGATGTTCTCGTGGATGTTGCCTATGGCGACGGCAAGTTCGTCGCAATCGGATCAGGAGGCGCTTTCACTTCGGCCAACGGGATGGATTGGGTCGCCTCCAACACGGCGCTCGACCCGTACCTCGCTCGCGTCCGTTACGGCTACGGGACGTTTGTGGCCGTGGGCGACAGGGGTGCCCTTTTCACGTCAACCAACGGGCTTGGGTGGACCAGCCGCAATTGCGGGACAGAAAACATCTTGACGGGGGTGGCTTACGGCAACGGGTCGTTTGTGACGGTTGGGCAATTTGGAACCGTTCTCCAATCCGATCCGCTTTTCTCCTGGACCCTGTCGCTCTGGCCAATCGGGCGCCAACCGAACGGGGCTTTTGCCTTCGGCGTCGCCGGACCCGCCGGCATGGAGTGGGGGATTCAGACCTCGACCAATCTCACAGACTGGGTGCCGCTGACCAACGTCTTTAGCGGCGCCTCAACAATGCAGTTCATCGATTCCGGAGCGGCCAATTTCGACCGCCGCTTTTATCGTGCGCTGACTTGGTAATGCTTACCGGCGGCCATCTGCACCCGCAGCACCCACAGCACCCGCAGGAAGCGAATACTTAGCGGCTGCCATCCACACCCGCAGCACCCGCAGAAAGCGAATAGAAAGCGAATAGGGGTCGCATCTGTACCTTTCTACATTTGCTTTTGAATGGTGGCCATTTTCTGACGCAATTCCGGAGTTCGTTCCATTCGCCGGCCGAAGCGGGTCAGCGCCTGAGCTACGGCCGCATACTCCATTCCCCCGGCCAACCGCCCAAGCTCAGCCAACGACACTCCCCCCGCCCTGCGCCCAAGCCATAACGCCGCATCCCGGCCCCAATCCCTATATGAGCGCCGCCAGCGCAGTTGAGGGAAAGCGGGGCGATTTTCCACACGGTTCGTGAGGGACGGCCGCCGTGGTCCCTCAATTACCTCGAAAGCGTTTTCTGGCCCCGCCGCTGCTCTCCAGACCCCTCTTTCCGATGCGTCCAAAGCAAGAGAATTGGTAGCAAATAAAGCAGGCCAGAGAAGCACGGCGGCGTCCCGCCGCGGCGGGACCGCAACCTGGCGCAACACAGCATTGGCCACATTGGCTGCATTGCCCACATTCGCTGGATTGCCCACATTGCCTGGATTGGCCACATGCCGCACCTGGCGCAACACTGCATTGGCTACATTGGCTGCATTGGCCACATTGGCCATTTTTGCCAAAAAACTGGCCGGGCCGCGCTCGAACTTGGGCCTGAATTGTCTCGACAGCACGGGGCGGCGCGCTACCTTCCGGCGGCATGTCTGACGCAACCGCAACCAGGCCGGCGCCGGCGCCAACTGCGGCGCCATCCAAGCGGAAAGTCTTTTTCCGCCGCCTGCTCAGTTCGCTGGTGCTGTGGACGATTGTCCTCACAGCGCTGTTCTCGAGCAACGGGCCGGTGTCGAACTACGTCTTCCTGGTCATCATGGTCTTCCTGGCGGCGAGCGGCCTGGCAGAATTTTACGGGCTGGTGGCGAAACGGGGCCTGGTCTGCTTCGCGGGGTGGGGCATTTTCGGCGGGGTGCTGCTGATGGTGGGGACGTTCCTGAACCTGACCGGGGTCCTCGGGACGAGCGGCTCGCCCGCCCGGGTGAATGACTTCGAGACGAGCTTCCTCATTCTGTTCGTGCTCGGTTTGTGCCTGCGCCAGTTCGCTTCCCGCTCGAACACCGCCGGGCTGCTGGCCATTTCCACCACCTTGTTCGGCCTGATGTACGTGCCGTGGCTGCTCAATTTCATCCAAAAAATCAATTTCTTCCCGGGGGTGGACGGCCATTACTGCCTCCTGTATTTCGTGCTCCTCACCAAGTCCAGCGACACGGGCGCCTATGCCGTCGGCTCGCTCATCGGCCGACACAAAATGATCCCGCGCGTCAGTCCGGACAAGACCTGGGAGGGTTTTGCCGGCGCCATGGCCGCGACCGTCCTCGCCAGCCTGCTCTTCGTCCATTTCCTCGGACAAAAGGTGGCCGGCCTCAATGCCCTCCACGGCATCGTCCTTGGGGTCCTTTTGAGCCTCACCGCCGTCGTGGGCGACTTAATCGAATCGCTCTTCAAACGCGAGGCCGGGGTGAAGGATTCAGGGCGGCTCTTCCCCGGCATCGGCGGGATACTCGACTTGCTGGACAGTTTGTTGTTTAATGCCCCGATTATGTATCTATACCTGCGGCATGTGTTGACGGCCTAGTGAAATGAGAAACGTCGTCTTACTCGGCAGCACCGGTTCGATCGGCACCAGCACGCTCAAGGTGGCCGAAGATTTGCCGGACCAAATCCGCCTGGTCGGATTGGCGGCCGGCCACAACGCCCGACTGCTGCTGGAGCAAAGTCGCAAACACCTGCCCGCCGCCATCTCGATCACCGCCCCGGCCAAGGCCAGGGAACTGCGCAAGGCCCTCGGTCCTGCCACCGAGGTTTTTTCCGGCGCCGCCGGGTTGCTGAAGCTCGCCACGCTGCCCGGGGCGGACATCGTGTTGATTGCCATTGTGGGCACCGCCGGGCTCCACCCGGCCCTGGCGGCCATCCGCGCCGGCAAAGACCTGGCCGTGGCCTCGAAAGAGATCCTGGTCATGGCGGGGGAGATTGTCATGAGCGAGGCGCGCAAGCATGGCGTGCGGGTCCTGGCCGTGGACAGCGAGCACTCGGCCATCTTTCAATGCCTGGATGGCAAACCCCCCAGTTCTGTGCGCCGACTGTGGTTGACCGCCTCCGGGGGCCCGTTCCGCGCCACGCCCGCCGCGGAGTTCCCGCACATCACCGTCGAGCGCGCCTTGAGACATCCCTCCTGGGTCATGGGCCGGAAAATCACGATTGACTCCGCCACCCTCTTCAACAAGGGCCTGGAAATGATCGAGGCCCGCTGGCTGTTCGACATCGAGGTAGCCCGGGTGTCGGTGGTGGTGCACCCCCAAAGCGTCGTTCACTCGCTGGTCGAGTTCGTGGACGGCTCGATGCTGGCGCAGCTTTCCACCCCCGACATGTGCCTGCCGATTCAATACGCCCTGACCTACCCCAACCGCGCCCCGAGCAACCGCGTCCAAACCAGCCTCGCCAGCCTGGGCACCCTCACCTTCGAAGAACCCGACCCGGGGCGTTTCCCGGCCCTGACGCTCGCCCGCGCCGCCGGCAAAGCCGGCGGCACCATGCCCGCCGTCCTCAACGCCGCCAATGAGGTCGCCGTCGAGGCCTTCGTGAACCGGCGCCTGAATTTCCCCCAGATCGCCGGCACCGTCCGCCGCACGATGGAACGGCATCAGGTGGTGCCACATCCCACGCTGGACCAGGTGCTTGCAGCCGATGCCTGGGCGAGAAGGGAAGCCGCCGTTTGAGAGCCGGAACCACATTTCCAATTTCCAATTTTCTTCTGTCAACGGTCATTTGTCATGGATTGGCCGGCGGCAACGGTGTCTAACAGTCGGCAAACGGCCAGCGCCACCCGGTCTTTCGACTTCCCCCTTTCCCCCCGGCATAACGCCTGCTATATTCACAGGCGTCCTTTTTTGGGCTGAGTCGCTAAAAGTATGTCGATTTTGAAGATTGTTTTTATCTCGCTGGAAGTACTGTTGCTGTTCAATCTGCTCATTTTCGCGCATGAGTTGGGCCACTTCCTGGTGGCGCGCTGGCGGGGCTTGAAGATCGACCGGTTTGCCATCTGGTTTGGCAAGCCGATCTGGAAGAAGCGGGTAGGGGGCGTGGAATATGCCCTGGGCACGATCCCGGCCGGGGGCTATGTTTCCCTGCCGCAAATGGCCACCATGGAGGCCATCGAAGGCAAGAGCGAGAGTTCCGGCCAACCCCTGCCGCCCATTGCCCCGCTCGACAAGGCCATCGTGGCCTTTGCCGGGCCGCTGTTCAGCTTCCTGCTGGCGCTGGCCTTCGCGGTGGTGGTGATGATTGTGGGCCGACCGGTGGGCGAGGCGGAAACGACCACGACCATAGGCTGGGTGGAGAAGGACGGGCCGGGCGACAAGGCGGGGCTGCGCCCGGGGGACCGGATTCTGGAGGTGGATGGGGGGCGGGTGACCAGGTTCTACGGGATGGGTGACACGGTGATGTGGCGCATCGTCCGCAGCACCGGCGAGACCGTCCCCATCAGCGTCAACCGCGCGGGCAAAGTGCTGGAGTTCACCGTGGCCCCAGCCAAGGAGGAGACCAAGTTCTGGCAGCGCAAGAGCCTGCGGACGATCAAGGTTTTGCCCGCCGAGTCCCTGGTCATCGCCGAGGTCGAACCCAACAGCCCGGCGGCGGCGGGGGGATTGGAGCGCGGGGACTGCATCCTCGAGCTGAACGGCATGGAACTCCACCATTTTGCCACCCTGGCCGAGTACATCAAGGACCACCCGGAGGGGCAACTCACCCTGGAGGTGGAACGCAAAGGCAAGTGCTTTGCCGCGAGCCTGGTTCCCGAGAAGCCGATCAGCCCGCCCAACGAAAGGCCGCGCCTGGGCGTCGTGTGGGACCCCAACGGCAAGACCACCCTGATCCATCCCGGGGCGATCGAGCAGGTCAAGGCGAGCGTCATGGTCATGGCTGAAACCTTTGGCGCCCTCCTGGCCCGCCATTCCGACATCAAACCCCAACATCTGGGCGGGGCGGTGAAGATCATGGATGTCTATTACCGCCTGTTCAACGCCGAACAAGGGTGGCGGCTGGCCATCTGGTTCAGCGTCCTGCTCAATGTGAACCTCGCCTTGCTGAACATGCTGCCCATCCCGGTGCTGGACGGCGGCCACATCCTGCTGGCCCTGCTCGAGGGCATCCGCCGCAAGCCGATGAGCGCCCGCGTGGTGAGCGCCGTCCAGACCACTTGTGCGGTGCTCCTCATCGGTTTCATGCTCTATATCGCCTTTTACGACGTGCAGGATTTGCCGTGGAAACGCAGCAAAGACAAGCCCGCCGACGTCAAGTTCTCGCCCAAGCCTTCCGAAAAGAACTGAGATGCGCTGGTGCGATTCCCCGTTCTTCTTTCAGCGTCGCCCGACCCGCGAGGTGGTCGTGGGCGACCCGGCGCGCGGCGGCGTGATCATCGGGGGCGCCCATCCGGTCGTGGTTCAGTCCATGCTCACCTGCGATACCCTGGACACCGCCGAGTGCGTCAAACAGACCTTGGAACTGGTTGAGGTCGGCTGCCAAATCGTCCGCCTCACCGCCCCCACGGTCAAGGCCGCCGCCAACCTCAGGAACATCGTCGCCGAGTTGCGCG
The DNA here is from genome assembly GCA_049518415.1 of Verrucomicrobiota bacterium. Lineage (GTDB taxonomy): Bacteria > Verrucomicrobiota > Verrucomicrobiia > Limisphaerales > UBA8199 > CAVQND01. The sequence goes on from JBEKRX010000034.1 coordinate 17,593, forward strand.
CCCGCGGCTGCCAGGTGCCGCTGGTGGCCGATATTCACTTCAAGCCCGAGGCCGCGCTCGAGGCCGCCAAATGGGTGGAAATGGTTCGCCTCAACCCGGGCAATTACGCCGATGCCAGGAAATTCGCCGTCAAGGAATATACCGACGCGCAGTACGCCGGCGAATTGGCCCGCCTGGAGGAGAAATTCACGCCCCTGGTCAAGCGGTGCAAGGAGTTGGGCCGGGCCCTGCGCATTGGGGCCAACCACGGCTCGTTGAGCGACCGCATCCTGAACCGGTTCGGCGATTCGCCGCTGGGCATGGTGGAGAGCGCCCTCGAGTTCGCCCGCATCGCCCGCCAGCACGACTTCCACAACTTCAAGTTTTCGATGAAGTCCAGCAACCCCAAGGTCATGCTTGCCTGCTGCCGGTTGCTGGTCGCCCGCCTCGAGGAGAAAGGGCCGGATTGGAATTACCCGATTCACCTGGGCGTCACCGAGGCCGGCGAAGGGGAGGATGGGCGCATCAAGAGCGCCATCGGTATCGGCTCGCTCCTCTGTGACGGCCTGGGCGATACCATCCGCGTTTCGCTGACCGAAGATTCGCCGCGCGAGATCGAGGTCTGCCGCGATTTGCTGGCAGAAATCCCGCGCCTGACCCTGCGCGCCGAACCGGGCCACGGTGCCTCAACTTTGGACCTCGGACCTGGCGAGACCTGGCCTTTCGATCCGTTCAGCTCCTGCCGCCGGCCCACGCCGGAAACCGAGTGGCCCGGCGGCGTCAAATGCGGCGGCGCCCAGACCATCCGCGTGGTCGTCACGCGCGCGACCTGGGACAAAGTCGCCCCCGAGCTCAGCCCGAAAGCCGACCTGAAGCCGGAGGCGGTTTACGAGGACCTGAACGCGCTGGAGATCGATCCGACCCGCGATTTCGAACTGGCCGGCAACACCCGGCTGGTCACGGTCAGGGACGGTACGCCGCTGCCTGCCATCGCTGCGTTTCGCCTGCTGGCAGCCAGGCTGAGACGAATGGGCCGCCACGACCCGATCCTGCTCAAAGACGGCCTCCAGGTCGAGCCGGCGCCGCTGGCGCCGAAGCTCGCCTTGCTCCGCGCCTCCGTGGTCATCGGTTCCTTGCTCGCCGATGGCATCGGCGATGCCATCCTGATCCGGGGCGAGTCCGGGCCGGGCCAGTCCTTGCGGTTGGCCTACAATATCCTGCAGGCGGTCGGTTGCCGCTCGTTCAAGACGGACTATGTGGCCTGCCCGTCCTGCGGCCGCACCCTATTCCACCTGCAGACCGTCACCGCCCGCATTAAGGCTCGGACCGCTCATCTCAAGGGCGTGAGAATTGCCATTATGGGTTGTATCGTCAATGGCCCCGGCGAAATGGCCGACGCCGATTTCGGCTACGTCGGCGGCGCCCCCGGCAAGATCGACCTCTACGTCGGCAAGACGCCCATCAAATTCAACATCCCCGAGGCCGAGGCCGTCGACCGCCTGGTGGACCTCATCAAAGCACACGGCAAATGGACCGACCCGGGCTGAAGGCCGAAGGCCGAAATCCGCAGGGCGGCGTTCACGCGTCGCCTTCTGGTTGGCGAGCGCGGCACTGGCCAGCGGCGATTTCGGCCCGGGACCGGTCGAGCTTCCCTTTGACCTCATCTCGCAGTTCGAGTCGATCCTCGAAGAAATCCTCGACCCATTCCTTCAACTCGGCCAGGTCGCTGGGCGAGAGCTTCGGGATGGCGGCTTTGATTTCCTGCACTGTACTCATATAAATAACTTACCGCGTTTTTGCCGTCTGTGAAACCAGAAATGCAACGGCCGGTGGTTTCCAGTTCACTGAGCTCGTGGGCAGGAATTTCCCTCGCCGCTTTTACCGGGCCGTGGCTCCTGGGCACAGCGAGGGCCCGCGCGTTCGGCCCGGCTGCCCAGGGCGAATCCAAACGCCGAGTTTGGACTCTTGCCGTGGACTCAAATCCCGTTCCTGGCGGCCAACAGGGCCTCGACCAGGCCCTGGATGGTGTGTGGTTTGGCCTCGATGGTCGGCTTCAAACCCAGCGCCGCCAGGGCCTGGGAAGTCTCCGGGCCGATGGTGGCGGTCTTGAGCTGCGGGAATTTCTTGAGCAGCGCGCCCAGGTCAAAGCGGGCGTGGAAATGCTCGACCGTCGAACCGCTGGTAAAGGTAAGCCAATCCGCGCCGCTCTGGCTCAGCCTGGCCGCCGTCCCGCTTGGGTCTTCGGTCTCGGGCACGGTCCGGTAACAGGCGATGTCATCGACGATCGCGCCCAGGGCCTCCAGCGCCTGGGGCAATTCCCGGTTGGCCACTTCCGCGCGCAGGAGGCAAATCTTGAGGTTTTCCATGCTCTCGAATTGGGCGAAGGCCTCGGCAATATTGGCCGCCAGGGCCTGGTCGGGCATCAGGTCGACCTGGAGGTGGAGTTCCTTCAATTTGTTGGCCGTGGCCGGGCCGACGGCGGCGAGGCGGGCGCCGCCGAGGTCGCGCATATCGTGGAAGTGTTTGAAAAAGTACTCGAAAAACTTGGTGACGCCGTTGGGGCTGGTAAAGACGAGCCAGTCGTAGGAGTTGAGCTCGAGCAGGGCGTCGACCACGTCTTGCCGGCGGGTGGGCGGTTCGAGGCGGATGGTGGGCACCTCGAGCACCTCCGCCCCGTGCTCCTGCAAGCGGCGCGTCAGTTGGCTGGCCTGCTCGCGCGTGCGGGTGACCACAACCCGCTGGCCGAAAAGCGGCCGCCGCTCGAACCAATTGAGCTTCTCGCGCAGCTTCACCACCTCCCCAATCACGGCCATGGTCGGGGGGCCGAGTTGCGCTTGGGCGGCGACTTGGGCGATGGTGCCCAGCGTGCCGGCGACCGATCGCTGGTGGCCGGTCGTGCCCCACTGCACCAGGGCCACCGGGGTCGCAGCCGCCAGGCCGTGGGCCACCAACTTCTCCGCAATCTGCCCGAGGCGGTCCGTGCCCAGCAGGAGCACTTTCGTGCCCGGGGTCCGGGCCACCTGGGCCCAATCGATGGCGGCTTCCTCTTTGGCCGGGTCTTCGTGGCCGGTAATCAAGGTCAGCCGCGAGCAAATCCCGCGATGGGTCAGCGGCACGCCGGCGTAGCCGGGCACGGCCACGAAAGAGGAAACCCCCGGCACGACTTCAAACGGGATGCCGGCCTCCGCCAGTTGCTCGGCCTCCTCGGCGCCGCGGCCAAAGACATAGGGATCGCCCCCCTCGAGCCGCACGACGGTCTGGCCCGCCCGCGCCCTGGCGATGAGCAGTTGCCGGAGTTCCTTTTGCGCAAGGGCCGGTTCCCGGCCGCGCTGGCCGCCGAAGATGACCGCGGCGGACCTGGGCGCCAAACGCAGCAGCTCGGGATTCACCAGCCCGTCATACACCACCACGTCGGCGCGCCCCAGCAACTCCGCGCCCCGCAGCGTCAGCAGCCCAGCGTCCCCCGGCCCCGCGCCTACCAGATAGACCATGCCTTTCCCTTTCATCATTTGTCAGCGCACATATTATTACCGGTTGAAAGGTGCGCAAGCCGGCTGTCAAGGGGCGGGGGTGTGTGCGTGTCAGTTTTTATCGAACCGGGCTGGGCGCGGCAAAGATTCGTTGCCAGAGACGGCCCGGGGGATTAGGCTTGACGCTTATGCAAGCCTCCCTCCTCACGCGGCTGGCGAATCCAGAGGCGTGGTATCGCTCTGCCGGGTTCTTGCTGGTGTTGCTCTTCCAATTGTGGATGCTCACTGACGCGGTGCGCCGCCGGGAATGGCTTTGGGCGCTGTTCATACTGCTCGGGTTCGGCTTCTCCGCCCTGTTTTATTACTTGGTGGTCTATCGCGCGGCGCCCCTGGCCACGCGCGGCTTCGAACTGCCCGGCGCCCATGACCGGCGCCGCATCAAAGAGCTCCAGGCCCAAATCCACCACCTGGACAAGGCGCATCATTACTCCCAGCTCGGGGACATCTACTTCCAGCAAGGCAAACTGGAACCGGCCGAGGCCTGCTACCGGGCCGCGCTGGAACGGGAGCCGCAGGACATCGATACCCGAGCGCACCTCGGCCAATGCCTGCTGCGGCGAAAGAAGCCGGCCGAGGCCCGCCCGCTGCTCGAGGGCGTAGTGGCGGAGAATCCCAAACATGATTACGGCTACTCCCTCATGGCCCTGGCGGAAACCCTGGCCGCCCTCGGTGAGACCGAGGCCGCCTTTCACATCTGGCTGCAGGTCGCCGCCAGCCACTCCTACCCGCGCGCCAAAGTCCAACTGGCCGAGCTATACGTGGCCAAGAACCAGCCGGAACTGGCCCGGACGGAGGTCAACGAGGTGGTGGCGGACGACGCGCACGCGCCGGCCTTCCAGCGCAAGCGCGATCGCGTCTGGGTGGGCCGCGCCCGCAGCCTGATGCGGAAGCTAGGGCGACCAATCCAGCGTCCATAGACCGCAGAGAAAAGGGAGCTGTGGCCGGTCGGGGGGCCGTCCCGAACCGGACAAACTGCCTTGGCGCCGGCAAAAAGGAAGCCCGTTGCTGCTGCTGGCTCCCTGGTGGGCGCCAGCGGACGCTAAGCACATTAACTGCTCACTGGCGGAGAGGGCTTCCTGTTTGGCTGGGCAGCCGTTGGCAGCCGCCGAGGCGATAACTGACTTGCGCCCCTTTGGCCTGCCCTCCCCGGCTTGGTCTTGAGGAAACCGGGGTAGTCGCCTAGATTTGGGGGCGGTGAAACAGAATCTTATTTCTCGCTGGCAGGCCAATTTTCTGGCGGGGTTGGCCATTGTATTGCCGGGTGTGGTATCGGTCGCCGCGTTGCTGTGGCTGTTTACGACCGTGGCGAACATCACGGATATTCTGCTGGTTTTCCTGCCGCGCGCGCTGACGCACCAGAACCGGGGCGACGGGCCGATGTACTGGTATTGGAGCGCGGCCACGGTGGCGCTGGCCGTTTTCCTGATTGGCGCCGTGGGTTTGCTGGCCCGGAATTATCTGGGCAAGCGCATGATTGAATGGGTGGACGCTGGCCTGCGGCGCATTCCCTTGCTGAACAAGGTCTATGGCACGATGAAGCAGGTCAACGACGCCTTTTCGAGCAGCCACAAGACTGCCTTTCGGACAGTGGTGCTGGTGGAGTACCCACGGGCCGGGGTCTATGCCCTGGGCTTCATCACGAGCGAACACAACGGCGAAGCCCAGGCCCGGCTGGCCGAGAAGGTCGTGGCGGTATTCGTGCCGGCGACGCCAAACCCGACCTCGGGTTTCCTGCTCCTGGTGCCGGAAGAAAAGGTCATCAAGCTGGAAATGTCCGTCGCCGACGGCATCAAGTACGTCATCAGCCTCGGCTCGATTGTTCCGGAATACACACCCGCGCCGCCCTTGGGTCCGGCCGGCGCGCCGCACGAGCTAACGGTGAACCATGATTGAGAATGCCACCGGCCTGGTCGTGCGGACGCGGCCGCTGACCGAGACGAGCCTGATTGTGCATTGGCTGACGCCCGGGCTGGGGCGGTTGGCGACGGTGGCCAAGGGCGCGCGCCGGCCCGCCTCTCCGTTCCGGGGCAAACTGGATTTGTTCTATCTGGCCGATTTCAGTTTCAGCCGGAGCCGGCGGTCGGAGTTGCACACCTTGAGGGAAGTGGGCCTGCGGGACACGCACCGCGCCCTGCGGCAGGAGCTGGGCTGGCTCCAGCAGGCCTCCTACTGCGCCGCACTGGTCGAGCAAACGACCGAGCCGGAAACGCCGCTGCCTGAAATCTTCGAATTGCTGCGCGGCTTGCTCGGGGCGCTGCCGCAACAAGCGCCGCAGCCGCGCACGGTGCTGGCCTTTGAACTCAAGCTGCTGAGCGAATTGGGACTGGCGCCGGACCTGGCCCAAAGCCGCCTGAGCGCCGGCGCCAGAGACATCGTCCGGGCGCTGGTGAGAGAGGACTGGCCGGAGATTGCGCGCTTGAAGGCCACCGCCGCGCAAGCCGCCGAAGTGCGCCAGTTCCTGCACGACTTCCTGCTGTTCCACCTTGGCAAGCTCCCCCAAAGCCGCCCCGCCGCGTTGCAGGAGTAGGTTCCGCGCGGCGTGCCGGTGACCAGCACGGGCGTCAGACCTCGGCTTGAGCAGGCCCGAGTTCGCTTAACTCGTAACTCATTTAACCCCGGATCAACTCCGCCGCCTTGGCCAGGGCCTCCGCCAATCCGGCTACGTCCTTCCCTCCGCCCCGGGCGTTGTCTGGGCGTCCCCCGCCCTTGCCGCCGACGAGGGGAGCGATGGCCTGGAGGATTTTCCCGGCCTGGAATTGTTTGGTGAGCTCGGGCGAGACGGTCGCCACGAGGGCGACGGCATTGTTGGCGGCGGCGCCGAGGACGACCACGCCCTTGAACCGGGCCTTAAGCCCGTCGGCGACCGCCTGGAGGAAATCGCCGTCGGCGGCGCCGAGATTCTCGACAATGGCGCGGGTGGAGCCGAGCGTCTGCGCTTTGGCGGCGAGGGTGCGGGCGAGGTCGGCGGCCTGCTGCTGGTGCATCGTCTTGAGCTGTTTGTCGAGCTGCTTTTGCTGCGCCAGCAGGGACTCGATCTTCTTCTCCAGCTCGGCGACGGGCGAGTTGACTTTGCCGGAGATGGTCCGGATAAGCTGCGACTCCTCGTGGGCGCGCTGGTAGGCCTCGAGCCCGGCGACGGCCTCGATGCGCCGGATGCCGGCCGCGATGGCGAACTCGGCGGCGATGCGGAACAGGCCGAGCTCGCCGGTGGCGCGGACGTGCGTGCCGCCGCACAGTTCCATCGAATAGCCGTTCAACCCGGCCGGCTCGCCGCCGATCTGCACGGCGCGGACCCACTCGCCGTATTTCTCGCCGAAGAACTGCCGGATGTCTTTCCGGTTCTTGATGTGGTCGTACTTGACTTCCACCCAACTGACCGGGGCGTTTTCCAGGATGCGCTCGTTGACCAAACGTTCGACCTCGGCCACTTGCCGGGGCGTGAGCGGCCCGCTGGCGAAATCGAACGTGAGTTTGTCCGGGCCCACATAGGAGCCCTTTTGCGCGGCGTCTCTGCTGACGACCTGGTGCAACGCCCAATGGAGCAAGTGCGTGACCGTGTGGTGGCGCTGGATGGCGAAGCGGCGGGGACGGTCAACCGTGAGCGTTGCCTCGCTCCCAAGTTCCGGCACGTCCAAGCCATCACTTCGGACTTCCAAGAAATGCAGCCAGGCATCGCCGGCTTTCTGAGTGTTGACGATGCGCCAGAGCTGGCCGCCGCTGCTCAGTTCGCCCGTATCGCCCACTTGGCCGCCCATTTCGGCGTAAAATGGGGAGGTGTCCAGGATGACGGCGGTTTTGTCCTTGAGGCCGACGACCTCCAGCACTTTTGCCGGGGTCTCCAGCTTGTCGTAACCGACGAACCGGGTGGCCGCGGCGGTTTCGACTTCGGACAATTCGATGACCTCCTTTTTCCGGGCGGCGCGCGCGCGGGCGCGCTGCTCCTCCATCAACTTGTTGAAGCCGGCGACATCGACGGTCAGGCCGCGTTCACGAGCCATCAACTCGGTGAGGTCGAGCGGGAAGCCGTAGGTGTCAGCTAATTTGAAGGCAACACCCCCCGGAAAGACATTCAGTTCTTCTTCGACGGTCGGCAGCTCGGCTTTCACTTGATAGATTCCATTCCGAATCCTTTCCCAACGTGAGCGAAAGCCATCTGGGAGCTCGCCCTGCCGCGAACGACGCCGCGGCAACAATTCCTCAAGTTCACGAAAAATCTCGAAGATCGGGTCCCAGAGGCGACGCCATTTCTCTCGCCAATCGAGCTGGAAGAGCACCGCCGGCTTCGCACTCCGTAGAGAACCCGGCGGTAAGTTGGTTAGCGAATCCACTCCTTTTTGAATCAGCGCAGGATCTCGAACCAAATCGCTCAAGCCTGCTGAAATGCCCTGCGCGTCGTCCCACGGGGTGTCGGATTCCAGGAGGTCGTCGAGCTGTTGCAGAGACTTTTCCAGCCCGGACGGAATGGTGTGCAGGTACGCTTTTATGCCGCCGATTGCGGTGAGCGCGCCCTCAAAGATTTCACAACCCTCGTCCAGGGTCTTGTTGAATGCCTCCTCCTCGCGCTGAATGACTTCCTCGACGTGGTCCCTCTGGGAACGGATTTCACGGAACACCTCGCCCATATTCCCGGCCAGCACATCCACCAGCTTATAGAAGAACGGCTGGTGGAAACCGAGCGAGCGGCCATAGCGGACGGCGCGGCGGAGGATGCGCCGCAGGACATAGCCCCGACCTTCATTTGAGGGCTGGATGCCGTCGGCGATCGCGAAGCTGAGCGTGCGGATGTGGTCGGCGATGACGCGGAAGGCAACGTCGATCTTCTCGGCCTCGATCATGCGCGCGGCGCCCTGGGCCGGCAGGGTCGAGCCATATTTCTTTCCGCTCAGCTTTTCGAGTTTGTCGAAGAGCGGGCGGAAGATGTCGGTTTCGTAGTTGGAGATGGCGCGGCTGAAATCGGTGAAGTTGGCGGTGTTTTGGATGATGCCGGCGACACGTTCGAAGCCCATGCCGGTATCGACGTGCCTGGCGGGCAGCGGGGAGAAGGAGCCGTCGGGGTTGGCGTTGAACTGGATGAAGACGAGGTTCCAAAGCTCGATGCAGGCGGCGGCGCCCTGGTTGACGAGGCGGCCCTGGGTGTCGCCCAGCGGGGTGAGGTCCATGTGGATTTCGCTGCACGGGCCGCAGGGGCCGGTGTCGCCCATCATCCAGAAGTTGTCTTGCTTGCCGCCGCTGACGACGTGGATTTTCGGGTCGAGGCCGGCGGCGCGGAATTGCTCGGCCCATAAGTCGTGGGCCTCCTGGTCGAAGTGGCTAGGGTCGCCTTTGGTCTGGTCGGGGCGATAGACGGTGGCGTAGAGGCGGCTGGTGGGGAATTTCCAGACTTCGGTCAGGAGTTCCCAGGCCCAGGCGATGGCTTCCTTCTTGAAGTAATCGCCGAAGGACCAGTTGCCGAGCATTTCGAAGAAGGTGTGGTGGTAAGTGTCGAGGCCGACGTCTTCGAGGTCGTTGTGTTTGCCGCCGGCGCGGATGCACTTTTGGGTATCGGCGGCGCGGGTGTCGAGGCCGGGAACGGCGTCGGCCCACTTGGAGAGGTCGGGGGCGCGCTGGCCGAGGAAGATGGGCACGAACTGGTTCATGCCCGCGTTGGTGAACAGCAGGTTCGGCGCCTCGGGCAGCAGGCTGGAGGAAGGCACGAGGGTGTGCCCCTTGGATTGGAAGAAGTCCAGGAACGACTGTCGGATTTCCGCGCTGGTCATAAGCACGAAGGTAATTTAGCCCAAAATAAGCGCAAATAAGCGGAAAAAATCATCGTTGGCAGCCGGGGCCGGGCGGCCCGCAACAAAAGGCGTTGGCCGGGCGAAGTTTGTCCCCGCGCGGCGGGGCTGCGAACAAGGCGGGGAGGTTAGGCGAAACCCCGTGGCAGGGCGAGAAGAAGATTGCCTGGGAGAAAAGTGCTTTGGAATTGGGTGTTGAGTTTGGCGGCCGGGGCGGGTATTTGTGGTCCATGCGCCGGTCATTCACCTGGTTGTCAATGTTGGTTTTGCTCGGGCTGGCGTTGCCGGCTGAGGGGGCGACCGGGCGGGTGATCAAGGTGCTGCCGTTTTTGCTGGACGCTCAGGGGCGCCACAGCCTTTCTCCGAGCCTCTACGAGCGGGACGCCTACCAGGCCGAGTTGCGCCAGAACCCGCAGAAGCGTTCCGGGATGCTGTACGAGGTGCATTGGAAGGCCAAGGGCAAGGTGAGTTCCCCGCTCAAGCTGCAGCTCGAACTGCGCGGCATGGCCGAGGGCAACATACCCAGGCAGTTGGTCCTGGCAAAGGCGGTCGCGTCCGGCGGCTGGTTCGGCCACTGGACGGGCCTGGTCTTGAGCGAGCAGCAGTACAAGGAATTGGGGGAAGTGACCGCCTGGCGGGTGAGCTTGTGGGAAGGCGAGCGGCTCCTGGGCGAGCAGGAGTCGTTCCTGTGGCGGCCGTAAGGGCGCCGCAGCGGAAAGCCGGCAGAAGAATTGAGGACAGGGATATTAGCGACAAGTATATTAAAGGCAGGAATTTAGCGAGGCTGCGCCTCACACCACCTCTGCAATCGAGTCCCGATTCGGAATCGGGACTCAATTCACCTAAAAGTCCCGATTCCGAATCGGGATAGAGCGTGAGGGCATCGGAGCACTTGCCACGCTCCACGCTCTCACGCTTCACGCTCCACCTAAGCAGCCAAATCTCGGAATTTATTTTTGCACGAGCGCTCACTTATGTTTGATATTGTCCACCACCAGGTAGCGTGTGGCGGCGGGCCCGCCGCCGCTGGGCAGACTCCAAACGCGGAGCAGGATTTGGTCGCCTTTGGCCTGCTCGCTCATCTCCACCGCCGCGTCGGCATTGGTGACCGGACGCCGATCGATTTCGAGGATGACATCGCCCGGGCGCAACCCGGCCTCGGCGGCGTTGGAATCCTGCTGGACATTGAGCACGAGGGCGCCGCGGATGTTGGCGGGAATGTCGAACTGCCGCCGCGAGCGGGCATCCAGGTCGGTCACCTCGACGCCCTCGAGGGCGTCAAGGTTGGACTGGCTGCGAGGCTTGGGCGTGGTCCGTTCGCCGCCGCCGGCGCTGGCCAGGGCCTCTGCGGGCAACTCGCCCAGCTTGGCGGTCAAGGTCTGCTCGGCCGGTTTGTGGCCGGGTTGGCCGCGCCAGAGGCGGAGGCTGGTCTTGGTGCCGGGCGGGGTTTGGGCAATCAATAATTGGAGGTTCCGGCGGTCGGCCATTTTCTTGCCATTGATTTCCGTGATTACATCGCCGCCTTGGAGTCCGGCCTTTTCGGCGGGGCTGTTCGGGATGACGCCGCCGACCAGCACGCCGGCAGTGTCCTCGGGCAAGTCGAAGATCCGGGCCAGGTCCGGGGTCAAGGTTTGCGGGTTGATGCCCAGGTAGCCGCGCGTGACCTTGCCTTCGCGGATCAGGTTGTCCATGGCGAAACGGGCCAGGTTGATGGGGACGGCGAAGCCGACGCCCTGGTAGCCGCCGGTGCGGGTAGCAATGGCGGCATTGATGCCAACCAGGCGGCCTTGGGCGTCGACCAGCGCGCCGCCGGAGTTGCCCGGGTTGATGGCGGCATCGGTTTGAATGAAATTCTCGTAGCCGGAGATGCCGAGGCCGCCGCGTTCCAGCGCGCTGATGATGCCCAGGGTGACCGTCTGGCCGACGGCGAACGGATTGCCCACCGCCAGGACCATGTCACCCACTTCCAGTTTGTCACTGTCGGCGATGGTGATCGGGTGCAGCGGGCTCCGGGCCTCGATCTTCAGCACCGCGATGTCGGTCGGCGGGTCGGTGCCGATGACTTTGGCGTCGAAGGCCTTTTCCCCCGTGGCCAGGGCCACTTTCACACTATCGGCGCCCGCGACCACGTGGCTGGCCGTGAGGATGTAGCCGTCGGTGGAGACAATCACCCCGGAACCCAGGCTCTGCTCCCTGTAGGAGCGCGGCTGGCTGGGCAGACCGAAGTGCTCGCCAAAGAAACGCCCCCAGAAGGGGTCATTGAGGAACGGGTTGGGGATGGCCCGCTCGCGGACGGTAGTCGTCGAGTAGATGTTCACCACGCTGGGGGCAACCTTTTTGACCACCGGTGCGAAGCTGGAGCCGGCCTTGATGTCACGGGGCAGCGGGGTTTCATCGAGGTTAAGCCTGGCGGGAGGGTTGGGAGCCTTTTTGGAGGCGCCCTCTGCGGCTGGAAGCGATGGAGAAAGCTGGAGCGTCAGCCCGAGAGCCAGGATGCCCAGCCCGGGAGATAATGCAGTCAGGCCCAATATCGAATAGCGTTTCATGAGCTGTGTCTTTCCAATTACCAGGTTCTTAAAACACGGACCAATCTTACTGATAGCCTAATTTGTGGTTAAACTCAATGCCTGCGGCAAGGCCCTGACCCTCGGCTAACGGCTGCTGATGACGATCAGCCGTTGGGAATGCGCCCCCCGGAATGCCAGCAATGATTTGACAGCGCGCCGGCTTTGTAGTCTCATGCGCCCAAGAGCAATCGAAAGGAATCAATATGCAGAATCTCGTTTTGAAGCGGGCCTGGGGGCTGGGGGGTTGGACTCCGGCCGCACTTTTGTATCTCCTGCTGCTGCCGCTTGGACTTTTGGCGGCCACAGAATCGCAACCGATGCCCGTCGTGCCCAAGTGGGGTCGCTTCGAGCAGTCGTTCAAGAGCGGCATCGTCTATTCCAACGCGGTGCAAGATGCCACGCTGACAGTGCTGTTTACTTCGCCCCTGGGCGAAACGAACCTGGTGTATGGTTTTTGGGACGGGGAGAAGACCTGGCGGGTGCGCTTCTCGCCAAACCAACCGGGGCGCTGGACGTACAAAACCACTTGCTCCGATACGGCCAATGAGGGGCTGCACGACCGGACCGGGGAATTGCTCTGCACCGGGGCCGCCGGCCGAACGCCCTTCCATCAGCACGGCCCGGTACAGGTGGCCCGCGATCACCGCCATCTGGAACACGCCGACGGGAGGCCGTTCTTCTGGCTGGCCGACACGACGTGGGACGGGGCGCGGGTGGCGGAGCCGAGAGACTGGGAGTTTTATGTGCTCCTGCGCGTGTGGCAGCGATTCACCGTGGTCCAATGGGCGGTGGGCCTGGGCGAGGACGCCAGCGGGCAGTCGGCCCTTGCGGGTTTTCCGGATCGCATCGCGATCAACCCGGAGTTTTTCCAGCGGCTGGATGCCAAACTGGGCTTCGTGAGCCAGGCGGGCCTTTTGAGCGCGATCGTGCCGCTGGTGGAACTGGACCAGCGGCAACCGGCGGCGGTCTCGCTGTCGGATGACCAGGTGGCCCTGCTGGTCCGCTACATGGTCGCGCGGTGGGGTGCGGAGCCGGTGGTGTGGATGCTGGCGTTTGATGGGGGCAGTGGCGCGAAATTGGCCGACCGCTGGAAACGGATCGGGCAGGCGGTCTTCAGCGAGGGCCGGCACGCCCCCGTGATGGTGTATCCGGGCACCGCACTCGAGGCCCTCGAGGGATTCCGGAACGAGAATTGGGTGGACGTTGTGGGCTGTCAAAGCATAACGGACTTCACCGACAGCGCCCTGGAACGGGTGTTTGCCGGGCCCTTTTCCAAAGAATGGTCCAGCACCCCGCCGCGCCCGATCATACCGTTCCTGCCGTGCGAGAACGGCGTCAGCCCCCCCTCGGCCAAACGGTGGAGCGCCGACGAGGTGCGACACGCGGCGTATTGGAGTTTGCTGCTGAGTCCCCCAGCCGGGGTCAGCTACGCCGCCCAAGGGGTGGTGCAGTGGGACCGCTCGCTCCCAGCGGAGGAAGTCACAGTCCGAGGCGGCAACCTGCCCCTTTGGAAGCGGGCCATGTACATGCCGGGGGCCAAACAAATGGCCAATTTGGCGAACTTTGTGGGCTCGAGTGAGTTCTGGCGCCTGCGGCCGGAGCCCAAATCCGTGGCCACCCAGCCGGGCAGTTCCGCCCCGCACCGGTATATCGCCGCGGCGGGCACGGAAACCAAAGACCTGGCGCTGGTCTATGTGCCGGAGGACCTCTCGGTGGAACTGGCGCTCGACAGCCTGCCGCCGGCGCCCGATGTCACCTGGCTCGATCCCCGGACGGGCGACAGCACCCCCGCCGTGGCCGTCGTGAGCGGCAAGGCCTGCCAGTTTCCAACTCCGCAAACCGGCGATTGGCTGCTCATCCTCAGGGCTGGGAAACGCTAGCCTGGTTGGGAGAGTTAGATAAGTTGAACAGGGACCGGTCGGCCAAGGGCGCCCGGGGCGCCCCCTGCCCGCCGGCCGCCAGATCGCCGACGCGGAAATCGGCCACGGTAGTAATGCCGGTTCGTTCGGCAATGACGGCGGCTCGCCGATTTGCAGGGTGGAGGGGATTCGGGCGTTGGGCAGATGATGGATCCTTTGGCCGTGAGAGCCGATGGCGGCGACCTGCCCGGGCTCAAACTCGTGCTTTCTCGAAATGCGACGGACAACTGCGTCCGTCGCATTTTCGGCGTCGCAACCGCTCAGTGACGGTGGTTCTGGCGAGCCGAACCAGGTAGGGCGCGCACTCTGTGCGCGCCGCACCCGCCTCCACTGAGGCATTTTCTGGCGTCCTGAGAAAACCTTGAGAACGCCGACGCGGCAGTCTAGGCTGAGGAGATGAACAAAGCGCGCCGCATGCACCGGCAGAAGACTCTAAGGCAGGTCCGAGACCTCAAAGGTCAAGCTCGAGGACGCAGGCTTCCGAAGGGCTTTTGCCTGGCCAAAGGCGTGTACCGCGACGCCTTGAAGTCACCCTTGGACCTCAGCCAGGTTGAAATCCCGGCCACGTACGAGGATTATAACCGGCGCGACCAAAAGATGCAACAGAAGCACGGTTTCCAAATCCTCAGTGCCGTGCCCGTCGACAGCGTCCGTTACTGGAAAAGGCAAAGGGGTCGCGGCTCAACATTTGACAACTGCGGCGAGCAGCACGGCCAACTGCGGCGGAGCCTGACTGATATCGAAACCCGATTGTCAAATGTTGAGATGCGACCCGACCTCTTTCGTACGACGCAAAGAGAATCTACGATAGAATTCATGACGCGGATGCGATGATTGATGCCGAGCTCGCCTCGACAATCTATGAGAAGGGCGACCGATCCCCTCCGCCTGAATTGTCGACGCCCAACGAATAGGCAATGAACCAGAATGTACCACTTCATCGACAAGGTCGGAAACCGTGCATGCGAAGGTAAATACATCTGGGCTGACTCGTTTCGTAGCGGGATTGCTTGCGTGAAGCCCGCCTCGGGGCGGGTCTGCTTCGTCGATCGCGACGAACGCATCCGTGTTTCGCTCCCCGAATACCAGCAAGACCGCACTCGATTTCACGATGGCAGGGCTGTCGTGACCAAAGGCCGTTTCGATGGTTTCGTCGACGAGATTGGCCAAGAAATAATCCCACCGGTTTACCTGAGTGCGAGCCCATTCTCGGAAGGCGTGGCTCCTGTTCGTTTGCGCCAGGGTCTGAAGTGCACATTTATTGACCGAGATGGGAGGCGGGTAGGTGAGGCCGTCTTCCACGACTTGGGGAACCTGAGTGATGGCTTCGCTGTAGCAGAGAAGGCCGGGAAGGCATTTTATGTTGATCGCGAGATGAAGACCGTGCTCGGACCCTTCGAAAAGGCCGAAGGCTTCTGGGAAGGCGTGGCCTGCGTCACGCAAGCGGGGCGCCAGAGGTACATCAACAAGACCGGCGAGGTGTTGTTCCATAACGAATGGGATTGGATTTCTGGGATTTGTATCGAAGGCAGAATTGTTTTCACTGAGCATGGGCGGGATGGATTTCTGGATAAGTCTGGAGGGGTCGCGATCCCTGCGTTCTACAGCGACGCCGAGTTGTTCAGCGAGGGAATCGCCCTTGTGAAGGCAAAGGGCAAGAAGCTCGCGATTGATTTGGAGGGGAATGTCCTCTTTC
The DNA here is from genome assembly GCA_049518415.1 of Verrucomicrobiota bacterium. Classification (GTDB taxonomy): domain Bacteria; phylum Verrucomicrobiota; class Verrucomicrobiia; order Limisphaerales; family UBA8199; genus CAVQND01. The sequence goes on from JBEKRX010000034.1 coordinate 33,058, forward strand.
GGGTGCCCCCCCATGAATGGGTAGGCCACTTCCGCGAGGGGCTTCTCAAGTTCAAGCTGCATGGCAAATTCGGTTTCCTGGACCGAGCGGGCAACGTCGTCATTGAAAATAGATTTACCGAGGCAGAGGATTTCTCGGAGGGTCTTGCGGCAGTGGGGGAAGGTTAGGCATTCGCCGCCTGTCGCATGGGTGCTACCAACCAGTTCCAGTAGAAAGGAAAAGGCAAAGGGGTCGCGTCTCAACATTTGACAACTGCGGCGAGCAGCAAGGCCAACTGCGGCGGAGCCTGACTGATATCGAAACCCGATTGCCAAATATTGAGATGCGACCCCACGTCTTTTTGATACCGCCGCAAGATGTCAAGGTCGTCGCCGTAATAGAGCGTGCCCATGTGCGCGAGTGTAGCCGGGGCGCTGCGGGGAGTCAATGACGCGGTGCAGGCTGTCCTGGCCGCAAGCTCGACCAGGGCGCTCACCCGCACCGGCCCCCATCGAGCCCTGGTCCTCAGGCCCTGGTTTTCGCGCCATGCCCAGAGAGCAACCCCGGAGCGAGCGTACCTTGACGTTTCGAGTCGTGCGGGGTAATTAAGCATCATGAGTGTTGCGACCATTCAGGCTGAAGTTCTGGGTCTTCCGCCGAGGGAGAGGGCGAAATTGATTGATCTGCTCTGGGACTCGCTCTCGCCGCCGGAAGTGAAATCGCGGGAGGCGGCTTGGGCGGAGGAGTCTGAGCGTCGAATTGACGCTTTCGAGGCCGGCAAACTCAAGGCCCGCGATGCGGAGAGTGTTTTCTCTGACCTGGGCAAGGATTTGCGGAAGTGAAGGCGCAGTTCACTTCCGCCGCGGAAAGAGAGCTCCAGGAGGCGATTGAGTTCTACGAAGCGGCCGAGAACGGCTTGGGTGCCAGATTCCTGGAAGAGGTCGAAACGGCGGTGGCACGCATCCTCGCGCATCCCATGGCTTGGACGCCGATGTCGCCCAGAACCAGGCGCTGCCGGACCCACCGGTTTCCGTACGGCCTGTTCTACCAGATCAGAAGCGATGAGATTCTGATCGTCTCACTGATGGATCTTCGGCGTGATCCCAAACGGTGGGAGCAGTACTTGTAGCTGCTGCTGAGCCTTTCCAGCGCGAGCCGTCAATGACGGCGATGAGCGGCAGGGAGAAGCTCCGGACAATAGCCGATGTAGGCCTGGTCCTGTTCACTCCAGCGGACAGAGGTCAAATAATGGTCCAGTAGGTAGAACAGGGTCGCATCTATACTTTTCTACATTTGCTTTTGAATTGTGATCCCGGCGGGTCGGGAGCTTATTCCACGGGTCCCTACCAGGCCGGTTCCGGAAAACGGCCTGACTCACCTGCAAGCGGCTTCCAGGCGGTTTCTCAGGTCCGGGTCTTTTTCGCCTTTGGCGGTCCAGTCGGCTGGGCATTTGACTAGCGCCCGCAGGGCGTCGAGGGTGGGGGCGTAATTGGCCCTGGGCTGGAGGGCGAAGTAGTTTACACCCCGGTCCTCGACCGGGAAGCTCAAGACCTCGAGCCAGGATTTCAGGCCCTGCAAGCCGGCGGCGTAGCTGATGGACGGGTCCATGAGAGCGGCGCACAGGGCGACCTGCGCCCCACCGGCGCCGGCGCTCACGACGGCGACTTTGGGCGAGTACTTGCGCATAGCCTCGACCGCGGCCGCGGCATCAATCGCCATGGCGAATGCCGGGGCGGTGCCGAGATAGGTCATCAGCCGGACGTCCAGGCCCTGAAGTTCGCCGGTCCCCCGGGCGTCGATGGCCAGGCAGGCAAAGCCCGCCTCCACCAGGGACGGGAGACTGAACTCCTTGTCTGCCGCGAGCTTGCCGCTTTCCGAGACGAGCACGACCGCCCCTTTGGGACGGGCCTTGGGCAGCCAGAGCAGCCCGGGAATGGTCAGCCCGGCCTCGGACTGGAAAGTCACGGCGGATTTCCGGCCTTCCGTATAGAGGACCTTGAAGTTGAGCGGCGCCCGCGGCGGGATTCCGCCATTGAGCCGGAAGAAGTCATCGAAGGAGCCCGGCCTGGCAGCGGCGAGGTTCTCGCGGGCGATGTCGCGCATGGTCTTGAGGCCTGGCGGGACCTCGGGCAGGGCCAGGAACTGGGGATCATTGGGTGGTTCGGTCTTGAGGGCCGGCTCAGGGGTGGGCGAACCGTCGCCCTGGCCTTTGAGGAACTTGTCGAAGAATCCCATGGCGCGCTCGCGCATCAGTTTGTTGTAGTCGTGGGGACCGTCGAAGATCTGCCAAGCGGTGTTGTCGGCGGCCCCGTAAAGGCCCCAGATGTGCTTGAGCTTCTGGCCGGTAAGTTGAGTGCCCTGCGGCGGGAACTCCGGGTCCTCGCGCGCGCCGATGATAAAGACGGGCGCGGGGGCGCGGATGGCTATGATATCGGAACGGTCGCCGAGCTGGAGCACGCCCGGCAGATGATTGCAGGCGCACCCGTTGTCGGGGTTGATTTCCAGGCTCGAGGGATAAACCACGGGCACGGCGCACTTGATGCGCTGGTCGGCGGCAAACTCGTACATCGCCGCCAGGCCGCCGCCCGAGGCGCCGGTCAGGCCGACCCGGGTCAGGTCGGCCTCCGGGCGGGTTTCCAGGTAGTCCAGGGCGCGCATCAGGTCCCAGACGTAGATGGCGGTGGCATTGGCCGAGCCTTGGGTCAGGGTGAAGTCCCAATGGCAGCCGGCAAAGCGGCGCTCGACCCGGTTGGTTCCCTCCCAACTCCAGCCGGGCGAATCGACGATGAAGGCCAGGTAGCCGTTGAGCGCCTGCGAGATCAGGCGCGACTGCACGGTCGGCTCCATCTTCTTCCAAGCCCAGTGGCCGTGGGGATTCAGAATGACCGGATACTTCGCGCCGGGCGGGCCGTCGGGCAGATAAAGGTGGCCGGTGACGGGGAAGTTGGGCCGGCTCTCGAAGAGGATCTTTTCGACGCGGTAGCCGTGGCGTTGGATGGCGCCGGTGACCTGGGCGTTGAGGGGCGTGCGGGGCGGCAGCGGGTCCAGGCCAAGGCAGCGCATGAGTTCCTGCTTTCGGACCAGTTGGTCGGCGTCGAGTTCCTGCCGGGTCCTGGGGAGGGGTCGGCCGGCCAGTCGCTTGACCTTGCGGTAGAGGAAATCTCGCATGATTTGCGCTCCCTGGCCCTGAAGCAGGGCATCGTCGGTAATCTGGCCGGGAATCTTCCTGGAAGAATCCAGGCCTTGCTCCCGGGCAATCACCTCGCCCAAGGTCAGGAACGGCACCTCCAGCGCATTCATCAGGTCGGTGAAGAAGGCCGACGTGGTATCGGCCCCCTCGCCGGAGTGGTCGAGCAGCACGACCGGCCTGGCCGGGTCGAGGCTGAGCGCCCTGGCCAGGAATTGGGCGGCGGCCGGGTAATGCGCCAGTTGGAAGGCGCGTGCCTGAATGAGCCAAATCTCGCCCCGGCCCAGCTTGTAGCGAGCGGTGCCGCCGTTGCCAAAGACTTCCCAGCCCGGGGTGGGCAGGAAGGCCTGAGCCAGGATGCCGGGTGCTTTGATCGCCGGCAGTCCGAGGGCGCCGCCGGGATCGAACTGATCGGTTTGGCGGGCGGTCACCCGAGGCGGGACCGGCAGCCACCGGAGCGGGTAAGTGTCGCCGTAGAGTTGTTGGAGGACGACCAAACGCATGCCCCGCGACACCGGGTCGAGAATCTTCCGCTGGGTCGCCAGGTCGAAATGCCGGAAGAAGCGATAGCCCCGAGTGGGAACCAGGAGCGTGCCGTACTTCTCCGGCGTCAGAATCCCCGGCTTGAGGTAGGCCAGGGCCTCCTCGCTGCTGTAAAAGAGCGGGGTCGGTTTGGCCAGGCTCGGAATGACCAGGTAGGGGTCTGTCTCTTCCCAGTTCGGAATGCGAGCCACGTGCCCGTCAAACTCGAGGTCCGCCGCCACTAAATGGCCGCAGTTCATCCGGGCGAAGCGCGTCTCGAAGAAGGCCCCAAGTTTTTCCATGGGGGTTTTGTGGAAGAAGGTGGTGCTGGGCAGCGGCTTGCTCAGGAGCCAGGCGCGGGTCAAGCCTTGCGCCGGAACCCGGCAGATGATGTCTTTCCCATGGGCCGTCCAGGACAGACCTCCTAGTGGCGCGGGCGTCTCGCCCGCGTTGCGTTCGAGGGCGAGGCCCCCTGGCGGCAGGCGGGAGGCCTGATCCACTTTCGGCGCGGGGACGAACGCCGGGGGCCTGAGGGAGGGATCGGCCTGGCCCTGGACAGGAGACATTTGTTTGAGCATCGCTTCGAGGGCCGGCAACTGGCTTCGCCAGTGGAACTGATTGGTGTGCATCCGCAGGGGCTCGGGGAAGGGCTTATAGTAATTCGCCTCAGGTGAGTCGCTAAGCAGCGCCCAGGCCTTTTGTGACTGGGTGAGGGCGGCCACTGCTTGCGCGTTGTGCCGGCCGCCCTCCTGGTCGGAGAGGGCCTGCCAGTAAGCCGACTCGAATCGCCCGGCATAGTAGTCTGCCAGGTGGCTGAGCATCAGCATGGCGGAGCGAAGCTCTTTGAAGCGCTTGGCGGCGTTGGCCGAAAGCCCCGCGTCACTGATGCCGGCCAGGGCCGAACGCACTTGGGCGGCATAGCCGGCGAGGCGCTCGGCATAGACATAGTTGGGCACGCGGCCGTCCTGGCCGCCGACGGCCTTGAGGGCCAGGGCCTCTTTGACGGACATCACGGAGAAGGTGTCGAAGGGCTCGCCGGCAATGAAGGCGGGCACGTCGCCGCCGAGTTCCATTTCGGGGTTGTGGTTGCGGTGATCCGGGCCGAGGCTGAAGGCGGTGTAGGCGGTAGGGATGATGCGGCTGGCGAGCTTCCAGGCCTCGGCAATCGCCTGGCCTTGCGGGCCGAAAGAGTCGGCAAACCATAAATTGAAGGCGGCCTCCGGGGTGGCCGGGTCGTAACCGCAACGTCCCCAAAGCATGAGGTAGGGCTCGTCGCGGTCGAGAATCCACTTCGTGTAGAGGTCGTCCGGGTTGGCCACGTAATAGCGCGGGGAATCGGGGTAATAGGCATTGAGCGGCTCGACGGTGTAGCCCGTGGCGGCGCCGACGCGCATGCTTCTGACCGTCCGCCGCACCCAATCCGGCTGGTAAAACGGGAAGATGCGGTGGGTTCCGTTGGCGCGGACCTGCCAGACCGGCTGGTAGGGTTCGGGCGGCCAGGCGCCGCCGCCCGGGGCCGGGTTTCCGGGCCAGTTCTTTGCCGCCGGCCCGGCCCCCGAGTAGCTCAGATAGTCCTCGAAAGAGTAGCTGTACCAACCCGCCATGCGGCCGCCGGCCACGAAATAGGGCGGACCCCATTGCTCGCCGTTGTATTTGATCTGGGTGCGGTAATTAGGGCTGGCCTGGGCCAGCGGGAGGACCTGGGCCTTGCGCGCCAGCCAGGTGCGCGTCAGCAGCGGGATGTTCCTGCCGCTGGCCTTGACCGCCTCCTGGTAGCAACGGAAGAACGACTCGCCTTTGCCGCTCTCGCCGATGCGGTAGGCGATGGCATCGAGCGCCGGGGCCTGGCGGAGCATCTTGGCCACGACTTCCCTCGTGTAGGCGTAGGCGACTGCCTCGGTGTCCGGGTAGGGCGGGTCAGGCTTGTGGGGGATGCGCAGCCGCGCCTCATAGGCCATCAGGCTCACCCGGATGCCCCGCTCGTGGGCGAGGTCGAGGACTTTGTTGAGCTGGCGCAGGTTGCGGGCCTTGACCTCGGGCGCCACGCCAACCTGGGGGTATTGGTCGCTTTGGATGAAGTAGGCGTAGAGGTTCGGCGCGTCGGTCGCGCTGATGTCCCAGGTGCCATGCAGGTCGAGCCAGTTCATCCGGTGGCGGGCCATCGAGTCGAAGAGCATTCGCCAGTAGTCGTCATTCTGGAACCACCACCGGTTCGGGTCGGTGAGGGCCTCGGGGGAGTAATCGGTTTGGTTGCGCTCGTAGTTCCAGGGCAAGGTCAGAAAGACATTGAGCCCGCGGTCGCGGAGAAACGGTTTGCCGCTCAGCAGACCGTTGGCCCAGGCCTGGGCGCCGTGCAGCCGAATGCGCTCGGCCAGCTCCAGTTCGCCGTACATGGCCCCGAGGGCATCGCCGCCCGCGATGACGGCGCGTTGCCCGTCGAGCCTGATAGTGTAGCTCTCCGGTGGGCCGGACTTCGCCGCCTTAACAATGATGTCGGCGGCGCGAGAGGCCAGCCCGGCTTTGCGCAAGGCGGCCTCCAGCTCATGCCGGCCAAAATCCACCGGCCCGCCCTGCCCGGCCAGCGTCAGCGGCAGGGCCAGCGCCAGCGGCAGACCGCGGCCCAAGCAACGCCGCAACCTGGCCGTACACTGCATTGCCCACATTGGCTGCATTGCCCACATTGGCTGGATTGTCCACATTGGCGGTTTTTGCCGAAAAACCCGCCCGGACCGCGGCTTAAAAAACAGCACCGCTCGCCAAAACGCTTTCTCGCTCTCCTCGGCGCACCCAACGCCTACGCCCCACCCAGTTCCCAGCCTTTCCGATAATCGCGAGTCAGGAGCCTGTTGGCTTGCGGCAGGTTGGTGATTTTCATGTTGGCGGCGTCAAAGAGGAGCCGCCGGCCGCCCAGGCGCAAGGAAACGGCCCCCAGGTTAAAGGCGTCGGAGATCGGTCCCGCCAGCAGGAAATCACCGTAGGTGGGCTGGCCGCCTTTGAAGGCGGCGACCCAGGAGGCGCCGTCGCGGCGCGGGTCGCGTTGCCGCGGGGCGGCGGCGGGCAGGCGCGAGGCGGCGCGGTAGGCACGCATTTTCTGCTCGGGAATGAGCCGCGCATCCTCCCCATGGAAGCCCCCGAGGAGCTTGCCTTTGTCGCCGACGAACATCATGCCTTCGGGAGCGAGTTCCTGGTTATCGGCGGCCAATTCCTCGGGCGTGGGCGGCTTCATGGAGCCGTCATACCAGAATATGTCCAGGGGCGGCCGGTCTGCCTTGGCGGCGAACTGGAAGCGGATGGTGCAGGCGAGCGGGAATGAGTAGTCGTTGCTGAGCGTGACGGCGACATTGCCGCGGAGGGCGCAGACGTGAGCGGGGCGCGATTCCACGCAGAGCGGGGCGTCCAGGTTGAACTCGCGGAAGACGGGCCAGAGGCTGTAGTGGCCCATGTCCGCCAGCGCGCCGCCGCCGAACTCATACCAGCCGCGAAAAACCGCATGGGTGTAATGGGGATGATAGGGTCGGTCGAGGGAAGGCCCCAGCCAGAGGGACCAGTCAAAGCCCGCCGGCACGGGAGGCGTGTCGGTCGGGATGGTGGGGTATTGCGGCCACACTGGCCGGTTCGACCAATTGTGAATTTCGCGCAGCGTGCCGATGGCGCCGTCGTCGATCCAGGCCTTGAGCGGGCGAATGCGGGCGCCGTCGCTGGCGGGCAGGAAATGGGTGGCGACCTTGGTCTTGCGGGCCGTCTGGATGACCAGCCTGGCCTCCTGGAGGCGGTTGGCCAGGGGCTTATGCACCAGGACATGCTTGCCCCGGTTCATGGCCGCAATGGCAATGGTCGCGTGCAGATGGTCGGGCGTCATGATCTTGACGGCGTTGACGTCCTTTTCCTGTTCGAGCAACTGGCGGAAATCGGCATAGGCGGCGCAGCCCTTGAACTGCGGCGCCGCCCTTTGGTTGGCATAAGCGGTCTCCACGACCTCCCTGGCCACGTCCCGGCCGCCGGGAATGCCCGGCGCGTCGCGCCGCCAATCCGGCTTGCCGAGCGCGCGGGCAATGTCGGCGCGCAGGCCGTCGTTCGACCAGTCCACATAATCGTGGCTGTCTTTGACGGGGTCGCAGACGGCGACGATCTGGACCTCGGGCATGGCGAGGATTCCGAGCATTTCGCGCAGGCCCTGGGTGCCGCAGCCGATGTAGGCGAGGGTAATCTTTTCGCTGGGGGCGACAAATCCCGGTCCGCCCAGGACGTGCCGCGGCACGACCGCCAGGGCGGTGGCGGCGGCGCTCCCGGCCAGCATGAAGCGGCGCCGGGAAAGGCCCAAGGGTGGTGGTTGGTTGGTGGTCTTGCCTGCTTTCATAGGTGTGAATGGTTTGTATTTCTATTCTGTCGAAATCCGCCCAACCTGCAACGCTTTCCTTCGCGCCCTTGCTCATCCATCCGCCGGGACGCTGACGCTATCGGCCCAGTTGCCGCAGCTTGGCCAGGGCCTGCCGCGGCACCTCGAGGTCATTGCCGTCGGCGCTGCCCATTTCGACGATGTACCACCGGGTGGCGCAAGTGGTTTCGCACAGCCGAAAGACTTCCTTGTAAAAGTCGCTCTCGAAAGTCTTGTCCTGGTATTCCTTGATGTGAATGGTCCAGGTACGGCCTGGGAATTCCTTGAGCATGGCGATGGGATCGCCGTGGCCGGCGAGGCAGTTGCCCACGTCCATCTGCATATTGACCTCGGGCTGGGCGCGGCGGAAGAGAATCTCCCAGGCGAAGCGGCCGTTAATCCTGGTGAAATCAAACGGGTGGGCGTGGTAGCCGACCTTCATTTTGTGCGGGCGGCATTGTGCCGCCGCCTCGTTCAACAGGGCGGCCAGTTCGGCGATGGCGTCCTCCGACCCCATTTTTTCACTGGCGGCGGCGACATTGAGGTACTGACTGCCGAGGACATGGTTGTTTTCGATGGTGCGTGGCAGGTTGTCCTTGGCCAGGGCCTTCAATTCCAGGTGCATGCCGCAGCACTTGAGGCCGTTTTCGTCCAGCAGGTGGCGCAGTTGCGAGGCGGAGTATTGCTGGAAGACGTTGGGCGTGCCGGCGTAGCCCCAAAACTCGACCCCCTGGTAGCGCATTTGGCCAAGCGCCTTGAGCGTCTCGGGCGGCTGGCGGGAGAATGCTCCGCGCACGGCGTAGAGCTGAATCGCAATGGGAATCGTCTTGGCCTGGCCGGCGGCAGAGCCGAGGGAGCGTCCCAGCGTCAGGCCGAGCGCGCCACCGAGGCCCGACTTGAGGAACTGACGGCGTGTGGTTTGCATAAAGAATTACGGTTTTTTGGGAATGCCGTTGGCCGGGGGGCTGCCAGTGGTGGTGGTCACGGACTGGTTGGCCCGGCGTTCGGCCAGTTTCTTTTGGAAAAACTTCAGGCCGACCAGCGGGACGATGACTCCCACGGCCACGACCAGGCCCGCAACGAGCGTCCAGGCCATGAGCCTGCGCGAGGCCGACGTATCTGCCGGCGGCGGAGCGAGGAGCAATTCGGTCGGTTGGCCGCAATGCGGGCATTGGGAGGTCAGGCCGATGGAATCAGCCGGAAACTCAAACGGGAGCCGGCAGTGGCTGCAGGTGCCTTTGAGGTGCTTGGCGCGAGTCATGGTTTCTTGCGGAGCGCCTGGCGCGGAGCCTCGCTGCGGGAAAGATGGCCTCCCGACTTCATCCTAATGGCGATGAACTGCTCCCGGCGCGCCGTCAACGAGAGTCTCATGGCGCCAGATTACCGCCAGCAGGCGCGAGTGTCAAAACCTGGCTTTGCTGTTAGTCCGTCATCGCCCGTTGCCAGCGCAGGGTTGCATTTGCCCAGGAGCCGCGGCAGATTGCGGGCATGAGAGCGGGAGCGAAGGCAGAGATGATGGACTCGAAGGTGCTGATGGCCTACGACCGGTGGGTGGCCAGGAACCTCGACGAGATGGCGCGCAAGTATCCACACAAGGTCATCGCCGTGTACCGGAACAAACTGGTGGCGGTTGGGGACTCCTACAAAGAGGTCTATGCGGCAGCCCGGGCGCAGGGGATCAAGGAGTGCCCGTTCGCCATGGAGGTTCCCACAGCGGAGGACCTGGAGGCGGTCCTTTGACCTGAACGCGCGATGGCGGCGATGCTTCCTTGGAGGCCGACGGTGTTTCCTTACAAGATCGTCGGTGGGCGATGGTCGCCGATGATCTCAGCGGGCCTGTGGCTGCAAGGACGCTGGCGGCCGATCGAGTTTTATGTGGATTCCGGGGCGGCGTACACGATCGTGCGCGCCAAGGTGGCGGAGGATGTTGGGTTCGACTACCGGAAGGGCCGGAAGGTGTTTGTGCAGGTGGGCGACGGAGTGTTGATTCCCGTCTTCCTGCACGACTTGCCCGTACAGATCGGAGGTCGGCGCTTCACTGGCGTCATCGGGTTTTCCGCGAAGCTCGGCGTGCCGTTCAATCTGCTGGGGCGGCTGGGAGTCTTTGAGCATTTCAGGATTTGCTTCCGCGAGAAGCGGCGAGTGGTGTCCTTTCAAGGAGAAATCTGACCCGCGGCGGAGCAGGCTCCTGCTTTGGCCGGGCGGATGTTGATACCGTTGTCCGGCCGTGCGGAGTTGAGGCAGCACGGCTGGGGTGCCAATGAGTTTGCGCGCCGGCGGAAAGGGGGCCGCGAGAAAGTGAAGATCGCTCGCCGTGTGCGGATCGAAGCAGCCATGACCTGTTCCTGGATCGCCCAACACTTGAGCATGGGCGCGCCCGGTTCCGCAGCCAACTGCATCAGGAACAAAAACCGATGAAAATATGCGATTATGCGGGACCGACCCGTTCCGTTCGGCGGCAGGCGAAGGCCCGTATCCGGTCAATAGCGGTAGTGCTCGGCCTTGTAAGGGCCTTCGATGGGGACGCCGATGTAGTCGGCTTGCTTTTGGGTGAGTTTGGTGAGCTTGACCCCGATCTTGTCGAGGTGCAGGCGGGCGACTTCCTCATCGAGGCGCTTGGGCAGGCGGTAAACGGCGGGCTTGTAGTTGTGGCGATTGGCCCAGAGGTCGAGTTGGGCGAGGACCTGGTTGGTGAAGGAGTTGGACATGACGAAGCTGGGGTGGCCTTCGGCGCAGCCGAGGTTGACCAGGCGGCCTTCGGCCAGCAGGTAAATGCTGCGGTCGCCCGGCAGGTCATAGCGGTCCACCTGCGGCTTGATGTTCACCCGCGCGACACCCTTGGCGGCGTTGAGGCGGTCGACCTGGATTTCATTGTCGAAGTGGCCGATGTTGCAGACGATGGCCTGGTCTTTCATGCGGAGGATGTGTTCCAGGGTGATGACATCGCAGTTGCCGGTGCAGGTGACGTAGAGGTCGGCCTGGCCGAGGGTGGTTTCGAGGGTGGCGACCTGGAAGCCCTCCATGGCGGCCTGGAGGGCGTTAATGGGGTCGATCTCGGTGACGATGACGCGGGCGCCGAAGCCGCGGAGGGACTGGGCGCTGCCTTTGCCGACGTCGCCATAGCCGCAGACGACGGCGGTTTTGCCGGCGAGCATGACGCCGAGGGCGCGCTTGAGGCCGTCGGCCAGGGATTCGCGGCAACCGTAGAGATTGTCGAACTTGGACTTGGTGACGGAGTCATTGACGTTGATGGCCGGGACGAGGAGCCTGCCGGCCTCGAGCATCTGGTAAAGGCGATGGACGCCGGTGGTGGTTTCTTCGCTGACGCCATGCCAGTCCTTGACGGCGGCGGTGAACCAGCCGGGGCGCTCTTTGGCGCAACGTTTGAGGAGTTGCTTGACGACCTGCTCTTCGTGGCTGTCGGCGGGGGTGTTGACCCAGTCGCTGCCGTGCTCCATCTCATGGCCCTTGTGGAGCAGCAAGGTGGCGTCCCCGCCGTCGTCCACCACCAACTGCGGGCCTAGGCCGCCCGGGTGCGTCAAGGCGGCGAGGGTGAAATCCCAGTATTGGGCGAGCGATTCGCCTTTGAAGGCGAAGACGCTGACGCCGGTGCTGGCGATGGCGGCGGCGGCGTGGTCCTGGGTGCTGAAGATATTGCAACTCGCCCAGCGCACCGAGGCGCCGAGCTCGACCAGCGTCTGGATCAGCACCGCCGTCTCGATGGTCATGTGCAGCGAGCCGGAGAGGCGGACGCCGCGCAACGGCTTGGGCGGACCGTATTTGGCGCGGACCGCCATCAGGCCGGGCATCTCCCGCTCGGCGACGGAGATTTCCTTGCGGCCCCATTCGGCGAGGCCGAGGTCTTTGACTCTGTAGTCCTTGGCCGCGCGGGCGTGGGCAGTGGCGGGCGCGGCCTTCCGGGCGTTGTTTTTTGTCAAAGTTGGCATAGCTGGATTGGCACGTTTGAGGGCGAGTTTCTGGTTGGTTTAAGCGCCGAGGCGGGGCCGGACGGCGCGCCGCGCCGCCCGCTGGCTGCTGACCAGCGCGGCGGCCTTGTGCAAGGTCACCGGGGCGATGGCGGCAACGGACTTGCCGACCGCTTTGAGGAGCGCCCCGATTTTGTCCGTCTTCTCCCAGGTAATGTCGGGGTCGGTTTTGCCGAAATGGCCGTAATTGGTCGTCTTCAAATAGATTGGGCGGAGCAGGTCGAGTTGCTTGATGATGACCGCCGGCTTGAAGCAAAAGACTTCGCCGACCGCGCGCTCGAGCTCCTCGTCGGGCACGACGCCGGTGCCGAAGGTGTTGACGCAGACCGAAACGGGGTCCGGGTAGCCGATGGCATAAGCGAACTGGATTTCGGCGCTGGTGGCCAGGCCCGCGGCCACGATGTTCTTGGCCACGTAGCGGCCCATGTAAGTCGCGCTGCGGTCGACTTTGGAGGGGTCTTTGCCCGAGAAAGCGCCGCCGCCGTGGCGGCCCATGCCGCCGTAGGTGTCCACGATGATCTTGCGGCCCGTCAAGCCGGTGTCACCCTGGGGACCGCCGACCACAAACCGGCCGGTTGGGTTGATGAGGTAAGTGGTCTGCTGGTCGAGCATCTGGGCCGGGAGGACTTTCTTGATGATTTCCTCGATAATGAACCGCTCGATGGCCGGGTGTTGGACCTCGGCAGAGTGCTGCGTGGAGACGACGATGTTGGTGATGCGCACCGGTTGGTCGTTCACGTATTGCACCGAGACCTGGGTCTTGGCGTCGGGGCGCAGCCATTTGACGGCGCCGCTCTTGCGCACGCGGGTCAACTCGCGCCCTAGCAGGTGCGCGTACATGATCGGCGCGGGCATCAGTTCGGGCGTTTCATTGGTGGCGTAGCCGAACATCAAACCCTGGTCGCCGGCGCCTTGCTCGGCGGTTTTCTTGCCCTCGGCGGCCCGGGCATCCACGCCCTGGGCAATGTCCGGGCTTTGCGAGGTAATGGCGTTGAGAATCAACACCCGGTCCGCGTGAAACACATCGTCGTCATGCGTGTAGCCGATGTCCCGGATGGCTTGGCGCGCGATCTGGTTGTAATCAAGCCTGGCCTGGGTGGTGATTTCGCCGCCGACCACCACCAGGTTGCATTTGGCGTAGGTCTCGCAGGCCACGCGGCTGCGGGTGTCCTGGGCCAGGCAGGCGTCCAGCACCGCATCGGAAATGGTGTCGCAGACCTTGTCCGGATGGCCTTCGCCGACGGACTCGGAAGAAAAGATAAAGTTTTTGCTCATGGGATTAAGCTGAAAGGACCGGATTGAAATATGTCATATTGACGCATCAGGATATGATGATATAACGCACCGGCCGGTTGTCAACAGATATTTTTCTGAAAACGAGCTTGAGGATTCACGGCGCTTGGGGTTATCTTTGCCCCATGACGGTAGCCGAAGCGCCCAAAGCAGCCAGCAGTGGCCCGCACATCTGGCCACTTTCCGTAAAGGCCTATCATGCGTTAGGCGAACTGGGCCTTATTCCGCAGAAGACCGAGTTGCTTTACGGCCAAGTCATCCATAAGATGTGGAAGTCTCCCTACCACAGCTTCCTGCAGCAGTTCCTGACCGATGCCATCCAAGCCGCTCTGCCGCCAGGAATCTATCTTCGCAGCGAACAGCCTTTCACCTGCCCGGATTCGGAGCCCGAGCCCGATCTAGCCATTGTGCGAGGGTGCAAGGAAGATTATCGCCACGAGCATCCCCGCACCGCCGAACTGGTGATCGAAGTCTGCGTGAGCAGCTATGACTACGACCGCTCCAAACTCCGCGCCTGCGCGAGCGCCGGTGTCAAGGAGGTCTGGTTTGTGCTGGCGCCGGAGAACCAGATCGAGGTCCACCGGCAACCCGCAGGCGAGCAGTTCGCCGAGCACTCTCTCCACGGTCAGGGCGGGCGTCTCGCCAGCGTGGCCGTGCCGAGCTTTGCGGTGGACCTGGACGCGTTGTTCGCGAAATCCTGACCAGCGCCGGCTCGAAGCAACTGCGAGCTTGTGAGCTGCCCGTGGTTTTGGCAAGAGTATCCCATGCGGGAAGCTCAGCGAACACGGCAGAAGAAATGACCGACCATGTCCTCCACGCTCAAATTCCTTCGGGCGTTGTCCGATCCGACGCGGCTGCGCATCGTGGCGCTGCTGGAGAAGGAAGAGCTGCCGGTCAATGAACTGCAGGAAATCACGCGCCTGGGCCAGTCGCGCATCTCGACCCACCTGGGGCTGCTGCTGGATGCGGGCCTCTTGCAGTCGCGGCGCGAGGGGAAACGGACCTTCTACAAGCTGAGCGTGCCGTCGAGCGGGGCGGCGGGCGAGTTCATGCAACTGGCCATTCGCGGGGCCAGGGAGTTGCCCGAGCACGCAGGGGACCAAATCAACCTCAAGCGGGTGTTGAATCGCCGCCGCGAGCAGGCCGAGGTCTATTTCAACCAGGTGGCGGGGAGATTTGACCGGGTTTACGGCCCCGGCCGCTCGTGGCAGGCCTTTGGGCACCTGCTGCTGCGGATTTTGCCGCCGCTGGTGGTGGCGGACCTGGGTTCGGGCGAGGGATTGCTGAGCGAATTGCTGGCCCGGCGGTGCAAAAGGGTCATCGCCGTGGACAACTCCGAGAAGATAGTCGCCTTTGGGGCCGCCAAGGCGAAGAAGAACAATCTCAAGAACCTTGAATTCCGGCTGGGCGACTTGCAGGAGCCGCCGGTGGAAGCCGAGAGCGTGGACCTGGTGATTCTGAGCCAGGCCCTGCATCACGCGGAAGAGCCGGCCCGGGCGATTGCCAGCGCCTACAGGGTTCTGAGGCCCGGGGGCCAGGTCGTGATTCTCGACCTGGCCCGGCACAAGTTCGACCAGGCACACGAGCTTTACGGCGACCGCTGGCTGGGCTTTGCCGAGAGCGACTTGCAGCGGTGGCTGGAGGAGGCGGGCTTCAAAAGAATCGAGATCAGTGTCGTTGCCCGCGAGGAGCAACCGCCCCACTTCGAGACGGTGCTGGCCGGGGCGCAGAAATGTTGATTTGCCGGCGGGCAACGGCTAGGGTGTGCGGGTAGTGCCGGTGGGAACGGGGCAGGGGAACATCGGCGCAGGTATTCAGGTTTTGGCATCTGGTCCACAAAATCCGGTGACTGGGTTGTTAAAGATTTTTTAAGAATTCGGTTGACAAACAAGAGCGCCGTGTGTAAATACAATGTAACGACGTTGTATGGGCGTTACATATACAAGTGAACCCCTATGGAGTTCGATTGGCATAATCCGCCCTTCAATCTCGAAGGCTCTTTGACGCAGCAGGAAATAGAAGAATCGTTCGAAGACCCGTTCGCCATTCGTTTGTTGCCGGATTCACCCCGGTTCGCGGTGCAGGCGCGGTTTTTCAACCTCGGCATGTCGAGTGGGGGCGTGGGCATCTTTAGCGTGTATCGCACCAACGGCAAACAGGTTCGCGTCCTCCACGCCCGCCCGTTCGAGCCCGAGGAACGGTTCTTCTACCAGAAGAAAGTGGACCAGAAGCTGGCCCGCTAAGAAAGGTTAGATGTCCAGCGCAGTTAGACGACTTGGATGGGGCGCGGTCGCCCAGAGCGGCCCCAGAGCAACCCGTTTAGCTCAATTAACTCAGTTAACTCGTTATTTAACCCGTTCACCCGGTGCGCTCGATTGCCAGATGGGAAGAGGTGCCGATCTTCGACAGCGAAGAGGCCGAGGCGGATTTTTGGGGGGAGAACAAGCCGGATTTGCGCCTGATGGCAGCGGCGGTGGCGGGCGGGGCGGAGGGGTCGGAGTCGGTGACGATCACGCTGCGGATGGACCCGCGCATGTTGGCCCGCATCAAGCGGCTGGCCCGGTCACGGTATCTGAACTACCAAAGCATGATTAAACAATGGCTGAGCGAACGGATGGAAGAGGAACTGCGCGAACGCTGAGGGCCTATGAATTGAACAGAAAAGGAATTGCGCGTATGCAGAGCAAAGGACCAGGAGACTACGGGACCAGGGGACTACGGGAGTGCGGAGGAGGAGGGATTTCGGACTTCCGGCGCGGTTTCACGCTCATAGAATTGTTGGTGGTCATCGCGGTCATGGGCATCCTTGCGGCGCTGATCTTCCCGGTTACCCGGGCCGTCAGCCGGAACAAAGTGAGGAGCCGGACCCGGACGGAGATGGAGCAGGTTGCCACCGCCATCGAGATTTACAAAGCCAAGCGCGGCCATTATCCCCCGGACAATGTAAACCCGTTGACCAAGGCGGCCAACCCGTCCACAAACCAGCTTTATTACGAGTTGGTGGGGACGACGAACTGGCCCGGCCCTAACCAGACGACCGTTTACCAGACGAGCGACGGCCGAAGCCAGATAACCAGTAGCGCCATCAGTTCGGCTTTCGGTCCCGGGGTGTCCGGCTTCGTCAACTCTTCGAGCGGCGGCGGGGGCGAGGAAGGCTCGACCGTGGTCAATTGTCTCAAGAGCGGCCTGCAGGCGAGCCAGGTCGCCGACCTGGGCACGACCGGCATCAAAGTCCTGGTCGGTTCGGTTCCTTTGCCGCCCAACCTGGCGGGTGTGTATCCAGGCACTGCCGCCGGCGGCTATTGTGCCTGGCGCTATGTCTCGTCCAACCCGACCAATAACCCGAATTCGTATGACCTTTGGATTGATGTCGTTCTTGATGGCAAGACCAACCGCATCTGCAACTGGAGCCGCAGCGCGGTGATTGTCGGCACCCCATAACCGCGCCACGCGTTTGCGCCCATGCGTTTCAACCAAAAATGTCCCGAACCGCACCCCCGCCCGAGGCGGGGTCTGGTGAATGTGGCCCCCGTGCGGCGTGGCGCCGCGTTCGTAAGAGGACTCGGAGCCGAGCGGAGATTCGCGGGCGGCCGGAAACCGTGGGATGGCCGATTACCACTAAAGAGCCGCCGAGCAGCGGCGACGCCATGGCCGATCCCGGTGGCCTGGCAGGAGTGCGCCTGGCGCCCGCTGGTCCGGGTGCTGCCGTGCCCTGGCGCAGCGGCAAGGAAGCATCGAAACATCCGTGGAGTGGGAGAAGTCCTCCCCCCCACCCCAAGCCTATGCCTGAGGGAGAGGGCCGGGGTGAGGGGCAATCGCGGCCAGGTCGGGAACAAATTGGCCAATACAGCCAATGGAGGCAACAGAGCCAATGGGTGTGGGGCAAGCGCGGCCAAGCCCGGAACCAATCGCGGCGGCCAATGCAAGGAAACTTTCCTGGCGGTGTACTAGCCTCTGGTATTTGTCCTCCAATCGTATGAAAAACACTCTCGCTTTTTCTTCATGTCTGACGGCTGGGGCCCGGAAGTTCCCAGGGCGCCGAGCACGGCTGACGCCCCGCGCCTGGCGCCGCAGGCGCTCGTCGCGCCGCGGGTTCACGCTGGTCGAACTCCTGGTGGTCATCAGCATCATCGGCATCCTGGCCGCCATGCTGCTGCCCGTCCTGGCGGCCGCCAAGAGGAAGGCGATGGTGCAAAGGGCCAGGATGGAGATGGCGCAGATTGTCAACGCGGTCAACAGCTATGAGGCCGCCTACAGCCGCCTGCCGGTCTCGAGCGCCGTGCTGAACGATAAGGCGGCCTCAAGTGACGACTTCACTTATGGGACTACGGGGACTACTACGGGGCCTACGGGTCTGCAGTACAAGACCAGGATAATCGACGCGGCCACCGGGAACCCCGCCAACATTGTCGCGGCGAACTTTAGTCTCCAGTGCCAGACCAACAATTCCGAAGTCATGGCTATCCTTCTGGACAGGGAGACCATCCCCCTGACCGGCGCGTACACCGTCAACCAGGGCCATGTAAAGAACCCACAGAAGACCCAGTTCCTCAATGCGGGGGTGGTGAGCGACCCCAAGCCCCTGAGCGACGTGGTTTCGGCCGGCATTGGGACAGACCTGGTTTATCGCGACCCGTGGGCAAACCCGTACATCCTCTCGTTCGATCTGAACAATGACGACAAGACGCGCGATGGGGTTTACCGCAAGCGGGTTGTTTCACAGCAGAGTGGGCGGATTGGCTACTTCGGGCTGGTCAATTCGCAGAGCAACCCCAATAGCGACTTCTTCGAGTTCAATGGGCACGTGATGGTCTGGTCCGCCGGGCCGGACAAGACCATCCACAGCGGCCTGGGCGCCAACCTGGGCGCCAACAAGGACAACGTCCTAAGCTGGAAACAGTAATCGTGAAAACGGATTTCAAGTTCATGGGCCGGAGGGCGTCGAGAGGGGAGGGGCGAGGGGCGAGTGGGGGAGGGGTGTGGAGCGTGGAGCATGGAGCGTGGGTGACATTGCCAATAGCCAATTGCCAATTGCACGCCGGCGGGCGGGGCGGGGACGTCGTGACAGCGCCCGCGGGCGCGGGCGGGAGCCCTCCTCCCTTGGCCCCTCGCATCCCGCAGGGCGGGATGGGGAGCGTGCAGCGTGGAGGGTGGAGCGTAGAGCGTGGAGCGTGGATGACGTTGCCAATAGCCAATAGCCAATTGCCAATTGCACGCCGGCGGGCGGGGCGCATCCCAATTCGGAATCGGGAGGCGCTGTCGACCGGTTCGCGGCGCGCAGAGGACTGCGCGCCCTACCCAGGCGGGTTCACGCTGCTGGAGTTGCTGACGGTCATCGCGATCATCGGCATCCTGGCGGCGATCATCGGCCCCAGCCTGGGCAACTTCAAGCCGAACGTGACCGCGGCCGCCGTGCAGCAGTTGCTGACGGACATCGGGCGCGCCCGGCAACTGGCCATCAGCAAGCACACCACCGTGTATATGGTGTTTTTGCCTCCGGGCTTCATGAACGACCCCGCTTATAAGTCTCTGCAGAGCGGCGCTAACAGCGTCTATTGGGCCAGGGGCCTGCCGCTGCTGGACAAACAGATGACCGGCTACAACTTCATCTCCCTGCGCAACATCGGCGATCAGCCGGGCCAGCACACGGTCCGCTATTGGTCGTCGTGGCTGACGTTGCCGGAAGGCACATTCATTCCCATCGAGAAATTCGCCGCCGCGCCCAACCAGTCTTTCGGCATCTATACCAACAAGATTGGCGTCCCGGGCGTCGGCTTGTACGCCAATGTCTATGGGTTCAGCACCAACGTGAACATCCCATTTCCCAGTGAGCAGACCCCGCCGCGGGCGGGCAACCGGCCCTGGACCTCCTTGCCCTACATCGCTTTCAACTACCTGGGCCAGCTTGGCGAGGGGGAGACCGTGTGGTCGAGGGACGAGATGATACCCCTGGCCAAAGGCAGCGTGGTCTATCCGCGCGACCCCGCCACCCACACGAACATCCCGCCGGCCCTCCCGCAAGCCCTGGAAGTGCCCCGGGGCAACAGCACGACCAACAGCTTCAACCTGATCTATATCGATCGGCTCACCGGCCGGACCCACGTCAAGCGCCAGGAAGTCAGATGATTGCCCACGACCAGTTTCCAATTGCGAAGCGGCCTTCGGACAAGGCAGGCCCGACGGAGATTAGGATTAGGATTAGGATTAGTGAGGTTTCCGACCAAGCATTGGCCGGCGGCCCAGGCGGGCGGGCGGCCAGGAACTGAGAAGTGGAAAGTGGAGATTGGAAATGCAAAGGCGGAGTTTGGAATGAAGAACTTGAAATTCAGGACACGGCAGGCAGAGGTCACGCCGCGGTCAGGCGCGGAGTCGGGGCTTTGGAGTTCCGAGCGCCGCCCGGGCTTGGCGCATCCCGACACTGCCACTGAGCGCGGGCGGAGGCCCTCCCCCCTTCCCCCCTCCCATGTGCTCGGAGCGCATGGGAGGGGGGTGATCGGTTTTTCCGCTTTACCCAGGGCGGCGGCCGGTCCCGCTCGGAGCGGGACGGGCCTTGCCCTGGGCTACTATCTCGCCGCCCCTCCGGGGCGGAAGGATGCCGCGCTGCGCGCGGGTAGAGTGGAATTGGTGGCAGTATCGGGATGCGCCCCCCCGGCCCTGCGCCGCGCGCCGCTGGGCACTCGCCTCTGGGCACGCGAGACCCGACACTCTTGCGCAGGGTTCACGATGATTGAGATCGCCCTCAGCCTGGGGGTCATCGCGTTTGCGCTGATAGCCATTATCGGCATCCTGCCGCTGGGCATGGCGGTGCAGCGCGACAACCGGGAAGAAACCATCATCAACCAGGACGCCAACGTCCTCCTGGACGCCATCCGCAACGGGGAGCAGGGGCTGGACGACCTCACCAACTACGTCGTGGCCATCACCAATTACCAGACCTGGTACCCGGACGGCGGAAGCCCCAAAACCATCGTTCACGGCTATACTTATACCAATTCCACAATCGGTGGGGTCGTGCCCAGCCCGCCGTACCCGATCACCAACGGCTTCCGCATCGTCGGCCTGCTGAGCACGCCCAAGTATTATACACCGCCCAATTTGCGGCACGTTGGCTTCTACAGCAACCACGTGGTGGCGGTCGTGCGGGCCCTGAGCGGGGCGGCGAGCGAGAAGCCGCCCCAAAGCAACCTGTCGGTGCAGGAAATGGCCTTTGCTTACCGGCTGATCGCCGAGGTGGTGCCTTACGGTTACGGCACCTGGACGAACGCCAACGCCCAGATCAGTCCGCCAAACAGCAGCGAGTGGGACTTCTCCTGGACCAATTATCTGGATCCTCAACTCTACTCGCCGACAACCAACACCCCCGAGATTATAAAACGGTTCAACTACTTCAGGGTCGCCACCAACCTGCAGGCCGACCTCAACGACGTGCGTCTCCTGTTCCGATGGCCGGCCCGCCCCAACGGCGGCCTCGGTGGTGGCCGCCAGGTCTTCCGCAGTTTAGCCGCCGGCCCGCTCCAATCCTTCCCGACGAATGTGCTGCCGACGCACTATACGCTCTATTTCGTCCAACCCAAAACCTTCGTGAAGGCGCAGTAAAGATGACATTTCCAATTTCCAATTTCCAATTGCCAATTGCGCGGCGGCGGTGGCGGCGGGCGCATCCTGACACTGCCCCCGTGCGCGGGCAGAAGCCCTGCCCCCTTCCCCCCTCCCATGCGCTCCGAGCGCATGGGAGGGGGGTGATCCCTTTTTCCAGTTTACCCAGGGCGGCGGCCCGTCCCGCCAAGGCGGGACGGGCCTTGCCCTGGGCTGGTATGAGTGACGCCTTTGGCGTCGCGCCTCTCCCGGGCCTTGCCCTAGGCTGCTATGTTTCGGCCCCTACAGGGCGGAAGGATGCCGCGCTGCGCGCGGGCAGAGTGGAATTCGTGGCAGTGTCGGGATGCGCCCACAGTACAGGAACCAAGCCCTTAGGATGGGGGGCTTCCAATTTCCAGGACTGCCCGGCGCGTGCCGGCGGTGAAGCAGGTATGCCAATTGGCAATTGGCAATTGGAAATTGGAAATGGATTTTCCCTGGTGGAAATGCTCGTCGCCGTCGCCCTGCTGTCGTTCATCGTGCTGGGGCTGGTGGCGATGTTCGGCCAGACCCAGCGCGCCTTTCGGATGAGCATGACCGCCGTGGACGTGTTGGAAACCGGCAGCGCCATGACCGAGATGCAGGCGCGCGAGTTGGCCGAGATCAGGCCCGCATACGTGTCCAACGCCGTGAACTTCTTCGTCGAAACGCCTCAAGTGGGCGAAGCCATTTACGCGGAGCCTTTGAGGCAGGCCCTGCCGCCGTTCCTGGCCACGGGCACCCCGCAGATGCGGACCAATTACCTCCAGCCGTTCTTTTTCTTGAGCCACCCCAACCAAATGTGGCCGGACGCGGCTTGGGTGGCGACGGGCTACTACGTCGTGCCGGACAACCCCGGTGTGGGCGTCGGGACGCTCTACCGGTACAGTGCCACAAACTACAGCGCGCCTTCGCCCAAGGTTTTCGTTCTGCCGCCCGCCCTGCTGTACAACGATTTTATCGCTGCCTTGTCCACGGTGCGCACCAACCTCAATGTGACGCGCGTGGCCGAGGGCATTGTTGAGCTGCGCGTGCGGCCGTTTGCCACCAACGGCTTCCCGATCGTGAACGACGGCACCTCCTACGGATACACCGTCTATTGCACCAATGCCCTCTACGCGAACAACCTGAGTTTCTACCGGTCCATCATCCGGGCGGCCAGTCACCGGAACCTCAATTGCCCCGAGCGCTATGACCGCTGCCAGTTCTGGAGCAACGCCGTGCCGGCGTACGTCGAGCTGGAGCTGGGCATCCTTGAGGCACAGGCCTATCAGCGCTTCAAGGCCATCTCTTCCGCCAACGTCCGGGCGCAGCTCGCCTTCCTGTCCAACCATGTCGCCCAGGTCCACCTCTTCCGCCAGCGCATCCCCATGCACAACGTCGATCCTTCTGCTTACTGATGAAAAAGGCCTCATTTCCAATTGCCAATTGCCGATTGCCAATTGGCCGGCGCCCAGGCGCCGGCCAGTTTCTGGCGGCAGTGCGCGGTGGCTCACCTGTTCCCCCTCACCCCGGCCCTCTGCCTCGGGGAGAGGGAGGATTGTCGCCCGCCGGTCGGCGAAGCGGAGCGCGCCGGGACTTCCCTGGACCAGGCGTTCCTGTTGGAAATCCCTCGCCTTGCTCGGGCATTGCCTTGGTCATCACGCTCATCCTGCTTTCGGTCATCACCTTCATGGCGGTCACGTTCCTGGTGCTGAGCCAGCGGCAGCGGCACGCCGTCGTCACCGACACGAACCAGATGATTGCGAAGGGGGCTGCCCAGGCGGGGATGCAGCGGGCGCTGGCGGAGACCATGGCCACCATCAAGGCCTTCACCAATGCTTACAACTTCGACCAGCGCGTCTCGACCAACTACATCAACCCAGCAGGCTTCTTGAACAACCCGGCCCGCCTGGCCCTCTATACGAGTGCTACTAACGTCAATTACCGGGACGTGTCCGGCAATCTCTTGACGGGCAACGGCTTCCTGCAAAACCTGGCCAACCTCCTCTACAGCCCGCGGCCGCCGGTCTATGTGCGGGTTTCCGCCACCTCCAACGATTTCCGTTACTACCTGGATTTGAACCGCAACGGGCGCTACGACACCAACGGGTGGTGGCCGGAGTGGTACGTCGACCCCGCCACCGGCAAGCTCGACTACAGCAAGCTGCCAAATAGCCAGCAGCCCTGGCTCAAGTTCTGGGTGGGCGACCCCGAATGGATTGGCGTGCTGGAAAGGCCCGAGTATCGCCATTCCCGCACCAACCTCTTTGTCAGCCGGTTTGCCTACATCATCCTGCCGGCCAGCAAGACCCTCGACCAGAATTACATCCACAATTATGCGAAGGTGGCGTGCGGCCTGGCCGCGTTGGGCTTCCCCCTGAGTATGTCCGGGAATGACGGCTTTATGCGCAACCAGGGGGTCGGCCCCTGGGAGATCAACCTGGCGGCCTTCCTGGTGGACCTCAACACCAATCTGTGGCCCGGTCCGGTCCTGAATCCCGGTCCCCAGAACTACCAGTACCGGCCATACAAAGGCGAGAGCGTGTGTTCTCCCAACCTGGGAGTGGCCTTCGATGATGCGCTGGCGCTGACGCGTTACCGCTATGGCACGAACAATTGGTCGAAGTATCAGACGGTCCCGGCAGTTTTCGGCGCCGCCGGAAGCAGGGCACTCACGAACGATCTCATCGACGACTTCGGCAGCGGCCCGGTGATGACGGTCAACACCTTGGGGACCGGCGACCCCGACATAGGCCGGGTGAACAACTACCCCTACCCTGGCGCTGACAGTCCCTACCATTTTTTTACTCCGCAGGACTACTTTGACCCTAGAAAGACCAGCCAGGCTGGGGTGGCCTACACCTTCCCCAGCCGCCTGCTCCAGGCCGGCACGAACGCCAGTTCCTACAACCGCTATACCTTCTACCGGCTCCTGTCCCAGCTTGGCACCGATTCGGGGCCTGAGCCGCCGACCAAGATCAACCTCAATTACGTGAACGTGGACGCGCGGGGCAACATCGTGCCCAACCTGGCCACCAACTTCCTGCCCTGGGTGCCGGTCCAGTTCTTCACCAATGTCGCCATCCGTTTGCTGGCCAACGCCGGCTACACGGTTGGGGTTGGCCCCACCAACCTGCTGGTCACGAACAGCTTCGGGGTCACGAATATCCAGATCCAGGTCTGGCCCACGAACTTCTATACCCCGAGCGTCCATCGCCTGCTCCAGGTCGCCGCCAACATTTACGACGCCACGACCAACCAGCTTAAGACCGGCTACCCCTACCTGCCGTCTGTATTCCGCCCGGTCTTCAGCCGGTACGGCCTACGCACCGACCCGCCGATCTACATTACCGGCTACCTGGAAGCCACCAACGCGAGCCTGGCCGGCCTGGGCGGCGGTCCGACCCCGGCCATGCGCGACCTCTACAATTCCAGGGACCGCGCGCTTGTGGGGAGGAATGATATGGTCTATGGCATGCCGGTGGTGATCGGCGCCAAGAAAGGACTCCCCAACTTCAACGAGTTCGCGATGGAAACCATGATCCAACTCACGCGCAAGCTGGAATTCCGCCGGCCGGATGCCCAGCCGACGGCCAGGGTGAACCAGACCAACCAGATGCTGCTGCTTTGCATCTCGAACGTCTTCGGCCTCGAGGCCTGGAACTCCTACCGGACCAACTATCCGCGCAACCTGCAGGTGATCGCCGCGGTGGATGCCTTTGCCTCGATCACCAACGAACTGGGCGGCGCGGCCAACGTGCTGATGAGCAACTGTGTTGTGCGCGCCACCCCCGCCACTCCTCCTCTCACCGTTGCTGCCGGTAGTTGGCCCGCCTACAGGGCGGATGGCCCTTTCAAGCAGGGCGCTTTCAAACTGCCGCTCGATCCCGCCACGAACTGTTACATTCTCACCAATGTCCTATACTCGCAGGCCACGGGCCGGTTTACGAACGTGACGGGGACGTTTGAAAGGGGCTATGGTTTTCCCGCCCCGCACTGGTGGCTGAACCTGCGGACCCGGGTCCGCTTCATCCTGGTGGACACCGAGGTCAACCGCATCGTGGACTATGTGAACCTGGACTCGGTGGAACCGCCTTTGGATATAACCTTGACGGCTATGACCAACGGGCTGTGCGAGGCAGCCTGGATTCCCGACGGCAATGCGGGCAGCCTGTGGTGCACGAACCGCGCGGTTGGCTCAGTCGCCAGCCCCACCTACGGCGTGCTCAACCAGATCGGGATTTGCCTGGGGAACCCCGACCCAGAGGTCAATGCGGGCCATTGGAACGATGCGGCCAATGGGGTCAGGGGCGGCACCGCCGATGCGATAGACTTCTTTCGCAGCCAACTCCTGGACACCGCCCCGGCGGCGACCAAGACGAACAAATTCTACGCCCCTTACGAACCGACCCGGACGATCTACTATGAGACCTCCTGGCAGGCCAATGATCCGCTGGTCCACTATACGATTGCCGACCTGACCAGCCCGGTGCAGCAAACCAACCGGGTCCAGCTTGACATCCGGGGCGACCAGTCGAGCATTCCCAACCTCGGTGGGCTGAACCAGCGCTATGGGCCTTGGGGTCCCCGGCCTGGGAGCCTTGGGAATGCTAACGACCCGACCCAGTACAATCTGGCGCTCAAAGACCCCATGGTTACGTCGTCCGACGACTGGGATTTTCCGGCCTACAAGCTGCCGAATCCCGGCTGGCTTGGGCGAGTGCATCGCGGCACGCCCTGGCAAACCATCTATCTGAAAGCGCCCGCCGCGGCCCTGCCGCACTGGCTGCAATGGTCGGGCAACATTCTGGTGGTAACGAATTTTGGCCAGATTGCCACCAACCTGGTGGCCTTGTACACCAACCGGCCCGTGGCTCAGCCGAACGCCGCGGCGTTCGATGCGTTGCTCACGCACCCGACCAACGACTGGCACGTGGTGGACTTGTTTACGACGGCGCTCGACGACAACATCGCCCGCGGCCAGATGTCGGTCAATCAGGCCAATCTGGCCGCCTGGTCGGCCCTGCTCAGCGGCGTGGACGTGCAGGTGACGAGAAACGCGGACCTGGTGATTCAGCCGGCCGGCACTTATTTTCCCACCTCGCCGCCGCCGCTGGTCACGCTGGTCAGCGCCATCAATGACGTGCGGGCCACCAATTTTGCCGGCGGGGCTTTTCAGCGGCTAGGTGACATCTTGAGGGTCCCCGAGCTGACGGTGAACTCGCCCTTCATCAACCTGAGAGCCACCAATCTGCTTAACGACGCTGTCTATGAGCGGCTCCCGCAGCAGGTGCTGGGCCTGCTCAAGGGCGGCGAGCAACCGCGTTTCGTGATTTACGCTTACGGCCAGGCCCTTAAGCCGGCCAACAATTCGATCGTCACCGGCGGACCGTACCTGGGCCTGTGCACCAACTACCAAATCACCGCCGAAGTCGCCACCCGCACGGTCGTGCGCATCGAGGGCGCCACCAACAACCCCAGGGCCGTGATTGAGAGTTTCAACGTCCTGCCGCCGGACTAGGGCGGGCCTTTCACCGACGCAGCCGAGATGGAGATGAGCCCTTTGATTCTTTGGAGGAAGAGTAAACCGCGGAATACGCGGAATACGCGGAATTTCCCGATTCCGAATCGGGACCGTCTGCCTTTCCGCGTATTTAGCGTATTCCGCGGTTGCTTTTTCGCTTCCGGTTCGGCCGGGCTAAGCTCATTGCGTCTGTGCGGGGCTGAGCGCGCATCGGGCGCCAGGCGCGCGCCCCGGCAGGGGGCATTCCTTCTCGCGCGCATTTCACTTTCTTTGGAGGCCTTTGTGACTCTTTATCTTAATCCTCGCTCCTAATCTTAATCCGAATGAATCGCGTTTTCGACCATGAGAAACTGGATTAGGATTAGGATTAAGATTAGGAGGGACCAACCAAGAAAGTGAAATGCACCCTTCTCTCTCGCCCCCCTTTCTTATCGCTTTCGACCCCGCTCTCGGTTTTAACTCGATGACCTGATAAGATTATGCGACGGCGTCCTCTAATGTGGCTCTCGGTGAGCGTGCTGTGCTTTATTGGAGCGTTTTATTGCTGGCGGCTTGGGGATCAGTGGAAGGCGGCGCCTGGGGCGGCCGCCACTAATGGGCCCCAACCGGCCGGAACGGCCCCCAGACCGGCCGCACTGGCGCAACCCGGGCCGATGCACCTGCTGACGCGGGCGGCCGACCTGGCCCCCTGGGCGCCCACCAACCTGAGCCCCAAGGCCCGGATTGCTTACCGCCTAAGCAACACGACCCAGCCGCTTCGCCAATTGGTCCGCAATCCCAATGCCATCCTGCTCGAAAACGCCCTCCTGGACACCACCCAGCCTGCCAACCTGCCCATCCCCGCCTCCCTGCGCGCCCAGGGCGACCCCGGGGCCTACCTCGTCCAAGCCCGCGGCCCGCTGGACGAGAGCTTTCGCGCCCTGCTCCGGCAGGCTGGCGCCCGCATGGTCTGTTACATCCCCAACAACGCCTGCCTGGTCCGCGCCTCGCAGGCCGTGGCCCGGCAGTTGGCGGCCGCGCCCCAGACCCAGGCGGTGCTGCCCTACGAACCCTACTACAAGCTCAAGCCGTGGCTGTTGCAAGCGGCCCTCGACCAAGTGCCCTTGCCGGG
>JBEKRX010000035.1:0-59942 GCA_049518415.1 Verrucomicrobiota bacterium
CGCTCGACCGCAGGGGGGCGCGAGCTATGGCTCGCAAGCCCGCCCCCCTGCTCGTTTAACTTGCTATCGAGCCCTATCGAGCCGCTTCGCGGCAGTGACAAATTTAAATCAGGACTTGACCCCGAATCGCGACTCGATGTCCGTCCGGTTTCGGAGGGCGAAGCCCCAAGGCGCGGCCCCCTCACGGTCCCAGGCGATAAAGGTGCGCCTCCCAGGCCGCAAAGTGGTCCTGGAACGAGCCGTTGTGCGCCGCCAGGCTCCGCTGCTCGCCGAGGACTTCGACTGCGCGGTCGCCGGCCAGGCCTTTGCACGTGAACGTGGCCCTGGTCGCCCCGTCCCGCAGGCCCACCGCCAACAGATAAGTCGCCCCTTGGTGCTGCTTGACCAGCAGGGCCACCGGCACGGCCGGGTCCTCGGACTCCGCCTTGGCCGCTGCCGGGAGACTTGGGCTGTTCAGAACCGGGGCCAGGCTGGTGATCTGGCGGTTCAAGGCCGTAATCGCCTCGAGCATCTCCGCATCGTCCAGCAACGCCGCCTCGCGGAAGCTCGGCTTGAACTGGTGCACGAAGAAGACCAGGCCGCGCGAGTCATGAATGAGCGACATCCAGGCCTCGGCGCAGACCTCGCGCGGCGTGGGCTTGCGCGCCGGGTTGTTGATGCGCGTGCACTCCAAGCAGTTCCACACGATCTGCCGGCCATTGCTCCATTGGACCAGGCGCTGGACGCCCTGGGCGACATACCAGAGCTTACCCGCCACCTCCGCCCGCTCGTGGACCGCCGGGTAAATGTCGAACGAGACAATATCGCAGCCCGCGAGATATTGCGGGTAATCTTCCGGATGATGGCTGCGGACGCCACGGCCCGGATACCCGTCCCACGCCACACCCTGGCCCAGGTTCAGCAGCACCGGGCGGGACGCATCCACCGCCCGCATTCGCCGGTAGTCCGCCGCCACCCGCTCCGGCGCCACCGGCGGCCCCCAGCCTAGGCCTGCCCCCAGCGACTGCGCGTTGTCCGGCTCATCCCCGTGCATCCAGCCGATGATGGTCGGATCATCCAGGTGCCGCCGGGCCACTTCGTTTTGCTCGCAAATCACCCGCATCCCCGCTTGCTTGAGCCTGGCCAATTGCGCTTCCGTTGGCCCTTGCCAAAGCCCGATATAGGTGTTGAACCCGGCCTGGCGGTAACGCTCCGCGTTGGCCGGCGCCTGCAACCACACCGCCAGCGGAAAGAATCCGGGGTCGGCAGAGGGGCCGTGAGGCCATTTCGCGTACGCCGTGGAGGGGACCGAGGCCGGCTCCGCCCAAAGCCAGGGACTGGCTGCCCACGCGGCCAGGAGGATAGGGGCGAATTTCATAGCGGAATGGCTTCCCGGAGCACCCGTTCACGCAGGCGCGGCTTGAGGCCATCGTCGGTCACGAGATCCACGCGGCAGCGCAGCAGGTCCTCCAAGTCCGCCAGCAAGCCGCCCAAGTCGAGCAACGAACACCCGGGCCGCGTAGTGATGAGCAGGTCCACGTCGCTGGCTTCGGTATTGTCCCCGCGCACGACCGAGCCAAATACACGCACCTCGCCGGCGCGGTGCTGTTCGGCCAACCGGATAATGTCCGCCCGCCGCTCGGCAAGTGTTCGCAACGTGATCATCGACGGTCAATCTAACGCAAGGTCCGGCCGAGGGAAAGAGGGTTCGCGGTTGAAGCTGTTGAGCTTGTCCGGCAAAAGCGACAACGGAACCAGTTCCCCGCGCGGCTGCAAACTCCGCTTCCTCGAGCGCCGACTGGCTCCCCGCTTGCAGGGATTCTCGTACTCGGCCTGCGCGAGAGCGTGCCAGCGGGAGTCAAGGGCGGGGCGAGTCCGTAACCCGTCGGGAGCGGCGGCAACGCGAGCTGGAGGCTCGCAGCCCGTTGCCGCCGCTCGCCCGCCCCTGCGAATCGGACGGCGCGAATACGCGCGGCGAAGGTGGCGAACGAGTGGTAACCGGATGCTCAGGTTGCTTTCAGACCCCTATTTGGCTGTAAACATGGCGTCCGGCGAGGGTCCAGACCGCCGCCCAGCCCGCAGATTCTCCCGGGGAGGCACTTTTTTAGCCTATTCGACCCCTTTAGCCCTTTGGCTGCCGCGCTGAGCGCTACGCCGTTACGGCCTCTTCCTTGAGCAGCCAGTCGTAGCCCTTGGCTTCCAGTTCCAGGGCAAGCTGTTTGTCGCCCGTCCGCAGGATGCGGCCCTCGGCGAGCACGTGGACAAAATCCGGCACGATATAGTTGAGCAAGCGCTGGTAATGGGTGATGACCAGTTGGGCGTTGTCCGGGCGGCGCAGCTTGTTGACGCCGTTGGAGACGATCTTCAAGGCGTCAATATCCAGGCCCGAATCGGTCTCGTCCAGGATGGCCAGCCGCGGCTCGAGCACGGCCATCTGGAAGATTTCGTTGCGCTTCTTCTCGCCGCCGGAAAACCCCTCATTGACCGAGCGCCGCAAAAGGCCCTCGTCCAGCTCGAGTAGTTTCATCTTCTGCTTGACCAGCGCAAGGAACTCCAGGGCGTCGAGTTCCGCCTGGCCCTTGTGCTTGCGGATTTCGTTCAGGGCAGCTTGCAGGAAGTAGGTGCTGTTGACGCCGGGAATTTCGACCGGGTACTGGAAGGCCAGGAACAGCCCCTCGCGGGCGCGTTCCTCGGGGTCGAGTTCCAGCAGGTTCTGGCCGTCATAGAGCACCTGGCCGGCGGTGACCTCGTAGCCCTCGCGGCCGGCCAGCACGGCGGCCAGCGTGCTCTTGCCGCTGCCGTTGGGGCCCATGAGGGCGTGCACTTGGCCCGCCTGCAGGGTCAGGTTGATGCCTTTGAGTATCAGTTTGCCCTCAACGCCGGCGTTGAGGTCGATGATTTCAAGAATCGGCTGTGGCATTGCTTTCTATACCGGTTTTCAAGTGCGCGGGCCGGGGGTGACGAGGGTCGGGGGTCGAGGGACCGAACTGGGCGCACGGGTGAAATCCGCTCTCCTCCCGGCCTCTCAATTGCCCCTGCCGCCCCTGCCACCGTCTCATTATGTAACCAGGCAACCATGTAACCTTGTAACTCATTCAACGCTCGAACGCTTCAACCTTCCGCCCCCGGCCGGCCGTCAGCCGACGCTCCCCTCCAGGCTGACGCCCAGGAGCTTCTGCGCTTCGACGGCAAATTCCATCGGCAATTCGCGGAAGACTTCTTTGCAGAAGCCGTTGACGATCATGTTCACGGCGTCCTGGGTGGAGAGCCCGCGCTGGTTGCAATAGAAGATTTGATCCTCGCCGATCTTCGAGGTCGAGGCCTCGTGCTCGACCCGCCCGGTGGAGTTTTTCACCTCGATGTACGGAAAGGTGTGCGCCCCACATTGGTCGCCCAGCAGCAGCGAATCGCACTGGGAGAAGTTGCGGGCGTGGGCGGCGCTCTTGAGGATTTTCACCAGCCCGCGGTAGCTGTTCTGGCCGTGCCCGGCCGCGATGCCCTTGGAGACAATCGTGCTCCGGGTGTTCTTGCCCAGGTGGACCATCTTGGTCCCCGTGTCCGCCTGCTGATAATGGTTGGTCAGGGCGACCGAGTGAAACTCGCCGATGGCATTGTCGCCGAGCAGGATGCAGCTCGGATATTTCCAGGTAATGGCCGAGCCGGTTTCCACCTGCGTCCACGAAATCTTCGAGTTCCGGCCTTTGCACAGGCCGCGCTTGGTGACGAAGTTATAGATGCCGCCGCGGCCCTGCGCGTCACCCGGGTACCAGTTTTGCACGGTCGAGTATTTGATCTGCGCGTGGTCCAGGGCGATCAGTTCCACCACCGCCGCGTGCAACTGGTGCTCGTCCCGCATGGGCGCCGTGCACCCCTCCAGATAGCTCACCGCCGCGCTCTCTTCGGCCACGATGAGCGTGCGCTCGAACTGGCCCGTGTTGGCGGCGTTGATGCGGAAGTAGGTGGAAAGCTCCATCGGGCACCGCACCCCCTTGGGGATGAAACAAAACGAACCGTCGCTGAACACCGCCGCATTGAGCGCCGCAAAAAAGTTGTCCGTGTACGGCACCACCAGGCCCAGGTACTTCCGCACCAGGTCCGGGTGGTGCTGCACCGCCTCAGTGAAGGAGCAAAAGATGATGCCCCGCTCCCCCAGCTTCTCCTTGAACGTCGTGCCGACCGACACGCTGTCGAACACCGCGTCCACGGCCACGCCCGCCAGCCGGTCCCGTTCCTTGAGCGGAATGCCCAGTTTCGCGTAGGTCTCCAGGAGCTTCGGATCCACCTCCTCCAGGCTCTTCGGCCCCTCGCCCCGCTGCTTGGGCGCCGAATAATACACCGCCTGCTGATAATCGATGGGCGGATAATGAACGTGCGGCCACCGCGGCTCCTTCAGCGTCAGCCAGTGCCGGTAGGCCTTGAGCCGCCATTCCAGCATGAACTTCGGCTCGTTCTTCTTCGCCGAAATCAGCCGCAGGATGTCCTCATTGAGCCCCGGCGGCGCCGAGTCGCTCTCCACGTCCGTATAAAAGCCGTACTTGTACTCTTTCTGGACCAATCCCGCGATGGTTTCCGTGGCCGTGCTCATTGGCTCTGACTCAATCTCGAAAAGCGTGGCGGCGTGGCGGCCTTGCAGCGTCGCAGCGGGCGCTAATCGGAACCGCCCGCCGCCAGGCGCGCGCCTTCGCTCGCGCTGCTCTCGTGCTAAATTGCTCCCACATTATCGGCCTGCTTCTTTCCGCTCGCGCAAGCCGGGCAGCGCCCGTGAAGGGCGATGTCAACCCGCGAGACCGCAAACCCTTTCGGCAGCCGAACGCCGGTCTGCGGCGGCAAATCAATATCAAAAACGCGCTCGCAGGCCTCGCAGTAAAAATGGCCATGCTCGCGCATGTTCGGGCAAAACCGCGCCGCCCCGCGCGCCAGGCTCACCCGCCGGACCAGCCCGCATTGCACCAGGGCATCCAGGCAATTATACACCGTGGCCACGGAAATGTCCGGCATTTCGCGTTTGACCCGGATGAACACCTCCTCGGCGGTCGGGTGGTCCCGTTGCTCCAGGAGCACGGCATAAACGCGCTCCCGCTGCGGCGTGAAGCGAAAACCGCCCGTCGCCAGCCGCCGGTTCAACCGGTCGCTCTGTTTGGTCTTTTCCGTCAGGTCCATCGCACGCCGCAATCTAACCCAAGGCCGGCGACTGTCAATATTTGGAATAATTCCAAGTTCCCGCCAGGCCCCTCGCGCTCCTGCCCCGCCCCCCGAGACCGCAAGGCGGAGCGCCGGCTTCCAAGGCGGCCTTGGCTGGCCGCTCTTCGCAGGGGCGCCCACGGGTCGAGTTGCCTCCAAAGCCCGCTTGGAAGCCGGCGCTCCGGGGCAGGATTGAGAGCTGCCGGTTGGCGCAACCAGCCGCCGACGCGCTCGCAAGGCTGGGCGAGTGTGGGAAGTCAGGGCTGGATGGACAGGCTGGAGGCGGGTCAGCGGCCCGGCATCCGGGAGGCCTTGCGTATCTCCTGGATCGCCTGCAGGGCGTTGGTGTCGCCCTTCTGAGCCGCGGCCGCCATTCGGTCGTTGACAAGGGTGGACTGGGCGTTAATGGCCTCAAGCTGTCCAGGAGTCAAATCAGACTGGGCGCGCAATTGCCTCAACGTCAAGTAGGCAGCCGCGTAGTCATTGCTCTGCGCGGCCGCCAGGGCGCGATCCCAGGCGGCTTTTATCTCCGGCGCCGCCGCCTGAAAGGCCTTGGCATCCACTGCGCCTTGATTATCGGATTTCTTGCACCCGGCGCAGGCCAATCCGAGCGACAGGACCAGACCAAGGGCGGCGACCGAACGAATCCATCGTCTGGCGGGAATAGTATTAGATTTCATGATCCTCTAAGCGGGTGATCATAACTGGCAATCCGAGAGGCGGGTGGCGCACCACTAAGGAGCGCCGCCGTTGGCCCTACCAGGGGCCCACCACAGGTAGGAGCGGCCACCAGGCCCAGGGGCATGAGTGGTGCCGGCGGCCAGCGAATCCGCGTCGAAACTTTCCCGCGTGATAAACACCACGGTGCCCGACAACCCCAGAATGTTTCCGCCTTTCTTGTTGTGGAGCCGGCCGATCCCTTCGCCGTTGGAGATCTGGGGGAAATTAGAAGCGTCGTTGAATTCAAATGCGCCCGGATTGCCCGGACCAAGCCTGTTCTCGTCCGGTTCCCACAGCAGGTAGCACAGGGGGTTCCAGGCGGCCGTGACTAGCAGATACCTCCCCTGCTCATAGTGGGTGTCCCCATAGTTGCAGGCGGCCCCGTTCTGGACATAGCTGGACATCTTATTCATCCTCACAGTTGAGCCTATGGCCCCCTGGGCGCGGGGTGTCATCCAGGTCTTGCTCTTGATATCGACCGGGCAAAGAAAGGACTTCGGGTTTGGCATATACTGAAACCACACCCCGGTCCGGTAGGCGGCAAGCTGGGCGTTCTCGTAGGTTCCCCCTGGCCCCACATCGGGGACTGAGCCGTTCGTGACGGTGTAGAGCCAGCCCGGCACGTTCGCACCGTTGAAGGTCCCGCCGCCATCCCAGTTGGAGAAGGCGAAGCCGTCTCGATTATCGTCCGCGTACATGCGGATGACATTCCCCATCTGCTTGAGGTTGTTGACGCAGGTTATCCGGGTGGCCTTGTCCTTCGCTCGGGCCAGGGCCGGCAAGAGCATCGCTGCCAGGATGGCGATGATGGCAATCACCACCAGCAGTTCAATGAGGGTAAAGGCACGGCGCGCGGACGCAGGGGTCGGATTCGTTTTCATGGCTTCGCATTATATGCTTTCTGCGGATGGAGTCAAGGGTTTCCGCCGGTCTTCCCGAATCGGGCCCGTTGGCGTTTCATCCTGCATTTGTTCAGTCGTAGCTTCTGTTCCAACATTATCCATTTCCTCCGGCTTTTGTAAACTGTGCGTTTCAGCGCACACCCCTCCCCGCTTTACTCAATTCGCAGCCAGAGGGTTTTCAAATAGGCCGGTTCGATGCGGGAGACGGGGAAATCCGGCGGCTGCGGGGCGTAATGGCGTTGGAGGAGCTTCCTGCCGGCGGCGTGCACGGGCTGGGCCACGGCGGCGAGGAATTCTTCCGGGGGCCAATCGGCGGCGTTGGCGGAGGCGAACAAGACGCCGCCGCTCCGCAGCAGTGGCAGGGCCACGCGGACGAGTCGGCCGTAATCTCTTTGGGCCCTGAATACTCCGGAGGCTTTGGATTGGGAAAAGGTGGGCGGGTCGAGCAGGATGAGGTCGAAGCGCCGCGGCCGGCGGGCCAGGCGGCGCAGCCAATCGAAGCTGTCGCCGTGCAGGAAGTCGTGCCCGGCCGGGTCGAGTTGGTTCAGGGTGAAGTTGCGCCTGCCCCAGGCGAGGTGTTTTTTCGAAAGCTCCACGCTGGTGGTGCGCGCCCCCGCTTTGGCCGCGCACACGGAAAAGCCGCAGGTGTAGGCGAACGCATTCAAGACCTCGAAGCGGGCCGGCGGGGCGCCGCCGGCCGCCGGGAGTGAGAAGCCGGCGGCGATGTGCCTGGTCAAGAGCCGCCGCCGATTGTCGCGCTGGTCCAGGAACAGTCCGACGGAATAGCCTTCGCGGAAGCTGAGCTCGAAATGCAGGCCGTTTTCACGGATGGCAAACCGGTCCGGCGGCGCTTGGCCCAGGATCGGTTCGGGCGAGGCGGCGGCCGCGTGCGCCCGGCCGACCTGCCGCCGCAGGACCCTGTGACAGGCCCCGCGCGCAGAAAGCCTTGTCAGCAGGCGGACCAATTCCGCCTGCTGCGTTGGGGTCGGCCGCTGTTGGCTTTGGGACAACAGGTAATCCCCGAACCGCTCGACATACCAGCCGGGCCGGCCATCGGCGGCGCCGTGCAGGACGCGATAGGCGTTGGTCGCCTCAGGGTCGATCAGCGCCGCCCGCAAGGAGAACCGCCCGTCGCCCGCGGCCTCGAAGGCGGCCGGCGCGCGAAAGGAGAGCCTTTGCCCGGTCGCGGGATGGTCCAGCGCCAGCTCGGCGGCGTGCAGATAAACCCGCGGCGCCGGAGTGCCGCCGTAGAGGGTGTCGCCCAGGATCGGGAACCCTTGCGCGGCGGCCTGAACGCGAATCTGGTGCGTGCGGCCAGTCAACGGCTCCGCTTCCACCACCTGGCAAGGGCCCAGACCGGCCGGGGCCGACTGCCAGCCGCGGCCAGCCCCGCCCACGAGACGGAAACGGGTTTGGGCGGCGGCGGCGCCCTCGCGCGCGGGCCGGCTCACATATCTCTCACCCGCGCGCACCAGCGCGCTTGTGGCAGTCACCTCCCGCCCAGGGGCCGGGCGGTCGGTCAGCAAGAGATACTTCTTGCGGACCGTGCGTCTTGTGAATTGCTCGGTGAGGGACCGATTGGCCGAAGGCGTCTTGGAGAAAACGATGAGGCCGGAGGTTTCTTTATCGAGCCGATGGATAATCGCCAGGGTGGCCCATCGCGGCTCGCGGTTCCGGAGCCAGTCGTACAAGCCCTCGCCCGCGTACGGACCGGGTGCGTGCGTGTTCAGGCCGGCGGGTTTGTTGACCACCAGCAGCTCCTCATCCTCATAGACCAGGCACGGCAGCACGGGAACAATTCAATCCCAATTTCGACTACGACCAAAAGTGCCACGCCCCTTTCCAGACCACCCAGAGGCCGAGCAGAAAATTGGTAAGGCCATGGGCGGTCATGGCATCGCCCAGACGGTTTTTGCGCACGGCCAGCCCTTGATAGGCCAGGCCGCACAAAATGGCCGCCAGCCAGCGTTCGGCATGCATCAGGCCGAAGATGACAGCCGTCACGATAAATGACAGGGCATGAAATTGGTTGAAGGGCATCGCGCGGAAATTCCTCTTTACGAAGTAGCGATAGAGGAAGGAGCGGTAAAAGACTTCCTCCAGGGGCGGCACGACCAGCGTGGAGCCGGCCATCCGCCCAACGATGCAGAACCAGGCCGCAGCGGACCCTTGGCCCAACGGCTGCCGTGGGTTCCAGCCCGCCCCGGCCTGCAATTCGGCCAGCCTGGGGTAGTGCCCATCCAGGCCGACCCAAAGAGCGAAGACCGCCACCCCGACCGCCACCGCCTCCCAACTAATCTGCCAGCGCATCTCCTCCAGGCGCGGGCGCAGCTCCCAAACCATCCACCCCCCCACCACGGTCTTCAGAAGGTAGACCCAATATTCCGAGCCTTTGCCAAGATGACCCTGGAAAGCCGTAAGGGCGGCAAACACAACCAGCGGCAGGACGCGGGCAAGCTCGGGCGCACCTTCGAACTTCCTGGAAAGGAGGCTCATGCGCTCAAATCATCCGGGCAGCCGCCCCCAGCGCAAGCCCAAAATCGCGACCGCAAGCCAAAACGCACGGCTACTCCGGCCCCGCGGCCGCTTGCTGGCTGACCAGTTCTGGACCGCCATCCTGCCTTAGCACTGCCTGTCATAAATACGGTGACGTTCGCGGCCAGGGATTTTCGCTCCAGCCCAGGCGCGAGCGACGAGCATACCCGTCCCGACCTGTCGGGATGAGGAGCGAGCCACGAAGGCTGGAGCGAAAAGACCCGCCGCCCGGAGCGTGGAGTCCCGATTCCGAATCGGGATAGAGCGTGAGGGCATTCCCGATTCGGAATCGGGACCACGCTCCACGCTCTCACGCTTCACGCTCCACCCAAGCAGCCAGACCTCGGAACTTATTTCTGCACGAGCCCTTAATTCCTCGCGCCTCGGGATTGACTTGCC
Source organism: Verrucomicrobiota bacterium (assembly GCA_049518415.1). Classification (GTDB taxonomy): domain Bacteria; phylum Verrucomicrobiota; class Verrucomicrobiia; order Limisphaerales; family UBA8199; genus CAVQND01. Next base: position 9,717 of record JBEKRX010000035.1, read on the forward strand.
CCAGCCCTCTGGTAAAATCACTCTAAACAACCGTTCAGGACCGAAAATGAAGACGCTAAAACTGCTCTTTGCCGGCTCTGGCCTCCTTTTGACGACTGCCCTCTCGGGGTTCACGCAATCGTATGATCTCTCCTGGTTTACCATCGACGGCGGCGGCGGGACCAGCACGGGGGGAAATTATTCCCTTACCGGCACCATCGGCCAACCCGATGCCGGCACCCTCAGCGGCGGCAGCTACACCATCGCCGGCGGCTTCTGGGGCGTCATCGCCGCCATGCCCTCCCCCGGTCGCCCACAGCTCGCTGTCTTTGTCTCCGGCAAGAACGTCACCCTCTCCTGGCCCTCCCCTTCCACCGGCTTTACCCTCGAGGAAAACACCACCCTCAACCGGGCCACCTGGAGTGCCGTGCAGCAAACCATCACCGACAACGGCACCACCAAGAGCATCACCCTCTCCTCGCCCGCCGGCAATAAGTTCTATCGCCTCAGATACTAAAGGCCTGTCCGCAAGACCCGCCCCCGCCAATCGTCCGCCTGGTCGTTCTCCTAATCATGAGCCGGCAAAGGCGGAGCAAGCCTTCGCATTCCGGGCGTGACTTTGCCGCCAGTTCGTGAGAGATTCTGCGCAGTTATGAAAATATTTGCGACACTTTCCGCCTTCACTTTGGCCCTCGGCTTCGCGGCCGCCCAAACCGCCGCCCCGAAGCAGGAAGAAACGAAAAAGGACGCCGCCCCGGCCGGCACCAACGAGGTGGCCGTCCTCAACACCAGCGCCGGGGACATGGTCCTCGAGTTCTGGCCGGAGGTGGCTCCCAAGACGGTCGAGAATTTCAAGAACCTCGCCAAAAAGGGCTTCTATGACGGCACCGCCTTCCATCGTATCATCAAGGGTTTCATGATCCAGGGCGGCGATCCCTTCACCAAGGACCTCTCCAAGGAAGACCTTTGGGGGCAGGGCGACCCGGGCTACAAGATCAAAGCCGAGTTTAACGACCGCCCGCACCAGCGCGGCGTCATCTCGATGGCCCGCTCCCAGCACCCGGATTCGGCCGGCTCCCAATTCTTCATCTGCGATGGGACTGCCTCGTTCCTCGATCGCAAATACACCGCCTTCGGCAAACTGATCAAAGGCTACGACGTCCTCGAAAAGATCGCCAACACCCCGGTCACGGCCGACGCCCGCAACGAACTGAGCAAGCCCGCCAAGCGCGTCGAGGTGCAGACCATCAAGATCGTTCCCGCCGGCTCGGTCAAATAAGCTCAGCCCCAAGGGAAATCCATGAAGGAAGTGGCCGTTATCAAAACGACCCTCGGCGAAATAACCCTCGAACTCTGGCCCGAGGTCGCCCCGCTCACCGTCGAAACTATCCGCCTCCAAACCCAGGCCTAGGACAAAGTCTCCTGGAAAAGCTAACACATCTCAAGGAATTGACCGCCAAGAACCCAGAGAACACAAAGAAATCGCCCGCCCAACCAACCGGTCTTCGTCCCTGGGCCGCCTCTGCTCTGCGCTCTTTGGTTTCTTTGCGGTTAAATTGAATGTGTTCTCCTTTCAGCTCTCAGGTCTTACAAAACGTAAAACCTCAAGACACCAGTCTCCCACCGCCGACTTCTGACTGAAGATGATCAAACCCTGGAAGAAAATCGGTTCGGCGCCGATGGGCGATTTTCGGATTTTCACCATTCGCGCAGACCGGAAGGTCTCTCCGCGCACGCTGCGGGAGCATGACTTTTATGTGATTGACTGCGGGAACTGGGTGAACGTCATCGCCCTGACGCCGGACCAGCAGGTCGTCATGGTCGAGCAATTCCGCCACGGCTCGAACACCGTCGAACTGGAGATCCCCGGCGGCATGATCGACCCCGACGACCCTTCGCCCGAAGCGGCGGGCCAGCGCGAATTGCGGGAAGAAACCGGTTACGTCGGCGAGCCGGCGCGGCTGCTCGGCCGGGTCTTCCCCAACCCCGCCATCATGACCAACATCTGCTTCACCGTGCTGGTCCAGAACTGCCGCTGCCTGCGTCCGCCCGCGCTTGACGCTTCGGAAGACCTGCTGACCCGGCTGGTGCCCGTGGCCCAGCTTCCTCATTTGATGGCGGCCGGCAAAATCCGCCACTCCCTGGTGGCCGCCGCCCTCTACCACTTCGATTTATGGCAGCGCGGGCTCCCCGCCGGATGCTGAATACGCTGGCCTGGCGCTGTAATTCCAAGGCGAATTGGAATAATCTACCGGTTCCGTTGCCGCACTTTCTCCTTCCCCTCCTCCAGCTCCGCCCGCAGTGCTTTGCGCTCCCCCGCCAATTGTCTCTCCAATTGCTCCACCGCCGCGTCCTCCCCACGGTCCACCGCCTTGATCATCTCGCCCTTAAGGAACAGCTCCCGCTCGGCAACCTTCGCCGCGTGCTTCGATTCCAATTCGGCAATCCCCTTCTTCTGTTCGGCAGTAAGTTTGACCGCCGGCGACGTCTTACTCAGTCGCTCCATCGCCAGTTCGTAGGCCGTCTTCATTTGACGCTACATTGTATCCGACCATCTGGTCTCGGCGCAAGTGAAACGGCTCCCCTCCTCGCCTGGCGCCCGGGCCTCCCGCCGGGCGAAAACAAGCCGGCCGTTTCACAAAATACGAGACGGCGTGAGCCGGCTCCTCCCCACCTCGTAGCAGCCGGCGTGAGACGGCTCCATAAATCCGCGTCGTCCAGGGATCAGAGCGGACTGACGTCCGCTCCTACGGGCCTGAACTTGGCTCTCGCCATTCGACCTTCCTGCCCTATCCTCCTGGCCGCCAGCCTGCTAGCGGCCTGGGAGGCGACCCCGTTCGCCGTTCGCTATTCGCTGTTCGCAGCCGACTGCGACCACGCCGGCGGCAAACTTGAGGTTGAATTAGGCCCGGCGCCCTTTATAGTGTGGCCCGTTGGCCAAGCTGACGCATTATGCCTTTTACCGCTGCTGAAATTGCCAAGCACCTCGGAGGCGAGGTGGCCGGCGATGCCGCCCTCCTCATTAAGGGCTTCGCCCCCGCCGACCGCGCGCAACCGGGCGACCTGACCTTTGCCGAGAACGAAAACTACTTTGCCCGCGCCGAGCAGAGCGCCGCCTCGGCCATCATTGTGGACGGGCCGTTCACTTCCACCAAAAAGGTGCTGATTTGCGTGCCCAACGCCCGGATTGCCTTTGCCAAGACCCTGCCCCTGTTCTTTCCGGAGCCCGTCTTTGCCCCCGGCATTCATCCCAGCGCGATTGTCCCGGCGACGGCGCAGGTGGACCCCAGCGCGCACATCGGGCCGTATTGCGTGCTGGGCCCCAAGGTGAAGATTGGCCCCCGCTCCGTCCTGCAGGGCGGCGACTATCTCGGCGCCCATTGCCAACTGGGCGAGGAGGTCAATCTCTTCCCGAACGTCACCCTTTACCCAAGCACCGAGCTCGGCAACCGCGTCCGCGTCCACAGCGGCACCGTCATCGGCGCGGACGGCTTCGGCTATGTCCAGGACGGCGCCATCCATCGCAAGGTGCCCCAGATTGGCAACGTGATCATTCGCGACGACGTCGAAATTGGGGCCAACGTGGCCATTGACCGCGGCGCCCTCGGCCCCACCGTCATCGGCAAGGGCTCAAAGATCGACAACCTGGTCCAGATTGCGCACAACGTGACCCTCGGCGAGCATTGCCTGATTGTCTCCCAAGTGGGCATTGCCGGCAGCACCAAGCTGGGCAACTACGTCATCCTCGCCGGCCAGGCCGGCCTCGCCGGACACCTCAAGCTCGGCAACCGCGTCTCCGTCGGCGCCCAATCCGGCGTCATGCACAACATCCCCGAGGGCGAAAAATGGCTCTGGACCCCAGCCCAACCCGACCGCCAGGCCAAACGCCAGATGATTGCCTTGCAGCAGTTGCCCAACCTCCTCCGCCGCGTCAGCGAACTCGAAAAAAAACTCGGCTCCGCGCCTCCACCGCCCGCCCAACCGCCGAAAGGCTCGGAAACCTCACCGCCTTCTGCCCTGTAGCAGCGGACGTCAGTCCGCTCCGATCTTGTCGCAGTCCGCTGCGAATAGCGAACGGCGAACGGCGAACGGCCAGAGCCACGCCCAGGCCCGTAGCAGCGGACGTGAGTCCGCTCTGATCGCCTCCACGAAGGCTACGGCGGGACGGGCCTCATGTGCCGGGGTGACCGGCGAGAGCCAAGTTCGGGCCCGTAGCAGCGGACGTCAGTCCGCTCTGATTGACGCCCCCCGTTCGCCCTTCGCCACTTGCCGTTCGCCATTCGCCATTCGCAACTCGCTGCGCACTTCGGACCTCCCACCTCGGCCGGCCAGTGATTAGGCTTGGTTTCGGCATGTCCCCTTTGCTTTAATGACCGGGCATGAACAAGCGGCAGGCAGTGGTCCAGCGCCAGACCAAAGAGACGCGCATTCGGCTAAGACTCAGCATTGACGGGACGGGCAGGGCCGTGGTCCGGACCGGCCTCGCTTTTTTTGACCACATGCTGACGCTCTTTGCGCGGCACGCCCTCATGGACCTGGACCTGCGGTGCCGGGGCGATTTGGCGGTCGATGCCCACCACACGGTAGAGGATTGCGGGCTGGTCCTGGGGCAGGCCTTTGCGGAGGCGCTGGGGGACAAGCACGGGCTTCGCCGTTACGGCGCCGGTTTTGACCCCCGCAACCCCTTTACCGCCGAGGCCTTCGTGCCCATGGACGAATCCCTGGCCCGGTGCGTGATTGATTTCGGCGGACGGCCCTTCCTGGTTTGGCGCGGATTGCACCGCTTGGCCTACCGCACACTCACTGCCAACGAGAAAAGCCAAGATATGTCCACCGCCTTCCGCTTCGGCTTGGCCCGTGAGTTCTTCCAGGCCTTTGCCAATGAAGCCCGCTGCAACCTGCACCTCGAACTCCTTTATGGCGATGAACCCCACCACATCGTCGAGGCCCTCTTCAAGGCCTTCGCCCGGGCCGCCCAGGCCGCCTGCCAGCGGGATCCCCGGCTGGCCGGCCAACTCCCCACCACCAAAGGAAAACTCTGACCCGCCTTGAATAGGCCTCCCCTGCCCGCCGTCCAATGACTGGCAAAGATCATTCCTCCGCCGATGATCCGGCGCTGGTGCGTGCCGCGCAGCGCGGCGACATGGCGGCGTTTGAAGAGCTGGTCGTTCGCCACCGCGACAAGATCTACGCCCGCGCCTTAAGCATGGTGAGGAATGAAGAAGAAGCCATTGATCTTTCTCAAGAAGCCTGGGTCAAGGGCTGGCAGCGGCTGCCCCAGTTCCTGGGCGAAGCCAGCTTTGGCACCTGGATTACCCGGATTGTCATCAACCTCTGCCTCGACCACCTGCGCAAGCAGAAACGGCAGCGGCTCCAATCCATTGAAGCCATCGATGAAGACTCGGGCGGGGTCGAACGCCAGATGCCGGTGGTCACCGTAAACCCGACTGCCGGCCTCGAACGCGCCGAATTGCGCCAGCGCATCGACCACGCCCTGGGCCACCTGTCTTACGAGCATCGCACGGTGCTGGTGCTCCACGAATTTGAACAGATGGAATATAAAGCGATTGCCAAGACCATGGGCTGTTCCATCGGCACGGTCATGTCCCGGCTCTTCTATGCCCGCCGGAAGATGGCCGCCCTGCTGGCCGGCTTGAGGAAGCAAGATTTGAGATAGTGGACTACGATGCACAACTGAAACTGCAGGCCTGCCTCGACGGGGAGTTGTCCCCGCGCCGGGCGCGCCGCCTCCAAGGGCGGTTGGCCGGCGACCCCGAGGCCCAGGCGCTGCTGCGCGAGTTGAAGGCCACCACCGGCGCCTTGGCCGCCTTTGACCAGGACCTCAAGTTGCCGGAGTCGCGCGAATTCTTCTGGTCGAAAATCGAACGCGAAATCCGGCGCCTGCCGCAGCCCGAGCCGGCCCGCGCACCCGCCTCCCTCCTGGCTGGCTGGCGGCGGTGGCTGACCCCTGCCGGCGCCCTGGCGGCCGTCCTGCTCGCCGCCCTCCTGCTCGGCCGCCCCGCGCGCGCCCCCCAAATCGAGAGCGGCCTCGCCGACTCCGGCGCCCTTACTTACCGCGACTTCGCCGCCAGCGCCACCATCGTGTGGCTTTCTTATCCCGCTGAAGATGAGTTCGTCGCAGATGAGCTGTCAGATACACCGGATTAGTCCATGAAACCTAGAGCGACTTCGGCGGGCCTGCTCACCTGGTTTTCGGCCGCCCTGCTTTGGCTGCCATTCGCCCCGTCCCCCGCCCGGGCCGCGGAGCCCGATCTCAAGCTGGAAACCCTCTTAATCTGGGGCACCAACGACGAGCGGTCTCCCGACCCCACTCACAAACCCGTCACCCCGGAAATCCGCAAGAAACTCCGGGAACTCCCTTTCAAGTGGACCAGCTATTTCGTGGTCAACCGCAAACTCCTCCAGGTCCCGCCCAAAGGCTCCCTCAAAGTCGCCATCAGCGAGAAGTGTGAGATTGAAGTCAAAAACCTCGGCCATGCCACGATCGAAGTCTCCCTCTTCGGCAAGCGCGAACACGTCCTCAAACGCACCCAGGCCCTCCCCAAAGGCGAGACCCTCGTCCTCGGCGGCAACGCCCCAAACGCCACCAGTTGGCTCGTCGTGCTCAGACAGTGCGAGTGAGTCAACGCGCCGCGGCCCAAAGCCCAGGCCGTCCCTGACGAAATTGCCTTCGGCGAAGCGGCAATGGCCCGACTCCGGCTGGCCATCCTCCGGGCGGCGGCTAGCGGTGCTGCCTGCGCCCCCAAATGGGCAGCCCGCCGCCTCACTCGAATGACAAATTACCATTACTCAATCCCGATTCGGAATCGGGATTCGGAGCCGCGCGGCTGCGTGGACGCGTGTAGCGGGGCGTGGTAAGAGCGCCCGCACCCCACAGGCATGCGCCGCCCCTGTGGACCTGGGACATGTTGCGCCGGCCGCTCGCCTCTGGCCATCTTTCGGTGCGCGGATTCAACGATTCTACCCTACGTGCTCAATGGCTACAGGTGCGAACCGAACCGGACTTGCCACCGCCTGCGAGATGGATATACGGTTGACCTGCAACTGCCGGCCCCTTGACCCGCCAGGCCCCGGTCAACGAGGCCTGGCTCCAGGCTCTGTTCTCTGTCTTCCCTCCCCTCCTTCGTGTGGCCCCGCCCTGCTCTCACCCGCCCCCGCTGGCCAGTTCCTCATTGGTCGCCACGTTCAGAATCTTGAATTGCTCGGCGTGGAGCGCCGGGTCTTTCCGGAACGAGAGCTTGCCAAAGTAACGCTTTTCCATCTCGATGAGGTGCTTCTCGTCCTCGGTGCGCAGGCGCTCCAGGATGGCCGGGTGAACCACGATCAGCAATTGGAAGTCTGATTCGTCCCGGGCGCGCCGCTTAAGGATTTCGCTCAGCTTGCGCTGGATTTCGACGCTCATGGTGAGGGCGCTCTTGACCTTGCCCCGGCCTTTGCAGTAGGGGCAATCGTCATAGACCGCCGCGTTGACGCTTTCTGTGTGGCGCTGCCGCGTCATTTCCATCAGCCCAAGCTGCGAGATGGGCAGGATGTGGGTCTTGGCCTTGTCCCGCCGCAGGCCCTCTTTCATCCGGTGAAACACCTGCTGCTGGTCCCGGCGCGACTTCATATCGATGAAGTCCAGCACAATCAGCCCGCCGATATTGCGCAACCGCAGTTGCCGCGCGATCTCATCCGCCGCCTCCACATTCACCTTCAGGATGGTCGATTCCTGGTCCTTGCCCCCCTTGTGCCGGCCCGTGTTCACGTCAATGGCCACCAGGGCCTCCGTTTCGTCCACCACGATGTAGCCCCCGCTCTTGAGGTGCACCTGGCGCGAGAAGGCATTCTCCAACTGGCGGGTGATGTTGAAACGGTCGAAAACCGGCTGCGCCTCCGCATAGAGCTTGACCTTGTCGGCGGACCGTTTGGAGATTTTGGCAATCATCTCCCGCATCCGGTCGTAGGCCTTGGGGCTGTCGACCACGATCCGCTCCACATCTTCGGTCAGAAAGTCCCGCACCGTCCGCTCGATCAAATCCGGTTCCTGGAAGGCGCAAGTGGCCATCGGCTGCCCCTTCAGCCGCTCCTGGATTTGCCGCCACTCCTCCAGCAACAGCGCCAGGTCCCGCACGAAGTAGCGCATTTGCTGGCTCTCGCCCACCGTGCGCATGATCACCCCCATGCCCTCGGGTATCGACAGCCCCCGCAGAATCTTCTTGAGCCGCTGCCGTTCCTGCGGATTCTCGATCTTGCGCGAGATCCCGCTCTGGTCCGAGTTGGGCAGCAGCACCAGGTAGCGCCCCGGCAGCACCAGGTTCGTGCTCACCCGCGGCCCCTTGGTCCCAATCGGGCCTTTGGTCACCTGCACGATGATCTCGCTGCCCGGCGGATACACCCGCGGGATGTCTCGCTGGGTGATCTTCGGCTTCTCCCGCCGTTTCCCCTCCCGTTCCACGATTTCCACCCCGCTGTCGAAGCTGCTCGGCACGATGTCCCAATAATGCAGAAACGCGTTCTTCTCGAACCCAATGTCCACGAAGGCCGCCTTGAGACCGTCCTCCAGGTTCCGCACTTTGCCCTTGAAGATGCTCCCCACCAGCCGTTCCTCGGTCGTCCGTTCGATGTTGAACTCCTCCAGCCGGCCCTCCTCCAGCACCGCCACCCGGGTCTCGAGCGACTCCGCGTTGATGACGACTTCCTTGTGCATGCGCTTGACCGGCTTGATCAGCCGCTGGACTTTCTTGACCAGGCTCGAGGCCGCCGTGCGCAGGCTGTCCAGGATGCCCTTGGACGCTCCCGGCACGGGCACCGGCTCAAAGGCCCGGTCCTCCTGCACTTGCGCGGGCGTCTCCAGGTGCGGTTCGCGGAACCCGCCTTTGGCGGCCGCTGCCGCCGCCTGCGTCTCGGCCCCGCCCTCGGGCGGCAGACCGGCGGCGAGGTTCTCCGCGCGCTCGATTTCCTGCACGTGCCGGCTCTCGTACACCTTGTCCTGGACCGAGCGCCCGCCCACGGCTTCCGCTCGGGCCCGGAGGGCCTCGCGGTCGGGCCGCGGCGGCTGGGCATGACCCAGCCCGCCGCTGGGGCGAAAGCGCAGGCCGCGCCGGCGCCGGGAATAATTTCTCTCACTCATAGTTAATATGCCTTTCGATAGATATACACACTTTGCAGCCAGCCCATGGCGATCAACGAGCCGAGCACTGATGACCCCCCGTAACTCAGCAGGGGCAGTGGCACGCCCGTCACGGGCATCAGGCGTATGTTCATGCCGATATTGATGAAGACCTGGCTGAACAACAGGGCGACCACGCCCACCGCCAGCAATTTCCCCAGGCGGTCGCGCGCCTGGCCGGCGATCCGAATCCCGGTGAACAGGATCACCCCATAAAGCGTGATCACCATCACGCTGCCCACGAATCCTTTCTCCTCGGCAAGCACCGAGAAAATGAAGTCGTTATGCGCCACGGCCGGCGGCAGGTAGCCCAACGCCTTCTGGGTCCCCTGCCGCCACCCTTTGCCCGTCAGCCCGCCGGAGCCGACGGAAATCAACGCCTGCCGCACGTTGTGCGAATCGTCAAACTGAAGCTTCCGCAGGCGTTCCCGCTCCGCTCTCGAGGCGCCGGGAGGCGGAGTATAGTTTCTGCCAAAATACACCATCAGGCGTCGCTTCTGATAATCCTGCAATTTAATCTGCCAGTTCGCCGGCGCAAACAGCACGTCCACCAAAAACAACGCCCCCAGCAGCCCCACCGCCCCCAGCAGCCGCCCCAAATACCGCCTCGGCGTCCCCGCCACGTACATCATCAGAAACCCCGTCGGCAGCAGCACCAGCGCCGTGCCCAGGTCCGGCTCTTTCATCACCAGCACAAAGGGCAGCAGCACCAGGCCCAGCGCCCTCAGGCAATTGCCGGGCAGCCGCAATTCCTCCGCCGGCCGGCTCAGCAAATGCGCCAGCGCCATGATCAAACTCACCTTGGCAAATTCCGACGGTTGAAACTGGAAAGAACCGAGGTCAATCCACCGCATGGCGCCCCACCCGTGCGTCGTCCCGATGCGCGGCACCAGCACCGCCGCCAACGGCACCAGTGAAACCCAGTAGGCCGCCATCGCCCACCGCGCCAGAACCCGGTAATCCACCAGGCATAACGCCGCCCCGGCGCCCGCCCCCAAGACATACCACACCACCTGGCGGACCCAGCTCTGGCTGTACCATGGGGCCACCGCCGCTGCCTCGCTCCCCAGCCGCGCGCTATAGATAAACGCCGCCCCCAGCAGCATCAATCCGCCCACCGCCCCCAACTGCACCCGGTCGAAGCGCGATTGGCGTTCATTGAGGATGGCATTGTTCATGGCGTGCTCACCCCTGCTCTCCCCCTCTGCGCCAGGCTGTCCGCTTTGAGCCAGTCCCCTGGCTCGCACTGTTGCAGGGCCAGGTAAATCTTCTGGGCCACCGGCGCGCAGGTCTTCGTGCCGGAACCGCCGTGCTCGACCTCGACCATCACCACCACCGCGTAGCGCGGCCGCTCGTAGGGCGCAAACGAAATGAACCAGGTCACGTGCTCCTCCAGCACCCCATGCACATCCTTCTTCTGGGCGGTCCCCGTCTTGCCGCACACCCGCAGCCCGGGCACCGCCGCCTCCCGCCCCGTGCCGTCGGGGTCCTCCACATCGGCCAGCATCGCCTCCCGCAGGATGGCCAGCGTGCGCCCCTTTACTCCCAGTTCCTCCCGCACCTGCCGGCCGGCAAAGACCGTCGCCGCCTCTCCCGACGCCGGGTCTTGCGACTCGATTCGCGCCACCAGGCGCGGCCACAACACCTTGCCGCCGTTGGCTATGGCGGAGGTGACCACGGCCATCTGCAGCGGCGTCACGTCAATCTCCCCCTGGCCAATGCACAGGTTCGCCGTGTCCCCGTCCGACCAGTGCGCGCTCACGCGCTCCAAGGTCGGGAAGCTCCCGGCCGTCTCCTGCCGCGTGCACAGGCCAACCTTCTCCCCAAGATGCAACCGCTGCCCCAGCCGGACGATGTTGCCCACTCCCGCCCCCAGCCCGTTGCTAATGAAATAGGTGTTGCAGGACACTTTGAGCGCGCGCCGGAAATCGTAAAGGCCCGGCGGGGCGAGGTCGTGAATGGTCCTGCGGCCGATCATAATGTAACCGGGGCTGTGCAGGGCTTCCTTGGGGTCCAGCCCCTGTTCCAGGCAGGCCATCCCCACCACGGTCTTGAAAATCGAGCCCGGTTGGTAGTTCTCGTACGTGGCGCGATTCACCACCGGGCGCAGTGTCGGGTCCTGCCACCGCTGGTACTCGCCGGCAGGAAAGCCTTGCACCGGGTAGTTCGGATTGACTGTCGGCGACGAAGCCAAGGCAAGAATATCGCCCGTGTTGACCTCCATCACCACCACCGCCCCGCGCGTCGTCGGGCCGAAGACGCCCTGCAGCGCCCGCTCGGCGGCCTGCTGCACGCGCACGTCCAGCGTCAGCACCACGTTGTGCCCCGGTTCCGCCACACTCCACACATTCTCGGTCTGCCGGTAACCGACATTGTTCACCAGCACCGACTTGGCGCCCGCCGTGCCGCGCAACTGCTTGTCGAAACCGAACTCCAGGCCGAGCGCCCCGCGATAGTCCGGCAACCGGTACGAGAAAAAGGCCTCTTCCCCCTCGGCCGAACTGTCGTCCCGCCGCAAATAGCCGAGCAGGTGCCCCGCCGTGTTTGTGAAGGGATAAACCCGCGTGGACTGCAGCTCCAGGTCCGCCCCGGTGATGCCGCTGCATTGTTCCTCGAACAAGGCAATTTGCCCCGGCGTGAGATTCGACACCACCGGGTAGGGCAGGGCCAGGCGCCTTTCATAGTGCCGCTCGAAGTTGGTCACGTCCAGCCAGAGCGGCTGCCCCAGCCGCTGGCTGAGCTGCGCCACCACGTTGCTCGCCACCGCCCACCGCGCCTGCGCCCGCAGCAGCTCCTTATCCTTGGCCCAAAGCGCGAACCCCCTGCGCTCCTCCTTCTTCAATTTGCGCCCCAGCCTGGCCTGCGCCTGTCCCTGCCGCTGCTTGAGGTCTGCCCGCGCCTGGGCCACCGCCTCCGCATACCCCGCCCCGAAGGCTTGGCGCAGTTCCTCCAGATACAAGCTCACGTTGTAGCTCGGGCGATTCTCCGCCAGCACCACCCCGTTGCGGTCAACAATCTTCCCCCGCACCGCCGGAATTCGCACCGTCCGGTACGACTGTGTCTCCTGCGAATCCTGGTATTCCCGCGCCGACACCACCTGCACCCACCACAACCCGGCCAACAACACCCCCAACCCCGCCAACACCACCAGCGCCACCGTCCGCAGTTGCCGGTCATCTTTTCTTATTTGGTCGAAAATCAGCATCGCGCCAATACTCCCGTCCTCTACCTTACCACCGTCCTCGCCGTATTTCGCGGTCGGGTCGGAAGCTGGTTTCGGCGGCCTGGCGATAGGCCAGCCAGCCCTGCAACCAGTCGAACACGACGAAGCAGGCCGGCGTTGCCAGCCCGCCGCCCGCGCTCATCACCGCCACTTGCCAGAGTGTGCCCCAGCCCAGGAGCGGCTTGTGCCCGGTCGTGAGCAGCAGCAGCAACGTCAACACCGGCGCCCCAGTGCTGGCGGCCACACCCAAGACCACCTGCGCCAGCGGCTGCTCCCGCAAAACCAACTCCCGGTTCACATAAATCGCCAGCCCCACCGCGAACAATGGTATCACACTGATGCCAAGCGGATTGGCCGAGAGCGAATCCAGCCAAAGCCCCCCGCAAATGGCCAGCAGGGCAACCGTCGTCAGGCCCGCGCGCAAGCCGGCATAGACCATGAGCGCCGGCAGAAAATCCATCTGCGCCCCCAACAGGTGGCGCAGCCCGCTGAACGCCGCTTCCCCAAACACCGCCAGGAAGGCCGCCCCGAGGAGCAGTGCCGTGTTAAACCGGTTCATGACCCAAGTGCCCGGCGCGCAATGCTCACCACCCCTCCGCCGGGGCGCCCTTTGATACTGCCCCCTCCTCCTGGCCGGCCAAGCCGCCGCCTCGGTGAAACGCCCCGCGGCAGGGCGCAAGAACCAGCAAGCTTAAAGCTTGCGCCGCCAGGCGGCAACTCTATCAACCTGCCCCGGATACGCTGCCGGGCTCGCGCCAGCCTCAGCGCCTGCCGCTCATCACTCCTCACCCCGGCGCGACTTTGGACTTTAGACTGTGGACTGTCGACTTTTCTGCTCATGGCGCCACCACCACCCATACCTCCTCAAGGGCCTCCAGCTTGGCCGCCAGCTTGACCCGGGCCACCGTGCCGAAGCCGTACTCAATGGGTTGGGAATCAACAATTTGGCCAATCGGGATGTCCTTGGCGAAAATCCCGCCCAAACCGCTCGTCTTGACCCTTTGCCCCGGTTGCAAGTCGGCGTTCTTCGACACGTAACCCAACTCAACCAAACCGCTATCCAGCGGACCCGAGGCCCCGAGCACCCCCGTGTCGTGGCTCTCGTTCTCGACCAGCGCCGCCACGTGGCAATTCGGGTCCCCCAACAGCACCACTTGCGAGCGGCTGTAACTGACCGAGGAAATCCGTCCTACCAGGCACCCCTCCGGGCTTAAGACCGGCAGGTTGTTGCTCAGCCCGTCCCGCCGGCCGAGGTCAATTTGCACCGTGCGCCACCAATTGGAGGGTTCGCGCAGCACCACGCGCGCCAGTTTGATCTTCTGCTGCGGCTGCGGCTGCCAGCCGAAGAGCTGGCGCAGCCGGCCATTCTCCCGCTTCACCCCCTCCGCCTCCAGCACCTGGAAGCGCAGCTCCTGCACCCTCTGCCGCAACGCCTCGTTCTGCCGCAACAACTCCTGCCGCGGCACCACCGCATCCAACACCGTGCCCGTCAATTGTCCCGACAAATGCCCCAGGCCCAGCAGCGGCAGGAAAAGACTCCCGATCCCCAGCTTCAGACGCGCCTGCGTCTGACTCGGCAGATTCAAAATAATCAGCGTCAGCAGCACAACCAGACTCAGTGCCATGTAGTGCGGACGTTTCAACATCTCATCTCTATGCTTTCTTGGGGCGCAATTCATTCCGCCCAGCCGCCCGGTTCCGCGCCGCGCGCGGGCAGACCGGCGGCCAAACCGCCGAGGTTCATCCCGCCGGCCGGGACCACAGGCCTGGGTCAGAGGACACGAGGAAGCTACTTGGAATTGGAAGAAATCCGCTTGAGAAATTGGAGTTCCTGCAACACCCGGCCCGTGCCTTCGGCCACCGCGCTCATGGGATCGTCGGCGATATGGACCGGCAACCCGGTCTCTTCAGCCACCAGCCGATCAATCCCCCGCAGCAACGCCCCGCCCCCGGCCATCACTATCCCTCGGTCCACCAGGTCGGCGGACAATTCCGGCGGGCAACGTTCCAGGGTGATACGGACAGATTCCAAAATGCTGGAAAGCGGCTCTTGCAAGGCCTCGCGAATCTCTTCCGAGCGCACCGTCAGTGTCTTGGGCAACCCGGCGCTCAAATCGCGTCCCTTGACTTCCATCGTCAGTTCCTGCTCCAGCGGAAAGGCCGAGCCGACTCTTATCTTGATCTCTTCCGCCGTGCGTTCCCCGATCATCAGGTTGTAGGCCCGTTTCATGTGCGCAATGATCGTCTCGTCAAATTCGTCGCCCCCGACCCGCAGGCTCCGGCTGAACACGATCCCGGCCAGCGAGATAATCGCGATCTCGCACGTCCCGCCCCCAACATCCACCACCATGTTCCCCGCGGGCTCATGCACCGGCAGCCCCACCCCGATCGCCGCGGCCATCGGCTGTTCGATCAGGTACACTTCCCGCGCCCCGGCATGCGTCGCCGAGTCCTTCACCGCTCGCTTTTCCACCTCCGTTATGCCCGAGGGCACAGCGATCACCACCCGCGGCGCAATCAGCTTCCGATGATGGACCTTCTGGATGAAGTGCCGCAGCATCGCTTCCGTAATCTCGAAATCCGCGATCACGCCATCCTTCATCGGTCGTATGGCCACAATGTTCCCAGGCGTTCGCCCAAGCATCCGCTTGGCTTCCTCGCCCACGGCCAGCACATTGGTCGTGCCGGCCTGAATGGCGACCACCGACGGCTCCCGCAAAACAATCCCCCGGTCGCGTACGTACACCAGCGAGTTGGCCGTCCCGAGATCTATGCCAATGTCATTCGAAAACAGGCTCTTAAGTTGCGCAAACATGATTCTCGCCTAACGAAACCACACGTTAAGAGAAACAGCCCGCCAACGTCAAGACTATTAAGCGCCCTCCACTGGCACCGCCGGCATCCTTGCCCCCCGGTCGCCCAGGCCCCAACTTCGCCCCCCGGCCTCCCGGCCCGCCCACTCCACCCCGATTTATGCCCTGCTCCCACCGTCTTGCGGCCCCGCTTTGGGGCCGGCAACCGGGCGCCAGCGATGCTGGGCCAGCCCGCTCCCCTCTCTGCGCGCGCCTCAACCCTCGCCCCACCGGCTCCGCCAACCCGCACTCATCCCAACTTCCCCAGACCACCCCCGCAACAAAATGGCGACCCGGCTGCACCGGGTCGCCTTTTCCTAACCAACCTAACAACCACCACAATAACCCCACCATAATATATCCACCTTCAGACAAAATGCAAATCTCGACAAGTTCCGCGGGGCCACTACATTGGCCGCGATGTCTCTGCACAATCAACCCTGGGTCATCGCGGGGCGCCTCTTTCGCTCCCGCCTGATCCTGGGCACCGGCAAGTTTTCCTCGCCCGAGGCCATGCGCCAGGCCCTGGACGCCAGCGGCGCAGAGATGGTCACCGTGGCCTTGCGCCGCGCTGACCTCACCGGCCGCAAAGACCCCTTTGCCAACATCCTGGAATTCATTGACCCCAACCGTTTTCTGCTCCTGCCCAACACCAGCGGCGCCAGCAATGCCCAGGAAGCTGTCCGCCTGGCCCGCTTGGCGGTGGCCGCCGGCCTGCCCAATTGGGTCAAGCTCGAAATTCATCCCGACCCCCGTTACCTGCTCCCTGACCCGGTCGAGACCCTCAAAGCCGCCGAGTTGCTCCTCAGCGAAGGCTTCATCGTCCTGCCCTATATCAATGCCGACCCAGTCTTGGCCAAGCGCCTCCAGGAAGCCGGCGCTGCTGCCGTCATGCCCCTCGGCTCTCCCATTGGCTCCAATCGCGGCCTGCAAACCCGCGACCAAATCCGCATTATCCTCGAACAGGCCACCGTCCCGGTCGTGGTCGACGCCGGCCTGGGCGCCCCCAGTCACGCGGCGGAGGCCATGGAGTTGGGCGTCGACGCCGTCCTGGTCAACACCGCCATTGCCGTCGCCAGCGACCCTAGCCGCATCGCCCTCGCCTTTAAGCTCGCCGTCGAAGCCGGCCGCGCCGCCTTCGAATCCGGCCTGCCCGCTGTCCAGGCCGCCGCCAGCCCCACCAGCCCCCTAACCGCTTTCCTCCAATGAACCACACCCGACTCTCGCCCGCCCGTGTCCGCCAAATCCTGGCCGCCGCCGGCCAAACCCCCATTGTCGTCGTGGGCGATGTCATGCTCGACCATTTTATCTGGGGCACGGTCGCCCGCATTTCGCCCGAAGCCCCCGTGCCCGTCGTCGACCTCGAGCGCGAAAGCTTCATGCCCGGCGGCGCCGCCAACGTCGCCCGCAACCTCACCTCCCTCCACGTCCCAACCCAACTCTGCGGCGTCGTTGGCCGCGACCCCGCCGCCCTCCAACTCAAGCGCCTCCTGCGCGCCCACCGCATCGGCTGCGCCGCTCTCTTGGCCCACCCCGCCCGCACCACCAGCGTCAAGACCCGCATCGTCGCCCACAAACAGCAGGTCGTGCGCATCGACCGCGAAACCCGCGCCGCACTCGACCCCCGGCTGACCCGCCGCCTCCTCGCCCTCCTGCGCGCCCGCCTCCCGCGTGCCGCCGCCGTCATCATCGGCGATTACGGCAAAGGGGTCGTCACCCAGCCGCTGCTCGACGAGATTAAAGCACTCTGCCGCCGCCGCGGCCTCTGGCTCAGCCTCGACCCCAAGCCGCCCCATCACCTAAATCTGTCCGGCCTTTCCCTCATCACCCCGAACCGGAAAGAGGCCTTCGAACTGGCCAATCTTCCCGATGACACCCGCAACCCCAACCCCCTGGCCGATGTCAACCTCAGGCGCGTCGCCGACCGCCTCCTCAACGAACTGCGGCCCGCCCTCCTGCTCATTACCCTGGGAGAACTCGGCATGCTCCTCTGCCAGCGCGGACCAGCCCCCTTTCACATCCCAACCCTGGCCCAGGAGGTCTTCGATGTCTCCGGCGCCGGCGATACCGTCATCGCCTCCTTTACCCTGGCCATTGCCGCCGGGGCCTCCCCCCTCGAAGCCGCCATCCTCTCAAATCACGCCGCCGGCCTCGTCGTCGGCAAGCTCGGCACCGCCACCGTTACCCCAGCCGAACTCCTGGCCAGCTTGCGCCGCTAAAACTACCGCGTCACGCGCGGCTCTGGCGTCGCCTGCACGACCGCCTGAAACTCGCGCGCTGCCCCAGCCTGCGCCCAAACCTCCGCCGCTCCTGGCCCTTCTTCGGCAAAATAGATCGCGAGCAAGAGTTAGTTCATTTTTTTGGAACGATCTCCTCGGCTGCTCAGCCTATTCCTTCAATCCCCCCCATCCCGCGCGCAACGGCGGCCGCATTTGAGGACGCTCCTCGCCATCCTGAGGGCCGATTACACGATTACGCGCGCATCCTGATACTGCCACCAATTCCGCTCTACCCGCGCGCAGCGCGGCATTCTTCCGCCCTGTAGGGGCGAAACATACCAGCCCAGGGCAAGGCCCGCCCCGCTCCGAGCGGGACCCCGGCGCGCCGGGGCCCTGGGTAAAGCGGAAAAACGGACCACCCCCCTCCCATGCGCTCCGAGCGCATGGGAGGGGGGAAGGGGGGAGGGCCTCCGCCCGCGCCCGGGGGCAGTGTCAGGATGCGGCCCGGGCCAATTTGAGTGCAGTTTTGAGTTGACGCGGGCGCTGCTGATTGCTACCCTGCCTAACCGAGGGCGTTTTGCGTGATGCGCAGCGGCGCACCATCCGGATTTTGCCCGCAACTATGGCCAATAGGCTATGACCAATAAGGTACATAAGCCGATCCCGGGACGAGCCTCCGGACTCGCACCAAAACCAAGGAGTGTACTATCCAGCTCCGCGGGCCGCGTCCACGAATCAGTGCCGGCAGGGACGCGTGAAATAAGACCGCGACCCGTCGGGACCGCGCCCCACCTGCTCAGAGAAAACTCAGGGACGCGGTCGAACGCGTCCCTGGCAGAACGGGTGTAAAGGACTGACCAGACTATGAACTCAAGGACTGAACTCAGGGCGTTTTTTGGAGGCGAAACGAAGGACCGGGAAAGGGCTGGCCGGAGGCCGCAAATACTTCGGCTGGGCGTGGCGCTGGCTCTGACCCTGGCCAACGTTGCGTCCGCCCAAACCTATACGGTGCTCAAGAGCTTTACCGGCAGCGACGGCCAGTGGCCGCACGCGGGCCTGGTCCTCTCGGGCAGCACGCTTTATGGGACGACGGAATTTGGCGGCAGTTCAAGCAACGGCGTCGTCTTCAAAGTGAACACGGACGGGTCGGGCTACGCGGTGCTCAAGAACTTCACGAACCGCGGCGATGGGGCGCAGCCGTATGCGGGCCTGGCCTTGGCGGGCAGCACCCTCTATGGAACAACGTGTTTTGGCGGCAGTTCGGATGATGGCGTCATCTTCAAGATGAACACGGACGGGTCGGGCTACACGGTGCTCAAGAACTTCACCGGCAGCGATGGCGCGCTTCCGAAGGCGGCCCTGGTGTTGTCGGGCGGCACGCTCTATGGGACAACGTGCAATGGCGGCTGGTCGGGTCAGGGTGTGGTCTTCAGACTGAACACGGACGGGTCGGACTACACAGTGCTCAAGAGCTTCGCGATGTCGTTTGCCCCCTCCAATGGGGAGGAGCTGCCGAGTGCGGGCCTGATCCTGTCGGGCAGCACGCTCTATGGGACGACGGAATTTGGCGGCAGTCCGGGTGATGGTGTGGTCTTCAAGGTGAACACGGACGGGTCGGGCTACACGGTGCTCAAGAGCTTCAACGGCACCGATGGCAGGTATCTCTACGCGGGCCTGGTTTTGGCGGGCAGCACGCTCTATGGGACGACGGCGGGTGGCGGCAGTTCGGCTTGTGGCGTGATCTTCAAGGTGAACACGGACGACTCGGGCTTCGCGGTGCTCAAGAACTTCACCGGCAGCGATGGAGCGAACCCGCAGGCAAGCCTGATCCTGGCGGGCAGCACGCTCTATGGGACGACGTGGGGCGGCGGCAGTTCGGCTGATGGCGTGGTCTTCAAGCTGAACACGGACGGGTCGGGCTACGCGGTGCTCAAGAGCTTCACCGGCAGCGATGGTGGCCGTCCGGGGGCGCTGGTGCCGGACGCTCCGAGGGGGGGCCTGGTCTTGGCGGGCAGCGCGGTCTATGGGACGACGGCAGGCGGCGGGGACTTTGGCTGTGGCGTGATCTTCAGTTTGGACTGGGGTCCCAACCCGCCACCCATCATCGTGGCCCCGCAAAGCCAGACAATTGAGGCCGGGGGTTCCGTTGCTTTCCGCATCGAAGTCGCCAATCTTGGACCGGTGGCATACCAGTGGATTTTCAATGGCACCAATGCCCTTGACGGCGCGACCAATTCGGTCCTGCAACTGGCCAACCTCCAGCTCGCCCAAGCGGGGGCTTATGCGGTTGTCGTCACCAATAGCTACGGAGCCGTGACCAGTGCTCCAGCCATCCTCGATGTGATTCCTCTCGGCACTACCCCGGTGGCGAGTTGCACGCAGGGGGCTTTGCGGGCAGCGCTGGCGGGGCCAGGACCGGTGACCTTCGCTTGCGATGGCACGATCACCCTGACCGATACAATTGAGATCGGAACAAACACCGTGCTCGATGGCACTGATCACCAGGTGACAATCAGCGGCGGCAATCTGGTCCAGGTGTTTTGGGTCAACTCCGACGCGACGTTGTCGGCCATCAACCTGACCATCGCCAATGGCCTGAGCACAGATGGAGGCGGGATTTACAATGCGGACGGCACAGTCAATCTCACGAATTGCACGTTTTTCGGCAATCGCGCCTGCGGACCCGACGGCATTGCATGGGGCGCCGCGGCCGATGGCGCGGGCGGCGCGATCTATAACGCCGGCACGCTCACCGCCAGTCGCTGCACCTTCCTGGACAATTCGGCCAGCGGTGGTTCGTGGCCCGCCGACGTCGTGTACAACGGCCCCCTCGGCCCCGGCGCCGATGGCCAGGGCGGCGCGATTTACAATAGCGGCAGCTTTAACGCCAGCTTTTGCGCCTTTTTGCGGAATTCGGCCAGCGGCGGCCAGGCAGGAAAGGGCGGCCTGTTCATGAACGACGTCGCAGTGGTTTGCGGCATGCCCGGCTATTCCGGTGGGCAAGCCTGTGGGGGCGCCGTCTGCAATTTTGGGATGCTGACCATTGACCGCAGCCTGTTGGCAAGCAACACGGCCGCCGGTGGCAATGGTGGCCCGGGCGGGGACGGCTGGGATTGCTTTTCGGGCGATGCCGGTGGCTCCGGTGGCGACGGGGGTGCCGGTGGCGACGGCTGCGGGGCGGCACTCTTTGGTGGACCGGCGACCCTCCTCAACTGCACCCTCGCCGGAAACCTGTGCCTCGGGGGCGGGGGAGGCCCGGGCGGCCAGGGCGGCTACGGCGAGGATCACGGTTACTACTGGCCGCGCGTTAACGGCGCCCCTGGCCCCGCTGGCGCCGGCTCGGGCGCGATTTTCACCGCAGGCGGAGCCTTGCACTTGACCAACTGCACGCTGGCTTTGAACTCCGGCGCGCTCTGCGGCGGCCTGAGCGGTTCCGGCGCCACCCTGGTCAACACCCTGCTGGCCGCCAACGTCTCCAGCAACGCCTCCGGCACGATTACCGATGGCGGTCACAATCTGAGTTCCGACTCCAGTTGCGCCTTTGCGAATGTCGGCAGCCTGAACAACACCGACCCCCGGCTCGGTCCGCTCGCCAACAACGGCGGCCCGACCCTGACCATCGCGTTGCTCCCCGGCAGCCCGGCCATCGATGCGGCCGACACCGCCGCCGCGCCGGCAACCGATCAACGCGGCTTTCCGCGGCCAGTCGGGTCCGCCGCCGATATCGGGGCTTACGAATTCGGCTGGCCCGCCCCCGGCGTCCTCCAAGCCACCCGGCCACCGGGAGGAGGAATCGACATCTCCGTCTCCGGGGGCCCCGGCCAGACGTGCCGATTTTTCGCCAGTCCCGATCTGGTGAACTGGGCGGCCATCGCCACAAATCATTTCCGTGCGGATGGTACCCTTCTGTTCCATGATGCCGGCGGGGCCGGCCAACCCCGGCGGTTTTATCGCGTGGCGATGCCTTGAACGAGGGTTCGCCACCGTCCCGGCCCCCTGAGCCCCGGCGCCGCGGCCATAGTCTCAGTGGTGCCGCGCCCCGAACAAAGTGACTTATTCCAACGAGCGTTCAAGATGGCACTAAGGCGCGCAGGATGTAAAATCCTACCCGCGCGCGAAGAAAGTCAAATGCATCCGGGGGCCAACCGCCGGGCCGGCGCGGACCGGCGCCCGAAACGCCGCAACCTCGCGCAACACTGCATTGGCCACATTGGCTGCATTGGCTACATTGGCCGTTTTTGCCAAAAAACTGGCCGCGCCGCGGACCAAAATTTTTCAAACGCCCTATTGAATTCCACCGCCGGCATTCTATAGTGCGCCTCGAGCTGAAGTAAGTCACATGAGCAACTCGTCCGACGGCCGCGGGACCTGGGACATCCAGGACGCCCGGAACCTCTACAACGTCCATCGTTGGGGCACCGGCTACTTTGACATCAACGAAGCGGGCCGCGTCATCGCCAAGCCCTTGCGCGACGCCGGCGCGGCAGTCGACCTCACGGATGTCATCGAGGAGGCCAAGGCGCGCGGGCTCAAGTTCCCAGTCCTCATTCGCTTCCAGGACATCCTCCGGCACCGCGTCGAGTTGATCAACCTCGCCTTTCGCA
Source organism: Verrucomicrobiota bacterium (assembly GCA_049518415.1). GTDB lineage: Bacteria > Verrucomicrobiota > Verrucomicrobiia > Limisphaerales > UBA8199 > CAVQND01. The sequence continues at coordinate 31,766 of JBEKRX010000035.1, forward strand.
GCGCCATTGCCGAGTTCAACTACCAGGGCCGCTATCGCGGCGTCTTCCCCGTCAAGGTCAACCAACTCCGCGAGGTCGTCGAGGAAATCCTTGATGCCGGCCGGCCCTATGATTTCGGCCTCGAAGTCGGCAGCAAGCCGGAGCTCTTTGCCGGCCTGGCCATGCAGAGCCAGCTCGGCAGCCTCATCGTCTGCAACGGCTACAAGGACGCCAGTTTCATCCGCGTCGCCCTCCTCGGCACCAAGCTGGGCAAGAAGGTCATCATGGTGGTCGAGAAACTCGAGGAACTCCGCCAAATCATCACCGTCTCCAGGCAACTGGGCGTCGAACCCGCCATCGGCGTCCGCGTCCGTTTGTTGACCAAGGGGGGGGGCAAATGGGCCGACAGCGCGGGCGAAAACGCCAAGTTCGGCCTCACCACCGCCGAATTGCTCACCGCCACCGAATGGCTCCGCGCCGAGCGCCTGGGCCATTGCTTCAAGCTCCTCCATTTCCACATCGGCTCCCAGGTCCCGGACATCCTCATCGTCAAACGCGCCGTCCAGGAGGCCGCCCGCTTTTACGCCAAACTTTACAAGACCGGCTTCCAACTCCAATACCTCGATGTCGGCGGCGGCCTGGGCGTCGATTACGACGGCAGCCGCTCCGCCTTCGACAGTTCCACCAATTACACCCTCGAGGAATACGCCAACGACATCGTCTATTACCTCGCCGACGTCTGCAACACCGAGCAAGTCCCCCACCCGGACATCATCAGCGAGAGCGGCCGCGCCCTTGTCGCCTACCATAGCGTCCTGATCGTCGAAGTCTTTGGCGCCATCGAAAAACTCCGCCCCGGCCAGGGCTTCCAGTACGGCGACGACGAGCATCCCCTGGTCAGGGAGTTGCTCGACATCCAGAAAAACTTCCCCCGCCTCAACAAACTCGAGGCCTACCACGACGCCCTCGAACGCAAGGAAGACGCCCAGCACATGTTCACCCTCGGCATGCTGGACCTGCCCGAGAAGGCCAAGATCGAGAGCCTTTATTGGGAGATCAGCCGCGCCGCCGTCGACAGCTTCAAGGGCCAGGGCTACGTGCCCGAGGAGATTCGCAAGCTCGAGGACAGCCTGGGCGACCTCTACCTCTGCAATTTCTCCGTCTTCCAGTCCCTGCTCGACCACTGGGCCCTGGGCCAACTCTTCCCCATCATGCCCGTCAGCCGCCTCAACGAACGCCCCACCCGCGAAGCCACCTTGGTCGATATCACCTGCGATTCCGACGGCCAGATCAACCAGTTCGTCGACCTCTACGACATCCGCGACACCCTCCCCTTGCACCCGCTCCGCCCCAACGGCAACGGCCAGGTCGAACCCTACTACCTCGGCATCTTCCTCATGGGCGCTTACCAGGATATCATGGGCGACCTCCACAACCTCTTCGGCCGCGTCAACGAGGTCCACGTCTTCCTCGACCCAGACGAACCCGCCGGCTACTACGTCGAGGAAATTATCGAGGGCTCCACCATCGTCCAGACCCTCGACTCCGTCCAGTACGACGAAAAGGAACTCAAGCGCCAGATGAAAGCCCAGGTCGACGAAGCCATCAAATCCGACCGCATGAAACCCTCCGAAGCCATGCGCCTGCTCGACGACTATGAACGCGGCTTGAAGGAGTACACCTACCTCAGTTTCTAGGCGGCCTCCACCGGCAAATCGGCCCCCCTCCCGCTCTCTTTGTGCTATCGAAGACCCCAAGTCCCCAGCCCGAGGCCCCACCTCCGAATCGGACCCGAACACTCAAAGCCCCTCCATGCCCCCAAGCGCCCCAAGCTCTGTTGCCTCCCAAAGCCCGGACCTTGAGCCGGCCTCGAATCTCGGACCTCGCACCTCGGAGTTAATCACCCATTCATGCCCCCTCCCGCCCCCAACGCCGAACTCTTGCACTCCCTCGGCCGGCTTGTGCGCGGGCTCTCGGCCCTCTTCTGGGGGCTGCCCACCGCCCTGATCGTCTGCTCTTACACGATCAAAACCGACGGCTTCAAATTCCTGGGCATCGCCCCGCCCCTGGTCTGCACCGGCTGGCTGGCTTACGGCCTTTGGCAGTTCGGCGCCTTCCAGAAGCAGGAGCGCGTCTGGCGCACCGCCCTGGACCGCGCCCAAATCCTCAGCCTGGTCAACTTCGGCCTCAGTCCCTTCCTTTACTGGTCCAGCCGCCTCCCCGCCAATCACTTCTTCTTCTTCATGGTCATGCTCCTGGCCTTCTCCGGCTTGCTCTTCCTGGGCAGCCTCAACCACGTCTTGCAGCGCCTCGGCGCCATGCTCCCGGACGAGGCCCTGCGCCTGGAAATCAAGCAATTCACCGCCCTCAACCTCAGCCTCCTCCTGACCAGCTTGGCGCTCACGCTCGCTTACCTGGCCCTCCTCCACTTCATCAGCGCTCTGCCCCCTTGGGTCGAGTGGGTCACCGCCCTCCTGGACCGCAGCAACCTCTGGTGCCTGCTCCCGCTCATCCCACTGGTCCTCCTCCCACTCGCCCTGACCATGGCCCTGCTCTGGAAAACCAAGGAAGTCATCCTCGACAGCGTCTTCGGCCCCAAACCATAGCCGCACTACCACACCCTGCCAACGGCATTCCTCCGCCGAACCAATCCGCCGTGCCTGACCGTTGCGTTGTCCGCAGTTTGTCCTTTACAATTCAGCCTCTCCGCCGCAACCTCCATCTGCTTGGGCTGAGCCGGGCTATGAAAATTCAACCGAAAACGCGCCCCTGGCCGCCATGAGCATCCTGGCTATCAAGCCGGCCGCCGCCTGCAAATACGACCTGGTCGCCCTGGGTGAGGTCATGCTCCGGCTCGACCCGGGCGAAGGGCGCGTGCGCACGGCCCGCCAATTCAAAGTCTGGGAGGGTGGCGGCGAGTACAATGTCGCCCGCGGGCTGCGCCGCTCCTTCGGGCTGAAAACCGCCGTCTGCACCGCTTTTGCCGATAATGACGTCGGACGCCTGCTCGAGGACTTCATCCTCCAAGGCGGAGTCGACACTGCCTTTATCAAGTGGGTCCCCTACGATGGGGTGGGCCGCACGGTGCGCAACGGCCTCAATTTCACCGAGCGCGGCTTCGGCTTGCGCGGGGCCCTGGGCATTGCCGATCGCGGCCTCACCGCCGCCAGCCAGCTCAAGCCCGGTGATTTTGACTGGGAGGCTCTCTTCGCCAGGCTCGGCGCCCGCTGGCTGCACACCGGCGGCATCTTTGCCGCCCTCAGCGAAACCACCCCCGCCCTCGTCCTCGAGGCCGTCCAGGCCGCTCGCAAACACGGCGCCATTGTTTCCTACGACCTGAACTATCGCCCCTCCTTGTGGCAAAGCATCGGCGGCCAGGCCCGCGCCCAAGCCGTCAACCGCGAGATCGCCAGGCACGTCGACGTCATGCTCGGCAACGAAGAGGATTTCACCGCCGCCCTCGGCTTGGAAGTCGAAGGCGCCGATCCACACCTCTCGAAAATCAATGTCGCCGCTTTCAAGAACATGATTCTCAGAGCCGTGGCCGCCTACCCGAATTTCAAAGTCATCGCCACCACCTTGCGCGCCGTCAAGTCTGCCTCCCGCAACGACTGGGGCGCCATCTGCTGGGCCGGCGGCAAATTCTACGAGGCCCCCTGCCGCCCCGACCTCGAAATCCTCGATCGCGTCGGCGGCGGTGACAGCTTCGCCAGCGGCTTGATTTACGGTTTCCTCAACTTCAACGACCCCCAGCAGGCGGTCGACTACGGCGCCGCCCACGGCGCCTTGGCCATGACCACGCCCGGCGACACTTCCATGGCCTCCCTCAAAGAAGTCGAAGCCCTCGTCCAAGGCGCCACCGCCCGCGTCCAACGCTAAGTGGGCCGTTTCATAAATGCGCTGACGCAGGCGGCGCTTGAACCAGTCGTCCAGGAGCGGCTCAGAGATGCGGAGCGAGTTGCGAATGGCGAATGGCGAACAGCGAACGGAGAATGGAAGTCAGCCAGCCCTTTGTGGCAAGATGCGGCTCACAACGCCTATGGCTATCGAATCCTAACGCGACCTGGAAGTCTGGCCGCTCGGACGCCAGATGACCAAGCTGGTGTATCAAGCCAGCAAGAAGTTCCCGGACGAGGAGAAGTTCGGCCGGAGCTCGCAAATCCGTCGGGCAGCGGTGTCCATTCCGTCGAATGTGGCGGAGGGGTGGGGCCGTCACTACACGGCGGAGTTCATCCCATTCCTGCGGCGGGCCAACGGCAGCCTGGTGGAAGTGCAAACCCAACTCAGCCGGAGCGCCGGCCTGGAGTTCTCGACTCAGCAGGAAGTGGACGGCCTGCTCAAGCAAACGCAAATCCTGGGCCAGAAAATCCTGAACCTGGAGCGCAGCCTGGAGCGACACCAGAGCAAGTAGAGTCCCGATGCCGCATCGGGATTCGCCGTTCGCCGTTCGCTGTTCGCAGTGGACGCAGCCTTCAACCTCAAAGTCTGCGACAAGGCCTGCGGCTCCGGCCACTTCCTGATTGCCGCCGCCCACCGCATTGCCCGAGGCCTCGCTGCCTGAGCGCGGAATACGTCACCGAACTTCCGGCCCAGGGCGCTTAGCCCGCGGGCTGCGCCCCATCCAGGCAGTCGCGCACGACCAGGGCCAGCTTTTGGGGCTGAAAGGGCTTCTGGAGGTAATTGAGGCCGGGCCGCAAGACAAAGTCCTTGCCCACGACCTCGGCGCTGTAGCCGCTGGTGAAGAGCACTTTGAGCTGGGGCCGCTCGGCCCAGAGTCTTTCCGCCAATTCACGCCCGTTCATGCGGTCGGGCATGACCAGGTCCGTGAGCACCAAATCGATCTCGTCCCGGTGCCCGTGCCACAGTTCCATGGCCTTGGCCCCGGTCTCGGCTTGGAGGATGCGGTAGCCGCACCGGCCCAGGTACCGGCAGACCAGCTCCCGCAGCGGCCCTTCATCCTCCACCACGAGGATCGTCTCCGTGCCCCCGCGCACCAGGGCTTGGGCCGATTGGTCTTCCGGCGCCTTGCCGCCGGGGCCCGAACTCAAGGGCAGAAAGACCCGGAACGTCGCCCCTTTGCCCGGCTGACTTTCCACTTCCACCCATCCTTGGTGCTGTTTGACGATGCCATAGACCGTCGCCAGGCCCAGCCCGGTTCCCTTGCCGACTTCTTTGGTGGTAAAGAACGGCTCGAAGATGCGCCGGAGGTTTTCCGGCGCGATACCGCAGCCCGTGTCCACCACGCTCAGGCAAACGAATTGGCCGGGCCGACCCTCGGGGTGCGCTTCCAGGCGGGCGGGCTCCACCTCCCTCAGCGCGATCCTGATCACCAGCAGCCCGCCCTGGGGCATCGCGTCGCGGGAGTTGACCGCCAGGTTCAGCAGCACTTGTTCCATCATCCCGGCGTCGGCCTCCACCAGCGCCGGCTGCGGGCAATAGTGCATTTGCAGGGCGACGTCTTCCCCCAGAATGCGGCTGAGCATCTTGGTCATATTGCCGACCACTTCGTTCATGTCGAGCTGGTGCGGCTGCATCACCTGCCGGCGGCTGAAGGCCAGCAACTGGCGAGTCAGCGTGGCGGCGCGCTCGGCCGCCTGGGCGATCTGCTCGGCGGAATGCCAGGCCGGTTCGTTCAAATGGCCCTCGGCCAGCAGCAGCTCCGCGTGCCCGTGGATGACCGTAAGGATATTGTTGAAGTCATGGGCCACCCCGCCGGCGAGTTGGCCGATCGCCTCCATCTTTTGCGACTGGCGCAACTGGTCTTCCAGCCGTTTCTGCACCGTGATGTCGTTGGCCATCGTCAGCGACGCCGCCCGGCCCTTAAAGCGAATCGGGCTCCACTTGACTTCCACATCGATCACGCTTCCGTCACGCCGGCGATGCTCCCAGACCCCGGCCACAGCCAGCCTCGCCGGGTGCTCTGCCGCCGCAAGCTGCGCCAGATACTCCCTCAGCGCCAGCGTTTCATCCGAGCCGCGGATGTCCTTGAGGGTCATCCGCAGAAATTCCTCCCGCTTATAGCCATACTGCTGCACGGCGGCATCATTGACCTCCAGAAACGCCAGGGTCTCGTGGTCAAACACCCACATCGGGACGGGATTATGGTCGAAAATCAGCCGGTACTGGTGCTCGCTCTCCAGCAATTCCCTCTCCGCCTGCCGCCGGCGCCGCCGCTCTTCCGCCTCCTGCACCGCGCGCCGCACCGCCGGCACCAGCCGCTCCGGCCATTGCTTGAGCACGTAATCCGTAGCCCCAGACTTGAGGCAGTCGATCGCCGCCTGTTCCCCAATCGTGCCCGAGACCACCAGAAAAGGTGTGTCCGGGCATTTGTCGCGCGCCTGCTCGAGGGCTTGAATCCCGGTGTATCCCGGCAGGAAGTAATCCGCCAGGATCAGGTCGAACTGCTCCCGCTCCACCGCCCTTTCAAACTCAGGACCCGTCCCCACCGGCACCAGCACCGCCCGCACCCCCGCGGCTTCCAACAGCGAGCGGACCAACTCCGAGTAATCCGGGTCATCTTCCAGGTGCAATATGCGCAGCGGCCTTTTCATCTGCCCGAATCTGCCAAATCCTTTCCGCGCTGGCAATGGCAAGGCCGCGCCACAAACTGACTGGCGCCCCTCCCCAGCATGGCCAGCGTTCCCGATTTGACCAGCGGAGCGTTTTCCCGCACACTCAGAGCATGGCAAACACTTTCGGCCACCTTTTCCGCATCACGACCTGGGGGGAATCGCACGGGGGCGGCGTCGGGGTCGTGGTGGACGGCTGCCCACCCAGGCTGGCACTGAGCGAGGCCGACATCCAACCCGAGCTGGATCGCCGCCGCCCGGGCCAGTCCAAAATCGTCACGCCCCGCAAGGAATCCGACACCGTTCAAATCCTCTCCGGCACATTCCAAGGCCAGACCCTCGGCACGCCCATCTGCCTGTGGGTCAGGAACGAGGATGCCCGGCCCGAGGCCTACACCGAGACGGCCAGGAAGTTCCGGCCCTCGCACGCCGACTACACTTACCAGGCCAAGTTTGGGATTCGCAGTTGGCCCGGGGGCGGCCGCAGCAGCGCCCGCGAGACCGTCGGGCGCGTCGCCGCCGGCGCCATTGCCAAAAAGCTCCTGCGCGAGCGCTACGGCGTCGAAATCCTCGCCTACGTCCAGCAGGTCCAGCGCATCGCCGCCGCCGTTGACCCCGAGAACGTCAAGGCCGCCGACATTGAGTCGAACATCGTGCGCTGCCCCGACCCGGCTGCGGCGCCCAAAATGATTCGCCTGATCGAACGCGTCCGCAAGGCGGGCGATACCGTCGGCGGCCTGGTCGAAGGAGTCGCGCGCGGCGTGCCCCCCGGTTGGGGCGAACCGGTCTTTGACCGGCTCGAGGCGGACCTGGCCAAAGCGATGTTGAGTTTGCCGGCCTCCAAGGGCTTCGACCTCGGCTCCGGCTTCGGCGGCATTCTGCTCACCGGCGCCCAGCACAACGACCCCTTCCGCGTCAAAGCCGGCAAGGTCTATACCACGACCAATCGCTCGGGCGGCATCCAAGGCGGCATTTCCAACGGCCAGACCATTTATTTCCGCGTCGCCTTCAAACCGGTCGCCACCATCATGCAAGCCCAGGACACGGTCGATACCCAGTTCAAGAACACCACTCTCAAAGGCTGCGGCCGCCACGACCCCTGCGTCCTGCCCCGCGCCGTGCCCATCGTCGAGGCGATGACCGCCCTCGTCCTGGTCGACCACGCCCTGCGCCACAAGGCCCAGTGCCTATAAACCCAACCAGTTGCCTGGTTGCATCGTTGCCGGGTTTATCTCATTTAACCTCCTGCCCTTGTAACGATGCAGACCTGTAACTATTGCATCATTGTTGCCACCACAGCGCGACCAGGCGCCGGCCGCCGAAGACCCATACGGCCGAGGCCAGGGCCAGATAGGGCCCATAGGGCAGGCGCGTGGAGGAGCGCCTCTTCAAGGTAATCAGGGTGACTCCGACCACCGAGCCGATCATCGAACTCAGCATCAAGGAGAAGAGCACGGCTTTCCAGCCGAGGAACGCCCCGATGGCGCCCATGAATTTGACATCGCCCGCACCCATCGCCTCGCGCGGCAGCACGATCTCCGCGCTCACCGCTTCCAGATACGGCACGGTCTCGGGGTCGAATTCATCGTTGCCGATCCGCAGCCGCGCGGGACTCAGCCGCACCGCCACGTCCTTGTAGCACCGGTCCGCCAACTCCACCGTCCGCGCCTGCAGCGCGATCACGTCCGACTGGCGATAAAACAACTCCTCGTAAGGGATCTGTTTGTCGTCCCATTGCAGGCCGCTTTCCGTGAAGATGATCCTGGTATCGGCGGGCAGCGCCACCCGGTGGCGGCCGAACACCCATTTGCCCGCGCGCACGATGCAGTAGATGATGCCGGCCCCGGCGCCCATGCCCGCCAGGCTCTGCTTCATCGCCCCGGTCAGCGAATTGGCCTCCTGCAGGCCCGGCGCCAGCATCGAGCAAACCAAGCCCGCCACCATGCCGCCGATGGTGATCTGATCAGGAATGATGAAATGCTCCCAATCGATAAAGCTGGCCGCCAGCAGGCCCGCCAGGAAACCCGCGTCGATCAGCGCGACCAGGGGCGATGGCCGGCCCAGGACAACCCAGCAGGCCAGGAACAGCAGGGCGGTCACCAACTCCACCACGAAATACCGGGCGGAAATCCCCGCCCCGCAGTTCCGGCACTTGGCCCGCAGATGGACCCAGCTAATCAGCGGCAGGTTCAAATGCCACGGAATGGAATACTGGCAGTGCGGACAATGGGAAGCCGGGAAAACAATGCTCTGCCCCAGCGGCAGGCGGTGGATGCAGACGTTCAGGAAGCTCCCCACCACTGAGCCTAGGACGAAAAACACCACGCACCAAAAACCGAATGGCACGGCGGACCACACCGCGGGATCAAACACGCGCGAGAACATAGCTCAAGTGCTTAGCCGACGAACTGCGCACTGGGATTTCCAATCTCCAATCTCCGGTTCCCCGCCGGGACCCCTCCGGCCTCCGGCTTCCGAAGACCAATTGGCAATTGGCAATTGAAGATTGGCAATCCCATTCCGCACCCCGCACCAGGTTAGCCGCCGGAGACATTTCTTTCGAGCGCCTGGCGCATGACGGCCACCGGGGCCTCCCGGCCGGTCCACAGTTCGAGGGCTTTCACGCCTTGATACAACAACATGCCCAGGCCATTAGCGGCCCGGCAACCTGCCGCCCGGGCCGACCTCAGCAACTCGGTCTCCGCCGGGCGGTAAACCAAGTCATACACCGCCGCCGCCCGGCCCAGTGAAAACTGTTGCTCATCCAGCGGCGACGGCTCGCCCGCCTGCATCCCCAGCGAAGTGGCGTTCAGCACCAAATCCACCGGCCCCGGCGGATAGCCAATCCCCACTTTCACTTCCGGGTAGCGTTCCTGGATTTCACCGGCCACGGCCTCCGCCTTGCCGCGGGTGCGATTGACCAGGAAGAGCTCCGCGGCCTTCTCGGAAGCCAGCTTGAGGGCCGCCGTCCGCCCTGCCCCGCCCGCGCCCAGCAAGAGGATGCTCGCCCCGGCCAGGGCCAGGCCCAAATCCTCCCGCACCGCCCGCGCCATCGCCTCCGCATCCGTATTGAACCCCTGCGCGCGGACCTCGCGCGGCCTCTCCCCACATTCGCCCAGCGGGCGCCAGGCGCCCTGGGCTTCCCGGCCTTCTAACCGAACGGTGTTGACCGCGCCCCACGCCCGGGCCGATTCATCCAGCACGTCCATCATCTCGAGGGCCGCTAACTTGTGCGGGACGGTCAGGTTGAGGCCGACAAACCCCATGGCCTTGGCCCCTTCGAGCGCGGCGCGCAAATCAGCCGGCTCCACCTCGAAGGCCAGGTAGCGCCAATTCAGCCCCAGCGCCGCCAGCCCGGCATTCTGCATGGCGGGCGAGGCGGAATGTCTCACCGGGTGGCCCAACACCGCGCAATAGCGCGTGCCGCCATCAATCGTCGGCGCCAATGGCTCAATCACCCGGCGGTTATAGGCGGAACCGGGCGAAGTTCAAAGAGCAAAGTAGTGGCCCAAGCGGCGCATTCCGCAGCCCTTGGGGTTCATGCAAAAACAAGTTCCGAAGGCGAGGCGTAATTCCAACATCATTCTCTGGCACCCCTCCGGGGTGCGAGCGCCAGAGGGCACCCTGCCCGGTGGTCGTTCCCCCCTCACCCCGAACGACCACCGGCTACTTTCTACCAACCCTCCGGGTTGGAGAAAATCGGAATTTGTTTTTGCACGGGCGCTTAGTCAAGCGGCGCAGCGCAGCCCTCCTGCTCGGCGCGATCCTTCCTGGCTCGCCGCGCACAGCGCGAGCTCTGCGCTCCGCCACCGCCCCAGGCACTCCCCAATGCGCCCTCGCACAGGCCTCCGGATTGCCCGCCCCGCCGGCCTCAACATCTGGCGTAATAAACGACCGCCGGTGGGAAATTAAGCAACACCGGCACCGTCCGCAGGCTGTGGAAACACCCACGGATCTGCTTCCGGTCCAGCAGCGAGTGCTGGAACTGGATATACATCCCCCCCTCGGCCAGGGCCTGGCGGACGGCCCGGATCAGCCCCAGCGCCTGCTTGCGACCAAGGTTCCCTAAAGGAACGCCCGAGATGATGTAATCCGGCTTCATCCCCCCGGCCTGGATGGCCCTCGCCAGCAGGTGCTCGGCCGAGCCGGACACCACCCTCACTCGCCGGTGCAGCCCCGCCAGGGCCAGGCTGCGCTGGCTATGCTCCGCCAGAACCGGATTCAGTTCACAGGCCAATATGCAGGCCCAGGGGCACCGTGCCGCCAGCCGCAAGGTCAACGCCCCGGTGCCCGCCCCCAATTCGACGATCTGGCCGCGATAGCTCTGCGGCACCGGCGCGATCATCTTCGCGATCAGAAACCGTTGCGACGGCACAATGCCGCCGGTTTGTACTTGTTTCACCAAGCCGGCCCACAGAAAGCGCAAGCACCCTGGCAGGGCCGCGAACCGCGCCTGGGGAACCCGCTTTCCGATCTCGCCCTCCTCCTCCGCTTCATCCGCAGTACGGCGGCCAGACCGCCGACCACCCCGGCTCCGCCGATAAACCGGCGCCCTCGATTCATTCGTGGCGAACTCGTACATAATCATGTCTGGGCTAGGGCTGGCCGGGCTTGAGCGCCGCCAGGAATACATCCTGCCGCGCTTTCCCGCGCTGCAAATAAGTTGTCACGGGGGCGTCATAGTGGGACAAGGCCTTGAGCGTGTCAAGCCGGCATAAGACCAAAACTCAGGGGGGACTCCCGATGGTCAGGCGGGGCCGAAATACCGATTTGAAATTTTGTGTGCTTGTGCACAAATGGATTTACGGCTTAAATCCCTTCGGCGTGGAGCGCCGCTTTCAGCGCGGCTGGGGAAGGCTGCCGCTGCCCCCTTACCAGGGAGCCTTCCCCTGAGCTTGCCCGCGGTTCTGCCGCGCTGAGCCAGGCCAGGTATTGGCCTGTTTTGCCAATTCGAATCTGACGAAGATGAAAACCACCTGTTGTGCGTGCTGGTCCGCCGCTCACCGTTCGCTCAAGGCCGGACAACGGACCACGGCCATTCTGATCGCCCTGTCATCCTTGCTCAATGGCGCGCCTGCGGCGCAGGACACTCAGCCGGGCGACAGCCAACCGCCCACCCCGGCCGGCGGCTCGCAGCAGGATTTCGCAACCGCCCTCGCTTTTACGCCTCGAGAAGGCAACCGGTCGCGGACGATCTTTTCCGTGGACTACTCTTATGTCGGCGCCGGTCAAGCGAAGTTCCAGGGAATCAAACAGGGCAATTCCGAGGCGCAGTCGCTCAACGCCTCCTTCGCCGGGGCCGTTCCGCTCAATGAGAGATGGTTCGTGCCGCTGGGCCTCAGCTCGGCCAACTTCTTCCTTGACTCGGTCGCGGGCACGCCGATGCCGGCCGAAATCCATACTCTGCGCCTTACCGCCGGCCTGGGCTATCGGCCCAACGAGCGGTGGTCAATTTCCGCCAGCCTGGGCCCGGGGCTTTACCGGCTGACCGACCTCGAGACCAGTGATGTGGGCCTGGGCGGCATGATTCACGCCATTTACCGGATGCGGCCCGGCCTGACCCTCGCCTTCGGCATCGGCTTCAATCCGGACAGCGATGTCCCGGTGCTGCCTGCCGCCGGCGCGCGCTGGAACATCCGCACCAATCTCGTGCTCAACCTGATGTTTCCCCGCCCAGTCTTGATTTATCGGGTGGCGCCCAATCTGAACCTCTTCGCCGGCGGAGACATCAAGTTCGCGGTGTTCCGCGCCGAGAACGACCAGGGGGACAAGATCGGGCAACCCCGCTACAACCACGCGCTCGGGACCTATCGCGATTTTCATTTGGGCGTCGGGGTCGAATGCCAAATCGTGCGCGGGCTTTCCCTGAGTGTCGAGGGCGGTTACTCGCTGGGCCGCCAGATCGATTACAAACGCATCGGCCAGACGGTGACATTCGATCCGGGTCCCTATGCTCAGGCGGGGTTGAAATACCGATTCTAAACGTTGAAACGTCGAAACGTCGAAGCCTTGCTTTATTTCCGGAACCCAAAAAAAACCGAACTCCTCTTAACGCGGCGGAGCCGCAACCAAGAGCGAAGCGTCAATTCCTGAGTGGGAAGAGCAACGTGGGCCTTCCCCCGCCGCGTTAAATGCGGCGCTCCGCGCCGAAGAATCAGGGCCTTCCAAAGGAAACATGCCAAGACATTCACGCAAAAACGTGGAGGTCGCGACCAAAGACTCTAATCCATATTACAGCGCCAGCAGCAACTGCTTGATTTCTTTGAGCCGGGCGGCCGCGCCCGGCTGGGTCAGGCGGGGGAATTTGCTCCCCACCATGATGTAATCCTCCTGGCGGGTGAGCATCAGCTTGTCGTCCTTGACCTCGATGGCACTGATGGCTCGCTCGGCGGCCAGGACCTTCAACTCGGCGACTTGCAGCAAGAGCTCCAGCGGCGCGGGCGGCGGACCGAAACGGTCGCGCACTTCTTTTTCCAGCTCCGCCACGGCCGCTGGTTCAGTGGCCTGGGCCACCTTGCGATAGACCTCGATCCGCTGCCGGGCGTCCGCGATGTAGTTGAAGGGGATATAGGCGCAAGCAGGACCACGGACCACGGACCACGGACCACGGACCGCCGGCTCGCCGTCCGTGGTCCGTGGTCGCTCCTCCCCCGGGCTGAGGGCCAGGAAATCCAGGCGCACCGCCACTTCGACGCGCCGCCTGACCTTTTCGCCCTTGAGGGCGGCGATGCTCTGTTTGAGGAGTTGGCAGTAGAGCTCGAAGCCCACGGCGGTGATGTGCCCGCTTTGCTCGGCGCCGAGCAGGTTGCCGGCGCCGCGGAGCTCCAGGTCGCGCATGGCGATTTTGAAGCCGCTCCCCAGGGTGGCGTATTGCCTGAGGGCGCTCAGGCGCTGGCGCACGTCGCTCAGCAGCCGGGCGTGGCGCGGCAGCAGCAGGTAGGCGTAGGCCTGGTGCTTGTAACGGCCCACCCGCCCGCGCAGTTGGTAGAGGTCGCTCAGCCCAAAACGGTCGGAGCGGTCGATGATAATCGTGTTGGCATTGGGAATATCCAGGCCGCTTTCGATGATCGTGGTCGAGAGCAGGACGTCCGCCTGGCCGTTGACGAACCGGGTCATAACCTCCTCCAAATCATCGCTGGGCATCTGGCCGTGGCCCACCACCAGGCGTGCGTGCGGCAGGAGCGCCTGGAGCTTTTGGGCCATCGTTTGAATCGTCACCACCCGGTTATGCAGGAAGAAGACCTGGCCGCCGCGGTTGATCTCGCGCTGGATGGCATCCCGAATCACCCGCTCGTCGTATTGCGTGATGATGGTTTCGATGGGCAGCCGGTCGTGCGGCGGGCTTTGGATCGTGCTCAGGTCGCGCGCCCCGGAGAGCGCCAGGTAGAGCGTGCGCGGAATCGGCGTGGCGCTCAGCGTCAGCACGTCCACCAGTTGGCGGAGCATTTTGAATTTCTCCTTGTGCATCACCCCGAACCGCTGCTCCTCATCGATCACCACCAGGCCCAGGTCTTTGAAGGCCACGTCCTCCTGCAACAACCGGTGCGTCCCGATCACGATGTCCACCGCCCCGCCGGCCAAGTCCCGGACCACCTGCTGCTGGGCGCGCCGGGAGCGGAAGCGCGAGAGCAGTTCCACGCGCACCGGGTAATCCGCCATCCGCTCCCGGAACGTGTTGAAATGCTGTTGCGCCAGCACCGTCGTCGGCACCAGCACCGCCACCTGTTTGCCGTCCAGGACCGCTTTGAACGCGGCCCGGATGCCGACCTCCGTCTTGCCAAAACCCACATCCCCGCAAATCAGCCGGTCCATCGGTTTGGGACGTTCCATGTCCGCCTTGGTCTCGCGGATGGCCCGCATCTGGTCGGGCGTCTCTTCGTAGATGAACGCGCTCTCGAACTCCCGCTGCCACGCCGTGTCCCCAGCGAACGCATGCCCCGGCTGCGACTCCCGCGCCGCCTGGATGCCCAGCAGTTCGCCGGCGACATCCCGCACGGCGCGCTCGGCCTGCACCCGGGCCTTCAGCCAACGAATCCCCCCCAGCCGGTTGAGCGGCGGCCGCGCCTTGCTCGCCCCGACGTACTTGCTCACCAAGTGCGCCTCCGTCACCGGCACGTAGAGCTTGGGCGGGGGTTGCGCGGGGTCGCTCGGCGCGTATTCGATGACCAGGCATTCCTGGCCGGCGTGGGCGCTGGCCGCCGGCCCTTCGGTCGGCCGGCTGCCCGCCCCCAGCGGCAGCACCTGCAAGCCCAAATAGCGGCCAATCCCGTGCTGTAAATGCACCACGTGATCGCCCTCTTCCAATTCCGCAAAATCAATGTCCAGCGCCGAACGCGCTGCCTGCGCGTGCGGCGACTTGAGCCGGCGCGGCCGCTGGACTTTGTAACGGCCGAAAATCTCCGCATCCGTCACCACCACCACCCTGGCTTCCTCGCAGAGAAAACCGCAGGCCAGGGCGCCCAGATGCGTCCATAGTCCGGCGGGCCCTTCCAACTGCGGACTTCGCTCCGTTCTTTCCCCTGAGCTTGGGCAACTTTCGGTCCTGGCGCTCGAATCAGCCGGGTCGGACTTCGGACTTTCCAATCCGTACTCGCTCCAAATCTCGGTGAACCGTTGCCGCTCACCCTCGTTGTTGCAGAAGACGTGGACCGCGTAGCCCTGGCGCAACCAGCGATGCAGTTGGGCAAAAAACTCCCGCCGCCGCTCCTCCGCCACCGGCGCCTCCGGGGCGCGGTCCGGCAGCGGGCGATAAGCCTCCAGCCCCTGGAAGTGCGGAGCCCAGGCAGTGCCGAGGGCGGAATGCGCAATGCCGAGTAGGGAATCGGCAGCCAAGCCGGTGGGGAGTGGGGAGTCGACGGACTCTGGACCAGGCGGCGCGGAGTGAGGGATTTCCTCGCGGGCCTGGTGCTCTTCATCAGGAAGAACTGGCTCGGCTCCCGAAACCTCTCCTGCCTCAGTTGCCTCCAGCACCGTCATTCCCTGCGCCTCGGCCTGCCGCTGGAATTCTCTCCAGGTGATGAAGAACGGATCGCCTTGGGGAACCTGCCGGCCATATTCCTCAGCCTGCTCCGCCAATGCTTCCGGTTCGCAGACCAGCAAAAGCGTTTCCGCCGGCAAATAATCCAGCAACGTCCCTATACTCCGGCCCTCACTCCGCGTTCCCCACTCCCCACTCAGCACTTTCTTGAGGATGCCCAACTCGCCCGCCGGGGGGAGGGTGATCGCCGCAATCTCTTCACGCGAGATTTGCGTCAGCGGATCGAAGTGGCGGAGCGATTCCAGTTCGTCGCCGAAGAATTCCAGGCGCACCGGCCAGGGACTGGTCAGCGGATACACATCGAGAATGCCCCCGCGCAGGGCCAGCTCGCCTTTCTGCGTCACCTGCGCCTCGGGCTCGTATCCCTGCGCCTCCAGCCACTCGACCAGGTCCAGCGGGTCACGGCGGTCCCCGCGGGCCAGGGCGCTCGTGCGGCCAGCCAGGGCCTCGGGCGCGAAAGTGCGTTGCAGCAGGGCTGCCACACTGCTGACTATCAGCGGCGCCTGACTGGTCTCCGCCAATTCACACCGCTTTTCAAATGTTTCGGCAGGGGCATGTCCAGCCTCCAGGGGCGACCCTCGAAGCCCCGAACTGGACGCGCGGGTGAAATCCGGCGCCGGTTGGCACAGGGCGACCAGCGTTTCCAGCCGCTCGCTGATCACATCGGCGTGCGGGAGCCTGGCTTCGTGCGGCAGAATCTCCCAGGCCGCGTAAAAGAGCGGTTGCCGCCGAGGCGACGCCTCCGGCGTCCTGCCGGCTGCGTCAAAAGCCGTCCTTCGCTCCATGTCCCCTCCACCGCTGCCGACCTCGCACTCGCGACTTTGGACTTTGGACTGAATGGCCAGCCACGTCGTCAAGTCCTGCTCAAAGACCTCCTGCGCCTTCAGACTGTCGGTGACAATCAGCATGGGCCGTTGGGGAAAAATCCCGTGCAGCAGCGCGGCAAAGAACGGTTGCGCCCCGGCGCTAACGCCCTCGCAAGACAACACCCCTCCCTGCTCCAGGCGCCGTGCCAGGCACTGCACCGCGGGAGTGGCCGAGACTCGTGCGAACAATTCGCTTGTCGCCATGACTGCGGAATCCTGCGCCAAGCAAAAGGGAAGGTCGCAGGTGCAGTCAGGGCCGTCAAGGCGCCAGCACCGGTTCAAATCCGCCTCAGTCGGGATTCTCTTTGAGCCACTGGTCCACCTTGGCCTGCCAGGTGTTCCAATCGGTGCCGTAGTCTTCTTCCAGGAAGAGCTGGAGGATGTCCTTGGCTTCGCCGGCTTTGGGGTTCTGCGAGTCGCGCGCCACTTCCAGCAGGGCGGGCAGCTTCAAGCTGTTCGGCCGGTTCAACACATCGCCCAACAGCACCTCCAACACCGATTCCGGCAGGGCCGAATTCGTCAGCAACCGCTCCAGCGACGGGTAATCCTGGTCCGACACCAGATTCGAGAGATGCTGGGCAACCTCGACCTGCCCGTCTTCGGGCAAGCGCGGGAACATTTCCAGCATCTTCTTTGCCTTGTCCGCCTCCGGGATTTCGGAAGTCAGAATCTCATCAATCTTGTCTTCCCAGTCGGTGATGAGATTCGCCCCCGCCGTGGCCTCGGACACGCTCAGGGGGATTTCCGCTGGACCCCTGGCCGGGAGAGCGGAGCTGTTGGCGGCCGCCGACGCACCCGCCGCGCCCGGCTTCGCGGACGTTGCCAAGGGCGACACCGCCGCGGGCGCACGGCTGCCCGACCGCAAACCCCCGCTCCCCAGCCAACCCAGCAAAATGCCCACGACTACTACTCCGGCAATGATGCCGCCAAATTTCAATAATCTCACGAACCGGCTCATCTTTTCACTCAACAACTCATCCCCCGCGGCGCCCTCTTGCGCTTCGCCGCCTCAACTGCCCTCCGGGCCGTCTCTATCAACCCCGCCAACCGCCCAAAGTTGCTCATGGCACAGCCTATCGCCCGCCGGCGCCCGGGGCAAGCACGCAACGCCGCGCCCCCGGCAATCGGGCGGGGCCGCTGACAAACTCGTCGCCATGCCTCGAAACCGCGGCTATGCAGTGCGGCGGCTTTGTCAACGGCCCTGGGCACTCCAGGCCAGGGGGTCAGGGGGCGGCCCCCGCGGCGCCGCGTGGAATCACCGGCAGCACGAGCTCTGAAGGATGTTTCTGATCGTGGAAAACGCTCTGGCTGGCGGGCAGCAGTTCGGTGTCGGTGCCGAAAGGCCTGCCGCTGTTGGGATTCCGGTCAAAGCGCGGGAAATTGCTGCTCGAGACTTCCACCCGGATGCGATGGCCGCGTTGGAAGAGGTTGCTGGTGACCCAAAGATCGATCTCGAACCGCTCGACCCGGCCCGGTTCCAGCAGCAGCGGCTTGTCCATGCCCTGGCGGTAACGCGCCCGAATGATGCCCTCGCACAGATTGTAGGCCTTGCCCTCGGGATGCACATCCACCAGCTTGGCGGTGAAATCGGTGTCCCGCGCAGTGGAAGCCGCGCTGAGCACCAGTTTCACCGGCCCGGTGACTTCCACCTCCTGCTCCAGGGGCGGTGTCGAGTACACCAGCACATCCTGGCGCTCTTCCACTTTGGTCTGGTCGCACGGACCGGCCGAGGCGCCCACCAGATTATTCCCGCCCACGCTGGGAACCGGATTCTGGCCCTCGTAGGTAAACCGGTCCGGCTGCTCTTCGCCCGGTTGCGTGGAACTGAGCGAGCCATCGCCTTTCAGCGAGTTGGCCCGGCCAGTGCTATGGAGAAAATACGACACGAACTGCGTGCGCTTGAGCGGCCATTCACTCTCGCCCCGCCAGCGGTTCTCGCCCATGACAAACAGGTAAAAGGCGGGCCAGTTCTGCACACCCGTCTCATGCCCCTTCAACCAATACTCGAACCACTGGAACTGCAGTTCACCAATCTTCAGGGCGGCCTCCGCCCCAAAGTCCAACTCCCCCACTTTTCGCCCGCCGACTCCGTGCCCCCAGGGCCCCATGATGACGAACTCATTTCGGCGCACCTGCCGGTTACGCGAGCAGGCCCGCACCTGGTTCACCAGTTCGATGGTGGTTTTGGAGAAAATATCATACCAACCGCCAACGTTCAGCGCGGGCACGCTCACCGCCGCGTAGCGATGGCCGATCCCGCGCTGCTTCCAGTAATCGTCATACTGGCAGTGTTGAACCCAGTCGTTCAGATACCCAACCTTCTTGTCGAACTGCTCGCCAAACGTCCGCAGCGGCAGATACCGGTAAGCCTCCTGCAGCTTGTCGGGGCTGAGCGTCACGCCCCCAACCGCAGAACCCCACCCCATCAGCAACGCCAGCTCAAAGGCGCCCCCGACATAGGCAACCTCGAAGGCATCATCAAACGGCACCACCGGGACCATGGCCTTGAGATAACGGCTCGCGCCGGGCGCGGCCGCCCATTGCGTCCAGCCAACGTACGAGCCCCCAGTGGTCCCAAGCTCTCCATTGCACCACGGCTGCCCGCCCACCCACTCCTGCGTGTCGAAACCGTCCTCCACGTCATACCGGAAAGGGTCCCAGACACCCTCGGACTTCCCCCGCCCGCGGCAATCCTGCGCCACCAACGCGTAGCCCGCAGCCGTGTAGCGCTTGGCTTCATCCCAATTCTCCCCCGGCTTGCCGTAGGGTGTGCGCATCAGAATCACCGGAAACCGCCCGTCGCCTTTCGGACGGAAGACGTTCGCCGCCAGCCGCGTGCCGTCGCGCATCGGCACCTTCACCTCGGACTCGAAGACGAAAGGCGACGCCGCCTCCTGGGCGGAGAGCGACCCGGCCAGCGCCAGAGACAGCAAAAGGTGCGGCCGCGGAAACCTTGAGTAACGCGTTTTCATGGCCTCATTCAATCACCTTCCGGGCGCGCAGGTCCAGTCAGAACCGCTCCGGAACGTCTGAGCATTTTCAGTTGCTTTGGCTGGAATTGCATTGCATACTAGGCGCCGTTCGAGTCAGGCAACCTGAGCCGGGCCATGACAACGGTTTGGCCTTGCGCCCAAGTTGCCGGGAAGGAGCTTGGCAATGAATATGAAGTTACTGCTGCCGTGGCTGGTTGTGGCGGCCTTGCTGGCCGGGGCCGGCTGGCTGTATTCATCCAACCAGAAAAAAGAGGCCGACCTGGCCGCCTTGCGGGCCGACAACCAGCAGCTCGAGCAGCTTCGCGCCGAGTTGGAGGACGCCAAGGCCCGCCAGGCGCAGACGCGCGACGAGTTGAGCCGGTTGCGCAAGGACCAGGACGAACTGCTCCGCTTGCGCAACGAGGTGCGCCAGTTGCGCGAGGCCAGGCAACTACTGGGCAAACAGGTCCAGACGGCCCAGGCCCAGGCCCAGGACGCCCAGGCCCAGGCCCAGGCCCTGCGCCAGAATCCTCCCCCCGCCGCCCAAACCGCGGCCCTCTCGCCGGAGGCGCAGCAGGCAGCAATGGAGGCCTTTCAAAGGCGTTACGGCATCAGACCCCTCACGCCCGAGCAGGCCAATTCCAATGCCTGTGTCGCCAATCTGCGCCTCATCGAAACCGCCAAGGACCAATGGGCTTTGGACAACAACAAACCCAGCGGCACGCTCCTGACCCTGGCGCATCTGGCCCCCTACCTCAAGAGCAATCCCGCCCCCGTCTGTCCCGCCGGCGGCGTCTATACCCTCAACCCCGTCGGCCTGAATCCCACCTGCACCGTCACCGGGCACGTCCTGCCCAAGTGACCCGCCCGAGCTTTTAAAGAGGATTTCTGCTTTCTTTTTGGATTTTCCCGCCTAGAGTGTGCTGCATCCATGAACGATATTGATATTGGGACCTTGAAGGGCATCGCCAACCAGTTGCGCATTCACTCCATTGCGGCGACGACCGCCGCGGGCAGCGGGCATCCCACCTCCTGCTGCTCGGCCGCCGACCTGGTCGCCGCGCTCTTCTTCGCGCACATGCGTTACGACCCCAAAAACCCGCACTACTACAACAACGACCGGTTCATCCTCTCCAAGGGCCACGCGGCGCCGCTGTTGTATGCCGCCTGGGCCGAGACCGGTCTGTTCCCGGCAACCGACCTGCTCAAGCTCCGCCAGGTGGGTTCCGACCTGGAAGGCCACCCCACGCCCCGCCTGCCCTTCGTGGACGTGGCGACCGGCTCCCTCGGCCAGGGCCTCAGCGTCGGGGTCGGCCTGGCCTTGTGTGCCCAACTCGACCGCCTGGACTACCGCACCTACGTCCTGCTCGGGGACGGCGAATGCGCCGAAGGCGCCGTCTGGGAGGCCGCTTCCCTCGCCGGCTATCACCAACTCAACAATCTCATCGCCCTCGTGGACATCAACCGGCTCGGCCAGTCCCAGGCCACCGCCCTCGGCCACGACCTCAACACTTACAAGAAACGCTTCGCCGCCTTCGGTTGGCGCACTGAGGAAATCGATGGCCACGACCTCGAGGAAATCCTCGAGGTCCTCGCCGCCGTCGGCCTCGGCACCCAGCCCCTGGTCATCCTCGCCAAAACCCTCAAAGGCGCCGGCGTCTCCTTTCTCCAGGACCAAGAGGGCTGGCACGGCAGAGCCCTCTCCCCGGAGGAGGCCGCCCGCGCGATGGCAGAACTCCAGCCCACCGCCAAATCCGGCCTCGGCCTCCCCATCCCCATCCCCAGCCAACTGCCCCCGCCAAAAAACGACGTCCCCGCCGCCTATCCTCCCCCAGCTTACAAGCCGGGCGACATGGTCGCCACGCGCGAGGCCTTCGGCAACGCCCTCCTCCGCCTGGGCGAAGTCGACTCGCGCATCGTCGCCTTCGACGGCGACACCAAGAACTCCACTTTCTCGGACAAGTTCGACAAACGCTTCCCCAATCGCTTCATCCAGTGCTTCATCGCCGAGCAGAACATGGTCGGCGTGGCCACCGGTTTCAGCACCCGCGGCAAAATCCCCTTTGCTGCCACCTTCGCCGCCTTCTTCACCCGCGCCTTCGACCAAATCCGGCTCGGCGGCATCTCCCTGGCCAACCTCAAGCTGGCGGGCTCCCACGTCGGCGTCAGCATCGGCGAAGACGGCCCGTCCCAAATGGGCCTCGAGGACCTCGCCATGATGCGGACCGTGCCCGGCAGCGTCGTGCTCTACCCCAGCGATGCCGTGGCCGCCGAAAAACTCGTGGCCCAAATGGCCGCCCACAAAGGGATTTGTTTCCTCCGCACTTCGCGCCCCAAGACCCCGGTCATTTACAACAACGACGAACCCTTCCCCATTGGCGGCGCCAAGGTGCTCCGTCAGGCCCCAGGCGACAAACTCACCGTCGTGGCCGCCGGCGTCACCTTGCACGAAGCCCTCAAGGCCGCTGAGACCCTCAAGCACGAGGGCATCGGCCTCACTGTCATCGATGCTTACTCCATCAAGCCCCTGGCCAGGGACCTCATCAAGGCCGCCGCCCAGAAGACCAACCACCTCGTCGTCACCGTCGAAGACCATTACCCCGAGGGCGGCCTGGGCGACGCCGTGGCCGGCGAACTCAGCGCCGAGGGCGTCAAAGTCCACAAACTGGCCGTCTGCGAACTCCCCCGCTCCGGCAAGGCCGAAGAGTTGCTCGCCAAATACGGCATTGATGCCAACGCGATTGTGCGCAAGGTCAAGGCCCTGCTCTGATCAGGCCTGAGCCATTCGACCAGGTGTGCCAAGCGTAGGACCTCCACACCGCAACTGAGGCCATTGCTGCGCGCGCCCGCGTTTCGGCCTTTCACGGCCTATGCGCAGGGCAAAACCTTTGCCATACGGCATCCCGAATTTGCGGTCCTGAACGGACGCGGCCGGACCCTGATCCTGTTGCGGAACCACGACCATGCGTTCGACCTCTTCACTTGATCGCGCGGGAACCGGCTTGCGTCCGCGCGAGTTTTCGGGCATGTCTGGCGCATGGCCAACATCATGCCCTCCTATCTCGGACAGCAAACCCGCGGTCGTCTCCTCATCCCTTGGCTGCTCTGCCTGGCCTTGCTGGGCGGCACGCCGGCGTTGAGCGGCGCCAAAGAACGGGCCGAGTACGCCGAGCAATTCCGCAGCCAACTCGCGCAAAAGACCCTGCCTTATTGGTATGACACGGCCATTGATCGGCAAAACGGCGGCTATCTCCTTTCCGATGACGCCGCCAGGCAGGCCCCGCCCGCCCGGGAAAAGCAAATCGTCACCCAGGCCCGGATGATTTGGGGGTTTTCCCACGCCCATCTCAAGGGCTTGAGCGACGGCCAACGCAACTACCTCAAAGCGGCGGAACAGGGCTATCGCTTCCTGCTCGAACACTTCCTGGACCAACCGAACGGCGGTTACTACTGGACCACCGATCTCTCCGGCCGGCCCCTCAACCAGCGCAAGCTCGCCTACGGCCAGGCCTTCGTCATTTACGGGCTGGTGGAATACTACCGCGCCAGCGGTGACCAGCGGGCGCTCACCAACGCCATGGAATTGTACCAGGTGCTCCAAGAGCGCGCCCACGACGCCAAGCACGGCGGCTGGCTCGAGCACTTCGAACGGGATTGGACGCCCATCCTCGACCCCAAGGCCGAAGCGATTGTCGAAGTGGCCGGGCGGAAGAGCGCCAATACCCATCTCCACCTCATGGAAGCGCTCGCCGAACTCTACGACGTCACCCGCCACCCCGCCGTCCGCGATTCCCTGGCGGAGGCCCTCCGCATCAATGCCACCTGGTTCTATCCCAAAGACCCCGCCCAGTCCTGCTTTCATCGCCACCCGGATTGGAAACTGGCCACCGAACCCGCCAGCGCCGGGCTCTCTTATGGCCATAACGTCGAGGCCGCCTGGCTCATGGTGCGGGCGGAAAAGCTCCTGGGGCGGCCTGCCTCCTGGGACCACTTCGACGCCATCCTCAACCACGCCCTCAAATATGGCTTCGACCAGGCCCGGGGCGGGCTCTACAGCCGCGGCTTCGACGACCACCCGGCGACCGATACCGACAAAGTCTGGTGGGTGCAGGCGGAGATGCTCGCCGCCCTGACCGATGGCCTGCAGCACAAAGACAATCAACCCTATGCCCAAGCCCTCGATAAACTGCTGCAATTTATCCTCGCTCACCAGGTCAACCCCGCCGACGGCGTCTGGCTGGAATCCGTCGCGGCCGATGGCCAGCCCAAGAGCACCGCCAAGGCCCATAATTGGAAAGCCAATTACCACGATCTCAGGGCCATCGTGAAGTTCTTCGAGGCCTTTGGGCCGGCCCCGCCAATAAACGTGAGGCTGAAGCCTTGAGCCGTTAAAGCGTTGGGCCAGGAAAATTTTCCTGCCCTTAATTTTCCTGCCTCTTATATTCTTGTCACGCGGTATGAAGATTCTGATCACCGGCGGCGCCGGATACATCGGGTCGGTGCTGACCCCCACTTTGCTGCAGCTCGGCCACGAGGTGACGGTCCTGGACAACTTCATGTTTCGCCAGAACAGTCTCAGCGACTGCTGCTGCTACGGGACTTTCCAGGTCGTGCGGGGCGATTGCCGGGACGAGGCGCTGATGAAGGGCCTGGCGGCCAGGGCGGATGTGCTCATTCCGCTGGCGGCCCTGGTGGGCGCGCCGCTGTGCGACCGCGACCCGGTGGCGGCGCGGACGACGAACTGCGAGGCCGTGGAGATGCTCTGCCGGGTCGCCTCCCCGGCCCAGTGGATTCTGATGCCCGTCTCCAACAGCGGCTACGGCGTCGGCCAAAAGGGCAAGCACTGCGCCGAGGACTCGCCCCTGCGGCCACTCTCCCTCTACGGCCTCACCAAGGTCCAGGCCGAGGAGAAAGTCCTCGCCCGCCAGAACAGCCTCAGCTTCCGCCTGGCCACCGTCTTCGGCATGTCGCCCCGGATGCGCCTCGACCTGCTGGTCAACGACTTTGTCCATCGCGCCTGCACCGACCGGGCGGTGGTGATCTTCGAAGGGCACTTCAAGCGCAACTACATCCACGTGCGCGACGTCGCCCGCGTCTTCATCCACGCCCTGGACCACTTCCCCACCATGAAAGGCAAGCCCTACAATGTAGGCCTGGACGACGCCAACCTCTCGAAGCTCGAGCTCTGCGCCCTCATCAGAAAGCACCTCCCCAAGTTCGTTTTTCTCGAAGCCCCCATCGGCGAGGACCCGGACAAGCGCGACTATATCGTGTCCAATGCCCGGATTGCGGCCACTGGTTTCCGGCCCGAATGGAGCCTTGACCGCGGCATCGAAGAGCTGATCAAGGGCTTCACCATCTTGCGCAACAGCATCTACTCCAATGTTTAGGCCCCCAGGCTCCCTTAACCAGGGACGCACACCCCGCCGCACGGCTGGAGCCGAACCATGAAGGTCGAGTTGAGCCAGGTGACGGCCGTGGTGCTGGCCGGGGGGGTTGGCACGCGGGTGCGCCACCTGTTGTCCGGCCGGCCCAAGCCGATGGCCCCCGTGGCGGGCAAGCCGTTTCTGGAATGGGTGGTCCGCTACCTGGCGCGGCAGGGGGTGATCCAGGTAGTGATCTCGACCGGCTACAAAGCCGAGGTGACCGCCCAGCACTTTGCCAACGCCCCCGTGGCCGGCGCGACGGTCCGGTGCGTGGCCGAAACCCACCCACTGGGCACCGGGGGCGGGTTTCTCCATGCCGCCCGCGCCTGCGGCCAATCACCCCCAGGCTGGCTCGTCCTGAACGGTGATTCCCTGGTTTTTGCCGACCTCTCCGCCGCGGCGCGCCTGCTGGACGAGCCGGGGACGGCCGGGGTGATCATCGGCCGCGCGGTGCCCGAGGCCTCGCGCTACGGCACGCTCGCCCTCGGCCCGGACAACAGCTTGCGCGGTTTCCAGGAAAAGCGGCCCGGCCGCGGTGTCATCAGTGCCGGCGTTTACCTGCTCCGTCCGGACCTCCTCCGAGAGTTTCCCGCCCGCCTGCCCTTGAGCTTCGAAAAGGACGTCTTTCCGGCGTTGACATCCCGCCAGGCCTGCCTGAAAGTCCAGGTCGTGAACGCGCCGTTCCTGGACATCGGCACCCCGGAAACCCTGCCCCAGGCCGAGTCGTTCATTCGGCAAAACCGCCAGCAGTTCCTATGATCATCTCTCGCGCCCCGGTTCGCATCAGCTTCTTCGGCGGCGGCACCGATTACCCGGAATACTTCTTGAACGAAGGCGGGGCCGTGCTCGCCACGGCCGTGGACAAGTATTGCTATATCACCGCCAGTCCTTTTTTGAGCCACTTGTTTGACTACTCGGTCCGGGTCTCCTACCGGAAAGTGGAGCTCGCCCGCCAATTGGCCGACCTGGAGCACAACGTGTATCGCGAGTGCCTCAAGCTCTGCGGCCTGGACAAAGACATCGAACTGCACGCCCTGGCCGACCTGCCGGCCTTCACCGGCCTGGGCTCCTCCTCCACCTTCACCGTCTCGCTCCTGCACGCCCTCCACAGTTTCAAAGGCGAGTTCCTCCGGCCACAGGAATTGGCCTGCGAGGCGATTTACGTCGAGCGCCACCTCTTGCACGAGAACGTCGGCTGCCAGGACCAGGTCCTGGCCGCTTTTGGCGGATTCAACCTCGTCGAGTTTCGGACCGAGAACGACTTTGTCGTCAACCGGGTGCCCCTCTCGCCCAGGCGCCTGGCCGAGCTGGAACGGCATCTCTTTCTGGTCTTTACGGGCATCAAACGCAAGGCCTCCGAGGTCGTCGCGCCCCAATTGCAGCGCCTGCCCCAGAACACCCCGGCCCTGCGCGCCATGCGCGCCATGGTCTATGACGGCCACGACATTCTCACCAGCGACCGTCCCTGGCGCCAATTCGGCGAACTGCTCCACCGCGCCTGGGAGGCCAAGCGCACGCTGGACGGCGGCGTCTCCAACGCCGAGATCAACGAAACCTACGAGCGCGGCCGCCAGGCGGGCGCCTGGGGCGGCAAACTCCTGGGCGCCGGCGGCGGCGGCTTCCTGCTCTTCTTCGCCCCGGAGGAGGCCCATCCCAAACTGAGGGAGACCTTCTCCAGCCACCAACTGCTCCAGGTCAAGCTTAATGCCCCAGGCTCGCAGATTATCTTTTCCTAGAGCTTCTTTACTTTATGCCTTGCCGCGTTTGTGATTCCACCCGCCTCGACCTGGCCATCGACCTGGGCCAGCACCCCTGGTGCAACCACTTCCTGCGCCGCGAGGAGGTGGGCCGCGAGCCGTTCTATCCCTTGCGGGTCGTCTATTGCCAGGCTTGCTCGACCGCCCAGCTCGATTTCACCGTCAAGAAGGAGATCATGTTTGCCGACCACACCTACCTTTCGGGCGTCACCCGGTCGCTGAGCGAGCATTTCCGCGGCATCGCCCGCGAGGTGGATGAACGCTTCTTCAAGCACACTCCCGGCCGAGCGGTGCTCGACATCGGCTCGAACGACGGGACCCAGCTCAAACATTTCCAGGAACTCGGCTATGAGGTGCTCGGGGTCGAATCTTCCAAGACCACCGCCCGCATCGCCCAGGAGGCCGGCGTCCCGACCCTCAACCAGTTCTTCAACCTGGCAGTGGCCCGGAGCCTGGGCCGGAAGTTCCATGCCATCAATGCCGCCGGCGTCTTCTTTCATCTCGAAGAATTGCACTCCGTGACCGAGGGCATCCGCGAGGTGTTGCGGGCGGACGGCGTCTTCGTCGTCCAATTCCTCTACATGAAGCGCATCGTGGAAAACCTTGCCTTCGACCAGATTTACCACGAGCACCTGCTCTACTACAACCTGCAGACCATCGAAAGACTGCTCAACCGCCACGGCCTGGCGCTCTTTGACGCCTACCTGGCGCCCATCCACGGCGGCTCGATGATTGCCTTTGTGACCCACCAGTCCAGGCGCCTGCCCCGCTCCGACCGGCTCAACGGCTTGCTGCAAGCGGAGGCGGCCGAACACAGCAACGACTTCGCCACCTATCGCGACTTCGCCCGCCGCATCCAGCGGATGAAAGAGGAAAACCTGGCCTGGCTTCACCGGGCCAAGGCCGCCGGCAAGCGCCTCTACGGCCTGGGCGCCCCGGTCAAG
Source organism: Verrucomicrobiota bacterium (assembly GCA_049518415.1). Classification (GTDB taxonomy): domain Bacteria; phylum Verrucomicrobiota; class Verrucomicrobiia; order Limisphaerales; family UBA8199; genus CAVQND01. Next base: position 59,316 of record JBEKRX010000035.1, read on the forward strand.
GGCAATACCCTGCTCAATTACTTCGGCATCGGCACCCAATACCTGGACTGCCTGGTCGAAAAAAACGAATTGCGCCGCGGCCTTTATTCGCCCGGCATGCACATCCCGGTGGTCATCGAAAAGGAGCTGACGCAACCGCCGGACATCTATTATGTGCTGGCCTGGAATTTCAAAAAGGAAATCCTGGCCAACCACCAGCACCTTATCTCCCAGGGCCTCGAGTTCTTCTTCCCCGTCAACCCCAAGGAGGCTTAGGGTTCATGCAAAAACAAGTTCCGAAGGCGAGGCGTAATTCCAACATTATTCTCTGGCACCCCTCCGGGGTGCGACCGCCAGTCCCGATTCGGAATCGGGAGCCCGGTGGTCATTCCCCCTTTACCCTGAACGACCACCGGCTACTTTCTACCAACCCTCCGGGTTGGAGAAAATCGGAATTTGTTTTTGCACGGGCGCTTGGTGGGCCAGGTGGGGTGCATCCTGACACCGCCCCCGAGCGGAGGCGGAGGCCCTCCCCCCTTCCCCCCTCCCATGCGCTCGGAGCGCATGGGAGGGGGGTGATCCGTTTTTCCACTTTACCCAGGGCGGCGGCCCGTCCCGCTCGGAGCGGGACGGGCCTTGCCCTGGGCT